>JAFRPG010000055.1 GCA_017429265.1 Clostridia bacterium | reverse complement strand
TCCGATCGGTCCGGGGCTGCCGCCCATTCTCCGCTGAAAACTGTCCCCCGGACAGTTTTCCGGGCGCTCCGAATCCTCTGGACTCCTTCGGGACCGTCCCGTTAAGAAAGGCTTTGGCAATGTAAGGTTCGTTTATCAACACTGCTTTGCAAAAAGCTAAACAAGAAAGAGTCGATCCCGAAGGGTCCAGGGGCGATCGGAAAGCCCCTGGCGCGCTCCGAAGAGCGCGAAACCCCTCCCATATACTTTCCCGAGCTTTCCGTGATGAGCTTCTTTTGTCGGATTCATGGAAGCCTCAGCACTCGAAGTCGCAGGCCACCGAGGCTTCGCGCACCTCGTGCATCCGCTTGCGGACGGGCATGTGCACGGGGTGGGTCTGGTAGGCCTTGAAGGACTCCATGCTGTCGAAGGTGGTGATCAGGGCCAGGTCGTAGGAGCGGTCGCTGTGATAGACATCCTGACCGGCCTCGAGGTCCAGCATGCCCTCGATCCTTCCCTTCATGCCGAGGAAATTCTCCACCAGCTGCGGGAGCTGGTCCTTGTATTCATCCCTGATCTTGAACAGTACGATATGTCGGATCATGGGGCAGCCTCCTCGTCGGTTTCGTTCAGCAGTTCGTCGAGCAGCGCCGCGGCCTCGCCGATCAGGCGCAGACAGGGGCGGCGCGCGTAGAATTCCGGGGTCCGGGCCTCCGGCTCGCCGCCGGGGGTGACCGGCACGTCCTTCAGCAGTTCCCGGCAGATGATGGTGCCGTTCTTCTCCCGGAAGCGCCGGGCGTATTCCTGCACCCGGGCGTAAAGGGCCTTCTTCTGCGCGGGATCCGTCGGGTCGCTGTAGCCGCGGAGCGTCCCCAGCGCCATCAGCGCCCCGCTGACGGCTCCGCAGATCTCCCGCAGGCGGCCCATCCCGCCCCCGAAGGCCGAGGACAGCCGTGCGGCCTGCTCCCGGGGCAGACCGGTCTCGTCGCAGAAGGCGCAGAACACGGCCTGGGCGCAGTTGTACCCCTCCAGAAAGAGGCGCCGGGCTTCTTCCGCGTGATCCAACGGGCTCATCTCCTCTTTGAGCGCTCAAGAAAGCTCCCGAAGTTGCCCCCGGGAGCCGTCTGATGCGATCGGATTACTTGTTCATCGCCTGCTGCACGGCGACAGCCACGGCCACGGTCATGCCGACCATGGGGTTGTTGCCGGCGCCGAGGAAGCCCATCATCTCCACGTGGGCAGGCACGGACGAGGAGCCCGCGAACTGCGCGTCGGAGTGCATGCGGCCCATGGTGTCGGTCATGCCGTAGGAGGCGGGGCCGGCGGCCATGTTGTCGGGATGCAGGGTGCGGCCGGTGCCGCCGCCGGAAGCCACGGAGAAGTACTTCTTGCCGGCTTCCCAGCGCTCTTTCTTGTAGGTGCCCGCCACGGGATGCTGGAAGCGGGTGGGGTTGGTGGAGTTGCCGGTGATGGACACGTCGGCACCCTCATGCCACATGATGGCCACGCCCTCGCGGACGTCGTCGGCGCCGTAGCAGTTGACCTTCGCGCGCGGGCCGTCGGAGTAGGCGGTCTTGCTGACGATCGTCAGGGCGTGGTCTTCCTTTACGTCGGCGGAGAGGTAGTCATACTTGGTCTGCACATAGGTGAAGCCGTTGATGCGGCTGATGATCATGGCGGCGTCCTTGCCCAGGCCGTTCAGGATGACGCGCAGGGGCTTGGTGCGGACCTTGTTCGCGTTCAGGGCGATCTTGATGGCGCCCTCGGCGGCGGCGAAGGACTCATGGCCGGCCAGGAAGGCGAAGCACTCGGTCTCCTCGTCCAGGAGCATCGCGCCCAGGTTGCCGTGGCCGATGCCGACCTGGCGCTGGTCCGCGACGGAGCCGGGGATGCAGAAGGCCTGCAGGCCGACGCCGATCCACTTGGCGGCCTCGGCGGCGTTCTTCGCGCCTTCCTTCATGGCGATGGCGGCGCCCAGCTCATAGGCCCACTTCACGTTCTCGAAGCAGATCGGCTGAGTGCTCTCGACGATCGTGTAGGCGTCCACACCCTTGCCGTTGGTGAAAGCCTTGACTTCCGCAAAATCCTTGAAGCCGTACTTGTCCAGGACGGGCTGCAGCTGCGGCATACGTCCTTCGTAATTCTCAAACAGAGCCATTTGCTGCCCCTCCTTTTTATTCTTTGCGCGGGTCGATCCACTTCACGGCGCCGTCCTCGGCCTTGAAGCGTCCATAGGTGCCCAGGTTCTTGTCGTAGGCTTCCTGCGCGGGAACGCCCTTCTTGATGGCGTCCATCATCTTGCCCAGGCTGACGAACTGGTAACCGCAGACCTGATCGTCCTTGTCCAGAGCCATCTTGACCACGTAGCCCTCGGTCATCTCGAGGTAGCGGGTGCCCTTGGCTTTGGTGCCGTACATGGTGCCCACCATGGAGCGCAGGCCCTTGCCCAGGTCCTCCAGACCGGCGCCCACGCGGAGGCCGTCGTCGGAGAAAGCGGACTGGGTGCGGCCGTACACGATCTGCAGGAACAGTTCGCGCATGGCGGTGTTGATGGCGTCGCACACCAGGTCAGTGTTCAGCGCTTCGAGGATCGTCTTGCCGGGCAGGATCTCACTGGCCATGGCGGCGGAGTGGGTCATGCCGGAGCAGCCGATGGTCTCGACGAGGGCTTCCTCGATGACGCCGTTCTTGACGTTGAGGCTCAGCTTGCAGGTGCCCTGCTGGGGAGCGCACCAGCCGATGCCGTGGGTATAGCCGGAAATGTCCTTGATTTCCTTGGCCTGGATCCACTTGCCTTCCTCAGGGATCGGCGCGGGACCGTGGTTCGGTCCTTTTGCAACACATACCATGTCTTCCACTTCTTTTGTGTATTGCATGTGACTTGTTCCTCCTGTTCTGTTTGATTACAGATGCCAATTCAGTATAGCATAATCGAGGATTGTTTCGCAACTGTTTTTTGGAGAAATTCGGGGTTTGCGGGAGAATCCCGGCGCGCGGCCCCGCCGTCCGCTTTCCGCGAAGAAAACGCCGCATGCGGTCCGTGCACGCGGCGTGAACGGGTCATTGGGGGAGGATCACCTGGCTGATGATCCGGCTGCGCTCCAGGGCGCCGATCGTGCGGCTGTCGTTGGCGTTGTTCCGGCGGTCGCCCAGCAGGAAGTAGCAGTCCTCCGCCACGGTGTAGTCGCCGTCGGGCATGGGGATCCCGGCACAGCGGATCAGGGTGACGGTCCCGGAAGGTTCGCCCGGATAGCGTTCGGTCACCGTCTCCAAGGGCTCGCCGGCCGAGGTGCCCTCCGCGGGGAACTCCCGGTACCAGACGCCGGCTCTCAGGAGATAGCGCTCCCCGTCCTTCCACAGCCACATGCCGCTGCCGGCGGGATCGGAAGCTTTCCGGAGCGTCCACTCGCCGCTTCCGTCCGTCACCCGCAGGAGGGTGAAGCCGAAGCCGTACGCCTCCCCGCCCGCGGTGAGGACACCGTCCCGCAGGGTCACCGTATCGCCCCGCTTCGGCACACGGGTCGGCGCGAAGGCCGCGCCCATGCCGGTGCGGTATTCGTCGTTGATATACGGCTCGTCGAACCTCTCCCCGTTGACGTACAGGAAGCCGTCCCTGAGCTCCACGGTGTCGCCCGGGAGCCCCACCACGCGCTTCACGAAGGACACGGCCCCGCGGCGGGGGTAGTGGCAGACCACGATGTCAAAGCGCGCCGGATCACCGCCGACGATTTCCCTGCGGCACTGCTCCTGCTCCTCCGCGCTCTGCCACGGGAAGCAGTACCACACGGTGCCGTAAGTGTCCATTGTGGTGAGGACGATCTGCCCGTCGGCCAGGGTGTCGCTCATCGAGAGACCGTCGATGCGGAGGAAATCCGCCGAGGCGGATGCGCCGCAGAGGCACAGGATCAGGCTCAGCACGAGGACGGCCCGGAGCGGCGGGCGCTTCTTCATGCACGGTGCGCGCTTCGTCATCGGTCGGTCTCCTTTCACTCCGTGAGGGTGAATCCCGCCGCGGTCAGCTTCTCGCGGATCTCGGCGATCTGGGCGGCGTCGCGGGTCTCCAGGCCCAGGGTCAGGTAGCAGGAGGTCACGGCCGTGCCCGCGTTGCCGACGTTGTGCACGACGCTGATGACGTTGGCCCCGCAGGCGGCCACGATCGAGGAGACCTCCACCAGCTGGCCCGGCTTGTCCTCGAGGGCGATCTGCAGGGTGACCCGGCGTCCGGTGGTGATCAGACCGCGGGAGATGACCCGCGAGAGGATGTTCACGTCGATGTTGCCGCCGGAGATCAGGCAGACGACGTTCTTCCCGGCGACGTCGACCTTGCCGGAAAGGACGGCGGCAAGGCTCACCGCGCCCGCGCCCTCGGCGATCATCTTCTGCTTCTCGAGCAGGGCGAGGATCGCGGCGGCGATCTCGTCCTCGGTCACGGTGACGATCTCGTCGACGTACTCCCGCACCATGGCGTAGGTCAGGTCGCCCGGGCGGCGCACGGCGATGCCGTCGGCAAAGGTGCTCGCTTTGGGCAGGGTGACGGGCTCATGCGCGCCGAGGCTCTCCCGCATGGAGGGCGCTCCGGCGGCCTGGACGCCGATGACGCGGACGTTCGGGTTCAGCGTCTTCACGGCGCAGGCCACGCCGCTGATCAGTCCGCCGCCGCCCACGGGCACGAGGATGACCTCGGCCTCGGGCAGCTGATCCATGATCTCCAGGCCGATCGTGCCCTGGCCCGCGATGACGTCCTCGTCGTTGAAGGGGTGGATCATCGTCATGCCGGTCTCCCGCTGCAGGCTGCAGGCGTGGGCGTAGGCGTCGTCATAGCCGCCCTTGACCAGCACGACCTCCGCGCCGAAGGCTTTTGTGGCTTCCACCTTGGAGATCGGCGCGCCGTCGGGCATGCAGACGACGGACTTCAACCCGGCCCGGGAGGCCGCCAGCGCGACGCCCTGGGCATGGTTCCCCGCCGAGCAGGCGAGGATGCCGGCGGCCTTCTCCTCCTCGCTGAGGCGGCTGATCTTGTAGTAGGCGCCGCGCAGCTTGAACGAGCCGGTCAGCTGCAGGTTTTCGGTTTTCAGAAAAAGGCGGCAGCCGTTTTCCAGCGCCGCGGCTTCGATCAGGTCCGTGCGGCGGGCGACGCCCTTGAGCACGGTGGAAGCGTGATAGATCCTGTCGAGAGTGACCATATTCAGCCTTCTTTGTTTTCGGGATTTGCGTTCGCGCCGTCCGCCCGGAGGACCTTCAGCGAGTCGCGCACATAGACGGTGAGGGCGAGCAGGGCAGCGGTCACGGAGAGCCACAGGATCCACTCGTCCGGCCGGATCGGCCCCCAGAAGGGCAGATCAAAGTGGAAAAAGCCGAGGATCACCGAGGTGATGAACAGCACGGTGGCCGCCTTGCCGTACAGGTTGGCGGAGACGACGTGGTCCTGGCTGAGCATGTAGGTGCTGCCGACGATCATGATCATTTCCTTTGTCGCAACGATGGCCAGGGCGACCCAGCAGAAACGCCCGCTGATCACGTGGCACATCAGGGCGCACACGACCATCAGCTTGTCGGCCAGGGGGTCGAAGAGCTTGCCGAAGGCGGTGATTTTGTTCAGCCGCCGCGCCAGGAAGCCGTCGAAGAAGTCGGTGATGCTCGCCGCACAGAAAACACCCAGCGCCCAGTACGGGTGCCCGGTGAGATAGCAGACCAGAAACACCGGGATCAGCACCAGGCGCAGCATGGTCAGCGCGTTGGGCAGGTTCCAGATGTCCTTCGTCAGGTCGCGCAGCAGCTTTCTCACAGCTTCGGGTCTCCTCCTATCCATCAGACAACGGGGGTATTATAGCACATCCCGCCCGCCGGGGAAAGACAAAATTCACCGGTGCGGCAGGAAGCGCGGCCGCGGGGGCGAATTCTGAGCAAAAGATGCAGAACAGGGTATACGGAGGGATGGCATATGCAGGAAATCACCACCGGCGTCCAGATCGTGCTTCCGCAGCACTGCAACGGGGCGGAGATCCCGCGCCTCTTCGGCGGTCAGCTGATGAGCTGGATCGACATCATCGCGGCCGTGGCCGCCAGGCGCTACGCCAGACACAGCGTCACCACGGCCTGCGTGGACAATCTCTCGTTCATGGCCCCGGCCTACCTCAACGACACGGTCATCCAGGAGGCCGTGGTCACCTGGGCCGGGACGACCTCGCTCGAGGTGCGGGTCGACACCTATGTGGAGCGCCTGGACCGGACGCGGGACCCGGTGAACCGGGCCTATCTCGTGTTCGTCGCCTTGGACGAAAACGGCAAGCCCGCCCCGGTCCCGGTCTTTGAGCCGGACAGCTACGAGGAGCGCGAGGAGTATGCGGCCGCGATCCAGCGGCGCTCCATCCGCCTCGGCCGCCGGTAAGGCGTCAGTCCGGATTCCTCCGGGCGCCGGTGCGCGCCTCGATGGCGTCGATGCGCTGGCTCAGCGTCGGATGGCTGTAGGTGAGCCTCACGACAATGGGGTCGGGCGCGAGGTTGCTGAAGTTTTCGCGGGCGAGCTTCTTCAGCGCGCTGACGAGGGCATCGCCGTAGCCCTCCTCCACGGCCTGGGCGTCGGCCCGGTATTCGGCGCGGCGGGAGAACCAGCTGCTGACCAGTCCCCACAGCGGGTTGACCAGGGCGAACTCCACCGACATGATCAGCAGGATCGCGAAGCCGTAGTTGACCGCGGAGGGGCCGCCCGCGCGCTCGATCAGGGGGAAGCCGAAGGGCGTGAAGACCTCGCTGCGCAGGGTCAGCCAGGCCAGCACCGCGAGGATGGCCATCTGGATGAAGCTCAGCGCCTGGTTTTTCAGCGTGTCCCGGTGCAGGCCGTGCCCCATCTCATGGGCGAAGACGGCGCAGATCTCGTCCGGCGTCATCGCCTCCACGAGGGTGTCGTACAGGACGATGGTCTTCATCTTGCCGAAGCCGGTGAAGTAGGCGTTCGACTTGCTGGTGCGGCGGGAGGCGTCCATCACCTGGATGGCGCGCACGCGGTAGCCGTGCTTCTCCAGCAGGGCGGTCACCTTCTCCTTCAGCTCGCCGTCCTCCAGGGGCTTGAACTTGTTGAAGATCTTGCTGAAGAACGGGTACAGGAAGCTCATGATCAGCGCGAAGGCCATCATGATCAGCGCGAAGCCGACGATCAGCCAGTCGCCGAGCCACAGGTGGGTGCCCATCAGCGCGCTGCCGATCAGCGTCATCAGGAAGAGTTCCAGGACGAGGTTCTTCACCTGGTCGGTCCAGAAGGTCTTCTTCGAGGAGCGGTTGAAGCCGTACTTCTCCTCGATGACCATGGTGTCGTGATACTCGAAGGGGAGCAGGACCAGGTCGCTCAGCGCGGAGAGCAGGAGGACGGCGAACATCTGCCAGAAGAAGGGCTCGGGGAAGAGCCGGGCGAAGGCTGCGTACACGTCCAGCAGCATCAGCGTGAAGCTGACCAGGAAGGACACGCTGCTCGTGCAGATGCCGAGGAAGGTCTTCTCGCTGTGGTAGGCGCGCCACTTCTTGTAGGTCTCCGCGTCATAGATATCCGCCACGCCGGCCGGGATCGGGTTGGAGACCGAACGGCGCTCCAGGCAGTCCAGACAGAGACGGTACAGGTACAGCGCCGTCATGACGATCAGTGCGATGACTTTGAGGGACATAGCGCTCTCCCTTCTCCCTGCGCGGCGCAGGGGACGAAATCGGCTCCTATTATAGCGCAAGCCCGCGCAAAAAGCAAACCGCCGGAAGACAACGAAAAAGCCTGCGATACCGCAGGCTTCCTGTGATGGCTTATTCCATGCCGAAGCGCTTCTTGAAGCGATCGACGCGACCGCCGGTGTCCACCAGCTTCTGCTTGCCGGTGTAGAAAGGATGGCACTTGGAGCAAATATCAACCTTCATCTCTTTCTTCGTGGAACCGGTCTCGAACGTCTCACCGCACACGCAGCGAACGATGCATTTGCCATAGTTGGGATGGATCTTTTCCTTCATTGCTTTTCTCACCTCTCTTGCGCATGCAATGATCGGCTATGCCGCGAAAGTCATCATAGCACAAAAACGGCGGCAATGCAAGCCTTTTTTTGGCGGGTTTCGCATCCGACGCCCCGGGGGAGCGGAAAAAGCCCGGGAACGCAGCATTTTCGGAGCCCCGGCCGCTCATGTCTTGCGATTTCGCGGGCGCAAAGCGAAAGAAAGGCTTGCTTTCCGGCGCCTGTTCTGCTATACTGATGCCAGGCACAGAGATACGGAACGGCAACGCGATCGATTGATTCTTATTTACAAAACTTATCCGGAGCCCCGTATTTCGCCCATGACGACAGCAAGGCGGATTTTTCATCGACAGAAACAGGAGGAATCAGCATGAGCGGCGCCGATTTTGCGGGCATGACCGTGATTGAGCTGCGTAAATATGCAAAGGAGCACGGCATCGTGCTCAGCGCGGGGATGAACAAGGCGGATATCGTGACCCGCCTCACCTCGGCGGCCGAAGGCCAGGTGACGATGGAGGAGCCCGCGGAGGAAGCCGCGCCCGCGAAGACCCCGGAACCCGTTGAGGCCGAAAAGCCCGCGGAGCCCGCCAAACCGACGGAACCCGCCAAACCCGCTTTCCGTGCGGCCTGGCACAACCCGTCCAACCGCTATACCAACCAGCGCGCGTCATCCGGCTTCGGCCCCGCGCGCGGTTTCGGGCCCGCCCAGCCGGAGCGGCCTGCCCAGCCCGCGGCGCCCGCGTTCGCCGCGCCCCAGGAGACGCCCGCCCCGAGAGCCGGCGGCTATTCGCCGCGTTTCGGTCCGGCGGCGAGGACGGAGGACCGCGCGCCAGCGGAGCCGTCCGACGAGCCGCGCCAGCCGATCTGGTACACGCCGGAGCCCGGCACCCAGCAGGACACTCCCGTCCCGTCCTTCAGCGCGCCCGCCCCGGCTCAGCCGGCGGCTCCCGCCTACCGCGCGTCCGCGCCGCAGCCCCGCCCCTATGAGCAGCCCGCGGCCCAGCGCCCGTATGCCCCGGCGGCCCAGCCCGCCCCGTCGCCCGCCCAGGCTGCCTCACTCACCGTGGCGGAGGAGCTGAGCGACGGCAGCGGCGTGCTTGAACTGCACCCCGAGGGCTACGGCTTCCTGCGCGTGAACAACCTGCTGGCCTCCGCTTCGGACATCTATGTCGCGCCCTCCCAGCTCAAGCGCTACGGCCTGCGCGAGGGCGATCTGGTGGAGGGCAAGATCCGTCCCCTGCGCGAGGGCGACAAGTACGCGGCCCTGCTCACCGTGACCTCGGTCAACGGCGGGGCCCCCGAAAAAGCCCCGGGCAGGCTGGAGTTCGACCGCCTGACGGCCGTCTATCCGACGCGGAGGTTTGAGATCGACCGGGCGGAATCGGCCCGCCGTACCGCGCGCTTCCTCGACCTGGCGGCCCCGATCGGTTTCGGCCAGCGCGCCCTGCTGCTCTGCCCGCCCGATTCCGGCAAGACCGGGATCCTGCGCGATCTGGCCAACGCGATCACCGAGGCGCACCCGGAGGCCGTGGTGACCATCGTCCTCCTCGACGAGAATCCCGAGGACGTCACGATGCTGCGCGACCAGGTCCGCTGCGAGGTCCTGGCCACCACCTTCGACCAGAGCCCGGAGAATCCCCTGCGCCTGAGCGAGCTGGTGCTCGAGCGTGCCGAGCGCAACGCAGAGACCGGCGGTCACAGCGTCCTGCTCGTGGACAGCCTCACGCGGCTGAGCAAGGCCTACACGATGGTCGCCGCCCAGCAGGGCCGCGCCACGCCCGGGACCGTCAACGCCGCCAGCCTCTACCGCGCCCGCAGGCTCTTCGGCGCAGCGCGCGCCCTGCGCGAGGGCGGCAGCCTCACCGTGATCGGGTGCATGAACATTGCTACCGGCAACAAGCAGGACGATACGATCATCGATGAGTTCCGCGAGGCGGCCAACTGCGTGATCACCCTCGACGCGACCCTGGCCCGTGCGGGTCTGAAGCCCGCCGTGTCCTGGCATCAGAGCGGCACGCGCCGCTGCGGCCTCTTCCTGTCGGACAGCCGGAAGGAGGGCATGCGCGTGATGCGCCCGGTCCTGGATGCCATGTCCGACGCCGCGGCTCACCGCCAGGTCACCGACCTGATGAACCTGGCCCCCGACAACGACGACCTCCTCGGCCGCATGCCGGAACTCGTCAGCCTCATGCAGGGGAAGAAATAATCAAAACGGTTTCCTGATCGGAAGATGAAGGATCAGGGACAATGCAAAAGGCGGGGAACGGATGCCGATCCCTGCCTTTTCGATGCGGTGCTTCCGGAGAAAGATCAGTCCTTGATGTCGCCGATGATCTCCAGGAGACGCAGGAAGATGTTGATGATGTCCAGATAGAGGTTGGCCGCGAGGTCGACGGCGTTGTCGACGGTCTTCGCGCAGGTATTGGCGCGAGCCCAGTCATAGCCGATGTAGAGCGAGAAGATTCCCACCACGACCCAGCTGATCCAGGAGAAGTGCGTGCGCAGGATCAGCGCACCGAACAGTTCCACCACGATGCTGGCGATCAGGGCAAAGAACAGCACCCGGCCGAGGCTGAGGAAGAACTTCGGGAAGGTGATGCCCAGCAGCGTGAAGGCGACCGTGATGATGCCTGTCATGGCGACGGCCTGCTGGATGGTCGCCTGCCCGTACCCCTTCAGGGCGACGCAGACGATCACACCCACCGGAACGGCGATCAGGTGGAAGCCGATGACGCTGGTCACCGGGCTTTCATTGCGGATCATGAACGAGCCGACCAGCACGAGGCCGAAATAAAGCAGGATGAACACGAGGGGATGCAGGTTTCCGACCAGACGCAGGATGGGATCGGTGAGGAAACGCACCATCAGATAATTGAGCAGCAGACCCCAGACCAGCAGACCGCCGATGATGGCGTTGAAGGATGACGTGCTGATCTCCCGCTGGCCGGCCTGGAGGACCTTGCGCTTCTCGAACTCTTCCCTTGATACCTTGATGGACAACTGAACCGCCTCCTGTATGCTAGTATATTATTTGGAAGAAACGGGGAGGGCAGGCGCGATGCCTGTCCTCCCTATTGTCGGCCGAAACCGGCGTTTTGTCAAGCCTTCCGGCACACATCGGTCATTCCTGTGCGGCGAGCAGGGCCGCGCAGCGCGGATACTCGATGAGGGTGGCCTGCAGGGCGGCCTGCCGCTCCTTCGTCAGGCGGGGCGCCAGATACAGGCACAGGGCCCAGTCGCAGGCGGCGACGAGGCCGCCGTCCATCAGCCCGGCGGCGGGTCCGGTGAAGGCCACGGCCTCGTCCAGCAGGGCGTCGGACATGCCGGCCTCGGCGAAGACGGGCTGCAGGATCGCACGGATCTCCGCGGCGGGGACGGGGGCGCTCTCCGCAATCTGCCGCAGGAAGTCCGCCGTGACGCGGAATTCCGAGGATTCCTCCGGGATGTGGTAGCGGGTGTTCACCACGGGGATCACGGGCACGGTGTCGTCCGCGAAGGCGCTCCGGTCGGCGGCGACGCACAGCATGCGCATCTCGCCGGCGCAGGCCTTGTTCGGGTTGAAGGTCAGGCAGAGCTTGGGCGTTTCGCAGTTGGGTGTGCCGTCCGCCGCCTGCACGGGCACGGTGCCGAACTGCCAGCCGAGGATGTGGGCGTGATGCTCGCACATCAGCAGGCAGCCCTCGGCGTCGCCGGAGACCACGCCGATCCGCCCGGGGCGGGTCACGAGGGCCAGCCAGGCGGCCGCGTTCTCCCGGTGGAAGGGCAGCGCTGCCCGCGCGAAGGCTTTCTCCTCGCGGTCGAGCAGCTGCATGCCGGTCAGGGGTTCCTGCGGGGGCGGGTTTTCGCCGAGCTCGGCGCGCATCTCCGCGATGGACCGGCGCAGGGTCTCCTGCTCATGGCGCAGAGCCTCCAACTCGCGTCGCGCCTTGCCCGTGGCCTCGGCGACGGCTTTGGTGCGGAAGGCGACCATGTCCTCCTTCGCCTGATCCAGCTCGATCAGCAGGCGCAGGCGTTCGACCTCCAGGTTCTCCAGATGCTTCTGCATGGCCGAGGCCAGGCGGGAATTGCCGGAATCCTGGCTGGCGTCGAGGGCCTGCTTCATCCCGTCCAGGGAGAGGAGGAACTGGGCCAGGCGCATGCGCACCTCGCCGTCGGTCCAGATGCGCTGGAGGATGTCCTCCGCCTTTGCCACGGGGTTCTCGACCTGGGGCAGGCTTTGGTTGAAGGGCACGGGCGGGGCGGGCGGCTCGGCGTTCCGGGCAGCCTGGAAGTGACCGTTGACGACCTCCTGCACGCGGTCCTTGACCATGGGCGTGGCCGTGTGGACGTTGGTGCGGACAAGGGGCGTGCCGGTCAGCTTCTTTGCGGGGGCGCTCTCCTGCATGGACGCGCGCAGGGCGGAGGTCCGGCTGTGGATCAGGTTGGCGTCGCCGGAGAGGGGCTGGGAGAGGGATTCCACGGTCTCCTCAAAGGTCTTGCTCTGGTCGAGGATGTTGAGGGTCTCGCCGATGGGCAGGCTTTCCGGCGCGCTCTCCGGCTGCGCCGGGGCGGTGTCGGTGCAGAGCAGGGCGTGCTCCTTGCCGTCGGGCAGGGTCAGGCGGAACAGTTGGGCCTCGAGGGCGCCGCTGACCTTCGGGTCGGCCGCGGCCGCGCGCTCCACGGGACCGTAGACCGTGTCGCCGTCCTGAATGTAGAACACCGGGGTGATGGCCTGCGCAGCCAGGGCTTCCGCGTCCCCGGGCTTGCCCTCGAGCAGCTCGCGGAAGGGCGCGCGTTCCGGGCCGCAGATGCCGTCGGAGAAGATGATGTAGCGGTTGCGCTCCCCGCGCTCGGGGCGGTAGTTCTTGTTGGTGCGGATCTTGTTGGCGTCGGCGCTGTAGGAGGTGATGTCCACGGCGCACCAGGAGCCCATGGAGCGCATCCGGTCCTTGAAGGTGTACTGTTCGTTCCTGTCCGGGATGATCCGCAGGGCGCCGTCCTCGGGCCAGGCGGCCTTCGCGTCCTCGCGGATGTCGCCGCTGCGCGTCACCAGCGGGATGACGCGGAAGTAGGCGCTCTGCACCTTGTCCTCTTCCAGAAATGCTAAAGCAATCTCATGCTGGAGATCCATGTTGAAAAAGCCTCCGTTGTCATATCTATCTTGAACTGACCGAAAGTCCGGTCCAGCCCCATCAGTTTATCATGCGGGCGGGCTTTCGTCAAGGTATCACAGACTGTATCCAATGCGGGCGCTTGACACGTTTTCCGCACCGTGCTATCTTATCAGTACCGATACGAACCGGAAAGGTGGCCACTGTCAAATGAAGAAACTGTGGGCTGTGCTCGTGCTCTGCGCGGCGGTGTTCATGGCTGCGTCGGCGCTCGCGGAGGGACCGACGGGCGGCATGAGAGCGCGCGAATACGAACCCGGTGCCCTTGTGCCGCGCGCCGCCTATACCGTGACGCCCGGCAAGTATACCTACGAGGCCGGGGAGCCGATCGTCTTCAACGTCACGCGGCCCCAGAACGGCTATGTGAACCTGGATCTGGGCGTGCTGGACAACTCCTACGCGAACGCGAACACGGCGGACATCCTCTGGAGCGTCTCAAAGGTGACCGACGTGCCAGTCGTCTACGACCTGTGCTGGACGCCCGGCCACTATGTGGTCTGGTATGAGGTCTGGGGCTCCACGACGACAAGCGGCGGCGGGAGCGGCATGGGTCCCGGGACGGGGACCGGCACCGGCACCGGGACCGGCGGGTCCTCCTCGGGGACGCCCACCAAGAAGGCCGAGGGCAGCTTTGAGTTCTACGTCACGGCGTGCTCCGGCACCAACCTGCTCCATCAGAAGGTGCAGCAGGTCGTGGCGGCCAACCGCGGCGCGGACGACTTTGAGACCGTGATCAACCTGCACGACTGGGTGCTGGCCCACAACGCGTACGACTATTCCTTTACCTATTACAGCGCGGAATCCCTCTTCTTCCTGGAGTCCGGCGTGTGCAACAGCTATGCCCGCGCCTTTGACCTGCTGCTGAAGGAGGCGGGGATCCCCTCCACCCGCGTGGGCGGATGCACGGACGAATACAACCCCAATACGACCGGTCACGCATGGAGCGCCGCCGCGATCGACGGGCAATGGTATCTCTACGACCTGACCTGGGATGACGACAGCGTGGGCTTTGACGGGTACCTCTACTGCGGCCTGCCGCGGACGCTGATGGACCTGGAGCACAAGCGGGCTTACTTCGTCGAGGGCACCAAGAGCTGCACGTCCCTGGACAGCAACTACTATGTCCGCTCCGGGAACTGGCAGGAGTATGCTCCCCATTCCCTCAGCCAGTTCATGAGCCAGGTCGCGGAGGGGAAACACCGCAATCTGACCAGTATCGACACCTATTACGACTACAGCAATTCGACCGCAAAGAACCGGATCTACCGCAACGTCATCGCGGCGGCCTATACCGCGACGACCTGGACCGACGTCCTGGGCGGCGAGTTCCGCGGCACCTTCACCCTGGTCAGCGCCACCGGCAGCAAGATCGCCGTCACCCTGCAGGGGCGCGGCGACCTGGTCCTGCCCAATGACATCACCGTCATCGAACCCGGGGTCTTCGAGGGGATCGACGCCAACTTCGTGACGGTGAACAGCGCCTGCACGGAGATCGGCAGCGGTGCCTTCCGCAACGCCCATGTCTGGGAGATCCGGATCGGCGCCAATGTGACGAACATCGCCGACGATGCCTTCGACGGCCTGCCTAAACCGTACCTGCTGATCATCGCCCCCTCCGGCTCCTACGCCGCCCGCTGGGCGACCCAGCACGGCTACTCGACAGCTACAAAGTGACGGAAAGGCTGTGTTTTTCGGGCTTTTCACGGAAAGCTCGGGATAACCATATGGGAGTGGGTTCGCGCTCTGCGGAGCGCGCCAGGGGCTTTCCGATCGCCCCTGGACCCTTCGGGAACATGTCTTCCTTGTTTGATATTGGGTAAAGGATCGTTGAGAAAAGAACCTTTCAATCCCCAATCCTGTCATGATCGGGACGGCCCCGAAGGAGTCCAGAGGGCGATCGGAAAGCCCTCTGGTGCGCCCGCAGGCGCATTCCCTCATCAACGGAGTTTTCCTGATAAACGTAAAGAACCGTATTTCGGGCGCTCCCTCCGGGGGCGCTTTTCCCGTGCGCGGGAAGATCGGTTTGCATTTCCGCCCTGATGTGGTAGAATAGCCGGGGTATAAGCCCTTTACGGCAGCGATTGACAACGGAAGGATGATTCTGATGGAAGTTCTGCAAAGCCTGAACAGCGGCGGGGTCTATCTGATCTGCGGCGGGATCGTGGCGTTCATCGCCGCGGTGTGCGTCGTGTTCATGGTGCGTGCCTGGCGGGCCGGCCTGGCCCTGGGCATGGACAGGACAAAGATGAAGCGGGCGGTCACCGCGAGCGCGACCTTCTCGGTCCTGCCCAGCGTGGGGATATTCCTCGGCGTGGTGGCCCTCAGCGGCATGCTCGGCACCCCCTGGCCCTGGCTGCGCCTCTCGGTCATCGGCGCCCTGCACTACGAGACCCAGGTCGCGGACGCCGCGGTCGAGCGCTTCGGCACGGCCGGGGGCGGGATGACCCTGGAGATTTTCCCGACGGTCGCCCTGCTGATGAGCGTGTGCATCATGTGGGGGATGATCCTCTCGGCCCTGTTCAACAAAAAGTACACCGACCGTCTCCGGCGCGCCGGGGAGAAACCGGAGGGGAACGGCAAAAAGGCCGGCGGCTTCGGCGACAAGGCGATGGCGGCCATGTTCATCGGCATGGTGAGCGCCTACCTGGGCAGCTATCTGGGCAGCTTCATCTCCCGGAAGCCGGGCCCGGAGGGCGGGGCGGAGTACGTCAGCGCCGTCTTCTCCTTCCGCGGGCCGTGGATGCCGCTGGCGGTGGCCCTGGCCGCTGCCCTCGCCATGGCCGTGTTCACCTACTTCTCCGAAAAGAAGAAAATGGCCTGGCTGGACGGCTTTTCCATCGCGGGGAGCATGCTGATCGGCATGCTGGTCGCGGCGGTGCTCCCTGCCTGAGAGGAGGTCGAACGCATGAATACGCAGCAGCAGTATGAATCCTATCTCAAAAAGACGCATCTCCTGGGACGGATCGTCAGCGTGGTCACGCTGATCCTCCTGGTGGGCGCGCCCTTCGCCATCGGGGCCCTGCTGGGGTCCGCCCCGGACCTCGGAAAGACCCTCACGGGCTTCCTCGCCGTGGGCCTGGTGTGGACGGTCTCCAGCGTGGTGGAGTTCCTGGTCTACACACCCATGCTCGGCGCGGGCGGCAGCTACCTCGCCTTCATCACCGGCAACCTGATCAACATGAAGATCCCCTGCGCCGTCAACGCCAAGGAGCTGGTGGACGCGAAATCCGGCACGCCGGAGAACGAGGTGATCGCGACCCTTTCCATCGCGACCTCCTCCCTTGTCACGATCCTCGTGCTCGCGATCGGCGTTGCGCTGATGATCCCCCTGCAGCCGGTCCTGCAGGATCCCCGGCTCAAGCCGGCTTTCGACATGGTGGTGCCCGCCCTCTTCGGCGCCATGGCGTACAAGTATTACCGCAAGGCGCCGATCCTGGCCCTGATCCCCCTGTGCGTGATGACCCTCGTGTTCACGCTGGCACCCTCCCTGACCGGCTCCACCAGCTTCATGATCATCCCCAGCGGCGCGCTGGCCATCGCGCTGGCCTACTGGTTCCACATCCGGGACGGACGGAAAGCCGGCGGGGCGGAGAAGGGGGAGAAACAGCCGTGATTGCGCTCTGGATCCTGGCGGGATGCCTGGGCCTGCTGCTCCTGCTTGTGGGCGCGGCGGTCCTGCACACCCTGTTCATCCCGTCGAAGACATCCGACTATACCCCCGATCCGGACCCCGCCCGCGCCGACGCCTGCGCGGAAAAGCTCGCGCGCATGGTGCGCTGCGAGACGGTCTCCGTGCCGGGGGTGGATCAGCGGGAGAAGTTCCTCGGCTTCCATCGCCTGCTGGAGGAACTCTTCCCCCTTGTGCACAGCCGTCTGGAGAAGACGGAGATCGACGGGAACCTGCTCTATTATTGGAAGGGGAAGTCTTCCGAAAAGCCTCTCGTGCTGATGAGCCATCAGGATGTCGTCCCGGCGGAAAATCCGGAGAGCTGGACCCATCCGCCCTTCTCCGGCGATATCGCCGACGGCAAGGTCTGGGGCCGCGGGGCCTCGGACACGAAGTGTTCGGTGATGGCCTTCTTCCAGGCCGCCGAGGAGCTGCTGGCCGAGGGGTACGTCCCGCCCTGCGACGTCTACCTGTCCTCCTCCTGCACGGAGGAGTGGGGCGGCGACGGCTGCCCGAAGCTCGTGGCGGAGCTCAAGCGCCGCGGCGTGAAGCCCTGGCTGGTCTGTGACGAGGGCGGCGGCATCATCTCCGAGCCCATCGGCGGCATCCACGGGAACTTCGCGATGGTGGGCGTCTTCGAGAAGGGGAAGGCGGACGTGCGCTTCACCGCGACGTCGGCCGGCGGCCACGCGAGCGCACCGCCGGCGCACACGCCGATCGCACGCCTGGCGGCCTTCGTGAACCGCGTGGAGACGCATGACCCCTTCCGGCGGCGGATGCCGAAGGAGGTGGCGGCCATGTTCCGCACCCTCGCACCCTACGCGTCCTTCCCGCTGAAGCTCGTCATCTCCAACCTGTGGCTGTTCAGGCCCGTGCTGCTGCGCGTCCTGCCGATGATCAGCGCCCAGGCCGGCGCCATGATCCGCACGACGGTCGCCTTCACGATGGCCTCGGGCTCCGACGCCTGCAACGTCCTGCCGGCCCGCGCGACGGTCAGCGCCAACATGCGCTTCATCCCGCACCAGGGCATGGAGGAGAGCCTCGGGGTGATCCGCGGGCTCGCGGAGAAGTACGGCCTCGGGACCGAGGTGCTCTCCGCCGGCGATTATACGCCGCCCACGGACATCCATGGCGAGGCCTTCCGCACCGTGCAGCGGGTGATCGGGCAAACCTTCCCCGGCTGTGCGGGCAGCCCCTATGTGATGACCGGCGCGACCGACGCCCGCTTCTATCAGGAGATCTGCCCCAACGTGGTGCGATTCGCCCCGGTGATCTACGGCCCGGAGCAGATGAAGGGCATGCACGGCCTCAACGAAAACATCGAATACAGCTGCCTCCCCGGCGCGGTCGATTTCTACCGGAACCTGATCGCGGCCATGGGCTGAGCAGACCCCGGCAAACGGACTTCCGATTGCCGGTTTTTTGGTGTTTTGAGCGGTTTTGGATAGAATAACCCGTCTTGAAATTCCGCCGGTTTATGGTACGATGGAGGCAGAAAAATATCATCATCGGACCGGAGGAAGATTATGGGCAACTACCGCAATTTCAAGCTGGTGTATTACTTTGTCGCCGCCGGGACGGCGAATGCGGAGAAGCGCGCGCTGGAGCGGGACATCCGCTTTTTTGAGAAGTACCTGAGGCCGGACAAGGTCTATCTGGAACCCTTCCGCTCCGGCGTCATGGCGGACGAGGAGCATGTGGAGCTCTGCCGTGCCCTCTTCGCGAAGCACGGGGTGGAGGTCGCCGGCGGCCTCACCACGACCATCCCCACGCCGGAGGGAGACGAGCCGAAGCAGCGCCTCTTCGACACCTTCTGCTACAACGATGAGCGGATGCTCGCCGAGCTGCGGAAGGCCAGCGCCTTCATCGGCCGGCACTTCAACGAGTTCATCATCGACGACTTCTTCTTCACCAACTGCACCTGCGAGGCCTGCCGCAAGGGCCGGAACGCATACAACGCGGCGCACGGGATCACCGACGGCAGCTGGAGCGCCTACCGCCTGGCCCTGATGGAGAAAGTGAGCCGGGAGGACATCATCGGCCCCGCGAAGGCCGAAAACCCGGACTGCAAAATCACGATCAAGTATCCCAACTGGGCCGAGAGCTATCAGGAGACCGGCTACAATCCGGCCGGGCAGCGGAAACTCTTCGACCGCATCTACACCGGCACCGAGGCCCGGGACACCACGACCTCGGACCAGCACCTGCCGCGCTACCTCAGCTTCTCCCTGATGACCTACTTCGAGAACATGTGGCCCGGGCACAACGGCGGCGGCTGGTTCGATCCCTTTAGCCTGCACCTGACCGAGCAGTACCTCGAGCAGGTCTATCTGACCGCCTTCTCCAAGCCGAAGGAGCTGATGATGTTCTGCTTCCAGGCCCTGGCGGACCACCCGTACGTGCCGCCGCTTGGCTACCATCTGGACAAGCTGGACGCCGTGCTCGACCACTGCGGCGCGCCGGAGGGCGTCGTGTGCTACCTGCCGGACAACAGCCAGGGCGACGACAACGTGCAGGACTTCCTCGGCATGTGCGGCCTGCCCGTGGTCTGCACGCCCTACTGGCCGGAGGAGGCTTCGAGTATCCTGCTGACCCGGGCCTCCGCCTGCGACCCGGACATCGTGGAGAAGCTGGAACCCTGGGTGGCGAAGGGCGGCAAGGCGCTGGTGACGAACGGCTTCCTCGAGCGGACGATGGACCGCGGGATCCGGCGCATGACCTCCATCCGCTTTGACGGGCGGAAGGCGCACGGGCGGAAGTACCGCGTGGAGACGAACGCGCCCCGGCGGCCGGTGGAATTCCCCGTCGGCACGGAGGAGATCGCGATCCCGGTCTGCGAGTTCCGCAACAACAGCGCCTGGGCCCTCGTGAAGGTTTCCGACACCGAGGAAAGCTTCGGCGTCCTGCTGCTGGACACGTACGGCAAGGGGCAGATGCTGACCCTCGCGGTGCCGGACAGCATGCCCGACCTGTACAGGCTGCCCCCGGAGGCTTTGACGCGCATCCGCAGCGAGTTCCCGGCGGCCCGGACCTACCTGGAGTGCGGGGCCGGGATCAGCCTCTTTGCCTACGACAACGGCGCCTTCATCGTCTATCCCTACGCGACGAGCGCATCCCAGCCCGCCACGGTCCGCATCCATGTGCAGGGCAGCCCAAAGGCGCTGGAGATGCCCGTCCGGAAGGACCGCCGCACCGGGAAGCCGGTCCGCATCCCGCCCCTGTACAGCCGGGACGGCGAGGCGGTCTTCGAGGTCCGCACCCAGCCCGGCGCCTACGAGCTGTACCGGATCGCCGACTGAGCACGCGAAAGGAGGCCGCCCGGGAGATGAGCGGCCTCCTTTGAGAGCGAGGGGGCGGGATCAGTCCGCTTTGGTCAGCGGGATCGGTTCGGCATAGCGCGGGATGCGGCAGGGGACCTTCCCGCCGTACTTGGCGTCCAGGTAGTCCGCGAAGGCCTCCGGATCGCCGGGGTTGGCGGCGAACATGTCCCAGTGGCCGGGGATCGCCAGGCCCACGCCGAGCTCGCCCGCCGCGTCCGCCGCCTCCTGGAAGGTCATGTTCCCGATGAAACCGCCGCGGTAGCGCCGCCCGTCGCGACCGTTGATCGGCAGCAGGGCCGCATCGATGGGACCCAGGGCGCGCAGGGCGGGGACCATGCCCTCGTATCGCACGGTGTCGCCGGCGTGCCAGATGCGCAGGCCGTTCCCCTCGATGACGTACTGCAGGTGGGGATACCGCCCGGTGGCGGGATCGCGGTCGAGGAACTCGTGGGCCGCCGGGATGCAGCGGACCGTGACATCGCCGATCCGGCAGCTGTCCCCGCCGTCCAGCCCGACGGCCTTCGCCGGGTCGACGCCGTCGGCGAGGACGGCCTCCCGGTGCAGGGAGGGGAAGACGAACACGGCGTCCGGACAGGTCTTCGCCCAAACCCGCCACGCCTTGTGGTCGATGTGGTCGATGTGGTCATGGGTGCCGAGGAAGGCGTCCACGCCCGTGACCTCGTCCATGGGGACCGGGGGCTTCACGAGGCGGTCCGGGTCATCGGCGGCGTAGTAGTCGACGCTCAGCACGGTGTCGCCGAGCTTGACGATCAGGCTCATCTGGCCCAGCCACCACAGGGCGGCGGTGCCGTAGGGGGTCGGGGTGGCGCGCACGGATGCCATCAGCTCGTTCATGGTTTGTCCTCCTGTCCTTGTTTCCGTTCTTCATAGGCCTTCAGTTTTTCGCTGAAGAAGTTCAGCTTCCAGGTCACCTTCTCGAGATGGCGCTTCATCTCCTCCATCCGGTCGATGACCCGGCCGCGGTGGGCCTCCAGCAGGGCCACGCGCTCGCGCAGGGTGTGCTCGCCCTCCTGTGTCAGGCGGACAAAGCGGGCGATCTCCTCCAGCGACATGCCGGTGTTCTTGAGGCAGCAGATCAGGCCGAGGGATTCCAGGTCCTCGTCGGTATACTGGCGGAACCCGCCGGGGCTGCGCTCGACCCCGGTGATCAGGCCTTCCTTCTCGTAGTAGCGCAGGGTGTGGGCGGACAGCCCGGTCCGCCGGCTGACTTCCTGAATGGAGTACACGGATTTTTCCTCCCGAAAAGTATTGACTTAGAGGTAACTTCAAGGTTTAAGATCATCATACACGGTTTTCCATGATCTGTCAACCCGGAACGACCGTATAAAACGCAAACCGACCGCAGAGAAAGGGGTACCCGCCATGAGTGAAGTCCTGAAAGCCCTGAAAGAGCGCCGCAGCTGCCGCAGCTACAAATCCGACCCGATCCCGCAGGAGGTCCTGGATCAGATCCTCGAGGCGGGCGCTTATGCCGCCACCGGCATGGGGAAGCAGTCGCCGATCATGATCGCGGTGACGGACAGGGAGACGCGCGACCGCCTGTCCCGGATGAACGCCGCCGTCATGGGCGCCAACGGCGATCCCTTCTACGGCGCGCCGGCCCTGATCATCGTCCTGGCCGACCGGAAGATCGGCACGTACCTCTACGACGGCAGCCTCGTCATGGGCAACCTGATGAACGCCGCCCACGCCCTCGGCCTCGGCAGCTGCTGGATCCACCGAGCGAAGGAGGAGTTCGACAGCGAGGAGGGCAAGGAGATCCTCCGCTCCCTCGGCATCGAGGGCGACTATGAGGGCATCGGCCACTGCATCCTCGGCTACCGCGCCGCGGAGGACAGGCCCGCCGCGCCCCGCAAGGACAATTACATCTACCGCATCTGAGACACAGGAGAGAGAGGAACCGCACGGATGAACAACTTTACGTTTTATTCCCCCACATGCTTCGTCTTCGGCAGGGATACCGAGAATCAGGCCGGCAGCCTGGTCAGGCGCTTCGGCGGCACGAAGGTCCTGATCCACTACGGCGGCGGCAGCGCGGTGCGCTCCGGCCTGATCGGGCGGGTGGAGGCTTCCCTCGCCGCGGAGGGCATCCCGTATCTGACCCTCGGCGGCGTGCAGCCCAACCCCCGCAGCGGCCTGGTCTATGAGGGTATCGACCTGTGCCGGAGGGAAGGCGTCGACTTCCTCCTCGCCGTGGGCGGCGGCAGCGTCATCGACTCCGCCAAGGCCATCGCCGCGGGCACGGTCTACGACGGGGACTTCTGGGACTTCTACAGCGGGAAGCGCATTGAGAAGGCCCTGCCCGTGGGTACGGTGCTCACCATCGCCGCCGCCGGCAGCGAGGGCAGCCCGGACAGCGTGATCACGCGCGAGGACGGCATGTTCAAGCGCGGGGCCAGCGGCGACGCGATCCGGCCGAGGTTCTCCATCCTCAACCCGGCCCTGACGCAGACCCTGCCGCCCGCCCAGACCGCCGCGGGCATCACCGACATCATGGCCCACCTCTACGAGCGCTACCTGACCAACACGAAGGAGGTCGAGGTCACCGACCGCCTGATCGAGGCCCTGCTGCTCACCATGATCCACGAGGGCCCGCGGGTCATCGCCGACCCGGACAACTACGAGGCCCGGGCCAACATCATGTGGGCGGGCATGATGGCGCACAACAACTCCTGCGGCGTGGGCCGCAGCCAGGACTGGAACAGCCACAACATCGAGCATGAGCTCTCCGCCCTCTACGACTGCGCTCACGGCGCGGGTCTGGCGGTGACGATGCCGGCGGTCTTCACCTATGTGATGGATCACGACGTGATGCGCTTCGCCCAGGCGGCGGTGCGCGTCTGGGGCTGCCAGATGGACTTTGCCCACCCCGAGGTCACCGCGCGCGAGGGCATCGAAAAGTTCCGCGCCTTCCTGACCTCCATCGGCATGCCGCGCAACTTTGCGGAGCTCGGCGCGAAGGAGGAGGACATCCCGGCCCTCGTGCGGGCCTTGTGCCGCGGCGACGGGCGCCAGGGCAGCATCTCCGGCTTTGTGACCCTCGACGAGGAGGACTGCGCGAAGATCTACCGGATGATGATCTGAGCGGGAAAGGAAACCATGAACGACGCGACGCCCTCTGTCTTCCGGGTGAACCAGACCGGCTACGCCGCCGGACTCCCCGTGCGTGCGGCGACGGTCTCGCAGGCCCCTGTCTTCCTCGCGGACGCCGACGGAAAGACGATCCGGGAGATTCCCTTTGACCCGCCGTCCGCGGACGCGGCCTCCGGCGACCGGGTGGCCCTGCCGGACCTCGGCATCCTGGAAGCGGGCACCTACTTTCTCGTGAGCGGGACGGAGCGGCGCAGGCTGACCGTCTCCGCGCGCCCCTGGAGGGACGTCACCGACGCCCTGATCAAGGGCCTGTATTTCCAGCGCTGCGGGTGCGCCCTGGAGGAAAAGCACGCGGGACCCTACGTCCACGCGGCCTGCCACACGGCCATGGCCGTGGACTGGGAGGACCGGACCGTCCGGCGGCACGTCCCCGGCGGCTGGCACGACGCGGGCGACTACGGCAAGTACGTGGCGCCCGGGGCCGTGACCGTGGCCCACCTGCTCTACAGCTGCCTGCTCTTCCCGGCAGGCTGCTCCGATGACCTGAACATCCCCGAGACCGGCAGCGGCGTCCCGGACATCCTCAGCGAGGCCCGGTACGAGCTGGAGTGGATGCTCCTGATGCAGCGCGACGACGGCGCCTTCCACCACAAGCTGACGAAGGCCCGCTTCGCCCCCTTCATCATGCCCGAGAAGGACAGGGAGACCGAGTACCTGATGCCGGTGTCCCACTGCGCCACCGCGGACGCCTGCGCCTGCCTGGCCCTGGCCGCAAGGGTTTTCCGGCCGTACGCGGAGGGCTTTGCCAACCGGATGCTGCTCGCCGCCCGCCGCGCGTGGGACTGGCTGCGGCGTCACCCGGACTTTGTGCCCTACACGAATCCGGAGGGCGTGCGCACGGGCTGGTACGGCGACCGCAGCGACCGGGACGAGCGCTTCTGGGCCGCCTGCGAGCTCTTTGCCGCGACGGGGGAGACCGCCTTCCGCGAAGCGGCCGAGGCCCTGTATCCGGGCCAGCACCTGACCGCCTTCGGCTGGGCGGACGTGGGCGGCCTCGGCGCGCTCTGCTGCCTCTTCGCCATCGGCGAGCGGGGCGACGATCTGCTGTACGGAACGCTCCGGGAGGACTTCATCGCCCAGAGCGAGCAGGTGCTGGCGCTGACGCGGAAGTCCGGCTACGGCACGGCCCTGCCGGCGGACCGCTACATCTGGGGCAGCATCCTGCCGATCCTGAGCGGGGCCATGGCCATGGCGGTGACCGCACGCCTGACCGGGCGGGAGGACATGCGCGACGGTGCCCTGCTCCAGTGGCACTACGCCCTCGGCCTCAACGCCCTCGACACCTGCTTCGTCACCGGCTTCGGGGAGCGGCCCGTTATGCATCCCCACCACCGCCCCTCGGGCGCGGACGGCATCGACGCTCCGGTCCCGGGTCTGATCTCGGGCGGGCCGAACAAGTGCTTCCCGTACCCGCAGACGAAGGAGAAGCTGGGGGAGGACGTGCCCCCGGCCAAATACTTCCTCGACGAGACGCCCTCCGCCGACACCAACGAGATCGCGATCTACTGGAACTCACCGGCGGTCTTCGTGGGCGCCTGGGCCAACACACTCTGACAAGACTGCCCCAAGGGAGGGAGACCCGTTGCCCGGATGGATCGATGTGCTGAAAACGGTGCTGCCGGTGGCCCTGACGCTGCTGCTCGGCGTCGTGTGCCGGCGGATGCGCCTGCTCACCCGCGGCGGCGTCGATGCGCTGAAGACCGTGGCGGTGCAGATCGGCCTGCCCGCCGTCCTGCTCCACACCTTCGCCACGGCGGAGTATACGCCGGCGATGCTGGCGGTGCCGCTGATCATGTTCGCCCTGTGCGTCCTGGCCTGGTACCTGGGCCGGTGCGCGGGGAACGTGCTCGGGATGCGGAACCGTTGGGTCAAGTACTTTTACGCTGTTTTTTTCGGGAAATTTGAAAAATCCCTTTACGATGTTGGTTCGCAAAGAGAATTTGAGCGGATCAGCTTCAAAACCTTGTCGTTCATGGTTGCTTTGCCCTTCCCAGCAAAGCGGAAGATGACCTTGTAGAGTGTCTTGCCATATCTGATAGTCATTGCCGCTTTCTGCTCAGTCACATCTTTCTTTTCTTTCTCCATTATCATCACCTCTTTGTCTTACCCCCGGCGGGCTTTCACAGCCCAGCCGGGGAGTTTTCATTACCGTTCGTGATCGTGATTCTTTTCCTGCATCGGTCTTTCCGTCACAGGCTGCTCATCCGTCTCCTGCGTCACCGCTTCAAGGGCAGCATCCATGACCTGTTCCAGCTCTCGACGGTTTTCCCGTACTTCCATCTGCTCTGCGAAGTCTTCTCGCTCTGGCAGTGCATCCGGGATCGCCTTGCGTGTCCAGTAGCGGAGCTTGCTCAACTGATCCAGCTCTGCTTGAATCTGTCCCAATTTGGGACGAAGTGATTCATTCTGTTCTGTCAGTTCTTGCCGCTGGGCTTTCAGCTTCTTCACGCCGGCCTTGTCCAGGGGAAGCGAAACACCCAGCTTCTTCGAGAGCTTCTCGCGAAGGTAAGATGCCTTGCGGAGTCGCTTCAGTTCATCAGCATGTTCAGCCAGGAAGGCTTTGCGTCGACCTTTGAAATGAATTTTGTTCAGCTGATCCTGAAGAGGGGCAAGCTCTCGGTAATCCTCGATAGCCGCAAAGAAATCGTCAATATCACGGATCACCTGATTGTTGCTGCGGACATCGCCCTGCATCAGCTCAAGCTGAACCCGGGTGTTGGACAGCCGAAGCGCCAGATCTTCCACAGTGGTAATGCCGGTCTCTTTCATCAGAATGATCATTTTGGACATATCCTGCAGATCTCTGATACCGGCCTTGTCACGGGCATATTTGCCCCAGGTTTCCCGGCCTGCTTCGCGCATGGCCCGGTAGCTGAGGATCACATCGGTCAGGGAATGAGTCTGCGGATTCTCCAGCACTTCCTGGTGGTGGATTGCTGCCATCAGTTCCGCGATCTTATCGCCCAGCTTCTTCGCTGCCCGTTTCAGAGAACCGAGAAGTCGATTGATGCTGAGAATCTCACGATTCTTTTCGCCCATCTCCGTGACGGTGCCTTTCCGCTCCATGGCGGCTGCGGCAGGACCGAGATGCCGTTGAGGCAGACGGTCTTCTACGCCTTGTCTCTCCAAAGAGCGCATGTCGATTCGCTCCGGCCTGCCCGCAGCTTCAAGGGCGGCGTTCTGCATCACTTCCCAATCGTGCCGCCAGATCTCGGCATACTTGTGATCGTTCCAGTCGACGGTGCTGATGTTGCGGGTTTTCCACTTCCCATTCTTGCCCTTGACTCGGTTGCCTCGTTCATCAAGCACATATTCTGTCCGGGTCTTCGGAAGCCACTCGCCATGTTCGTCCATGGCCCGGAGGGTCAGCAGCAGATGAACGTGGGGATTGCCATCGCCTTCGTCGTGATAGTACAGATCACAGATCATGCCTTTGTTGACAAACTCCTGCTGGCAGTAGTCCCGGATCAGCGCCAGGTTCTGCTCATACGTCAGTTCCTTCGGGAGAACAATGAGCATCCGACGGGCTGTCTGGGCATCCTTTCTTTTCTCGGCAGCGTCAACCGCATTCCAGAGTGTCTGGCTGTCAGCATATTCCCGGGGAGCGTTGTCCGGCAGCATGACTTCCCGGTATACGACTCGCTCGGGGCTGCTGTGTGGATGCTTCCATTCGTGATCATGCTCGGAGTACATCTTCTCTCCGGCGTTATAGGCTGCTGCTGCCATAACGGACTGGTCTTTGCGGCCTATGTACGATATGGAAAACGTGGGACAGGGGATTTGGTTCTCACCTCCATGAAAAACGCTATAGAAATACTTTTGTTACAGGTCTGATCTTGTGCAGGAGTTTATCCGCATTTGTAGAATAACGTTTATCTGCAAAACTCCCTTACCCTCGCGCAATCACGGCGATGGTGTACCGTCCCGTAGCTCTTTGCGCAGGCATATCCGGCTAATCCATCGTCAGAAACCATATAGAATAAGTTGGCCAGTTAGGTTAGAATATCCTGCACAGATTATACAATTAGGTCGAAAAACGATACGATGCAATCGGATTCTAAAGACGACTCTGCGTGGTTTCTCTACATCACACCCGGAAACAACAGGCCGATGATAAGTTCGATATGATCTCCGGCACCAACGGACTGGCGGGAGCAGCGGACGGAGCCTTTCTTCTTCAAAAGGAGAAGCGGACGGACGGCAACGCCGTTCTGGACGTGGCCGGGCGTGACCAGCAAGACCAGCGATTCTATCTTACCAAGGACAAGGAACGGCTGATATGGACGCTGGAGCGTACGGAAACGGAGGCATGGACAGAGCCGCCCGACCCGGTGCTGGAGGCCGTAGCCGCCCTTGTAACAGCGGAAAGCCCCTCTTGGGCAGGGACGGCCACAGAACTGGCGGCGGCGCTCCAGACTGACATGAAGCCCAATGCCCTGGCAATGCGGCTGAATGTCCGGGCCGGGAAGCTGCTGACAGACTACCACATCCGCTATGAGAACAGCAGGAGCCACGCCGGGAGAAGTATCAGCCTGACGCTGGAACCGCCCCAGGCGTGACGACCGTGACGGCTTTTTTGAGGGCGGGGGCGGTGTCTGAAACATCGTCACAGTCGTCACGGCTGTCACAGGGAGCGGCCCCAGACGTTTCCCACCCCCACCGCAACCCAGCGAAGCGGTTGCGGTGGGGAGAGGAGGGGCAAGGGAGCGGAGTGAGGGATGGACACAAGGCCGTCCCGAATGGAGCGGACTTTGACCCGACGAGGTGCAGGGTGCCCTTTTCTGCGAAGTATACCCTGCGGGTAAAAGGGCGGCCCTGCTGGGGGAGGCAACCGCACACCGAGCCGCAGCGAGGCGTTTCGGAGGCCAACCGCCGCTTGCGGCGGCTCTTAGGCCGGAGATGTTGCCGGGGACAAAGCCCCCACACCCCCTCGGAGAGCCCACGACACTTTGCAGCCCGAAGGGATGAAAGTGTCATAGTGGGTTATTACACTTCCCGCAGGAAGTGCCTCCCCTGAACTTCCGTCCTCGATCAACAACCCAACATCTGAAACAGGAGGATTTTTGCCTATGGCGAGAGGCGACGGTATTGACCGTATCAACGCAAGAAATATGAGGCTGACCGAAACCAAGATCGGCAACACCCAGCAGCACAATGAGCGTGAGAAAGATTCCTATGTCAACCAAGACATTGTATTAGAGCGGACGCCGCTCAATGTCCATTTCAAAACCCCGTCCGCTGGGTATCGGGAGATATTTGCTCAAATGGAGGCTGATGGCGTGATTTCCACCCGTGGTATCAAGGAGGACGCCTTTCGATACAGTGAGCTGGTCTTTGACGTAAACTCCGCTTACTTCTACAATCACGGCGGGTATGACTTCGCAAAACAATTTTACACCGAAGCCTATAAAGCCGCAATCAAAATCGTGGGTGGAGAGCAGTATATTTTGTCGGCGGTCATGCACGCCGACGAGCGCAACCGGGCCATGTCCGAGGCGCTGGGGGAGGACGTGTACCACTACCACCTCCATGTGGTCTATATCCCGGTGGTGGAGAAGGAGATACGCTGGACAAAGCGGTGTAAGGACAAGTCCCTGGTGGGAAAGGTCAAGGAAACGATCATGCAGGTGAGCATGAGTAAGAAGTGGGCGTCCAAGTCCATTCTGGACGAAGCTACCGGAGAACCGCTATGCACAGCTAAGGGCAAGCCCGTCCTACGAAAGTCGTACAGTGTCCTGCAAGACGATTTCTTTGAGCATATGCGCTCCGCTGGCTATGACAATGTAGAGCGCGGGGAGCGTGGCAGTTCCGAGGAACATCTGACTGTTATGCAGTTCAAGACGGAGCGTGAGCAGGAACGGCTTGCACAGCTTCAAGAGGCATCGGCGCTGGCCCAGGTTGAGGCCGACCAAAAGAATAAGGAGGCGGCAGCAGCCGAGAAGAAAGCGGCCCAGGCCAGGGCAAAGCTGGACGATGTAGCTCCCTTGCTCAAGGGCATGGAAAAGCTGGCGGCGGACTTCTCCGACGATTCAGAGCGGACGCTGCCGGAGGCGGGGCCGCTGGAATCGGCCAAGTCTTACCGAGAGAAGAAGGCCAAGCCCCTTTGGGAGAAAATCGTCAAAGTGCTGCGCTCCGTCTATCGGGCCTATTTCGACCTCAAAAGCAGGTTTGAGCGGTTGCAAAGCGCCTATGATCGGGAGGTCAGCAAGAACGGCTCTCTTTCCACCAGGATTTACGAGGTCTGCGCCGAGAGGGACGGCTTAAAAGGACAGGTCAGGGACTATGAGCGGGTCAGACGGGCCATTGGCCCAGAACAGGCGGACAAGATATTGGAGGCTGTTTACCAGCAGGAACAGGCTGAAAAGGAACGGAAACGGGCCGCAAGGCCCAAAATGAGAGTAGGCGCACGATAATCAAAAAAATGGAGGTAACATTATGGAAAAGTACATCTTCGACGAGAGCAACGGCCTGTGGTATGAGTTGCAGAGGAACTAACAATATCCGGGCGTGTGCGGCGGAAATCGTGGACACAGAAATTATTTGCGCATGAGGCCCCAAATCGAAGGGTGTCCCGGTGAATGCCCTCCTGATTTATTTGGGACAGCGGGTAAAAACTTCTTGCATTTTAGAGTGTACTATGCTATACTGCTGTCATCCTGATTTGAGGAGGCTATTCAACATGCGGCAAGGTATTCTTAAATAAAATTTGATAATGGGCACAAAAATAATTGCCCCTTGCAGGGGCTTGGTTTTTGTACCCAATTTAAGAATGCTTTTGCCTTTTTATCAAATATCGTGACGGATAACGGCTCATGTTAGCTGAATGCGTTTCTATGTATCCGAAGTCATGATCCCCAGCGGTAAAAGTATTTGCCGCTGGGGATTTTTGCGCCCTTTTGGGCCTTGTATGGAGGATAGACATGAACATTATCAATATCGGGATTCTTGCCCATGTAGATGCGGGCAAGACGACACTGACAGAAAGCCTGCTGTATGCCAGCGGAACCATTTCAGAGCCGGGGAGCGTCGAAAAAGGGACAACGAGAACGGACACTATGTTTTTGGAGCGGCAGCGTGGAATTACCATTCAAACGGCAGTCACTTCTTTCCAGTGGCACAGTTGTAAAGTCAATATTGTGGATACTCCCGGCCACATGGATTTCTTGGCAGAGGTATACCGCTCTCTGGCTGTTTTGGACGGGGCCATCTTGGTGCTCTCCGCTAAAGATGGCGTGCAGGCCCAGACCCGTGTTCTGTTCCATGCCCTACGGAAATTGAACATCCCCACCATTATCTTTATCAACAAGATCGACCAGGTTGGCATTGATTTGGAGAGCGTATATCAGTCTGTTCGGGATAAGCTCTCCGCTGATATTATCATCAAGCAGACAGTGTCGCTGTCCTCGAAAATAACTCTGACAGAAAACACTAGTGCAGAGGTGTGGGATTCGGTCATCGAAAATAACGATGAGTTATTGGCAAAGTATATCGCAGGAGAATCAATCAGTCAGAAAGAACTTGCGCAAGAAGAACAGCGGCGAGTTCAAGACGCCTCCCTGCTCCCGGTCTATCATGGTAGCGCCAAAAACGGCCTTGGCATTCAACGGTTGATGGATGCGGTGATAGGGCTGTTCCAACCGACCAAGGAACAGGGGCGCACCGCCCTGTGCGGCAGCGTTTTCAAGGTGGAGTATACAGATTGCGGCCAGAGGCTTGTCTATCTGCGGCTATACAGCGGAACGCTGCGTCTGCGGGATACGGTGGCCCTAGCCGGGAGAGAAAAGCTGAAAATCACAGAGATGCGTATTCCATCCAAAGGGGAGATTGTTCGGACAGATACCGCCCATAAGGGCGAAATTGTCATCCTTCCCAGCGACAGCTTGAGATTAAACGATATATTGGGGGACAAAACCCAACTTCCTCGTGAAATGTGGAGTGATGTTCCCTTCCCTATGCTGCGGACGACGATTACGCCAAAAACGGCAGAGCAAAGAGACCGGTTGCTGGACGCTCTTACGCAAATTGCGGATACTGACCCGCTTTTGCACTACGAGGTGGATTCCACCACCCATGAGATCATTCTTTCTTTTTTGGGTCGGATGCAGTTGGAGGTTGTTTCCGCTTTGCTGACGGAAAAATACAAGATTGAAACAGCAGTGAAGGAACCCACCGTCATTTATTTAGAGCGGCCGCTCAAAGTGGCCAGTCACACCATCCATATCGAGGTGCCGCCTAACCCGTTTTGGGCATC
>JAFRPG010000054.1 GCA_017429265.1 Clostridia bacterium | reverse complement strand
TTGGGAAACCGAAGCAGAGGATATGCGCCTGCGGGCGCACCAGAGGGCTTTCCGATCGCCCGCGGGGCTCCTTCGGCGCCGACCCGTTCATGATAGGAATTGGGACTGAAAGTATCTTTTCTCAACGATACTTTACCCCATACCAAACAAGGAAGACATGTTCCCGAAGGGTCCAGGGGCGATCGGAAAGCCCCTGGCGCGCTCCGCAGAGCGCGGAACCCCTTCCATATGGTTTTCCCGAGCTTTCCGTGAAAAACAAAAGGCAGGCACCTTTTGCGCTTCCGAGAGGCGGCCTGTCCTTTCGTATGCAATTCCGTTACGCGCCTTCTGTCCCGTGCATCATGCTCACCAGGCGATGGTAGGCCTTGGGGAGGATCAGGGGGCTTTCGATTTCCCGCAGCAGGGAGGCGTCCGGGGCGGGGGAGGCGGCCAGCTGTTCGCCGAGGCGGCGCACGAGGTCCAGGCGGTGCGCGACGATCGGCCGCATCTGCTCCACCTGCATCAGCTCGGCCTGGGGGATGGCGGTGAGCAGGGGCGCGGGATCGCCGAAGATCGCCCGCAGCTGGGCGCGCAGGGCGTCATAGATGCCCTCCGTCACCCGGAACCCGCAGGTGGAGATGAAGAGGAAACGCTTCTCCCCAAAGCTCTCGCGCACGCGGTGCAGGGTCTCTCCGCCGTCGTAGGCGTGCATGACCGGGATCATCCGGTCGAGGGCCGTTTTCAGCGGGCCCGGGAAGCCGAAGAAGTACACCGGGAAGGAGACGATCACGGTATTCGCCTCCGCGAGGGCGTCCATGACGGTCCGCATATCGTCGCGGATCACGCAATGGCCCGGGGTGGCCCGCCAGCAGCCGAAGCAGCCGCGGCAGGGCTCGATCGTCAGGTCGCGGAGAGAAAGCTCGCGGATCGCGGACGCGGGGGCGGCGCCGCCCAGCCCCTCCGCCAGGGCCCGCGCGGCGAGGAGGGTGTTGCTGCCCTCGCCCCGGGGACTGCCGTTGATGATCAGGATCGGATGTTCCATGGACTGCCTCCTGCGCGGATCGTATCCGGCCCGCGGGCAGAGCCGGGGGCTTTGCGGTCGCGCCCGGGACCCCTTCGCGGCCGGCGTTTCTGGTTCAGCTTGCCGATCCGGGAAACGGATCAGTTGTATTCCCACGTCTCCTGGTAGGCCTTATAGGTTGTGGTGAAGAGGATCTCCCGCTTCAGTTCGTAGCCGTCACGGCTCCAGACCTTCCAGGTCTCCACCTCGTAGCCCTTGCGGGCGTTGACGGTCTGCTTGCGCGTGCCGACCGGGAGATCGGTGTTGTTGACGTAGCGGATGTCAGTGGGCTTGGGGATGGTGCGGGTCACGACGCTCTCCAGCTCGATGCGGATGCCGTCGGCCAGCGTCATGCCGTAGAGCTCGACGGTCACCTGGCGGTCCGCGTAGGCGGCCACGATCCAGATGGGCTGGTCGGTGTCGTTCCGCCAGCGGAAGTCGAGGTCGGGCCAGTTCACCGTGGCGTCGAGCCCCTTCTCCACATAGCTCGAGGGCCAGGCGTGGGGGTTGCGCGTCACGATCTCGAGGTCCGCCCTCGCCACGGCGTTGAACAGGGTGGAGGAGGTCTGGCAGACGCCGCCGCCGATCTCGTCGCGCGTCGCGCCGCCGGAGATGGCCACCGCGGGCTTGTAGCCCTTCTTCTCGGTGCGCTGGCCGGTGGCCTGGTTGAAGGAGAAGACTTCGCCGGGGTCCACGCGGTAGCCGTTGATCGCCTCGGCGCTCAGGCGCACGTTGGTGTTGCGGTTCTTGTTGCTCGTGGTCTTGGTGGTGTAGGAGGAGATGCGGCCGAGGCGCGCGCGGATGCTGTCGGCGGTGACGCCGGCCGGGACGGTCTGCGGCTCCACGGTGACCGTGGCGTAGGGCTCCTCGCGCTCGAGGCAGGCCACCACTTTTTTGTACAGCGCCTCCGCGTCGAGGGTGACGCCGCTGTGCTCGTTGCGGACGGAGAAGGTCTTCGTCGCCGGGTCAAAGCCGACCAGCGCAGCATCCACCGGGTCGACGCGGATCGCGGCGGCGATGCCCTCGACCCGCTCCCGGATGGCTTCGCGGCTGAAATCGAGGCGGCTCTGGAAATAGACGGGCTCCTCATCCCGGGCTTTCAGGCGCTTTTCCCGCTCGTGGAGGACGCGCAGGTTATAGTCGGAGACGGGCTCGCCGTCGATCCACTCGGGGCTCGCGTTGAAGTCGCGCTGGGCGCGGGTCCAGGCGGCCTGCACGACCGCGGAGAGGTTCCGCGTCATGGGGATCTGGTCGGAGTCGATCGTAAAGCTGAGTCCGGCCGCGACGACGGTGATGGAAAACTCGCCGCCGCCCTCCGCCGGGACAGCCTCCGCGGCGGCGAGGGCTTCCTCGCGGGTCATGGCGGAGACGTCGATGCCGTCGATGTAGATCCCGGGGCCGAACTTGCCCTCATAGGTCACGAGGAGGGAGGGCGCGGGCTCGGCGGTCGGGGTGCCGGAGGGGGTTTCCCGCTTTGCCGGATCCGGCGCGGAGGCCTTGCCGCTCAGGGCCTCGAGGAGCTTCTTGTCCTCGGCGAGCCGGGCTTCCCCGGCCCTGTCGTGCGTGGCGAAGCCCCGGCGGAAGAAGGTGAAGGAGGGGTCCGCCGTCCCCATCTGGGGGAGGAGGAGACCGGCGCAGCAGAGGATGCCCGCGACGCTGACCGCGGAGAGGGTCACCCAGAGGGCGGTGTGCTTCCGCTGCCTGCGCTCCTGCTTCCGCGCCCTGCGGCGTTCGCTGCGGGCAAAGCGGGCGTAGGGGTCTTCCTCCCGCGCCTGCAGGCTCCTGGAGCGCCCGAGGGCTTCGCGGTGCTTGACGGTTCTCATGGTCGGTGATGGCCTCCTGTGTGATAAGAATACGGGCTCTGCACGTTTCATCAGAGAAACTTCGTTGATGAGGGGATGCGCCTGCGGGCGCACCAGAGGGCTTTCCGATCGCCCTCTGGACTCCTTCGGCGCCGTCCCGTAAAAGAAAGATCTTGAGGATTGTCAGGTATTTGATGGACTGACAGATTCTATTCTCAGCCTTACCCGACAACTGACAAGGAAGGGGCGATCCCGAAGGGTCCAGGGGCGATCGGAAAGCCCCTGGCGCGCTCCGCAGAGCGCGGAACCCTTTCCGTTCACTGACAGCCGATTTCGCTGAAAAGGGTATGCGCCTGCGGGCGCACCAAAGGGCTTTCCGATCGCCCTTTGGAAACCTTCGGAGCCGACCCGTGAAGATAGGCAATGGTATTGTAAGGTTCTTTATCAAGATTACTTTGTCCATTAACATACAAGGAAAAGATGGCCCCGAAGGGTCCAGGGGCGATCGGAAAGCCCCTGGCGCGCTCCGCAGAGCGCGGAACCCTCTCCCTCGGAAATGCGCTCCGATGCAAAGAGCCTCAGCGGTGCGCGATCTTGTATGACAGGGTCTGCAGACTGTCCGCAAGATGGACATTGACCACCGTGATCCCGCGCTCCTCGGCGTGCAGGTCCACCGGGGCGAAATTCCACACCGCGGTCACCCCGCACCTCGCCAGCTCATCAAAGACTTCCCGCGCCGCGTCCCCCGGGACAGCCAGCACCGCGATATCCACCGCGTGCTCCTCCAGAAAGAGCGGGAGTTCTTCCATCGAGTGCACCCGGACCCCGTTGACCGAGGTGCCGATCCGGGCCGGATCGGTGTCGAAGAGCGCCAGCGTGCGGAACCCCTCGCGGATGAAGGTCGGATAGTGCGCCACCGCGCTGCCGATGGACCCGGCCCCGACGATGATCATCGTGTGCTCCCGGTCCAGCCCGAGCACGTGGCCGATCTCCTGCTTGAGCTCGGAGACGCTGTAGCCGTAGCCCTGCCGGCCGAAACCGCCGAAGCAGTTGATGTCCTGCCGGATCTGGGACGGGGTCTGGCGCATTCGCTCGCCGAGGTCCTTGGAGGAGATCTGCGTCACGCCCTCCGCCTCCAGCTCTCTCAGGTGCCGGTAATAGCCGGGCAGCCTGCGGATGACTGCCTCCGAAACATAGTTGGCCATAATTCCCTCCTGTGTCCTGTCACTCGTCTGCGGGTTCTTCGGTCTGCGCCGCGTCGGTCTCCTCCGTCCCGGCCTCGCCGGTCTGCGGGACGGATCCGGCGGCGTCCGCCGGGAGATCGGTCATGGTGGCAAAGCTGACGGCGGGCAGGGGCTGCAGCTCGTCGGGGGCCTTGCGGGTCAGGGTGAGGAGGTTCTCCTCCTCGCCGCGCATGTCCCGCAGCTCCATCGTGCCGCCGCCGACGCTCACGAGGACGAAGTAGACGGCCTCGCTGGTCTGGGCGTCGTCGCCGGTGAGGGTGACGCGGATCTCGCGCTTCTCCCGGTTGAAGGTGAAGGGCACGGTCACGCCGTCCACGGTGAGCTTGCCCTGCTTGCGCAGGATCAGGATCAGCTTGGCCGAATCGTCGTTCCAGGTGCCGAGGATGTTCCACTCCTCGCGGTTGGTCAGGGTGTCGGTATCGAGGTGGCCGGTGCAGCGCTGGAGGTAAGGGTAGGCCAGGTCGGGCTCCCCGCCCTCGAGCAGGCGCTTGCCCTCGGCGTAGCAGGCGTCGTGCCAGAGCTCACGCAGGAAGGCGTAGCGCTCCGGCAGGGCTGTCAGGTCGAGGGCGTCGAGGATCGAGGCGGCCGCCGCCGTGTTCCCGGCGTCGATCGCGCCCCGGGCCAGCTCGGCGAACTCCCCGTACACCTGGTCCTGGATGGCGGCCAGGCGGGACGCGCTCTCTTTATAGTCCCCGGCGCTCGAGTACAGCTGCGCGGCGCGCATCAGGTCGCCGGAGGCCTCCGCGTTCTCCGCCAGCTGATACCACAGGGCGCTGGCGCGGATGCGCGCGTCCGAGTAGTCCTTCAGCTCAGCGAAGGATGTGGCCGCGGCCTCGAGGTTGTTCTCGGCCTGGAGCTTCTCGGCCTTGGCGTAGTCGCAGGCGAGGATCCGGGTCTTGCTGTCGGCATACTCCTCGGCGGCCAGCGCGGTGAAGCGCTCCCGGGCCGCGGCGAAGTTCCCCTCGTTGAGGAGGGAGACGGCGATGCTGTAGCTGACCTGCCGCAGATGGTCCGCGGCGTCGCGGTAGTCGCCGAGCTCGCGGAAGATCGGCTCGGCCTCCCCGTACTCGCCGGTGCTCTCGAGGGCGATGCCCATGCGGTAGCGGGATTCCTCGGCCCGCCGCTCGCTGTTGAGGTAGTCCCCGAGGGAGGAGAAGACGTCGTAGGCCGCCTCGTAGTCGCTGCTCTGGAAATAGGCCTGGGCCTCGTTGTAGCGGGCGTTGAGGGCGAGGGCGGCGGAATCCTTGTACCCGCTGCCGGCGAGCTCCTCATAGTCGACGGCCGCGCTGCCCCACTCGCCGAGGGCTTCCTTGTCCTTGGCCTGCAGGTAGACGCACTCGAACTTCATCCCGGTGACCTCGGCGTCCGTGTCGGGGAGGAGGCGGAGCAGCTCCATCGCGCGGGCATAGTCGCCCCCGGCGATGCAGCGGCGCGCGTCGGCCTTGAGGTAGTGCAGGCGCAGATAGATCGCGGCGGCGTCCTCCGGGATCATGTCGCAGAAGGCCACGGCGCCGGCCCAGTCCTGCTGCGCGGCGGCCGCGACGGCCTGCTGGCGGATGCAGGTGACCCACTGGGCGTCCGCGTCCCGGAAGCCGGGCAGACGGGCGAAGAGCGCCGCCGCCTCGGCGTAGCGCTTCTCCTTCATCAGCTCCGCGGCGGGGGCATAGAGGCAGGCGACGGCCTGCTCCTCGGCGTCGGCGTAGCTGCCCGCTTTGGCGAAGGCCTCGCCGGCGGCGTAGGGGTCGGGCTCCTCCGCGGTGAGGAGCTGCATGCCGCGGTCATACCAGCGCTTGCGGCGGAGTTCCTCCACGTCCATGTAGCCGTCGAGCTCCTCGCGGCAGAGCCATTCGAGGGCGGTGGCGGGATCCTCCTGGGCCTTTCCGGCCTCATAGAGGGCGGTGAGGGCGCGGGCGGGGCTGTCGCTGTATTCACCCAGGGCGATCCAGGCGTCGTAGGCCTCCTGCCACGCTCCGCCGGCGAGGTATTCCTCCGCGAGGCTGTAGCGGGCGCGCAGGGCGCGGATTGCGCTGTTGCGGTACTCGCCGAGCTCGACCCAGGCGTCGGCGGCCTCCTGCCATTTCTTGCTGTTGAATTTCTGCTCCGCGAGCTGATACTTGCAGGCGAGGACCTGGTCGGCGCTGTCGCGGTAGTCGCCGAGGCGCTCGAAGGCGTCGCGGGCCTCGGAGGCCTTGCCCTCCGAGAGCATGTGGACCGCCTCGAGGTAGTCCGTCTCGGTGATGCGGTCGGCGCTGTCCTGCCAGCCGCGCTCGGCGAGGTCGGCGAAGGCGGCCCGCGCGTCGGCAAAGCGGTTCTGGTCCAGCAGCTCCTGCGCGCGCAGGTACCGGGCCTCGAGGGTCTTGTCCGCGCTGTCGCGGTAGCTGCCCAGGTTCGCGAAGGCGACGGCGGCCTCGACATACTTCCCGCTCTGCAGGAGGGAGGCGGCGGCGCGGTATTCCATGCGCGGGCGGATCCAGCGGTGGTACCCGAAGGCGCCGGCGGCCGCCAGCAGCAGGGCGACCGCCACGATCGCGACGACGCGGCCGTAGTTTTTCTTCCGGCGGATGAAGTCGCGGTTCTCGCCGCTGCCCAGGCGGGTGGAGGACTGCATGGTCTGATGGAGGCGCTCCTCCTGGCGCTCCATGGCCTTCGCCACGGCGTCGGGGCTGCAGTTCTCGAAGACGAGGTCCCGGTCGCGCTTGCAGCGGGCGCAGGTCGCGGTCTCCTCCGCGTTGGGGCGGCCGCAGACGCAGAGCCAGAGGTTCCCCTGGCGCACCGGGTAGCCGATGGCGTCCTGGCCGGCGATGAAGGTCAGCATGTTCCGCTCGCGGCCCCGGGGCAGGGCGTTGCTCTGGTACTCCACGAGGTTCCCGCGCGTGCGGCGCCAGACGATGCCGTCGGAGAACCAGACCTTCTCCACCGTCACCTCCATGTGGTGGGTGTCCTTGCTCAGCATGCCGGCGGGCACGCGAAGGTTCATGACAAAGGACTCGCCGGGGTCCCCGGTGAGATCGTGCGCGCGCTCCACCAGCCGCTGCAGCTCCGCGCCTTCGCTGTCCACAAAGATGATGGTGACCTCCGCGGATACGATGCGCTGGTCGCTGAGGTTGAAGAGCGTGACCTCACAGGGGTCCTCGGCGCTCTGGGGAAGCTGGCAGCGCCAGACTTCCGCCGGACAATCCAGGTCGATTCTCATGCCATTCCCTCCGGGAAGCGGATGATGATGATTTCCGACGGAACCTTGCGGTCCCGGAAAAAGGTTCCGATCAGTGCACCCTGTACACCGTGATCTCGCTGAGCTCGAGCATCTCGTAGCTCAGCATCAGGACGACCTGCGTGCCGTCGTCGAGCGTGCAGCCGTAGCGCAGGGTGGCGGAGGCGTCGTCGGCAAACTCGCCAACGCCCCAGCTGCCGCTGCCCTCCTCGCCGTAGATGATCCACTCGTTCGTCTCGGGCGCGGCGTCGAAGCGGAAGCGCTGATAGGTCAGGCTGAGCGGATCGCCGGCGCGCAGGCAGCGCGGGCCTTCGGCGTCATCGCCGATGATGTTGACCAGGGTCAGCTGCCAGCCGCCGCGGGCGTCGGGCAGGAAGACAAGGTCGCAGTCCGTCCAGCTCAGCACGCGCAGGCCGTTCTGCTCGTCGTCGGCGTCGGGGCTGCCGAGGACATCGGTCGCCTCCTCGGGGGTGCAGGTGAGGAAGTCGAGACCGAGGAAGTACAGGTCCTCCGCGCTGAAGGGGGCGGCGGACCCGTCGCCGAGGGTCGGCACGAGGGCGTAGTCATCCGCCGCGGTGAGGGCGCTCAGCTCCTCCTCCTCGGCGCGGACCTCCTCCTCTGTCATCACCTTGTCCAGGCCGTAGGCGCGGATGGCCACCACGGTGTTCTGCTGGAGGGTGAAGAGCAGGCCGGCGTCGGTGTAGCGCCCGTCCCCGAGCCGCTCGTGCACGGCGTACTGCACCGTGTTCACCCACTGACCGTCGCGGCCGGCGGCGGCCCACCAGCTGCCCTCGGGGAGGTTCCGGCCCCAGTAGATCAGGGCCTTCTCCCGCGTGCCGGTCAGCTGCGGGTTCTCGGAATAGAAGCTGGCGAGGAGGTCGCCCAGGGTCATCACGGTGTTCGTGCCGCGGGGACCCTCGACCTCGGCGTCGTAGACGACGGCGGCGCGCAGCACGCTCTCGCCGGTCAGCTCGGGCCGGTCATAATACAGCGTGCCGAAGTCGTACACGAAGGCATAGCCGTCCTCGGTGCGGTTTTCGGGATCCTGCGGGTCGTCGTAGAGCTCGCTCTCCGCGGCCAGGGCCTGCAGGGAGTCGAGCCAGGCCCGCAGCTCCGCGAGGGTGAGCGGGTCGGCCCCGCTGTCCGCGGCGAAGGTGGGCAGGGCGGCCAGGATCAGGGCCGCCGACAGGATCAGCGCCGTCAGCAGATGAAGATGCTTGCGCATGCGAAATCCCTCCATAGCATGAAGTCCCTTCCATTATACGCAATAATGACGGAATTCACAAGAGGCCGCGGCATTTATTTTGCGAAAAGATGAAATGATTGTTACAATTCTTTTGCGATTGTAAAAGATCCGGGGCGCTTGCGGGGGTGCCCGCCTTCGTGTATAATATTCGGAAAGAGCTGACAAAGACGAAGGAGGCGACCGCCGTGCCGTTCCTGCCCATGCCGAAAAAACTCTGCCTTGCGGAGGACAAAGCGCCCTTCCGCTGCGGTGAGGAGACCCCGGTCTTCCTGGACGCGGAGGGCGAGCTGGCCCTGACCGCGGCCCGGATCGTTCAGGAGGACGCCCTGAGCGCGACCGGCCTGCGCCTGCCCGTCGTCCGGACCGCCCCCGGGGACGGGGCCCGCATCCGCCTGTCCGTGCGGGAGGATCTGCCGGCGGGGACGGATTACGGCCTGCGGATCGGCGCGGACGGGGCCGACCTGTGCGGCCGGGATCCGCAGGCCCTCATCCGGGCCGCGGCGACCCTCGGCCAGGCCTTCCGGACCTGGGGCGCCGTCCTCCCCGCGCTGGAGATCCTCGACGGCCCTGACTACGCGCGCCGGGGCTACTACCTCGACTGCTCGCGCGGCCGCGTGCCGACCATCGAGGGCCTGAAGAAGGTCGCCGACCTCCTCTGCCGCCTCAAGATCAACGAGTGGCAGCTATATGTGGAGCACACCTTCCTCTTTCCGCGGCTCAGCGAGGCCTGGCGCGCGGACACCCCGCTGACGGCGGAGGAGATCCTCGAGCTCGACCGGTACTGCGCCGCGCGCGGGATCGAACTAGTGCCCTCGCTCTCCTCCTTCGGCCACCTCTACCGGATGCTGGCCACGAAGACCTATGCGGACCTGTGCGAGCTGCCGGACGCCGAGAAGCCGCGCTTCGCCTTCTACGACATGATGGCCCACCACACGCTCAACCCGGCCCACCCGGACGCCCTGCCGACCGTGACCGCCCTCGTGGACGAGTACCGGCGGCTCTTCACCTCCGCGCGCTTCAACCTCTGCTGCGACGAGACCTTTGACCTGGGGAAGGGCCGCTCCGCCGCCTCCGGCATCCCGCCCGAGGAGCTGTACATCGGCCATGTGACCGCCCTGTGCCGTCACCTGATCGACAGCGGCGTCACCCCGCAGATCTGGGGCGACATCCTCCTGCACCAGCCGGAGACCGCCGCCCGCCTGCCGGAGGGGACCGTCATCCTCAACTGGGGCTACGCGCCGGACGTGACGGACAGGCAGGTGGCCGCGATCGCCGCCCTCGGCCTGCCGCAGGAGGTCTGCCCGGGGATCCAGAGCTGGAACCGCTTCATCCCGGATCTCCCCGGCGCCTGGGCCAACATCCGCGCGATGAGCCGCCACGGCATGCGGTACGGCGCGGTCGGCCTGCTGAACACCGACTGGGGCGACTTCGGCCACATCGCCGACCCCGTGCTCAGCCTGCCGGGCATCGCCTTCGGAGCGGCGCTCGCGTGGAACGCGGGGGAGCAGGATGAGGAGGAGACCCTCGCCGCGGCGTCCTTCCTCCTCCTCGGCGACCGGGACGGACAGGCCGCGAAGGCCCTGCGCGCCCTCTCCGGGAACGAGGTCTGGTCCTGGTGGGACGCGACCCTGTTCATCGAGGCCACGTCGCCCGAGGCGAGGGACCGCCACCGCCCGGACGCCGGGAGATGCGCCCTCGCCGCGGAGAAGAACGCGCGGCTGCGCGAGGCGCTGGACATCCTCGACCGGGCCGCGCCGGGGCTGAACGGGCAGGGCCGCGAACTGGTCCGCGTCTGCCACCTTGCCGCGGAAGGCGTGCGGCTCCTGAATGGCCTGGCCGCCGCGGAATGCGGAAGCCTCGGGCAGGAGGAGAGGAACGCGCTGGCCGTCGACCTGGAGACCTGGTACCGGCGCTACATGCGCCGCTGGCGGGAAGTCTCGCGGGAAGGCCAGCTGCGCGAGCTGACCCGGCTGATCGAGGCCTGGGCGGACCGGCTGCGGGGGCGTGAGCGCATCCCGGCTGTGTCGCTCGTGTGAGAGCGGGAGGAAGCATGAGACCGGTGAGAAAGATGACCGTCCGGGGGGTCCTGCGGGCGGCGGCCGCGGCGGCGGGGATCCTGCTCCTCGGGGCCGTGTTCTACGTCGTGGCCGTCACGGCCCGGCCCGAGACCGACGAGGAGCAGGCCGCGACCCCGGGGCCGCTCCCGGCCGCGGAGGAGTCCTTCGCGATGGCGAGCCGGGCGGATCTCACGCAGCTGCTGGACCGCTTCGGCCTGCCAGTGCTGGCGTCGCAGAAGCTGAGCCTGCTCGGCGGGCAGGTCGAGGATATCCCGTGGAACGGGGGATGGGCGCGCCGGGCGTCCCTGCTGTATGAGCTGGGGGACGGCACCGCCGTGACCGCGGTGTCCGTGCGGCCCCTGGCGGCGGGGGAGACCCTGCTGCGGGAGAACTGGCATCCGGACGCGGCGGTGCACCGCCTGGCGGGCATGTACGCGGCCCTGCTGGAGTCCCCGGACGGCCCGTGGCTCCTGGCCCAGACCGGCACCGCGGTCTATGCCCTCTACGGACGGACCTCCGTCCAGATCCTCGGCGCCGCGGAGAACATGGTGCTGATGGTGGCGAGGTGAAAGGGGATAAGGGATTTCCCGAAACATAACCGAATCATGGTTCTTCACGGATAGTCAGGGAAAAGCATAAAGGGAGAGGATTCATACCTGCGGGCATGACCAGGGGCTTTCCGATCGCCCCTGGACCCTTCGGGATCGTCTCTTCCATGTCAGTTTCCGGTCAAAGCGAAGTCAAAACTAAGAAACTGACAATCTTCATAAACTATCTTTTACGGTACGGCGCCGAAGGAGTCCAGAGGGCGATCGGAAAGCCCTCTGGTGCGCCCGCAGGCGCATCTCCTTTTCAGCAGAATGATGTGTCGAAGTAAACGGAAAGGGATCCGCGCTCTGCGGAGCGCGCCAGGGGCTTTCCGATCGCCCCTGGACCCTTCGGGAGCATATCTTCCTTGTATGGTATTGGGTAAAGTATTGTTGAGAAAAGAACCTTCCAATCCCAAATCCTATCATTAATCGGGACGGCGCCGAAGGAGTCCAGAGGGCGATCGGAAAGCCCTCTGGTGCGCCCGCAGGCGCATTCTCTTTTCCCAAAAAGAAGAACCGCAAAAAGGCACCGGTTCGATCCGATGCCTTGATGAAATGAAGGATAACGTCAGGACGGGGACGGCTCCCCGTCTTTTTCCGCGGGCTCTTCCGGCGCGCCGTAGCCCCTGTCGACAGCGATCAGCAGGCCGTCCAGCAGGAAGAACACACATCCCATGGCGGAGAAGTACATCCACAGGAAGGGCTCGAAGATGCTGAAGAACACCATGCCGAGCAGGCAGACCGGGATGATCTCGCAGCCCTTCAGCCGCGCCCGCTTCCGGGGCGAGACAAGGATCCGCACGCAGCGCACGGCGGTCAGCACGAGGGTCGCGATGTAGGCCGCCATGGCCGGGACGCCCTGGCGCGCGCCGACCTGCAGGACCTGGTTGTGCGCGTGCGCGATGACGCTGCCCTTGCCGTAGAGGGCGATCAGGGTATCCTTGATCGCGTTCTGCAACTCATACCCCCGCGGCAGGCCGAAGACGAACTGCCGCGGGTTCTGCGTCATGATGTGCAGCACGGCGGGCCAGATCCTCGACCGGCTGGAGTCGGTCGTCAGCGATTCCTCGGTGTAGACGGCTTTGGTGACCTGCTCCAGCGCCTTGGGCGCGCGGACGCGGAGACTGTCGAGGAGCAGGTTCATCAGCGCGGGGCGGAGCAGGAGCAGGGCCGCGCAGCAGAGGACGCCGGCGAGGACGGAGACCGCGAGGCGGACCGCCGCCCGCTTCTTCGCATCGTCGGACCGGCACAGCCGCCGTAAGCCCTGCCAGGCGAGCATGCCCGCCGCGGGCGTCAGGGTGAGCAGCAGGGCAAGGAAGCACGCGCGCGAGCCGCTCAGCAGGCAGTACGCCAGATAGGGCAGCATCATCGCGCAGCAGGCGGCCCGGGCGACGCCCCGGTGGGTGAAGATCAGGTAGAGGCTTGCGCAGACCATCGCGAAGCAGATGCCCGCGCCGATGTTCGTGTTGACGCCGAGGCGCACGGCTCCGTTGGGGGCCAGGCGGACGAGCATCCCGTTGGGCAGCTTGATCTCGATGCCCAGGAAGAGGGACACCAGCGCCATGCTCACGAATGCGGTGGCAAAGCCGAGGATCACGAGGAAGAGGGCGCGCATGGCCCGGTGCCCCCGGCGGACCCCGAGGAGGATCCCGAGGGGGAGGAGGACCAGGGCGCAGACGCCGGTGTCGATGACGTAATGCCAGTAGGCCAGGAGCAGGCTGTTCCGGCCGCTGTAGACCGTCAGGGTGACGATGAACCAGAGGAAGAGGACGGTGAAGATGATCCACTCCGGGGTGAGGCACCGGCGGAGGAGGGGCGCCTGCGCATGCCGTGCGCCCCGGAGGAAGATCACGGAGAAGGCGACCCACAGGACGACGCTCCCTATCAGGCCGACGGTCAGCCAGAGGTCGGCGGCCAGCATCCCCATAAAGAAGGGGGATTTGGTCATGTTGTTCTCCGCGGCCCAGATGTGCCGCGTCAGGGCCAGCCAGGTGTGGAGGACGGCCACGGCCAGCGCCCACCAGCGGAACAGCCGACCCGCAGCGGACACCGCGCCGCGGCGCAGGTCCGGTGAGGATCCGGTGGTTTGCATGACGCTGCACCTCCCTTGACGATGAAAGTTCGCATTGATCATAGCACGGAGAGGCTCTTTTTGCAATGCAGGGGCAGAGAGTTCCGTGCCTGCGGGCGCACCAGAGGGCTTTCCGATCGGTCCGGGGCTGCCGCCCATTCTCCGCTGAAAACTGTCCCCCGGACAGTTTTCCGGGCGCTCCGAATCCTCTGGACTCCTTCGGCGCCGTCCCGTTAATGATAGGCTCTGATATTATAAGGTTCTTCTATCATTAACTTTGGCCCAACATCAAACCAGGAAGATGCGTTCCCGAAGGGTCCAGGGGCGATCGGAAAGCCCCTGGCGCTCCGCAGAGCGCGAAACCCTCTCTCCGGATGAGTTCGCGGGTTTCTCGCCCGGAATCAGAAATTTTCTGAAAATCCGCTGCCACCGGGAATGTGCGCTGCGTATCAATTTACGGTTGCCGATTGACGGTAACCGAGATATAATAACAACGCAACCCAAACACACAAAACGAAAAGAGGTTATCAAAATGAAGAAACTGATTGCACTGCTCATGGCTCTCTGCCTGGCTGTCGGCATGACGGCCGCGTTCGCCGAGGAAGACGAAGACATGGTCAGCTACGTGAAGGAAAACCCGGCTGCCGCTCCGTTCGTGAGCGCCTGGGTCGCTGAGGACGGCGAATGGTCCGTTGAAGTGTTCGACGAGGACGGCGGGCTCAAGCTGATGATCGTCCACAAGCTGGGCGACAACAAGGAAGACGTCTGGGAGTATTCCGCGGACCTGACGGAGAACAAGCTCACCACCGTTCCGCTGGGCCTGCACTACAAGCAGGACACGGTCTCCGGCGACTGGGACGTCACCTACTATGAGGACGGCGACGCCGAGTTCGAGATCGCGGAAGACGGAAAGCTCGTCTGGAAGGATCTGAAAGAGGACGCCGGCAAGGGCCTGCTCTTCCAGAAGATCGGCAGCTTCTACAACGGCCGCTGGATGAAGGACGATATCGAAGTGGTCTTCTTTGACTGGTACGAAGGTCAGTATGACATCCGCCTGTACAAGCGCGGGGAGAACAACGAGATCCTGGACGACGCCATCCTGAAGGGCGATTATGACCCCGAGACGAACACCGTCACCGCGGAAGGCGCGTTCAACGACGGCGAGTCCTTCACGGCCGTGTTCGGCTATGATGAGAACGGCTCCATCGTCTGGATCGAAAACGGCGTGAGCACCGTTCTCGAGCTCAGCGTGCTGTCGGACTGATCGGAAGCAAACGTTTCACAGCGGGAATGCCGGTTCCAGAGGATCGGCATTCCCGCATCCTGTTTCAGGATGAACAGGATGACAGATCATACCGGCGAGGATGACACGATCATGAAAAAAAGAACCGAAATGCCTGAACGGGAAGACCCCAGGCCTCTCACGGACGAGGAATTTGCCGAGTTCCAGAGGAAGGAAAAGCGCAAAGGCGGGATCATCTCGGCGATCATCGATTTCTTTCTCGGGTTTTTCCAATGACCTCCGCTGCGCGGCGGTCTTCACGGAAAGAGCCGTCACCCTGTTCGGGCGGCGGCTTTTCATTTCGGGGAGAACTCCGATGAAAAGGGGATGCGTCTGCGGGCGCACCGGAGGGCTTTCCGATCGATCCGGGGCTGCCGCCCATTCTCCGCTGAAAACTGTCCACCGGACAGTTTTCCGGGCGCTCCGAATCCTCTGGACTCCTTCGGGGCCGTCCGTTAAATCATTCTTGGGGAATTGTCAGGTTTTT
>JAFRPG010000053.1 GCA_017429265.1 Clostridia bacterium | reverse complement strand
GATGATCTTGCGCCCGGTCAGGCCGGTGTCGCCCGCGGGGCCGCCGATGACGAAGCGGCCGGTCGGGTTGATCAGGATGCGGGTGTCCGCATCGAGCAGCTCCTCCGGGATCTCACGGCGGATGACCTGCTCCGTCAGCGCGCGGGCCAGGGTCTCCTGATCCACGTCCGGGTCGTGCTGGGCGGAGATGACCACGGTGTCCACGTGGACGGGCTTCCCGTCCTCGTAGGCCACGGTGACCTGGGTCTTGCCGTCCGGGCGGAGGAAGGGCAGGGTCCCGTCCTTGCGCACATCGGCGAGGCGGCGGGCCATGCGCTGGGCCAGGGCGATCGGCATGGGCATCAGCTCGGGCGTCTCGTCGCACGCGAAGCCGAACATCATGCCCTGGTCGCCCGCACCGGTATCGTCGCCGTCCTGCGCGCGATCGACGCCCTGGGCGATGTCCGGGCTCTGAGCGTGGATCGCGGTCAGCACCGCGCAGGTCGCGCCGTCAAAGCACTTGTCCGCGCTGTCGTAGCCGATCTCAAGGACGGTCCTGCGCACGATGTCGGGGATCTCCACATAGGCCGTGGTGGTGATCTCGCCCATCACCTGCACGACGCCGGTGGTGGCGAAGGTCTCGCAGGCGACGCGCGCCGTCGGGTCCTGCTCCAGGATCGCGTCAAGGATGGCGTCGCTGACCTGGTCGCAGAGTTTGTCGGGATGTCCCTCGGTCACCGACTCCGAGGTGAAAATGGTTCTCACGGTTTGCTCCTCTCCCGGCGATTTCGCCGAAAAAAGCCCGGCTGCACACGGCCAGGCGGTTCAATCTTTCGATCGACCTTATCTGTCAGCGCGCCTCTCGGGTGTGCCGCGCTGTGGGATTTGGCACCTCGCGCCCCCGGCGCCGGTTGCCGTGACTTCATCGGGCCCATCCCTCCGTCACTCGCGATAAGGCAGTTCAGTTGTCGGGTCCAGTCTATCACAGGGGACAGGTTTCGTCAAGATATCCTGTTTTTTCGGTTGCAGGATCGGCGAAAAACGCCTATAATAGCCCTGTCACACAAGCGAAAGGAGGGAGCGGACGCATGGCCATCTTTGAGCGGACGGAGCTGCTGCTCGGCGCGCAGGGCATGGAACGCCTGAGCCGGGCGCGGGTGGCGGTCTTCGGCGTCGGCGGCGTGGGCGGCTACGCGGCGGAAGCGCTCGTGCGCTCCGGCATCGGGTCGGTCGACCTTGTGGACAGCGACCACGTCAGTGACTCCAACCGCAACCGGCAGATCATCGCCCTCGCCTCCACCGTCGGAAGGCCGAAGGTCGACGTGATGGCGGAGCGCCTGCGGGACATCAATCCCGACGCGCAGGTGCGATGTTGTCGCCTCTTCTACCTGCCCGACACCGTCGACCGGATCGAACTGCGGCGCTTTGACTACATCATCGATGCCGTGGACACGGTCACCGCCAAGCTGACCCTGATCCAGGAGGCCGCAAAGGCCGGAACGCCGGTCATCAGCGCGATGGGCGCGGGCAACAAGCTGGACCCGACCCGCCTGCGGGTGGCCGACATCAGGGACACCGAGGTCTGTCCCCTGGCGCGGATCATGCGGAAGGAACTGAGAAAGCGCGGCATCCAGGCGCTGAAGGTGGTCTACTCCACCGAGCCGCCCCGGGTGCCCGGGAACCGCGGCGAAGCGCCTCAGGAGCGCCGGACGCGGGATATCCCCGGGTCCGCGGTCTTCGTCCCGGCGGCCATGGGCCTGGCCCTGGCCGCGGAGGTGGTGCGCGACCTGGCGGAGGACCGGCTGGGCCGCCCGCTCCGGTCGGAGCAAGAGAGGGAGGAGAACGCATGAGCGAGAACAACGCCTGGAAAGCCTATCTCGACAACACCCACCGGAGCGAGGAACTGCAGGCCGCGGTGATCAAGGGCGCCAAGGCCGGGGAATCCCCCTGCCGCCTGCTCCTGCTGTGCGCCGAGGCCATCAGCCTGATGACCGACAACCACACCTTTTACGATCAGGTGGAGCGCTCGCTGAAGGCCGTCTACGGCGAGGCCCTGCGCGAAGCGGAGCCCCTCGCCATCGATCTGGAGCAGACCCGCGACCGTCTCACCAGGATCCGCGAGGCCGAGGCGAAGGCCCAGTCCCTGGATCTGAAGGAAGAAATGCAGCACGCCATCCGCGCCCACGAGCAGCGGATCGCCTTCCTCGAGGAGGCGCTGAAGGACGCGCAGGCAGACAAGTAAATCATGACTGTACCGGACTGATATTTATTTTGGAGGAGACACCATGCAGATTTTCAACAGCATGACGCGCCGCAAGGAGACCTTCAAGCCGCTCAGTGAGGGCAAGGTCGGCATCTACGCCTGCGGCCCCACCGTATACGACTATTTCCACATCGGCAATGCGAGGCCCTTCATCACCTTCGACGTGCTGCGCCGCCAGCTCGAGCGCGAAGGCTATGACGTGACCTTCGTGCAGAATTTCACCGACATCGACGACAAGATGATCCGCCGCGCCAACGAGGAAGGCATCACGGTCCGCGAGCTGGCCGACCGCTTCATCGCGGAGTACTGGACGGACGCGAAGGCCCTCGGCATCCGCCCCGCCACCGTGCATCCCCGTGCGACGGAGCACATCCGCCAGATCATCGACCTCGTGCAGCGCCTCGTCGACAACGGTCACGCCTACGTCGGCTCCAACGGCGACGTCTACTACCGCGTCTCGGCCTTCCCCGGCTACGGAAAGCTCTCCGGTCAGAGCGTGGAGGACCGCGAGATGGGCGCCAGCGAGCGCCTCGACGTGGAGACGGACAAGGAGAATCCCGCCGACTTCGTCCTCTGGAAGGCGCAGAAACCCGGCGAACCCGCCTGGGAGAGCCCCTGGGGCATGGGACGCCCCGGATGGCACATCGAGTGCTCCGCCATGTCCATGACCTATCTGGGCGACACCTTCGATATCCACTGCGGCGGCAAGGATCTTCTCTTCCCCCACCATGAAAATGAGATCGCCCAGTCCGAGGGTGCCACGGGCAAGCCCTACGTGAAGTACTGGATGCACAACGGCTTCATCAACGTGGACGGGCAGAAGATGTCCAAATCCCTGCACAACTTCTGGACCGTGCGGGATATCTCGAAGGAATTCGACCTCGAGGCCGTGCGGATGTTCATGCTCTCCAGCCACTACCGCAGCCCGATCAACTTCTCCCGCGAGCAGATCGAGGCGGCCCATGCCAGCCTGACCCGGCTCTACACCGCGCGCGACCAGATGCGCTTCCTGCTCGGCAAGGCGGCCGACCGTCCCCTGAACGCGGAGGAGGAGGCCCTCATCGCCCGCCTGAAGGAGTACGAGGCCCGCTTCGACGCCGCGATGGACGACGACCTGAACACCGCCGACGCCATCGGTGCGATCTTCGAGCTCGTGCGCGACGCCAACAGCAGCCTCTCCGCCGACTCGGCCCGCGGTGCCGTCGAGGCCAGCCTGAAGAGCCTCAAGTCCCTGTGCGACGTCCTCGGCCTCGTGCAGAAGGAAGCCGACGCCCTGCCCGACGACATCCGGCAGATGGTCGGCGAGCGCGCCGCCGCCCGCAAGGCGAAGGACTGGAAGCGTTCCGACGAACTGCGCGACGCGATCCGGGCCGCCGGCTACATCCTGGAGGACACCCCCCAGGGCCAGAAGGTCCGCAAAAACGTATGATCCGCCGGGTCTGCGGGTGGGCGCTGGCCGTCCTGTGCGCCGCGGGGCTGCTGATCAGCCTGGCGGCACACCCGCGGCCCTTGCCTGAGGCCGTATATCCGGTCGCATCACGCCCGCCCCTCGATCTCTCCCCCGTGAGCCGTCCCTCCGGCAGCGTGGACGTGAACGGCGGAGACGCGGAGGAGCTCTCGCGGCTCCCCCGCATCGGCGAATCCATCTCCGCGCTGATCCTCGCCGAGCGCGAGGCCCACGGCTTCTTCCACTATCCGGAGGATCTGCTCGTGGTGCGCGGCATCGGACAGGCGACCCTTGACGGCTTCCGGGACGACCTCGACCTGAGCACCCCCGCGCCGTGAAAAACGCAGCATCGCGGAAGGAGGAATGAAGATGGCCTATCAGGCGCTCTACCGCCAGTGGCGGCCCGCCCGCTTCGCCGAGATGGTCGGACAGGAGCTGATCGTCACGGCCCTGCGCTCCCAGGTGAAGTCCGGCCGTCTGGCCCACGCCTACCTCTTCTGCGGCAGCCGGGGCACCGGCAAGACCTCCGCCGCGAAGATCCTCGCCCGCGCGGTCAACTGTGAGAACCCTCAGGACGGCGACGCCTGCGGCGAGTGCCCCAGCTGCAAACGCATGATGGGCGACCAGAGCTTCGACATGCTCGAATACGACGCCGCCTCCAACTCCCGTGTGGAGGACATGCGCGAGATCCTCGACACGGTCCAGTATCCGCCCCAGTTCGGGCGCTACAAGGTCTACGTGATCGACGAGGTGCACATGCTCAGCGCCAACGCCTTCAACGCCCTGCTGAAGACGCTGGAGGAGCCGCCGGAATACATGATCTTCGTCCTTGCGACCACCGAGCCGCAGAAGGTCCCCGCCACGATCCTCAGCCGCTGCCAGCGGTACGACTTCGGGAGGATCCCGGCCGCGCAGATCGCCGCCCGCCTCGCCGAGGCCGCGCGGGGCGCCGGTGCGGAAGCTACCGAAGGTGCCCTGATGCACATCGCACGCGCGGCCGAGGGCGGCATGCGCGACGCCCTGTCCCTGCTCGACATGTGCATCGGCTACGGCCAGACGGTGGATGAGGCGCTCGTCCGCCGTGTGCTCGGCACCAGCGACCGCCGCTTCCTCTTCGAGTTCGCCGAGGCCCTCATCAACGAGGACGCCGCCGGCGTGCTCTCCCTGATCGACCGCCTGATGACTGACGGACGCGAGCCCGCCGTCTTCGCGCGGGAGATGGCCGCCCATCTGCGGAGCCTCCTCGCCGCCAAGACCTGCCCGGACCGCTTCGGAGACCTGATGGACCTAACGCCGGAGATCGCCGCCTCCTATCTCGGACAGTCCGAGACCGTGGGCAGCGCGCGCCTGATCTCGATGATGGACCTCTTCCTCGCCGTGGACAGCAGCCTGCGCTACGCCTCCTCCCCCCGCATCGTGCTCGAGAGCGCCGCCCTCCATGCCTGTCTGCGCACGGGCGAGGATGACACCGCGGCCCTGCGCGAGCGGATCGTGGACCTGGAAAAAGCTCTTCGCGGCCTGCAGGAAAAGCTGGCCTCCGGCGCCTTCGTCCCCGCCGCGGACGCCCCCGCCGCAAAGCCCGCCGCCCCCGCCCCGAAGGCAGCCGAAGCGGCCCCGAAACCTTCGATCGCCGGAGACGCGAAGAGCGTCTGGGATGCCGCGATCAAGCTGCTGCGCGTCCAGGCGCCAGGCCTGACCGGCATGCTGATCCGCGGGCGGATCGTCTCCGCCGACGACCACGCCTTCTGCTGGGAATCCCAGGACGCAAACTTCAACACCAGCTACATCACGGGCGAGAAAAACCGCCAGCTGATTGCGGACGCCCTGACCGCAGCCGCCGGCGTGCCCTGCACCTTCAGCGCCGCCGGTCCCGCGCAGAAGGCCGGGGAGGCCAAAAAGGCCGACGATCTCAGCGATTTCTTCACCACCTTCGGCGCCGCCAACGTCCAGGTGCAGGACAAGTAATTTCCCGTCCCGCCCTTGACGCCGCGGGCTGCCTGTGCTACATTTCTCCCTGCGCCGATGTGGTGGAATGGCAGACACCAGGGACTTAAAATCCCTTGCCCTCCCGGGCGTGCGGGTTCGAGTCCCGCCATCGGCATGCGAAAAGGACCGCTGCGGAAGCAAAGCCGCGCGGTCCTTTTTGGGTTCTTCACGGAAAGCCGGGGAAAGCATAAGGAAGATGGTCCGCGCCTATGGACGCGCCAGGGGCTTTCCGATCGCCCCTGGACCCTTCGGTTTCGCGTCTTCCTTGTTTGGTATTGGACAAAGTAATGTTGATAAAACCTTGTAATTCCAGAGCCTATCATTAACGGAACGGCCCCGAAGGAGTCCAGAGGGCGATCGGAAAGCCCTCTGGTGCGCCCGCAGGCGCATTCCCTCATCAATGGGGTTTCCCTAACCAAACGTGAAGAACCCTTTTTTGCATATCGTTCGTATGGTCAGGACAGCTTCCTGTACTGTCTGGGCGTGACGCCGTATTTCTTCTTGAACGAGTCCTTGAAGTAATTGCTGTCGGAGAAGCCGCACCTGAGGGCAATGGCGGTGATGGAGTCTTCGGTGGAGATCAGTTCCTGCGCCGCGTGGTGCAGACGGACAAAGACGATGTACTCGTGCAGGCCGATGCCGGCGGACATGTGGAACTTCCGGCTCAGATAGTTGGGGCTGAACCCCACGGCCTGGGCCACGTCCTTTGTCGTGATCGGCTGGGTATAGTGCTCGCTGATATAGCGGGCGGCGTTCAGGATCTGCTGATCCGTTGTCTGGATGTCGCTCAAAGAACCGGGGTGGAAGCGGCAGGTCCGGCTGCACATCAGGAACAGGCGGATCAGGTCGCAGCGCCGCATCGGCAGGGAGCAGACGTCGCTCATGCGCTCCTCCGCCGCCAGGCTCTCCAGGCAGGCCTGCACCTCCGGCATGTGATCCGCGGGCACCTGAAAGACGCTCGTCTCGGAGAAGAACCGCTCCATGCCCGGCATGCAGCGCTGCACGTCTTCCGGGATATCCTGGCGGCGGAACAGGATCACCGTCCGCGTGCAGGAACCGAACACGTAGCGCGTGTAGTGCAGGACCATGGGAGGGATGAGGATGAAGTCCCCGGCCTTCAGATCCTGAAAGCGGTCGTTGATCAGGAACCGGCATTCGCCGTCGGAGACGTAAAACAGCTCGTAGCAGCTGTGGCAGTGGTGCCCCGCCATCACATAATTCGGATCACGGACTCTGGTCTCGGTGTGAACGCCGTCGATTCCCTGGGCGTTCGCCGTCACTTTCGTCATGGTATTTCTCCCTGTCTGTTGATAAATCCGTATTGCTATGAAATCATACCCCATTTTCAGCGGAAATGCAAGTAATTCTGTTGTAGAATGATGCGCGGCCGACGTGTTTTTATTTCGCCGCGCCGCACATCCCGACAGCAAGGAGACTTTCGCCGTGCTCAAGCAAATCCGGTGGCTCTGGGACAACATGGACCCGAAGTACCGCCGCCGCCACGTCATCGCCCTGTGCATCAGCGTCTTTACCTGCATGCTGCTGCTGGTGAACCCCACTGTCTCGCAGCGGATCATCGACGAGGTGATCACCGCGCGCAATCCCGATCCCCTGCTGCCCCTGCTGGCCGTCATGCTGACGGTGAAGCTGGGCCGTGAGGGTCTCCGGTACCTGATGATCATGTTTCTTGAGACCGACTCGCAGAACGTGATCTTCAACCTGCGCCGCAGCCTGTTTTCGAAGATGCAGTACAACGACATGCGCTTCTTCGACAGCCACCGCACCGGCGACCTGATGACCCGCATGAGCGCCGACCTCGACTGGTGCCGGCACTTCCTGTCCTACATCAACTACCGCATCATCGACGCGGTCTGCACCTTCGTGTTCTCCACGGTCTATCTGATGACCGTCAACCTGAAGCTGACCCTGATGCTGATCGTGATCACGCCGATCCTGATGATGATCACGAAGCTCCTCTCCAAGCGCGTGCGTCCGCGCTTCGTCGCCATGCGCGAGAAGCTCTCGGACATGAACACGGCCGCCCAGGAGAACATCGCCGGCAACCGCGTGGTGAAGGCCTTCGCCCGCGAGGATCACGAGCGCGCGCGCTTCGAGCAGAAAAACATCGCCTTCCGGGACGCCAACCTGCAGATCAACAAGTGCTGGCTGACCTTCTTCCCGATGATCGAGCTGCTGGTCAACGCCATCCAGCTGGTGACGGTGTTCGTGGGCGGGATCTTCGTCATCACCGGCGAGCTGGACTCGGTGGGGCAGCTGGCGATCTTCACCGGCCTGAGCTGGGCGGTCTCGAACCCCATGCGTGAGCTGGGCAACCTGATCAACGACCTCCAGCGCTTCTCCACCTCCGCCGCGAAGGTGATGGAACTGCAGTACGCCAAGCCCGAGATCACGGACGCACCCGACGCCGCGGATCACCCGGAGATGCGGGGTGATATCGACTTCGACCGCGTCTCCTTCTCCATCGACTCCAAGCCGATCCTGAAGGACGTGACCTTCTCCGTGAAGGCCGGGCAGACCGTGGCCGTCATGGGCCCCACCGGCAGCGGCAAGACGACCCTGATCCACCTGCTGGCCCGCTTCTATGACGCCACGGAGGGCGAGATCCGCGTGGACGGCTGCGACGTGCGGCAGTGGAAGCTGCATCAGCTCCGCTCACGCATCGGCACCGCCACCCAGGACGTCTTCCTCTTCTCCGACACCGTGGAGGGCAACATCGCCTTCGGCGCGCAGGACCTGAGCCTGGACGGGGTGAAGGACTTTGCCCGCCGGGCGGACGCCGCCGAGTTCATCGACAAGCTGCCCGAGGGCTACGACACGATCATCGGCGAGCGCGGCGTGGGCCTCTCCGGCGGACAACGCCAGCGCGTCGCCCTGGCCCGGGCCATGGCCGTGAAGCCGAGCATCCTGGTCATGGACGACACGACCTCCGCCGTGGACAGCGAGACCGAGCAGTACATCCAGCGCCAGCTGCGGGAGCTGCCCTTCGCATGCACCAAGTTCATCATCGCCCAGCGCATCTCGTCCATGCGGGACGCGGACCTGATCCTCGTGCTGGAGGACGGGCGGATCACGGAGCAGGGCACCCACCGGGAACTGCTCGAAAAGCGGGGCTACTACTGGCAGACCTACTGCCTGCAGTACGGCATCCCGATGCAGGAGGCGGTCTGAAATGGCGAGAAACAAATTTGACGTCGACGAGCGTCTGGAGACACCGTTTCAGTTCCGGCACCTCCGACGCGCCTGGAAGTATGTCTCCCGGCACAAGGGCAAGATGGTCCTGGCCCTGCTGATGAGCGCCCTGGCCAGCGTGGCGACCCTCTTCATCCCCAAGATCACCCAGTGGGTCATCGACGAGGCGATCCCGGCGGGGAACACGCCGGAGAACATGGGGCGCATCGGCGGCATGGCGGCCCTGTTCGTGGGCATCATCGGCCTGAGCATCGTCTTCACCACCGTCCGCTCCCGGATGATGGCGCACGTGAGCCAGGAGATCATCCACGACATCCGCAGCGACCTCTTCGCCCACCTGCAGAAGCTGCCGTTCAGCTACTACGACAGCCGTCCGGCGGGCAAGATCCTGGTGCGCGTCATCAACTATGTCAACTCCGTGTCGGACATCCTCTCCAACGGCATCATCAACATGATCATCGAGATCATCACCTTGGTCTTCATCGTGGTGTTCATGTTCGTCACCGACCCCACCCTGGCCGCCGTGATCGTCTCCGGCCTCCCGGTCTTCGTGGGCATCATCATCCTGATCAAGCCCCGCCAGCGCAGGGCCTGGCAGAACATGAGCAACAAGAACAGCAACTACAACGCCTACCTCGCGGAGTCCATCGACGGCGTCCGCGTCAGCCAGCTCTTTGACCGTCAGGAGGTCAACATCTCCATCATGGAGCGGCTGGCTGTCGCCTGCCGGCAGGGCTGGATGCGGGCCGTGCGCATCAGCAATACGGTGTGGCTCTCGAGCGAGACGATGACCCAGCTCGTGCTGACCTTCGTCTATATCGCCTCCGTGTACTGGATCGGCGGCGGGCGGATGGCCTCCACAGGCGTCATCCTCGCCATGACCGCCTACGTCAGCCGCTTCTGGCAGCCCATCACGAACCTCGCCAACATCTACAACTCCTTCGTCAACAACATCGCCTACCTCGAGCGCATCTTCGAGACCATGGACGAGCCCGTGACCGTCGACGACGTTCCCGGCGCGGAGGACCTGCCGCCCATCAGCGGCGAGGTCGACTACGAGGACGTGACCTTCGCCTATGAGGAAGGGCTGAACGTTCTGGAGCACATGGACCTGCACGTGAAAGCCGGGGAGAGCATCGCCCTCGTGGGCCCGACCGGCGCCGGCAAGAGCACGGTCATCAACCTGCTCAGCCGCTTCTACAACCTCAACGGCGGCCGGATCCTCCTCCACGGCAAGGACGGGCAGGCCCATGACATCAGCCGGGTCACCCTGCATTCCCTGCGCTCCCAGCTGGGCATCATGCTGCAGGACAGCTTCATCTTCTCCGGCACGCTGATGGACAACATCCGCTACGGGCGGCTCGACGCCACCGACAGCGAGGTGCGCGAAGCCGCGCGCCGCGTGCGGGCGGACGAGTTCATCCGCCGTCTGCCCCAGGGATACCAGACCGAGGTCAAGGAGCGCGGCGGCAACCTGAGCCAGGGCGAGCGCCAGCTGGTCGCCTTCGCGCGGACCCTCCTGTCCGATCCCGCCATCCTGATCCTCGACGAGGCCACCTCCTCCATCGACACGCAGACGGAGAAGCTCCTGCAGGAGGGCATCCGGGAGATGCTCCGCGGCCGCACCAGCATCATCGTGGCGCACCGTCTGTCCACGATCAAGAACTGCGACCGCATCCTCTACATCAGCAACAAGGGGATCGCCGAGATGGGCAGCCACGAGGAGCTGATGGCAAAGCGCGGACTCTATTATCAGCTCTACACCGCCCAGGTGAAGGAGGAAGCCGCGTGACACACGCAAAGCGGCGGCCGTCGGGGCATGCACCCCGCCCGGCCGCCGCTGCTCTGTTGACCCGATCGGGATCAGGTGTCGATGCGGACCAGCTTCGTCAGTTCCCTGTTGCGGTAAGCCACGTCCTCGCGGACAGTGAACCCCTGGCGCTCCCAGAAGGCATTGCCCGTCCCGTTCCGCCGGAAGACCAGCAGGGCCGCCTTGTTGATGCCCTCGGCCTTCAGTGCTTCCAGGGAAGCCTGCACGAGAGAGGAACCGATGCCCCTGCGGCGGCAGTCCTCGCGGACCGACATGTGGTAGATATAGCCCCTGCGCCCGTCGTGTCCGGCCAGGATGATGCCCTCCAGTTCACCGCCGTCCGAGACGGCCACGAAGGAGGTCGCCGGATTGCGGGCGAGGAAGCGGGCCACGCCCTCCCGCGAGTCGTCGAGATTGTTGAACCCCATGTTCCTGCAGGACATCCACAGGGCGTACACCGCATCATAGTCTGAGATCTTCATCACACGGATCGTCATTCTGTCACGCTCTCCTTCCCCGGCCGGGACCGCCGCACAGGGTGTATTCGCCGTGTCCTCTCGCTTTCCTGCAGTCCTCGCGGACCGGAAAAAACAGATCCGGAACATTCCGCCCCTTGACACTGCCGCCGCAAACCCGGATGATATGCTCATCGATCCCGCCCCGGAGCGGGCATACGGAGGAACGCCATGCGCAACATCGGTATCTTTGCCCACGTGGACGCGGGCAAGACCACCCTGTCGGAGCAGCTTCTGCTTTGCGCCGGGGCGATCCGCGCCGCAGGCAGCGTGGACAGCGGCACCGCCCACACCGATACCCTCGCCGTCGAGCGGCAGCGGGGCATCTCCGTGCGCGCCAGCTGCGTGCAGCTCTCCTGGCGCGGCGAGTCCATCCGCCTGATCGACACCCCCGGCCACACCGACTTTTCCGCCGAGATCGAGCGCTCCCTCTGGGCGCTGGACGGTGCGGTGATCGTGGTCTGCGGGGTGGAGGGCGTGCAGCCGCAGACCGAGCTGCTCTTTGAGGCGCTCCGGAGTCAGGGGCTGCCGCTGTTCTTCTTCATCAACAAGATGGACCGCGAGGGTGTGGACGCGGAGCGCGTGACGGCGCAGATCCGCCGCCGGCTCACGCAGCGCGCCGTCCGGACGGACGACCCGGACGGCCTGCTGGAGACCCTCTGCGACGCCGACGACGCGCTGATGGAGCGCTACCTGAACGGGGAGACGATCCCCGACGCGGAGCTCCGCGGGCGGCTCCCAATCCTGGCCCGGCAGGGAGAGGTCTTCCCCGTGCTGACCGGTTCGGCCCTGCGCGGTCAGGGCATCGGGGAAGTGCTGGACGCCGTCCTCGCCTTCCTCCCGCCGCCGGACACCTCGCAGACAGCGCTCAGCGGCGTCGCCTTCTCGGCCGGCTATGACCGGCTGCTGGGACGTGGCCTGTGGATCCGGCTCTTCGGCGGGACGCTGGAGAACCGCGCGGCGATCACCCTGCCCGGGCGCATCGATCCGCTGACCGGAGAGCCCGCGGGCGTACAGGCCAAGATCACGCAGATCCGCGGCGTGGACGGGTCGGACGCCGGAAGCCTCTCCGCCGGGGACATCGGCATCGTCTACGGCGTGGGCGCGATGAAGATCGGCCATATCCTCGGCGACCCGGGCCTGCTCCCCCGCAAGGTGCAGCCCGGTGCCCTGCGCAGCCCGCTGACCACCGTCCGCGCGGAACCCGCCGATCCGGCCCGTGCGAAGGACCTGGCCGACGCCTGCCGCGCGCTGGCCGGCGAGGACCCCCTGCTCTCGGTGCGCCATCTGCGCGCCACCGGGGAGCTGTGCCTCGACGCCATGGGTGCGATCCAGCTGGAGATCCTCCAGGATGCGCTGAAGAACCGTTTTGGCCTGGATGCCCGGTTCACCAGCCCCACCGTCATTTACCGGGAGACCGTCGCACGTCCCGCCGAGGGCTTCTGCGCCTATACGATGCCCAAGCCTTGCTGGGCGATCCTGCGCTTCGAAATCCGGCCCGCGCCGAGGGGCAGCGGCGTGACGTATCACTCGGAGGTCCCGGTGCGGGACATTCTCCCCCGCTACCAGCACCAGGTGGAGCAGGCCCTGCCCCTCGCCCTCGCGCAGGGACGGCTGGGCTGGCAGGTCACGGATGTCGACATCACGCTGACCGGCGGCAGCCACCACCAGTTCCACACCCACCCGCTGGACTTCATCGTCGCCACGCCCTGGGCCATCCAGGACGGGCTGCGCGCCGGCGGGAGCGTGCTGCTCGAGCCGATCCTCGAGATTCGCCTGCGCGTCCCGCCGGAGTACACCGGGCGGATCATCAGCGACGTGAACGCCATGCGGGGCGAGGTGACCGAGGTGCAGAGCGCGGAAGACTTCGCTTCCCTGCGCGCCCTGGTCCCGGTGTCGGAGAGCATGGACTATCCGATCCGCCTGGCACAGGCGACGGCCGGACGCGGCGGCATGAGCATCCGCCTCCACGGCTACCGGGAATGCCCGCCCGGGATGACGGTCACGGCCCCGCGCCGCAATGTGGACCCGCTGGACACCAGCCGCTACATCCTCGCGGCCCGCAGCGCCCTCGAGGGCGGGATCTTCGATATCTGACCGGCTCGCCAATGCGGGGAAACGCCTGCCTCGGGCATACCCGAGGGCTTTGCGATCGCCCCCGGGGTCCCTTCGCAGCCTGTGTCGGTGTCTGGCCTTCTCAAAAGACTCCCTTCCCGTCAGAAGCGGCTTCTTTCCGACGGTAAGGGAGTCTTTGCTTGTGCGGTGATCAGCCGTTCACGGGGATCGCGCGGCCGGAGGTGCGCAGGGCTTCCTCGTCGAGGCGGCCGTCCGTGCAGACCGGTCGTCCGTTCACGACCACCATGTCGATGCCGAAGGGCTCGCCGCGGTCCGGCGTGCCGTTCTTCAGGGCCTCCTCGTCAAAGACGGTCAGGTCCGCGTAATAACCTTCCTTCAGATAGCCGCGGTCCCTGAGCTGGAAGCGGTCGGCGATCGCGCCCGTCATGCGGCGGACCGTGTTGGGCATCGTGTCGCCGGTGCCGCGCAGGGAGTCGCGCAGGAACTTGGGATAGCAGTCGTAGATCGCCGGGTTCTGCACCCCGTGATCCTCCACCCAGGCGTCTGTCATGTACAGGCAGTGGGGATCGTGCTCGAATTCCGAGATGATCTCCGGCGTGGAGTACGGACCCATGTTCACGCGGCCGCGGAAATCGCTCAGCTCGCACAACTTCAGGTAGGTTTTGAGCTCGCCGCTCTTCTCCTCCCGCGCGATCTCGCGCACGGTCTTCCCCTCATAGCGCTCGAGACCCGGGCCCAGGTAGGCCACCTGAATATCGCCGAAGCCGAAGCCGAGCAGGATGCTCGAAGCCTTCACCAGTGCCGCCAGCTTGATCCGGGTGACGGGCTTCCTGCGCTCCGCCTCCGTCATGCCCTGATACCAGGCGGGCAGGATCACCGTGATCACCGAGACGCCGAGGCACTCGTTGTAGATATCGTACATCACGTCCACGCCTTCGCTGCGCAGCCGATCGAAGATCCGCAGCAGCTCGCCTTTCGCGGCGAAGGAGCTGCGGCCGACGAAGATGGCGTGGGAGTAGTGCAGCTTGAGGTTCGTCCCCTTCGATATCTCCACCAGCTCATCCACGGCGCGGAGCAAATGGCTGCGGCCGAGGAGCTGCGGATAGGCCATGGAGACCTTCGACTCGGCGCGCGGATGCACGGTCAGCGGCCGGTTGTACTTCACGCACAGGGCGGCCACTTTTTTCAGCTCCTCCACGTCGGCGTAAAGCCCGGGGAAGTACATCAGGCCGAGGGAGATCCCGGCCGCGCCCTGCTGCAGCGACTGCTCGAGGGAGGCCAGCATCTTTCGCTCCTCCTCCGCCGTCAGCCTGCGGTTCTCGATGCCGCCCGCCGCGGCCCGGGCGGTGCAGTGCCCGGCCAGCACGGCCATGTTGCAGGGCATCCGGCGGTCCGTCGCGGCGAAGTACTCCTCCGGCGTCCCGTACTTGCCGGTCGTGTTCTCAAAGCTGAAGAGCCCGCCGCCGAGCTTTTCGGAATACGGGTTCCCCGCCTCGAAGCCGATCTCGGACACGCCGCAGTTGCCGGTGACGAAGGTCGTGATCCCCTGGCGGATGAACGGGGCAAAGTAGGGCAGCGGCTCCTTCTTGATCGCAAACCAGTCGTTGTGGGAGTGGCCGTCGATAAAGCCGGAGGACACGGACCTGCCCTTCAGATCGAACACCCGGTCGGCCTCCGCTTCGATCCCCGGCGCGACCCGGACGATCCGGTCATCCTCCACGAGAATATCCGCCATGCGGGCTTCCGCCCCCGTGCCGTCATAAACCTTCGCGCTGCGGAAAAGCTGTCTCATAGACCCGTCCTCCGTTCTGTATGCTGTCCGCGGGGCATGCCCGCATCCGCCGCCTTGATTCTACCATGTTTCCGCTCCTTTATCAATCGGCAATCGGCAATGCAAAGGAGAACACACGAAATACAATTTTTGCCTTGACGCGGGCCTGCCGGATATGCTACGCTACGGCTGACCCTGATGAGGAGGACATATCCATGCGGAACCACCGTGCGCAGCTGAACATCTTCGCGTTTTATTACCGCTTTACCGGCTTTTCCGGCAAGGCGTGCTGCCGCATGTAAAGATTCCGTCAGACTCCGAAACTGAAGGACTTTGCGGTGCACGTCGCCGCAAAGCCTTTTTGTTTCCGACCGGAAGGAGTGGACCAAGATGATTATCCTGCTGAAAAACAAGGCGGACGAAACCCAGGTCACCAATCTCCAGAACTGGCTCAAATCCATGGGCTACGCGATCCACATGTCCGTGGGCGAAAGCCAGACCATCATGGGCCTGATCGGCGACACCTCCCGCCTGGACATCGACGTGATCAAGTCCCTGGAGATCGTGGAGAACGTCCAGCGCATCCAGGAGCCCTACAAGAACGCCAACCGCAAGTTCCACGCGGACGACAGCGTGATCGGTGTGGGCGGCGGAAAGCTGATCGGCGGCGGGCACTTCCAGGTGATCGCCGGTCCCTGCTCGGTGGAGAATGAGGAGCAGATCGTCTACGTGGCCCGGCGGGTGAAGGCCGCGGGCGCGGGCCTCCTCCGCGGCGGCGCCTTCAAGCCCCGGACCTCCCCCTACGCCTTCCAGGGCCTGCATGAGGAGGGCATCCGCCTGCTCCTCCTGGCCAAGAAGGAGACGGGCCTCCCCGTCGTCACCGAGATCATGGACATCAACCACTTGCCCCTCTTCGAGGACGTGGACGTGATCCAGGTCGGCGCGCGGAACATGCAGAATTTCGAGCTGCTCAAGGAGCTCGGGCAGACCAGCAAGCCGATCCTGCTCAAGCGCGGCCTGGCCAACACGATCCAGGAGTGGCTGATGAGCGCGGAGTATATCATGGCCGGCGGCAACGAGAACGTGATCCTCTGCGAGCGCGGCATCCGCACCTTCGAGACCGCCACGCGCAACACCCTCGACCTGGCCGCCGTGCCGGTCCTGCGCCGCCTGACCCACCTCCCCGTGGTGGTGGATCCCAGCCACGCCACCGGCTACGCCCACCTGGTCAAGCCCATGGCCCTGGCCGCCACGGTGGCCGGCGCCGACGGCCTGATGATCGAGGTGCACAACGATCCGCCCCACGCCCTCTCCGACGGCGCCCAGTCCCTGACCCCCGACGCCTTCGACGATGTGATGCGGTGCGTCGGCGCGGTCCGGCCCTACGCCTGCCGCTGATCCGGACGGAATCGCAGAGAAGAGGGAGAGAAGCGTATGATCTTCGGCATCGTCGGCCTCGGCCTGATCGGCGGCTCCCTGGCCCGGAGCATCAAGTTCCATTCGGACCACACCGTGCTGGCCACGGACATCAATGAGACCGCCCTCCTCCAGGCGAGGATGGTGCAGGCCATCGACAGCGAGCTCACGGACGACCGCCTGGCGGAGTGCGACGCGGTCCTGGTGGCCCTCTATCCGCAGGCGTCGGTGGACTGGATCCTCGCGCATCTGGACGGCTTCCGCCCCGGCGCGCTGGTGATCGACTGCTGCGGCGTGAAGCGCTTCGTGTGCGAGCGGCTGTTCCCGGCCTTCCGGGGGCGGAAGAGCATCTTTATCGGCGGCCATCCCATGGCGGGGCGGGAGCGCAGCGGCTTCTCCTACGCGCAGGACGACCTGTTCGAGAACGCGTCCATGATCCTGACCCCGGCTCCGGGCACGGACATCGAGACGATCCGCCGGGCCAAGGAAATGTTCCTCTCCGTCGGCTTCGGGCGCGTGCGCTTCACCACGCCGGAGGAGCACGACGAGATGATCGCCTTCACCTCCCAGCTGGCGCACATCGTGTCCGGCGCCTATGTCGACTCGCCGCTCGCCGCACGGCACAGAGGGTTCTCCGCCGGCTCCTTCCGGGACATGACCCGCGTGGCGCGTCTCAACGAAACCATGTGGACGGAGCTGTTCCTTGAGAACGACGACCTTCTCCTGGCCCAGACCGAGCATCTGATCAAAAACCTGACCGCTTACCGCGACGCCCTCCGCGATCGGGACGAGGAGAAGCTGAAGGCCATCCTGCGCCGCGGTCGCGAGATCAAGGAGGCGCTGGAGGAATGAGCGAGGAATGCATTCGGATCGGGACCGCCGTCCCCTATGACGTGCGGATCGGCCCCGGTCTGCTGGACCGGGCGGGCGAAGCGCTGTCGGCTCTGCACAGGCCGTGCCGCACCGCCGTCATCACCGACGACACCGTCGCCGCCCTCTACGGGAAGCGGGTGACGGAGAGCCTCGCCGCAGCCGGGTTCGAACCCATGCTGTGGGCCTTCCCCCACGGCGAGCGGCACAAGACGATGGCCACCCTGACCGAAGCCCTGAATTGGCTGGCCGACAGCGGACTGAGCCGGGGCGACCTGATCGTGGCCCTGGGCGGAGGCGTTCCGGGCGACCTGGCCGGATTCGCGGCGGCGGTCTACTGCCGGGGCACGGACTTCGTGCAGATCCCGACAACCCTGCTGGCGGCCGTGGACTCCTCCGTGGGCGGCAAGACCGCCGTAGACCTCCCCGCAGGTAAGAACATGGCCGGCGCCTTTCACCAGCCGCGGGCCGTCCTGTGTGACACCGACGTCCTGCGCGACCTTCCCGCGGATCTCGTGCGCGACGGGAGCGCAGAGATGCTGAAATACGGCATGCTCTGCGACGCGGAGCTCTTCGCCCGGATGGCGGACGGCTCATGGCGCGAAGACATCGGCGGTACCGTGGCCCGGTGCGTGGCGATCAAGCGGGACTATGTCCTGCAGGACGAGACCGACCGCGGGGCGCGGCAATTCCTCAACCTCGGTCACACCTTCGGTCACGCGGCCGAAAAATGCTCCGGCTTCACCCTGACGCACGGCCAGGGGGTCGGCATGGGGCTGATGATGGCCTCCCGGGCTGCCGGGATCGACACGGAGCCCGTCCGACGGGCCCTGCAGGCCTGCCGGCTGGAGCCGGACGTACCCTTCGCCCCGGAGGAACTGGCGGCCGCCGCCCTCTCGGACAAAAAGCGTCAGGGCGGCCGCATCACCCTCGTTCTGCCCGAGCGCATCGGCGCGTGCCGGCTTGAGACCGTGGACGTGTCCGCCCTGCCTGACTGGTTCCGCAGGGGCGCGGGCTGCCCTTCCGACAAAGGAGCGTGAGCATCATGGATCTGTCCGAAATCCGCAGCAGGCTGGACGGCATCGACAGCCGTCTCATCGAGCTGTTCGCCGAACGTATGCACACCGTGGCCGAGGTGGCCGCGTACAAGAAGGAACACGGCCTGCCCGTCCTCGACACGGGACGCGAGCGCGAGATCCTCAACCGAGTCACCCTGCAGGCCGGAGACGACCTCGAGCACTACGCCAAGCTCCTCTACCAGACCCTCTTCAGCGTCAGCCGGGCCTATCAGGCGGATCAGCTGCACCCCGCCTCCGCCCTGACCGACGAGCTCGCCCGCGCCGCGGAGGCCGTGCAGCCGAAGATGCCCTCCCGCGCCATGGTGGCCTGCCAGGGCACCGAGGGCGCTTACTCCCAGCAGGCCTGCGTCCGCATGTTCGAGTACGCCGACATCCTCTACATGAACAGCTTCAACGACGTGTTCAACGCCGTGGAGAAGGGCATGTGCCCCTACGGCGTGCTCCCGATCGAGAACAGCACCGCCGGCTCGGTGACCCAGGTGTATGACCTGATGGAGAAGCATCACTTCCATATCGTGCGCGCCGTGCGCGAGCGGATCGACCACCGCCTGCTGGCCCTCCCTGGCGTAAAGCTGGAAGAGATCCGCGAGATCGTCTCCCACGAGCAGGCCCTGCGGCAGTGCGGTGCCTTCCTCTCCGCCCATCCGGGCATCAAGGTGACACCCATGGAGAACACCGCCGTGGCGGCGTCCCGCGTGGCCTCCTCCGGCCGGCGCGACCTGGCCGCCATCGCCTCCCGCGCCAGCGGGGCGCTCTACGGTCTGGACACGCTCGCCGAGGCCGTCAGCGACACCGACAACAACTTCACCCGCTTCATCTGCATCGCGCGGGATCTGACCCTCTACGAGGGCGCCAACAAGATCTCCCTGATGCTCAGCGCGGCGCACCGGCCCGGCAGCCTCTACCGCCTGCTGAGCCATATCGCCATGGCGGAGGTCAACCTGACCAAACTGGAGAGCCGCCCGATCCCCGGCAAGGACTTCGAGTTCCGCTTCTTCTTCGACATCGAGGCCTCGATCCGCCATGAGAGCATCCGCACGCTGATCGGACAATTGAAAAAAGAGGCGGACCAGTTCGTCTTCCTCGGCAACTATGAGGAGATCCGCTGATGGAGTACGGTCTGTTGGGCGAAAAGCTCGGGCACAGCTATTCCCCGCTCATCCACAGCGTGATGGGCAGCTATGACTACCGCCTCCTGCCCGTGAATCCGGAGGAGCTGGAGGAGATCCTGCAAAAGCGGGATTTCCGCGGCCTCAACGTCACGATCCCCTACAAGCGGACCGTCCTCCCCTTCTGCGACGAGGTCAGCGAGGCCGTCCGCCTGATCGGGAGCGCCAACACCCTCGTCTGCGAGGATGGACGGATCCGGGCGGACAACACCGATCTCCCGGGCTTCCTGGAGATGCTTCGCGCGGCGGGCATCGGCCTCGCCGGAAAGAAGATCGTGATCCTCGGCAGCGGCGGCACCTCGCTGACGGCGCAGGCCGCCTGCCGCGTCTCCGGCGCGCGGGAAACCGTCGTCATCTCGCGCTCCGGGCCGGTCGGCTACGAGGCCCTGTACCGCGATCACACCGACGCGGAGGTCCTGATCAACGCGACCCCGGTGGGGATGTATCCGGGCAACCTGGCCTCCCCCGCGGACCTGACCCGTTTCCCGCGCCTCACAGGGGTCGCCGACGTCATCTATAACCCGGCAAAGACCGCTCTGATCCTCGACGCGGAGAAACTGGGGATCCCCCACGCCGACGGCCTCCGGATGCTGGCGGCCCAAGCCTGGCACGCGGCGCGCCTCTTCCTGAAGGAGGACCTGCCGGTGAGCCGCATCGATGAGGCCTGCGCCCTGGTCCGGCGGAAGACCCGGAACCTCATCCTGGTGGGCATGCCCGGCTGCGGCAAGACGACCCTCGGGAGACAGGCAGCCGCCCTCCTGCAGCGGCCCTTCGTCGACCTCGACGTGGAGATCGAGCGCCAGACCGGAAAGGCGGTGGCGCAGGTCTTCGCAGAGGCCGGCGAACCGGCGTTCCGGGAGATGGAGTCCGCCATGGCAGAAAAATACGGCAAGGAGTCCGGCCTCGTGATCGCGACGGGCGGCGGGACGGTCCTGCGCCGCGGCAATGTGCGCGCCCTGCGCCAGAACGGCGTGCTGGTCTGGGTCCGGCGGGCGCTGGACCGCCTGTCCGTCGACGGCCGCCCGCTCTCCGCGGGCATGGACGCGCTGGTGCGGATGGAAGCGTTCCGCACCCCCATCTATACCGCCTGCGCCGACCGCAGCGTGGAGAACAGCGGTGCCGTCGAAGACACGGCCCGCAGGATCGTGGAGGCATTCGATGAAGCTGTTGGTGATTAACGGCCCGAACCTGAACATGCTGGGCATCCGGGAAAAGCAGATCTACGGCACACAGACCTATGAGGACCTGAAGGCCTATATCCTGGAGCAGGCCGCCCTTCTCGGCATGGAGGCGGAGATTTTTCAGAGCAACCATGAGGGCGACCTGGTGGACAGGATCCAGGCGGCTTACGGCACGGCGGACGGCATCGTGATCAACCCGGCGGCCTACACGCACACCTCCGTGGCGATCCTCGACGCCTTGAAGGCTGTCAGCCTCCCGGCGGTCGAGGTCCATCTGAGCGACGTCACGAAGCGGGAGCCCTTCCGCCAGATCAGTTACGCGGGCATGGCCTGCGAGGCGCACTTCATCGGTCTCGGCTTCGAGGGCTACCGCGAAGCCATGGCCTACCTCGCCGCGAAGCGGAAGGATCACAACTGAATATACGAAAAGACAGCCCGCATGTGCAGACCGTCTTCCGTACGGGAAGGCCGGAGCCTCACGGGCTGTCTTTTTTATCTGCCAGCATGGCTTCCACCGCGGCGCAGAAGTCCGGCATCTCCCGCCGGACACGGGCGAAGCGGCCGTCCTTTGTCAGGAACACATGCTCGGACAGCGCTTTGCACACGGTGTCTCCGCCTGCATTGCGCATGGTGTAGCGGATCGTCATCACCACGCCGTTGAAGCTGTCCACCGCGCCCTCGACCGTCAGCGTGTCGCCGAAGGTGCAGGAGCGCAGGTACTCGCAGGTGAGTGATTTGACCGGCGAGACGATTCCCTTCTCCTCCATGGCGGCATAGGGAAAACCCATCCGCTCCATCAGGTCGATGCGGGCCTCCTCCATCCAGTGGATGTAGTTGGCGTGATGGGCGACCCCCATCCGGTCCGTCTCGTAGTACTGCACGCGGCGCTCATACGGCTTCATGGCGCATCCTCCCGTCATCGCTTACTGTTTCTCTTCCGCGGCCCGGCCCGGGATCAGCTCGCTCACGGCGGCCGCCGCGATCACCAGCCCGGCGCCGAGCCAGCCCAGCGGGGACATCGTCTCGTTCAGCAGCAGGGCGGAGCAGATTACCGAGACCACCGGCTCAAGGTAGCCGAGGATCGCCACGGTCTGCACCGGCAGGCTGCTCATCCCGCTGAAGTACAGGCAGTAGGCCGCGCCCGTGTGCACCACGCCGAGCATCAGAACGATCAGGACCGACCGCGTGTCGACGGTGATCACGTTCCCGCGGTTGTTCACCAGCACATAGGGCAGGATCGTCACCGCCGAGAGCAGCAGCTGCACCAGGGAGCGGTCCATGGCGTTGATGCCCCGCAGCTTCCGGTTGCACAGCACGATGCACACGAAGCTCGCGGCCGCGGCCAGGCCCAGCGCCACGCCGCCGGGGTTGCCTCCCCCGCCCTCGAGCACGCCGGAGACCAGCACGATCCCGACCAGGGCCGCGGCCACGCACGGCAGCTTCCGCACCTCCGGCCGCTCGCGCAGGACCAGCGGCGCGACGAGCACGACGATCAGCGGCGCCATATAGTTGCACAGGCTCGCGATCGCCACCGTCGTGCGCATATAGGCCGCGAAGAGAAAGATCCAGTTGAGGCCCAGGCAGATGCCGGAGATCACCAGCCACCGGGCGTTCGCGCGGATGGCCCGCAGATCCGGCTTCTTCCCCCGCGCCAGCTGGAAGAGCAGGATAAAGGCCCCGCCGATCAGGCCGCGGCACATGGCCACCAGCTCGCTCGGCAGGGAGACGAAGCGGAGGAAATATCCGATCGTGCCGTAGAGCACCACAGCCAGGATGTACTTCATCCGCTCGACGCCGGCGGCCGGTCTGTCCAGGGTTGTCTTCATCGGTTCGCCTTTCAGTTCCAGGGCGCCTCATGGATCACCGTGGGATCCATGTGCGCAAGATCCGGTGTCCCGGTGCGGAGCATCATCGCCCGCAGTTCGTCGGTGAAGGCGCGCAGCGTCCGCGCCATGGCGGACGGGCCGCCTTCCTCCAGCGGAGCCATCAGCGGACGGCCGACGGACACGGCGTCCGCGCCGAGAGCCAGCGCCTTGAAGGCGTCAAACCCGTCCTCGATGCCCCCGTCCGCGATCACGGTCAGGCTGTTCCCGACGGCCTTCCGGATGTCCTTCAGCAGCATGGCCGGCGGCACTGCCCAGCGCATCAGCCCGTTGTGATGGCTGAGCACGATGCCCGCACAGCCGAGTTCCGCGCAGGTCAGGGCATCCCGGACGCTCAGCGCCCCCTTGATGACAAAGGGCAGGCGCGTGGCGGAGATATACCGCTTCAGGTCCTCTTTCGTGGGAAGCTTCATCTGACAGCCCACGACCACGGAGTCCCTGTCGTCCTGCACGTTCACCGCGTGCTCCACGTCCATGCCCACGGCGACGGCCCCGTTCCGCTCGGCGCACGCAAGCCGGCTGAGGATCTCGTCCGGATCCGCGTAAGGCTTGATGATCTTGATGACCGCGGCCCCGGTGGCCAGGACGTCCTCCAGTTCCCGGCAGCTGCCCATGCCGATAAAGCAGGCGGCGCCCGCCTCCTTCGCGCCGGCCGCGAAGGCCGCCATGCCCGGCTTGAGGTGGCTCAGCGCCCCGGTCGTGACCGGGGTCTCAAAGCGATGACCGAAGAGCACGGTTTCGGTTGAAGGCCGTACGGCCCCCACGATCCGGCTCTCGACCAGCAGGTGATCCAGATAACGGCGGTTGATGGCAACGGAATCCCCCGACGGTGCGCGTCCCATGCTGTCTTCCTCCTTCGCTCACACCGGAATGCCGATCCGGTCCGCGGCGGCTTTCACATACCGGTAGGCCTGATCGTACTCCTCCGCGGTCTGCATGTGCTCCAGCAGGACCGGCGCGTCCGGCGGGAGGTACCGGTCCATGATCCGCAGGACCCGCTCATAGTCGAGCGTGCCCTCCCCGGGGGAGCATTCCTCGAGGATGGCCGTCAGGCGCGTGGGATGCATCCGGGTGTCCTTGATGTGCGTGCTTTTGATGTACGGGGCCAGCAGTCGGAAACAGGTTTCGATGAAGTCCTCCGGCGCCAGGTACCGCCGGGGGCAGTTGATCATGTTGACGAAGTCCATGTGCGCGCCGAACTGCGGCCGGTCCACGTCGCGGATCAACTGCAGATAAGCCTCCGGACTGTCCGGCACCATCCACGGCATGGGCTCGATGCAGTAGAACGCCCTGCGCGGCTCCACCTCGTCGAGGATCTCCCGGATCCCGGCGATGATCCGCTCATAGGTCCCGGGCGTGAAGTTGCTCCGGTCGGCCGCGTCCCAGCCTCCGGTGCCCGCGGTGCCCACGATGTTGACGCAGCAGGGCACGCCCGTCTCGTCGGCCAGGCGCAGCTGGTCCTTGGCATAGGCCAGGTTCCGCGCGGCGGCTTCGGGGTCCGGATCCATCAGGTTCCGCCACACGCCGACCTCCGCGATGCATACGCCGTGCTTCTTCGCGATCTCCAGATACGCCCGCACATCGTCCTTCGGCGTCCGGCAGTCGAAGGGCGCCGTAACGGCCCTGAAGCCGGTCCGCACCAGCAGTTCCTCCCACTCCGCGGGGTTCCCGTACGCTCCGGCCACGGTTCCTCCCAGCAGCATTCCCCGCACCTCCAGTTCATTGTCCCGGCGGTCCGTCAGTCCCGGCCGCCGTCCGTCTCTTCGTCCTCTTTGCCGGCGCTGCGGGTGTAGCCCGTCTCCGCCCAGCATTCGTTCTGCACGCTGCCGTCGCGGTAGGTGGGCTCAGCGGCCTCGTCCGCGGTCTCCCGGCGGTCCGCCCAGTCCATCTCCCGGCGCTCCCTCGATCCGTACATGCGATCACCTCCCGTTTCCCTCAGCCCTTCCGCAAGATGAACCAGTATCCGAGGAAGAGCAGCACAATCTGCACCGCCAGCATCACGGGGAAGAAGAGCCGGAAATACCAGTGCTTCGTCTTGTGGCGGCACAGGAACATCCCCAGCACCCCGCCGAGGCCGCCGAAGCAGGCCGTGGCCAGGAAGAGGGTCTTCTCCGGGATGCGCCATTTTCCGACTTTGGCACAGCGCTTGTCATAGGCCATCAGGCCGAAGGAGATCAGGTTGAGGATCAGCAGCACCGCAGCCGCGATCAGGATCGGTTCCATGGTATTCATCCCCCGTTCAGTCTTCTTTTGCGGCGGTCAGTCCCTCGTACCAGCGGACAGCGCGCTCCGTCCAACCCGCCATGCACATGCCGGTCCCGTCCGCGAAGCCGTGGCCGCCCTGCGGGCCGACCTCCAGCCTGCACGGGATCCCCAGGGCCCCCAGGGCGCGCGCCAGCATGCGGGAATTCTCCGGGTTCACCAGCTCGTCGTCGCCCGCCAGGAAGATGGCGCAGGGCGGGAAACCCTCCGCGTGGGCCGCCACCTCAAAGGTGGAGTTCACCGCCGTGTCCATGTCGCAGTCGAACAGCCACTCGGAGTAGCCGGGCTCGTATCGGATGTCCCGCTTCCAGGTGACCACGGGGTAGATCGGGAAGCAGGCCTGCGGTCCGGGGAGGCCGTGCAGGGCGTATCCTCTGTCCGTCACATTCCACAGGCACACCAGATAGCCGCCGGCGGAGAAGCCGCAGGTGATGTACCGGTCCGCGTTGGCCGACCCCCTGCGGAGGCTGTCCCGCACCAGGCGGATCCCCCGCGCGAAGTCCTCCATCTCCCTTGCGAGCAGGCCGTCCTCCCCGGTCACCTGATAGGTCAGGATGGCCACGTCGTAGCCGAGGCCGTTGAACTGCGCCGCGACCGGCCAGCCCTCGGTCAGGTTCCACACGTTGACGAATCCGCCGCCGGGCACGAGCAGGATGTACGGTCTCTCCCCCGCCTTCTCATCCTCCGAGGGAAGCCAGACCACGCTGACGCCCCTGCGGTCGGGTTTTCCGGCGCATTCTTCCTCCGTGTAGAGGGGGAAGTACCAGCCGCCTGCCTCCGCCGCCGCAAACAGGCGGTCGAAGCCGCGGGCCAGATCCCCGCCGAAGTGCTCCTCCCGCAGCTGCAGGAGCGTCTTGTCCCACATGGGCTCGCTCTTCAGGTCCATGCAGCGGATCGCGTCCCCCGCGATGGGGGCGATGCGCGGATCGCTCAGGCATTCGCCCAGCGTTTTATTCATATCCATGGCTTGTCCGTCCTCCCCGGTTATCCGTCCTGTCACTGTCAGTCGTTTCCAACCCGCATTCTACACGAAAACGCGGTGGGACGCAAGGCTTTCCGCACAGTGCCGCGCGGTTTTTCACCCCGGACGCGGTTCCTCTCCGCCGGGGCTTGAAAGCGCCGCGGAATATGGTATGATACAAGTGAGCATACCCGATCACATTTCCTGCAGGAGGGATCAATCGATGGCAGAGAAAGCCTATATCCGCGGAGCCAATCCCTACATGCCGCTCTGGGAGCACGTGCCCGACGGCGAACCGCGCGTCTTCACCTGCAACGGCGAGACCCGCGTCTATGTCTACGGCTCCCACGACACCGAAAAAACCGCGTACTGCGGCCGCGATTATGTGGTCTGGTCCGCGCCGGTGACCGACCTGACCGACTGGATCTGCCACGGCACCTGCTACGAGGCGGAGGACAAAAGCATCCTCTTCGCCCCCGACGTGGTGCAGAAGGGCGACACCTTCTACCTCTACGCCGCCGAACGGCACGGCTCGGTGATCCGCGTGGCGAAGTCGAAGACGCCATGGGGCCCCTTCACCGACCCGGTGAAGACGGACCTCGGCTTTGACCCGGGCGTGCTGGTGGACGACGACGGGCGCGTGTACGCCTACTGGGGCTTCTGCGGCTCCCACTGCGCGGAACTCAACGACGACATGGCCACGATCAAGCCCGGCACCCTGCACGACCATCCGCTGGGCCACTGCCGCTCGGACTGGTCTCACGACACGGAGCACGAGGACCTCGACACAGCCTTCTTCGAGGCCTCCAGCCCCCGGAAGATCTTCGGGAAATACGTCTACATCTACTCCAGGCGTGTCAACCGGCCCGTGCCGGAGCTGGGCGTCTTCGAGGACTGCAACGGCTTCCTCTCCTACCGTGTCAGCGACCGGCCGCTCGAGGGCTTCCGTGACGGCGGGGACATCAGCTTCAACGGCGGCGAGATCCTCCGCAGCCCGGACGGCACCGGCACCATGACCTACCGCTGGGGCAACAACCACGGCTCGGTCATGAACGTGAACGGCACCTGGTACATCTTCTACCACCGCCACACGGGCACCGACGAATTCGCCCGCCAGGCCATGCTCGAGCCCATCGACGCGGCGCAGGGCCGGGACGGCCGCATCTATCTGGGCAAGGTGACCTACCAAGACGGAGAGCCCGTGGCCTCGTGTCCTGTGGAGATGACCTCCCAGGGCGCGCATGTCAACGGTCTGGACGCCCGGAAGTGGATCTCCGCGGGCTATGCCTGCCATCTGACGGGCGGCGCGTGGATCCGCCCGGTCTACGAGCGGCGTGACGACGTCTCCGCCCCGATCACCGGCATCCGGGACGGCGCGGCGGCCGGATACCGCTATCTGCAGTTCGGCGCCAACGTTCCGACGGCCGTCACGCTCCGCGCGTCATCCTCCGTTCCCGCGGAGGTCAGCGTCCGCCTGGACAGCCGGGACGGAAAGGAGATCGCGCACCTCCGCCTCATGCCGGGCACGGACAGCTTCACGGCCCCGGTGACCGGCTGTCTCCCCGGGCGGCACGCGGTCTACTTCCGCTTCAGCTGTCCGGAGAAAGGCGAGACGAAGATGGATCGCTTCACCTTCGACTGAATGCCGGTGTGAGCCGGGAGGTGCCCATATGAATCAGCTGCTGAGAAGTCATGCGGACCGGATCGTGCGGGAGTCCGTCGCGGCTGTGCTGCCGGACGCCGCGGTCCGCCGCGCCCTCACGGGCATGGCTTTCCCCGGGCGCGTCCTGCTGGTAGCTGCGGGCAAGGCGGCCTGGCAGATGGCGAAAACCGCCGCCGACTGCCTCGGCAGCCGCATCGAGCGCGGCGTCGTGGCAACGAAGTACGGTCACGTCATGGGCCCGATCGAAAACTGCGCCTGCTTCGAGGCCGGGCATCCGGTCCCCGACGCGAACTCCTTCCGCGGCACGCGTGCGGCCCTCGACCTGACCGCCGGCCTGGCAGCGGAGGACACGGTGCTCTTCCTTCTCTCCGGCGGCGGCAGCGCTCTGTTCGAGGATCCCCTTGTGCCGGAAGAGGAACTGAAAGACATCACCGCCCGGCTCCTGGCCTGCGGGGCGGACATCGTGGAGATGAACACGGTCCGCAAGCGCCTGAGCGCGGTGAAGGGCGGGCGCTTCGCCCTGCACGCAGCCCCGGCCCGGGTGGAAGCCGTGGTGCTCTCCGATATCCTCGGCGACCCGCTGGACATGATCGCCTCCGGCCCGGCCTGCCCCGATTCCTCGACGTCGGAGGACGCGCTACGCGTCTGTGATAAGTACGGCCTGCACCTGTCCGATACTGCCCTCGCGCTCCTGCGGCGGGAGACGCCCAAGTCGCTGGACAACGTGCACACGCAGATCACCGGCAGTGTCCGTGAGCTGTGCGCCGCGGCGTCCGCGTCCTGCAGGCAGCTCGGCTACGAACCCGTCCTGCTGACCGACCGGCTCTGCTGCCAGGCGCGCGAGGCCGGCAGCTTCCTCGCCTCCATTCTCCGCACACACGCGGAGAGCCGGAAGTCCCTGGCCTTCATCGCGGGCGGGGAGACCGTCGTGAAGCTCACAGGCAGGGGCCTGGGCGGACGGAACCAGGAGATCGCCCTCGCTGCGGCTTCCGGGATCGCCGGAATGAAAAACGCGGCCGTCTTCTCGGTCGGAAGCGACGGCACGGACGGCCCCACGGACGCCGCGGGCGGCTATGCGGACGGCGATACCTGCGCGGCCCTTGCGTCCGCCGGCCTGTCCGCCGACGCGGTGCTGCGGGACAACGACGCCTATCATGCCCTGCAGGCGGTCGGCGGCCTCATCGTGACCGGCCCGACGGGCACCAACGTCAACGACGTGGCGGTGGCCCTGCTTCGGGCGGAATGATAAGGCACCCCTTCCCATCAGAAAACCGGCGGCTCGCACCGTCGGTTTTCGATATCATGCTTTTCTCGGATAAGAAGGCTTATACCCTGAACGCAGGCAGCGAAGGGGTCCCGGGGGCGATCGCAAAGCCCCCGGGTCGGCCCGCAGGCGACCCCCCTCCGCAAGGACAGCACATGGATCAGGATCGGTCCGTCAGGCCTGCGTTCCGCAAATGCTCCGTCAGCATCCGCACGGCTTTCGCTCGGTGGGAAAAGGTCTCCTTGAAGGAGATCGGCAGGCTGGCCGTGGTCCTTCCATCGGCCTCCTCCGCGATGAAGATCGGGTCGTAGCCGAAGCCGTTCGTCCCCTCCTCGTGCTGCGCGATCTCCCCGTTCCAGACGCCCTTGAACAGGCGGCTCTCCCCCCGCGCGTCGATCAGGCAGATGCAGCAGACGAAGCGGGCTTTGCGCGTCGGCGCGTCCCGGAGAGCGTCCAGGATCGCCGTACGCCGCTCATGCTCGGTGGCAAGGCCCCTGTAGCGTGCGGAGTAAATGCCCGGCTCACCGCCCAGGGCCTCCACCTCCAGCCCGCTGTCGTCGGAGATCACCGGGCATCCGGCCCTTTCGCGGACGGCGCCGGCCTTCAGCAGGGCGTTCTCCTCAAACGTGGTTCCAGTCTCCTCCACCTCAAGGTCGATGCCCTTCTCGCTCTGGGAGAAGACGCGGAAGCCCAGCGGCTCCAGCAGATCCCTGTACTCGCGGATCTTGCCGGGGTTGTTGCTCGCGATGACGATGTCCATGGAATATCCCTCCGGTTTCCGTTCAGCGGACCTCCGCGTCCGGCGGAAGGCACACGGTCGGGTGGGCGGCGTTGATCCGTTCCCGGCACGGGCAGTCCGCCGCGTGGTCGTTGATGATCCCGCAGGCCTGCAGGTGCGAATAGACCGTGATCGGCCCGACGTACCGGAAGCCGCGCTTCTTCAGGTCCCGGCTGATCCGGTCGGACAGACCGTTGCTGACCGGGGCCGCGCCCTCCGCGTGCCCTTCGTAGAGGATCGTCTTTCCGCCCGAGAAAGCCCAGAGATAGCCGCAGAAGCTGCCGAACTCCTCCCGGATCCGACGGTAGCATCGGGCGTTGCCGATCAGGGCGCGCACCTTGCGCGGCGAGCGCAGCATGCCCTCCGTGCCGAGGATCCGCTCCACATCGTCCTCCCCGTAGTCGGCGATGCGGTCGTAGTCAAAACCGTCCAGGCACTGCCGGAAAACCGCGCGCTTTTTCAGCATCAGGTCCCAGCTGAGCCCGCACTGCAGGCATTCCAGGCACAGGTGCTCGAACATCCGGCGGTCATCGTGCACCGGGATCCCCCACTCCGTGTCGTGGTACACCCGGTTGGCCTCGTTGACGTATGCCCACTGGCAGGTTCCCATGGTCTCCCGCGCCCCCTGTCCGCTCACGCGCCGGCCAGCTGCAGCTCGGCCGCATGCTCCTTCATGCCCTCGATGCAGATCTCCGCCACCTCGCTCAGTTCCATCCCGAGCATCGCGCAGCCCTGCAGGATCGTGTCCCGGCTGCACTTGGCGGCGAACTTTTTGTCCTTGAACTTCTTCAGCAGGCTCTTGACCTCCAGGTCGGTGATCCCGTTGGGCCGCATGCGGGCGCAGGCCTGGATGATGCCAGTCAGCTCGTCCACGGTGAACAGGCTCTTCTCGAGGTTCGACTGCGGCTCCACGTCGGTGCAGATCCCGTAACCGTGGCTGAGGATCGCCCGGATGTCCTCCTCGCTGACGCCCGCCGCCCGCAGCGGTTCGGCCGTGTGCGCCAGATGCTCCTCCGGATACTTCTCATAGTCATAATCGTGGAGCATGCCGATGGCCTGCCAGTGCTCCTCATCCTCGCCGAAATGTCGCGCCATGGCGCCCATGGCATAACAGACGTTCATCTCGTGCAGGATCAGGTGATCCTCCGTCACCGCCTGCGCGTTCAGTTCGCGGGCCCGTTCGAGTGTCAGCATCCCGATTTCCTCCCAGGTTCTTTTTCCGGCAGGCTGCCCTGCCGGGATACCCTATTCGCCGGCGCGGCCCGCTTTCCTGCTTCCTTTTCCCGCACCCCGCCGCAATTTGGCGGGGAGTCCGTGCCGCCGCGAAAAATAAGCAAAGAAACCGCCGTTCCCGCCGCAAAAAGGAATTGACGGAACCCTGCCCCCGTGTTAAACTAAAGACAGGCTATTTTGCCGTACGAACCGATGACAAAAAGGAGGAGTTTGCCATGATGACCAATATTCCGGAGGTCAAGCTGGGCCTCGTCGCCGTATCCCGCGACTGCTTCCCGATCCAGCTGAGCGAGAAGCGCCGCGCCGCCATCGCCGCCCTGTGCAAGGAGAAGGGGCTGCCGGTGACCGAGATCACCGTGACGGTCGAGAACGAGAAGGATATGTGCAAGGCGGTGGAAGCCCTGAATGCGGCCGAATGCAACGCGGCGGTCGTGTTCCTGGGCAACTTTGGCCCGGAGACCCCCGAGACCCTGATCGCCAAGTATTTCGACGGCCCCTGCATGTTTGTGGCCGCCGCCGAGGGTGACGGCGATATGATCAACGGCCGCGGCGACGCCTACTGCGGCATGCTCAACTGCTCCTACAACCTCGGCATGCGCCATCTGAAGGGCTACATCCCGGAGTATCCCGTGGGCACCGCCCAGGATATCGCCTGCATGATCGCCGAGTTCGTGCCGATCGCCCGCGCGGTCATCGGCGTGAAGAACCTCAAGATCATCACCTTCGGTCCCCGTCCCCAGGACTTCTTCGCCTGCAACGCCCCGATCAAGGGCCTGTACGAGCTGGGCGTCGAGATCGAGGAGAACTCCGAGCTAGACCTGCTCGTCTCCTACAAGGAGCATGAAGGCGACGCCCGCATCCCCGAAGTCTGCGCCGATATGCGCAAGGAGATGGGCGAAGGCCGCTATTATGAGGACATGCTCGTCCGCATGGCGCAGTTTGAGCTGACCCTGCTGGACTGGGCCGAGAATCACAAGGGCGCCCGCAAGTATGTGGCTTTCGCCGACAAGTGCTGGCCCGCCTTCCCGTCCCAGTTCGGCTTTGAGCCTTGCTACGTCAACAGCCGCCTGGCCTCCCGCGGCATCCCGGTGTCCTGCGAGGTCGACATCTACGGCGCGCTGAGCGAGTACATCGGCGCCTGCGTCACCGGCGACGCCGTCACCCTGCTCGACATCAACAACTCCGTCCCGCAGTACATCTATGACGAGGAGATCAAGGGCAAGTTCGACTACACCCTGACCGACACCTTCATGGGCTTCCACTGCGGCAACACGCCCGAGTGCAAGATGTGCGACAGCCGCGCGATCAAGTATCAGCTGATCCAGCACCGCCTGCTCGAGCCGGCCGGTTCCGATCCGGACTTCACCCGCGGCACGCTTGAAGGCGACATCGCTCCCGGCGAAATCACCTTCTACCGCCTGCAGTGTGACTCCGACGGCAACCTGCGCTCCTACATTGCCGAGGGCGAAGTCCTGCCCGTGGGCACCCGCTCCTTCGGCGGCATCGGCATCTTCGCCATCAAGGAGATGGGCCGCTTCTACCGTCACGTCCTGGTGCAGAAGCGCTATCCGCACCACGGCGCCGTGGCCTTCGCGCACTGCGCCAAGACCATGTTCGAGGTCTTCAAGTTCCTGGGCGTGAAGGACATCGGCTGGAACCAGCCCAAGTCCCTGCCCTACTGCACCGAGAATCCCTGGGCCTGATCTCCGGCCCGCATCGCCCCTCCGGGGGCGATTTTTCGTTGCGCGCACATCCTTGACACTGCCCGATCCCTGATTATAATGAAGCTGAAATCCATCAGGAAGGTATGAGACACGAATGACGCTTGAAGATGAGCGCGCCTGCATGGCGCCCCTGCAGCTGGCCGGTCAGCTGATCGTGGAGAGCGGCGGCGAGATCTACCGCGTGGAGGAGACCATCACGCGCATGGGGCGCGCGCTGGGTCTCCGGGACGTGGACAGCTTTGCCGTGCCCAGCGGCGTGTTCATCAGCTACCGTCTCAGCGACGGAACGGTGGAGACAGCCGTCCGCCGTCTGCACCCCGGCGCCACCGATCTGGAGCGCATCGACCGCGTCAATTCGGTGTCGCGGCGCATCGAGGAGGGGACGCTCACCCTCGCCCAGGCCTCCGCTGAGCTGGAGGCGATCCGCGACGATCGGAGACCCGTGCGCCGCTGGCAGCCCCTCGCCGCCTGGATCTGCGCGAGCGGATTCTCCCTGCTCTTCGGCGGCGGGGTCGCGGAGTTCCTGCTCTCCGGCGCGGTGGCCGCCCTGGTGGAGCTGCTCTGCGAAGGGCTGAACAGGGCGCGCGCCCAGAGCATGTTCATCACCCTGATCGGCGGCCTGGTGTCCGCGCTGGTGCCGATGGCCGCCGCCCTCCTCTGGAAGGATCTGAACACAGCCCCGACCATCGCCGGCGCGCTGATGCCCCTCCTGCCCGGCCTCGCGATGACCAACGCCGTGCAGGACACCGTCCGCGGGGACATGGTGGCCGGCCTCAGCCACGGCATGTCGGCTCTGCTGACGGCCTGCCTGGCCGCCGGCGGCGCCCTGGTGGCCGCGGCGCTCTTTCTCCGGCTGACGGGAGGTGGCGCGGTATGAGCATCGATCTGTTTCACGCGCTGGCCGGATCGCTGCTGGGCACGCTGGGCTTCGCGATGCTCGTGCACGCGCCGCGCAGGTCCTGGCTGCCCGGAGCGCTGATCGGGATGGCCGCCTTCCTCATTTACTGGCTGCTGGGTCTCGCCGGCCTGCCCGAGGCCGCGGCGATCTTCATCGGCTCATTGACCGGTGCGATGGCGGCCCTGTTCTGCGCCCGCTGGCTGCGGATGATCAGCACGGTCTTCCTGATGATGTCGATCGTCGCCTTCGTCCCGGGCCTCGGTCTCTACCAGTGCATGCACTATCTCGGCGAGGGCGAGACCGTCCAGGGCGCGCAGGCCGGCATCCAGGCGATGATCAGCATCGCGATGATCGTGCTGGGGCAGAGCATCGGAAGCTATCTCTTCCGGACCCTCGTCAAGCCGCCGCATCATCGCCAGGGACACTGATCCGCCCGTCCGCGGCATACCGGTTTGCCGTGAGCTGGCGTATCTTTTTCGCCCGGCACGGCGAAACGCTTGCGCGATCGGCGCGGATGCGGTAAAATACGCTCAAAGAAGCCGTGCTCTGTCCTACCGCAGGAATACAGCCGCAGCAGGAGGTAAAAGCCGTGGAAGAACTCGAAAAGAAAGCCGAAGAAGCCGTTGAGAACGCAGAAGATCAGGCGGAGGAGGCCGTGAACGCGGCGGAGGAGACTGCCGCGGAAGCGTCCGGCGGAAGCGGACAGCCCGCCGAGGAGGGAAGCGCGGAGATCACCCCCGTGCCCGAACAGAGCGATCTGAGCGAGATCCACATCCCGGAGGATCTGACCGTCAAGGCCATCCATGCCCTCCTGCGCAAGCGCACCGTCATCCTGAGCGCCGTTGCCATCGCCGCGGCGGCAATATGCGCGATCCTGTTCTGCCGGATCGGCTACAACGACGGCTACGCGAAGGGGCGTGTCGGCCCGGAGGCCGTCAGCGCGCGGGAGAAGAGCTATGAGGCCGGCGTAATGCTCGGCTCCGAGGAAGGCTATGCGCGCGGCCTGAAGCTGGGGACCGACAGCGGCTCCGCGGAGGCCTACCCGAGAGGGTTTGCCGTCGGCCGTGCGGAGGGTCAGGGCGAGGGCCGCACCGAGGGCTATGCCGAGGGCTTCGCCGCCGGCACCGAGGAGGCCTATCCGAAGGCCTACGCGCTCGGCGTGAGCAAGGGCTATGAGGACGGCTACGCCAAGGGCTATGCCGAGGGCCTGTCCGCGGGTTCCGAGGAGGCCTATCCGCGCGGCCGTCTCCGCGGCGAGGCCGACGCGGAGGAAGCCGCTTTTAAAGCCGCCATGGAGAAGTACGGCAGCGGCAATCTGATGTACTGGATCCGCGGCCTGCTCGGTCAGGACATTCCCCAGGTCCGGACGCCCGCACCCGCGGCCACCGCGGAGGCCACCGGCGAGGCGGCCGAATAAACCCACGCGAATAGGAGCCGTGCAAGGCTCCTTTTCGCGTGCGGTGAATCTCTGTTGTCAGATCTCGATCGCGAAGGGCAGCAGCGCGAGGATATCGCGGACCACGTCCACCCCGGGATAGACCTCCAGCAGCTTCAGGCCGTTGGGGGTCAGGCCCAACACGCAGCGCTCGGTGATGTACAGCACGCGCTGCCCGTTCGCCACCGCCTGGCGCGCGGAGAAGCTGATCGTGCGGACCTCATCGACAAACTTCGGGATGCTGCCGTTTTTGACCACCGACACCACGCCGCCCTTGCGCGTGACCTCGAGCCCCTTGGTGTTGAAGGTCAGGCAGAAGACCACGGTCGGCGTCCGGGCCGTGATGTTGGCAAAGCCGCCGATCCCCGCGAAGGCGCCCGGGCCGCGGTGGGCGTTGACGTTCCCGTGCCGGTCCACCTCGAGCGCGCCCATGAAGCAGATGTCGAGGCCGCCGTTGTCGTAGAGGTCGAACTGGTTCGCCATGTCGTAGACCGACGCCGCGCCGATCATGGCCCCGAATACGGCGCCCGAGGCCGGGAAGCCGCCCACACCGCCCGACTCCACGGTCAGCGTGATGTGGTCAAGCATACCGTCCTTGCGGGCGTAGTGGGAGACCGTCTCGGGAATGCCGATGCCGACGTTCACAATGTCTTCCTTTTTCAGTTCCCGCGCGGCGCGGCGGCCGATGATGCGGCTGGCGGTGGAATCCTGGCGCCTCGTCGAGGTCAGGGCCTCGATGCGGTCGGTCCAGGAGGACCATTCGGAATAGGGGATCTCGAACGAACCGGTCAGGGCCGTGAGCGCCTCGTCCCGCCAGCCGGGCTCCACCACCACGATGGCGTCCACCAGGCAGCCCGGGATGATGGCGTTGCGCGGGCGGGAGGGCATGTCCACCAGCCGGTCCACCTGCACGATCACGATGCCGCCGTTGGCCTTCGTCGCCTGGCAGATCGAGAGGGCGTCGCCGGACATGAACATGTCGTCGAAGGAGACGTTGCCCCTCGGATCCGCAGCCGTGCCCTTGATCAGGGCGACGGTGATCTTCGGGAGCTTGTAGTAGAGGAACTCCTCCCCGTCTACCTCCACGAGCTTGACGAAGGAAGGATCCCGACTGATGCGGTTGATGCCCGGTCCCTCGCGCCGCGGATCGACAAAGATATCCAGGCCGACCTTCGAGAGCGCTCCCGGAAGGCCGCCGGCCTGTGCGCGGATCGCATGGGAAATACAGCCCAGCGGCAGGTTGTAGGCCTCGAACCGGTCCTCAAGGATGATCTTCTTGGTGCTGGGCATCGCGCCGAAGTGGCCGCAGATCAGGCGCTCCACCGCCCCGTCGCGGATATAGCCCTCGGCGCTGCGGTTCTCGTCCCATACGCCGAAGCCGGCGCTGGAGATCACGGTGAGGCGGCCCGGGGACCCCGTGGCCGCAAACCGTCTGCCGATGGCCTCATGCAGTTCCACCGGATTCTCGATGCCCACAAAGGAATTGACACAGATGCACGCGCCGTCCGGGATCATGCGGACGGCGTCGTCAGCCGACATAATCTGATACATAGGATAAAGAGTTCCTCTCCGTTCGGTGAATATCGGGGCTCAGAGCGGCGGGAGGTCGACGCTGAGCGTGATCTCCGCGGGTTCCGGCCCGTCGCTGCGGATGATCAGGCAGTAGGCCTCCCCCGCCCGCAGGGTCTCGGGTCGGATCCTGTTCCCGCCGGGCGCCAGCACGACACTGCCGGTTTCCCGCCAGTCCGCGTCGCATCGGATCAGCTCCACGCGCGCGTCCCGCCACGTTCCCGTGACCGTTGTCTCGTACACGCCGTCCATGGCCGGCGTGAAGCGCAGATACACGGGGGTGTCCTTGCTCAGGGTCAGACGCAGGGACCGGCCTTCGGGGATCTCCAGGATGCCGGCCCGCTCCGCGATCTCGCGCGGGGAGGCGGTCGGCGCGGGCGTCGGCCGGGCTGTCGGCGCGGCGGTCACCCGCACCGTCCGCGTGGGAACAGGCACCGGTGTCGGCGTCACCGAGGCCGCGCAGGAGGCGGACATCGACGGCCACACCCACAGCGCAAAGCCCGCGAGCATCGCGATCACGGCCAGCGCCGCGATGCCTCCCGCGAGGACCGTGCCGGAGCCTGCCCGGCGAGCCTTGCGGTACTCGAGGACGACCGGGCTCTTGCAGCGTCCGTCCTCCCCCACCTGCACGGTCACCTTCCGGCTCCAGCTCTCGGGCTTCATCCCGTCGATCTCCGGGGGACGGATGGTTTTCGCGCTGCCCCACGGGATCTTCTCGGTCCAGGCGTGCAGGACGCGCCCCGATCTGGTCATGCACTCGATCCGCACGTCCGCCGTCTTCGGCGACGGTCCCGGTGCGGGCATCTCCGCCATCCCGGCCAGAGCGGAAACGGCGGCATCCGCCGTCGGGCGGTCCTGCGGGGACGGCGCGAGCATGCGCGCGATCAGGGATCCCATGACAGGCGGCAGGATCGGGCTGAGCCCCGGCGTCCCGCCCCTTGCGATCAGCTCGCCCGCTGTCTCTCCGCCGCATTCGGGCAGTGCGCCCGCCCACATCAGGTGCAGCAGCAGCCCCAGCGAAAACACATCGGCGGCGGGGCCGGGTTTTTCGGGCGCATACCCCGGGAATCGGCCGGTCTCCGGCGCGGCATAGGCCGGATCGCCGCGGAATTCGTCCGCCGGCTGCGGCGGATCGGCCTGCCACCGGCTGTTCTCAAAGCCGGTGAGCCACAGGCGGAAGCTACCCTCCCGTGTGCGGGTGATGATCAGGCAGTCCGGCCGCAGATCGCCGTGGACCAGCCCGGCCCGGTGCACGCAGCGCAGGGCTTCGGTGAGCTGGCGCAGCAACGCGAGCCGGTGCCGCTCCGGAAGGGCCGCGGTCTCCTCCGCGCGGATCTCCCCCGTCACGCAGGGGGTCACGGTGCAGATGCGGCAGTCAAAGCGCAGCACGTCGACGGGCGTCAGCAGCAGGCCGTACGGATCGTTCTGCCGGAGAGACGCGCAGATCTTCTTCAGGTTCTCCTCGCGCCCGATAAAGCGGCGGGCCCGGGCTTCCCGCTCCTCCTGCGGCAGGGCCGTCTCAGGCAGCGGGAACACCGGGCCGGCCAGCTTTTTGACAATGAAAGCCTGCCCGTCGCGCTCCGCCCGGCACCATTCCGGATCTCCGGCGCCGCGCGCCGTGAATTCCGTCACCTGGCGGTAGGGTCCGATGCTGTTCATCAGGCGCTTCTCCTCACACACTGTCGACCGTCGCGTCCGGCACGGCAGATCGCGTCGGTCAGACCGGCCGCTCGTCGGACGGGGCGTCCGGGTCCTCCGGCAGCGTCGGCTGTTCGGCTGTCGCGTCCTGTCCGGATCTGTCGGGCTCTTCCGCGCCGCGGGGCCGTCCGCACCCGCAGCAGAACACGAACGATGCGTCGTTCTCCTGCCCGCATGCGGAGCAGATCCAGGTTCCGGCGTCCCCGGCAACGGGCTCTTCCGGCTCGGCGGCGGTTTCGGCCTCGGCAGGAACCTCCGGTTCAGAAGAAGGCTCCGGCCCGGCGGGCGTCCCGGGCTCGGCAAGGGCCTCGGGTTCGTTGGGAATCTCAGGCTCGGCGGGGATCTCCGCCTCAGCGAGGGTCTCGGGTTCGTCAGGAATCTCCGGCTCAGCGGGGATCTCCGCCTCGGCCGGTGTCTCCGGCTCCACGGTCTTCTCCGGCTCAGCGGGGATCTCCGCCTCGGCCGGTGTCTCCGGCTCCACGGTCTTCTCCGGCTCAGCGGGGACAGCCTGCTTCGGCGTACCGCAGTAGAGGCAGAACGCGTACTCCGCGTCATTCTCCTTGCCGCACTTCGCGCAGGTCCAGGCGGGTGCGGCTTCCTCAGGCTTCGGCTCCGTCATCGGGGCAAGGGTGATGTGCTGCTCGCCGCCGCCCGGCATCACGGGCTGCGCCTGACCGGGGGCCGGGCGCTGCCCGCCACAGATCATGCAGTACATGTAGTCCATGCGGTTTCCGGAGAAGCAGACCGGGCAGGTCCAGGTCTCCTCAGCTGCGGGTGCCGCCGTGGTCGGTGCGGGCTGCGCTGCAGGCACAGGCGCGGGCTGCGGAGCCGGTGCCGGCGCATACTGCGGGGCAGGCACGGGCGCAGGCTGCGGCGCATACTGCGGAGCGGACTGAGGCGCATACTGCGGAGCGGGCTGGAATGCTTCCTGAGGCACAGGCCGGGGGGCCGGCACGGCAGGCGGAGCCATGATCACCGTGCCGCAGAGGGGACAGCTTGTGTAACCGGCCAGTATATCATTCAGACAGAACGGACACTTCATTGCACTTCACTCCTTTATCGGGATATCCCATTATATCGGTTTCGCCGATGATTTGCAAGCCATATGCGCCGCAGCCGGGAAAAAGCACCGAAAAAACATGCGCGCACCGGTCGGGCACACGCATGCGCTGCCTGCGCAGCGATGGGAAGATAAGACAGAACACCGAGTGATCACTTGCGTCCGCCGCGGCGCCTGAAATCCTGCTCGATGGCATCCTTCCAGTCCGCGCTCATGGGTGCCGAGGCGCGCACGCAGGCCACCGCCTCGCTGACCACACGGTAGTTGAGCGCCTGGCCGTCGCTGTCGTTGCGGAACTCCACGGCCCGGTCCTCGTCGATACCGTAGCGGGCCGCGGTCTGCACGGCGTCGATGTTCGCCGCGAGGAAGAGGAACTCCCAGCCGTACTTTTCCTTCTGGCGCCGGATCATTTCCCGGACGCGGTCGGCGGTATAGCGGCGGCTGGCGTTCTCCATGCCGTCGGTGATGATCACGAAGACGGTGTGTTCCGGCACGTCCTCGGCCCGGGCGTACTTATGGACGTTCCCGATGTGATGGATCGCCCCGCCGATCGCGTCGATCAGGGCCGTGCAGCCGCCGGGCCGGTAATCGCGGGCGGTCATCTCCGGCACCTTCTCCAGCGGGATGCGGTCATGCAGCACGACGCTGTCCCCCGAGAAGAGTACGGTGGAGACCAGGGCCTCGCCCGCCTCGTCCCGCTGCTTGTCGATCATGCTGTTGAAGCCGCCGATGGTATCCTTTTCCAGCCCGTGCATGGATCCGCTCTGATCGAGGATCAGGACCAGTTCCGTCAGATTCTTTTTCATTTTCATATCCCCCTTCTGTGTCGCTGATGCGGCAGTCCGTAGTTCTGCGGTCTTCCCTTCCGCATCCTCATCATAGCGCGCGGAGAAAAACCGTGGTCGCCCGCAAAGCGACAAATTCAGCGGTCTTTACCGGAAGAAAAGACACATCTGTCCCCTTGAGAAGGGCCGGAAGACATGGTATACTGAATCGCAGAGCACAATATGGAATCCTGTCCGCGGTCCCGACGGACGCGGGCGGGAAGAAGGAGGCGGGTGTTCCCATGATTCAGCCGGCGGACACGGTCCTCTCTTACGTCATCGTCGGCTCCGGCTACCGCTCGCAGTATTTCGCACGGGTCGCGAAGACCTATCCCGACCGCTTCCTCGCGATCTTCCTCTGCCGCACGCAGAGCAAGGCTGACCTGATCGCGGCACAGACCGGGATCCCGGCCACGGTCAGCGTGGAGGACTGCCTGCGCTTCGGCCCGGACTTCGCCGTCATCGCGGTCGACCGCGGGCATGTCGCCGATGTGGCGGAGGAATGGGTCCTGCGCGGATACCCGGTCGTGACGGAGACGCCGGTCGGTGCGAGCAGCGAACAGCTGGAGCGGATCCGCGCCTGGGGGGAGCGAGGGGCCCGGATCGTCTGCTGCGAGCAGTATCCGCGCCAGCCCATCCTGGCCGCCGGTCTCCGGCAGCTCGCGCTGGGCACCATCGGCAAGCCGACCTCCGTGTACATCTCGCTCCTGCATGATTACCACGCGGCCGGCCTGATCCGGCAGGCGCTGCGGATCCCGCCGGAGGAGCCGTACACGATCCGCGCCCTGACGCAGCCCGAGCCCGTGGCCGAGACCGACTCCCGCGGCGGAGCGATCCTCGACGGCCGCCGTACGCAGGCGGAGCGATGCACGGCGCTGATCTCCTTCGCCTCCGGGAAGCAGGCCGTCTACGACTTCTCCCCCATCCAGTACCGCTCCTATGTCCGCTCACGGCACCTGACCGTGCGCGGCGACCGCGGCGAGTGGAGCGACACACAGATCCTGTACCTCGACCGCGACAACCGGCCGCAGCGAATCGCCCTGACGGCGGAGATCCCGGAAAAGTACCGCTGCCTGGACACCCAGGCCCTGCGGGACAGGCGGCGGAACTGGTCCGCCGAACTCGCGCCCGACACGGTCCAGGACGAGTTTGCCATCGCAAGCCTCCTCCTCGACATGGGCGAGTACCTGCGAGGCGGACCGAGCCCTTACCCTCTGGACGAGGCGATCGCGGACGCCGAGTTCTGGCTGCGCCTGTCCGGCATGGAATGACCCACGACAGCAAGGAGGAGACCAGATGGAAACCAGATACCCGGATCTCTTTACGGAGCAGGACTATGTGACCGACGAGCCCGGCCTGCGGGACCGGAAGATCGACGCGCTGGTCCGCGCGATGACCTGGGAGGAGAAGCTGAGCCTGCTGGGCGGATCGAAGGAGCCGGAGGACAAGGGCAAGATCGGCAACGCCGGCTATCAGTGGGGCGTGCCGCGCCTGGGCGTCCCGGAGGTCGTCATGTACGACGGCCCCGCGGGGATCACCGGCATCGTGGAAACCACGGGCCTGCCGCAGCCGAGCCTGCTGGGCTGCACCTGGGACGATGAGATGGCCTATGCCTTCGGCCAGGTGGCCGCCGAGGAGTGTGCCGCCTGCTCGGGCAATTTCCTGCTCGCGCCCCAGGTGGACGTGATCCGCTCGCCCCACTTCTTCCGCAACAAGGACATGAAGTCCGAGGACAGCTACATGGCGGCCCGGATGGGTGTGCGGGAGACGGTCGGCGTACAGGAGCACAAGGCCGTGGCGACGATCAAGCACTTCGCCGCCGCCAATCTCTTCGGGACACGCTTCTTCACCTTCCCGAAGCAGACGGTGGACGAGCAGACCCTGCACGAGACCTACTGCAGGCCGTTCGACGCAGCCATCCATGAGGGCGGCGCGGGCAGCGTGATGAACTCCTACAACGATGTCAACGGCGACTACTGCTCCGCAAACCCCGCTCTGCTGAAGGACATCCTGCGCGATCAGTGGGACTTCCGCGGCAGCGTGATGTCCGACTGGGGCAGCGTGCACCGCTTCACGCTCGATGCCGGCATGGACATCGAGATGCCCTACCCCGCATTCAACGACCGGAAGCATATCGAGCGTTATCTGCGGAGCGGGCGGCTGGACGCTTCGCGCATCGACGAGGCGGTCCGCCGCGTGCTGTGGGGCATGTCCACGGTCGGCCTGCTGAGCCTGGTGAAGCTGGACGAAGCCGGCGAGGTGATCCCGGAGCCCGGGCGCACGCATCCGATCCAGATGGAGTGGCGCTATGACCGGGAGGTCGGGGCCGGCATGCTCGAGCGGCATGCGGAAATGGCCGCGCAGATCGTGCGGGAGGGCGCTGTCTTGCTGAAGAACGAGCACAACGCGCTGCCGCTCGATCCCGACGCCCGGATCGCGCTGATCGGGACCGGAGCTGTGTACCCGGTTTGCGGCCAGGCTCAGGAGCGCTCCTTCGGACAGCTCGAGCGCATGGTCTCCGGTCAGGAGGCTCTGCGGGAGGCGACGGGCCGGACCTGTCCCGCTTACGCCGGAATCGACGAGGCCGGCGTGACCATCCCGGCCGGAGCCTTCTTCCGGGACGAAGCCTGTGAGCAGCCGGGCCTGACGCGGACCTACGGCATCCTGGACGAGGATCGCGACATGACGCATGACAACGCCGGCCCGGGCGGTGGCGGCGAGGCCTTCCTCGGCGCCATCCTGATCGATGAGGAGGGAGAGCCGGTCGATACCGGTCTGAGCTCCTACACCAGCCGCGCCGCGGACAGCCGGGACGGACATACAGCCGGGGAGTTCTGCTGCGTGGACGCGCAGATCGACTTCACCTGCGGCACCGACGCGCAGGGGAATCCCGTCAAGCACTACCGCAACGCCCCGAACGGCACCGCCTTCGGAGAGGATGAGACCTACACCTGGAAGGGTTGGCTGCGCGCGCCCGAGACCGGCGAGTACAGCCTGATCCTGCAGTGCGTCGGCGGCGAAGCCAGCTTCTTCATCGAGACCGATGACGGCTGGAAGATGCCCGGCAAGAGCCGGATGCGCGAGTGGGCCCAGTGGCCCTGGGAGTCCCTGATCTGCAGCCCCGAGGGCATGGGCATCACCGCCGAAAAGATCACGCTGGAGGCCGGGAAGGCCTACCGGGTGCTGGTCCATGCCCGCCAGTGCGTCCGGAACAAGGACCTGCAGCTGCGCCTGGCCTGGGCGCCGCCCTCATGGAGAAAGCGGAATTACGCGGACGCGCTCGCAGCGGCCCGCGAGGCGGACACCGTCGTCTTCTTTGCCTGCGACGCGGTAGTGAACGTCGACCGCGTGATGGGGTTCCGCTCCGGCGAGAGCCGCATCACCCTCGGCGAGGATCAGTCCCGGCTCCTGGCCGACGTGATCGCGGCAAAACGCCCCGACGCGCGGCTGATCGTTGTGATGCAGACCTCCAACGCCCGTGCGATCGGCGACTGGGCCGGTTCGGCGGACGCCATCCTCACGGCCTACATGCCCGGTCAGGAGGGGGCGCGGGTGCTCGCGCGGATCATGACGGGCGAGATCAACCCGTCCGGCAAGCTCAACCAGACCTGGCCCGCGCGCGCAGAGGACACGCCCCTGACAGACACGCCGGCCCACCGTGCCGAGCGCGGCCGGGGCATCCCCTGGGGTGAGGATGATACGCTGATCCGCATGACGGAGGGCATCTTCACGGGCTACCGCTGGTATGACCGGACGGGCATGGAGCCGCTCTTCCCCTTCGGCCACGGACTGAGCTACACGACCTATGCATATTCCGATCTGCAGGTGCGCACCGATCCGGAGGAAAAGAACCGCTTCACCGTCTCCTGCCGGGTCACCAACACGGGCAGCCGGACCGGCGACGAGATCGTGCAGCTCTACCTCGGCAAGGCGGAAGTCCCCGGTTACATCCAGATGGCCGAAAAGCAGCTGGTCGGCTATGTCCGGCTGAAGGATCTCCGGCCGGGCGAGACGCGCGAGGCCGTGATGGAGATCGACCCGAAGATGCTGTGCTACTGGGATCCCGCGATGCTTCTTCAGACGCGCCCCGACGGCACAAAGGACAAGTGGATCCTCGCGGAAGGCGAGCGTGCCGTCCTGATCGGTGCGTCCAGCAGGGACATCCGCCTGACCGGAACGATCCGCGTCGAGGCATAAACATAGGTATACAGAAAGAGCGGGGCGCGCAATACGCTCCGCTTTTCCGTGCATGAAAATATGGGGCTGTTACCGATCCTCCCGCATTTTCCGCAGCGTCTCCCAAAGCCCGTCGATATCGAACCGCCGCAGATCGCGCTCCACGGCGGCCCGGAACGTCTCGACAACCGTCTGCCCCTGATCGTCCGCTGTCCGCAGCGTGAGGGTATCCGCATCAATGTTGATGTGCATCTTATCCTCAGCGAAAAAGGCATAGATGAGCTGCCACACGCCTTCCCGATGTGTGCCTTCCCAATATGCCGTTTTCCGCTCATACCGGCTTTCCTTCTTTCCGTTCACGTCTCTCTTCACAGTATATCGTTTTCGTCCGTGAATGCAACCCGGCCGGAGAGGCATGAGATTCCGCACCGTTCACCGCGTTCACCGCAGACAGAAAAACTCGCCCGTGCGTGCTTGACAAGCCGACCTATTTATGCTATTATACCGTCCGTACGGTAAAAACGTACCTCGGGCCCGTAGCTCAGCTGGATAGAGTGTTTGACTACGAATCAAAAGGTCGTGGGTTCGAATCCCGCCGGGCTCATCAATCCCGCAAACCCTTATGGAATAAGGGCTCGCGGGATTTCTTTTTGTCTCAATACTCCTGCTTCTAGCCCCATATTCTGCCATTTTCCCGGCAGAAAAGGGTGTAAATCGGAAGAAATGGAACAAAAGGACAAAGTCAGAGAGTCAGTTGAATCTCCTGAGATTCAAAAAGTGATTCAAAATCGCGGGGTTTTCAGCGGCCGTATGTTGCAAAAATCAAAAGGTCGAGGCACAAAATCGGAAAAGAAAAATGGCCCAGCGATGTGCTGAGCCGAAAAATATATCAACCGGTGGCAAAGGCCATGAGTTTCTCCACGCTCTTTTTTTCCTGCTTGTCTGTCAGGTGTGCGTAAACGTGGAGGATCATTTTCTCGTCTGCATGGCCCATCCAGCGCTGAGCTGTTTTCAAGTCGATATCTGCCTCGTAGAGCATCGTGCAGAATGTGTGCCGGAAATCATGGCAGCGAATGTTGACCTCTCTATATGGCGGTAGTGTTCCACCGCTTGCAAGGATTGCCTTGTGTTCCTTCGTTCTGCCCCACCAACGACGCTGAATGCCGCCGTTCGCCATGCTGGAAAGTAGGTTATTGTAGCTGGTCACCAGTTCCTTCAACTGTGTCTCGCTGATGTACCCGCCTTCTCGGTTACCTGGAACAACCAATCCGTGACGGCCAGTCAGGATGGTTTTCAACTGCGGCAGGAGCGGAATGTCTCGGACACCGGCCTCTGTCTTTGTATCACTCACCTTTGGTACCGATCCGTCAAACTGGATTCCTCGACGGACGTGGATGATGTCTTCGTCAAAGTCTACATCCTCATCAATATCCAGGGCCAAAACCTCTCCCCGGCGCATTCCTGTATATAGCATGATGACGGCAGCCAGGGCAAACCTATGACCGGTGTTCACTGCCTGGATGACGAGGTCCTTCTCCCAAGCGTCCAGGCAGCGGTGCGAGCCTTCCGGTCCTTTGGGTGCTTTGACACCCTTGCAAGGATTTCTCATGATCAATCCGTCAGCACACGCTGCTTCCATGATCGCGTTTATGGTCATTGCGAACTTTCTGCATGTGCTACCGGACATCCCCACAACTGAATTGTGTGCTTTCACAATATCTGTTCTTGTGATTTCCTTCAGCGTCTTTTTCCCCAGAAGCTCATTAGCACGCTTGACATAAGACGTATAGTTGCGTTTCACAGAAGGAGAAACGTTGCATTTGTAAGTCTCCAGCCACTGCTGAGCATAATCGCGGAACAGTGGGTTTGTCTTCGTGCTGACCATGCCAAGCGCTTCCAAGCGCTTGTACTCTTCCCGCTTTGCAATGGCCTCTTTCTGGGAATAGCCATAGAATGGCTTACCTTTGTAACGGACCAGGTATCGCCCGTCCTTCCTTGGTTTGAAGCTCTCTGCTGGCACGCGTTATCCTCCTCTCCTCAGTCTCTTTCGCGTGATGAGTCCGTTTGCGAAATCGGCGTAGGTTTTCTCCGTGATCCTGATACGCTGCTTTCCGCTATACATGTCCATGCTGACATTTACGTGGGGTAATTCTTTCATTACCCGGATTGCCGTTTTTTCAGACACGTTTAGGCGGCTTGCCAGTTCCAACGGAGTGATCAGGATTGGCGGCGTGACATTACTCACTCTGTTCTCCAGATTAGTCAAGTTGCTTTTTGTCTGTTTTGCTCTTTCGTCTTGTTTCATCGCGTCTTTCCTCCAATCTGAGGACCTCTCCTCGATACTCACTGGAAAAAAGCATGCGGTTTGGACGAAAGGAACGAAAAAAGATGGAGAGCGCGTAATACTCGCCATCTTTGGAACTTGCTTGTTATGAATTCGTCATGAAACAGCTGCTTTCCCTTTTGTTGCGTATCTTTGCCAGAGTTCACACACTCCACTCATTTACCAGAGTAAATGCACACAACGAAGTGCATATACATCAAATCTTCAGGAGATAGACCGGATAACGGAATGAAGTTCGATGACGGCGGTCGGCTGACCGTCGCCTTTTTGTTTGCGCTGACCGTGATTATCATGTATAATAAACTTTGATCTGCGCCTTTACAGACTGCTACGGGAAACACCATTGCAGACAAGTGCAGAAGTACACGCGCAGGCTCTCTCTGGAGGAGGAAAATAAAACATTTCCAGAGCAACAAACACCAGAACCGGAGGGATGCTCTTCCGGAACATGTGGCTGTTCAAACCGCTGCTGATCAAGGTCCTCCCGATGATCAGCGCCCAGGCAGGGGCGATGCTGCAAACGACCATTGCCTTTACTATGCTGAAAGGCTCCAACGCATACAATGTGCTGCCGCAGGAGGCAATCCTTGGGGCCAATATGCGGTTTATCCCACATGAGGGAATGAATGCCAGCCTTAACAAGGTAAAAAAGATTGCATCCATGTACCATCTCGACATGGAGGTGTACCACGCGGTCGATGCATCCAGGAGCGTGGACATTCACGGACCGGGGTTCATGCTGGTTCGCGAAACCATCGACAAGACCTTCCCGGGGCTGGAGGCTTGCCCCTATGTAATGACCGGAGCCACGGACGCCCGCAACTATGAGCGGATCGCTGAGCATGTCGTACGTTTCGCACCGGTGGTCTATGGCCCGGAGCAGATGAAGGGAATGCATGGCCTGAACGAAAGTATTGAGTACAACTGTCTGCCCGGGGCTGTGGATTTCTACAAGAACCTGATTGGCGCGAACATATGACGGTCAACAATCCTCTACGAGAATCATACATGGGGACCACGCGCTGTGGGGAGAGGCGCGACCGATCGCATACCGGATAATTGGGCAATCTCAGCAGAACGGCTTGAGGAAATGTTTATCCTCTATGGTCAGTAAGACGCATTACCACGGTTGGCAAACAACAGTGGCTAAACCCCAGGTTTTATGCGGATTTTCGTTCTCTGTACAACGTGCCGCCGGTAGAGTGTCCGACGACGATGAACTGAAATGAGGGAATATGATGAAGCTTACATTCATCGGCGCAAACCATCAGGTAACCGGAAGCCAAACACTGCTGGAATGGAACAGCGGACGTTTCCTGCTGGTGGACAATGGCATGATCCAGGGTGACAATGATTATGAACCAGTACCCTTGCCTGTCTCTCCGGACCAGATCGAATATGTTCTGCTCACGCATGCGCACATCGACCATTCCGGCATGCTGCCTCTGCTAGTGAAAGAAGGCTTTCACGGGAGAATCTATGCCACGGCGGAAACTATGAATCTGTGTGCCATTATGCTGGCCGACAGCGCATCGATTCAAGAAAAGGACGCCGAGGATCGGACAAAAAAGAATCTGCGTGCCGGGAAAGAGCCGGTAGAACCTCTCTATACGACAGAAGATGTGGAAAAGACGATGAGGCTTTTCCGCCCTTGTCCCTACGGCCTGGTGGTTGATGTTGACGAGGGTCTCTCCGTTCGTTTTGTGGACGCCGGGCATCTTTTGGGTTCTTCGTCTGTTGAGTGTTTCCTGAGCGAAGATGAAAAACAGGTCACCATGGTGTTCAGCGGAGATGTCGGCAATACGAATCAGCCGATTATCAACAATCCCCATCCTGTGAAGTCCGCTGATTATGTGATGATCGAGTCTACTTACGGGGCTCGTCTCCATGATCGTGCGATGGATCCAATCCCTTTCCTGGTGCAGATCCTGCGAAAGACCTTTGCCAGAAATGGCACGGTCATCATACCATCTTTTGCGGTAGGTCGTGCACAGGAGATGCTCTATTTCTTCAGAGAAATCAAAATGCGGAATCTGCTACCGGAACGGCCGGACTTTCAGGTTTATCTGGACAGTCCCCTGGCCACACAGGCCACCGGTGTCTTTCTGCAATGCGATACGGATTGCCTGGATGATGAAGCTCGTTCGATCATGAGGGCGGGAGAAAACCCAATTTGGTTTGATGGATTGAATATCACGGAGACTGCGGATGAATCCAAAGCGTTGAACGCAAACCGGGAGCCTAAGGTCATCATTGCATCCAGTGGCATGTGTGAAGGCGGCCGAATCTGTCACCACCTGAAGCACAATCTGTGGGATGCGGCAAACACCGTCCTGTTTGTAGGCTATCAGGCTAACGGCACTCTTGGCCGCATCATCTATGATGGCGCAGAAACCGTCAAGATCCTTGGTGAGGAGATCCAGGTAAAGGCAGAAGTCGCCCTGCTGAACGGCGTCTCGGGACACGCGGATCAGGCGGGCCTCCTGCGGTGGCTTGACAGCATGGAGCAAAAGCCTGCGCGTGTGTTCGTCAACCACGGGGACGATGAAAACAGCCAGATGCTGGCGGCAAAAATCGCGGAGCAGTTCGGTCTCCCTGTCGACGTGCCATGGTCCGGAGCATGCTTCGACCTGCTGCGGGGAGAATGGGTCCGTCTGACAGAGCCGGTGATAAAAGAAAAGAAGAAGCTTTCCGGGCAGGAAAAGAAACGGCGTCAATCGAAGAACCAAGACTATCGTCTCCTGATCGATGCCTGCCAGGCCCTGCTGCGGTATGCGGAAAACATGGCAGGTTGTGCGAATCGTGATATCCGGAGACTGACGCAGCAGATCAAAGCACTTATGAAATAATACGGTGCACCGGTCGGCGGCTTCCTGAAAGGCATCCGTGAGATCGCGGAAAAGAAGCATTGCCGGGAACTGGGGGCATACCACTGCCTAGGTTTCGACACTTTCGGTCCGTTCAAACTCGTGGGTGGTATCGCCATGGGTC
>JAFRPG010000052.1 GCA_017429265.1 Clostridia bacterium | reverse complement strand
ACGGCCCCGAAGGAGTCCAGAGGATTCGGAGCGCCCGGAAAACTGTCCGGTGGACAGTTTTCAGCGGAGAATGGGCGGCAGCCCCGGATCGATCGGAAAGCCCTCTGGTGCGCCCGCAGGCGCATTCCCTCACCAACGGAGTTTCCCTAACTAAACGTGAAGAACCTTTCTTTAAACATCATGCACAGAAAAAAGCCCACCCGGGCGGGGTGGGCGGATGAGACAGGGTCAAACCGGCATGGTCTTCTCTTCCTTGTTGAGCATATCGCTCTCGATGCGCAGCTGCTGAGCGGCGCGGTACTCGAAGAACTTGGGCGCGACCTTGGGGAACATCGCGTAGGTCAGCACGTCCTCCTCCTTCTGATACCACTCGCGCATCTCGTCGCGGAGCTTGTCCAGCTCGGGCGGGAGGGTGTCGGCGAAGCGCTCGGTGATGACCTTCGTGTCGCCGATGCACTTTTTCCGGACTTCCTCGTTGACCTTGCCGGGGAGCTTGCCGTAGTGGCCGGCCAGCAGATCCTTGCTCTCCTGGGGAACCATCTTGTAGCGCTCGCCCATCAGGACGTTCATCACGGCCTGGGTGCCCACGATCTGGGAGGTGGGGGTGACCAGAGGCGGATAGCCGAACTCCTCGCGCACGCGCGGGACCTCCGCCAGCACCTCGTAATACTTGTCCATGGCGTTGGCGCTCTTGAGCTGACCGATCAGGTTGGACAGCATGCCGCCGGGCACCTGGTACTGCAGGGTCTTGACGTCCACGGCCAGCACGCGGGCCGGATCGCGGAAGCCGTCCTTGGTCAGACGGTCGGCGACGCCGCGGAAGTGCTCGGCCAACTCCGCCAGGAGGTTCAGGTCCAGGCCCGTGTCGTACTCGGTGCCCTGGAAGGTGGCGACCAGGGACTCGGTGCAGGGCTGGGACGTGCCGCTCGCCAGCGGGGAGAGGCAGGTGTCGATGATGTCGCAGCCGGCCTCGGCCGCCTTCAGCAGCACCATGGCGCCGGTGCCGGTGGTGTTGTGGGTGTGCAGGGCGATGGGCAGGCTGGTGGCGGCCTTCAGACGCTTGACCAGCTTGTAGGCGTCATAGGGCAGGAGCAGGTTGGCCATGTCCTTGATGCAGATGATGTCGGCGCCCATCTGCTCGATCTCGCCGGCCAGCTTCACAAAGTAGTCCTCGTTGTGCACGGGGCTCGAGGTGTAGCTCAGGGCGATCTCGGCGGTGCCGCCGAACTGCTTGGTCGCGCGGACGGCGGTCTGCATGTTGCGCAGGTCGTTCAGCGCGTCGAAGCAGCGGATGATGTCGATGCCGTTCTCCACAGCCTTTTTGACGAAGAACTCGACCACATCGTCCGAGTAGGGACGGTAGCCCAGCAGGTTCTGGCCGCGGAGCAGCATCTGGGTTTTGGTGTTCGGAAGGGCCTTGCGCAGCCGGCGGAGGCGCTCCCAGGGATCCTCGTTGAGGAAGCGGATGCAGGCGTCATAGGTAGCGCCGCCCCAGCACTCCAGGGAGAAGTAGCCGACCTTGTCGAGTTTCGCGCAGGCGGGGAGCATCTCGTCGGTGCGCATGCGGGTGGCCGCCTGGCTCTGGTGACCGTCGCGCAGGATCGTATCGGTAATGTTGACTTTTGCCATGGTGGCAGTTCCTCCTATCGTCATTCAAGCGCGGCTGTCATCAGCCGAACATGGACAGCAGCACACCGGCGGCGATGGCCGAGCCGATGACGCCGGCCACGTTGGGGCCCATGGCGTGCATCAGCAGGAAGTTGCCGGGGTTTTCCTGCTGGCCGACCTTCTGCGAGACGCGGGCCGCCATCGGGACGGCGGACACGCCGGCCGAGCCGATCAGCGGGTTGATCTTGCCGCCGGAGAGCTTGTTCATCAGCTTGGCCAGCAGCAGGCCGCCCGCCGTGCCCATGCCGAAGGCCACCACGCCCAGGACGATGATCTTGATGGTGTCCCAGTTGAGGAAGGTCCGGGCCGTGGCCGTGGCGCCGACGGTGATGCCGAGGAATATCGTGACGATGTTCATCAGCTCGTTCTGGACGGTCTTGTTCAGACGCTCCACCACGCCGCACTCCTTGAACAGGTTGCCGAGCATCAGGCAGCCCACCAGCGAGACGGCGGAGGGCAGGAGCAGGGCCACCATGATCGTGACGACGATCGGGAAGATGATCTTCTGCTTCTTGGAGACCGGGCGCAGCTGCTCCATCACGATGCTGCGCTCCTTCTTGGTGGTCAGGGCGCGCATGATGGGCGGCTGGATAACCGGCACCAGAGCCATGTAGCTGTAGGCCGCCACGGCGATCGGGCCGAGCAGGTGCGGGGCCAGCTTGGAGGTCAGCCAGATGGCGGTCGGGCCGTCCGCGCCGCCGATGATGCCGATGGAGCCGGCTTCGGTGGGCGTGAAGCCGAGCAGCGACGCGCCGAGGAAGGTCATGAAGATGCCCAGCTGGGCGGCGGCGCCGAGGAGCAGGGTCTTCGGGTTGGCCAGCAGCGGGCCGAAGTCGGTCGTCGCGCCCACACCGAGGAAGATCAGGCACGGGTAGATGCCCAGCTTGACGCCGAGGTAGAGGTAGTCGAGCAGGCCGGCGGAGATCGTCTCGCCGCCGAGAGCAAAGAGCGTGCCGGCGGCCGTGTAGACCTGCGCGGGCTCTCCGGAGAGCACGGCGTCCTTGAGGATCATCGTGCAGGCGGTGCCGTTGGCCTTCATGAAGTCGGCTACCCAGGAGAGAGACTGGAACTGAGCTTCGGCGGTGACGCCGTGCGCACCGATGATCTGCGCCACCAGCTGGTTCGCCTCATTGAGGACGCCGCCGGACGCGTTGACGCGCAGGGTCTCGAGAATACCCGGAGCCAGGCGCGAGGAGTCTGTCATGATGGCTCCGCCGAAGAGCGACCAGTTGGCGTGGCCGCCCGCGAAGAGCTCCTCGTGGAAGACCTCGCTGCCGAGCAGGTTGGTCAGCAGCATGCCGAAGGCGATGGGCAGCAGGAGCAGGGGCTCAAACTGCTTGACGATGGCCAGATAGAGCAGCACGCAGGCGATCCCCACCATGACCAGCGCCAGCGGATCGGAGAAGAATCGCGCGATGCCCGACCCGTTCGCCAGATCCGTAAAGGCTTTGCCAATATCAATCATTGTATCAGCTCACTTTCAGATGGATGGGGGAGGCGCTCAGGCAAGGGTGATCAGGGTCTGGCCGGCCTCGACGGTGGCGCCCTTCTCCACCAGCACGCTGGTGACGGTGCCGGAGTGGGGCGCGGGGATCGGGTTCTCCATCTTCATGGCTTCGAGGAGCATCAGGGTGTCGCCGGCGTTGACCTTGTCGCCGGTCTTGACATTGACGTTCAGGATGTTGCCGGGCATGGGGGCTTTGACGGGGTCGCCGGCGCCGGCCTGCGCTTTGGGGGCGGCGGGTTTGGCGGGGGCGGGCTTGGCAGCCGGAGCGGGAGCGGCCGCCGCGGCGCGCACGGGTGCGGCGGTCTGGGTGCCGCCGATCTCCTCCACATCCACTTCATAGGTCTGACCGTTGACGGTTACCTGGAACTTACGCATATACTTTCCCTCCTGTGGTGTTTTCAAATGGAGATCCTGCGCACACGGCGCACGATGAACTTCTGGTTGTCATCCAGCATGCAGGCGATGGCCGCGGTGATCACGGCGACCAGCTCGCTGTCGTCCTGCTGCGGGACATCGGCCTGCGGGACGGGCGTCTGCGCGGGAATACGCGCCGGGGCGGCGACGGGCGCTTTCGGCTGCTGCTTTTTCTTCTTTCCGCCGAAACGGTCCGTGACGCCGATCAGCAGCTTGATCAGCCCGATCAGCACGGCCAGACCGCCGAAGACGATGGCCATGCCGATCAGCATGACCAGCAGGGAATCGGTAAACGGAAGGGGCGCTGTGGTGTTCATGGTCAGCCCTCCTTACGGCCCAGCATCTCCAGCGCGGCAATGACGTACTTCCGGGTCTGGGCGGGCTCGATGACGTCGTCGATCATGCCGTCCGAGGCGGCGGAGACAGCGTCGGCGACCTCGTCGGCAAACTTCTCCGTCAGGGCCTGCCGGTCGGCCAGCGGATCACCGGCACCTTCCCGCAGTTCCTTGCCGCAGAGGACCTGCACGGCGGCTTCGGGGGTCAGGGCGGAGATGACGGCGCCCGGCCAGGCGTAGGTCACGTCGGCGTTCTCCTTGCCCGCCATGGCCACATAAGCCTGGCCGATCGCGTTGCCGACGATCACGCTGACCTTCGGGACGTCGGCCTCGGTGTAGGCGGAGAGCAGCTCCGCGACGGCCCGGATGGTCCCGGCCTGGCTGTGCTCGTCCGGCACCTGGATGCCCCGGCTGTTGATCAGGCTGATCACCGGGAGACCGTAGTAGTCACACAGATCGATGAGACGTGCGGCTTTGCGGGCTGCGTCGGGAGCCAGCTCACCGTCGTTGACGCGGGCGTCGCTGACCACCAGGCCGCAGACATAGCCGCCTACGCGGGCGAGCGCCGTCCGGATCTCCTTGCCGAAGGCGGCGTACAGTTCCAGCGCCTCGCCGTTGTCCGCCATGCCCTGCAGCAGAGCCGCGGCGTCGTCCGCGTCGGTTTCCGGCAGCAGACGGTTGAGGTCATCGGTGTCGGTCAGCTCACAGCCCCCGTCGAAGTCGTCGGGCAGGTAGTCCAGCACACGGACCGCCAGCGCGATGGCTGCGTCCTCGTCCGGCGCGGTCAGGGCGACGGCGCCCTGTTCGGCCATGACCTTTGCGCCGCCGACATCCTTCGCGGAGAGGGCCCTGCCGGTCATGGCGCTGACCACGGTGGGGCCGTAGACCATCAGCTGGCCGACGTTCTCCGCCTGGATCGCGAGATCCGCGATCTGCGCCATCAGGGCGGCGCCGCCGATGGCCGGACCCAGGATCAGGGCCAGCACGGGGCTGCTGAGTTTCGAGAGTTTGGCATAGATGCGGGCGTAGGCATTCATCGCCCGGGCGCCCTCGTCCACGCGGACACCGGCGCTGTCGCACAGGGCGATCACCGGTGCGGGATTCTTCGCGGCGATGTCCAGCAGCTTGCAGATCTTCTGCGCCTGCATCTCGCCCATGGCGCCGCCGTGGACCGTGAAGTCCTGGGCGAATACATAGACAGGCCTGTCGTTTACCGTGCCGCTGCCGGTGACGACGCCGCTGTAATCCCCGTTCCGGGACAGCAGCGCATCCAGCTCGACAAAGCTGCCCGCGTCCAGAAGCATCGCGATCCGTTCCCGGGCGGTCAGCTTGCCGTCGGCCTTCTGCTTGCCGACCTTCGCCGCGTCACCCTGCAGGATCGCCTCTCTGCGCGCGAGCACCTGGCTGAGTTTTTGCGTATTTGTCATATTGTCCATCCCTCCGTACAGTGATCACCGTGGTGAAGAGAGTGGGATTCAAATCTCACCCAATTTGCATTCTTCCACAAGAGCTTCCTTTTTCCTGCCTGCCGTCCGTCATTTTGCATCACTTTTTTCGAAAGGGCGGAAAGGGAGTTGCCAGAGCGCGCGGTTTGCGATAAAATAGCATTCGACAGCGTCCGGCTCTTCGGGGCCGGACCGTGCTTGAATGGAGGGATCCGGGTGCAGAAGCGACATTTCCTGCTGGCTTTGGCGGCAGTTCTCATTCTTGCGGTGTGCGGGGCGGCGGCGGACAGCCTGTCCGTGCGGGCCTCCGGCAGCGTGGCGGCGTACGGGGACAATACCCTGCAGATCAGCGCACCGGCGGCCGGCGAACTGTCCGTCGTGATCGGCGATCCGTACAACGAATACCGCCACATGACGCTCCGCGTGGAGGCCGGCTCACAGACCGTGCACTGGGACGGTCTGGCGGACGACGGTCAGCGCATCGGCCGCTTCAACGGAAAATACACGCTGAAGGCCGTCCTCACCTCGGACGGCGGCGAGACCTGGGAGGCTTCCGCTCAGATCGAGGTCGCGCGCAGCAGCCAGGCCCTGCTCTTTGCCCTTCCGTCCTCACCCGTGCTGGAGATCGGCGGCGATAGCTGGTTCGTCGAGCTCCAGGCGATGCGCAAGGGCAAGGAAGAGCGCATTGTGATGAAGGCGGCCGCAGCGGACGTCCCCGGGACCGCTGTCTGCACGCAGGAGATCAAGATCGGCACGACCGACACCTTCCGCTTCACCTGGGACGGCAGGAACGGCAAAAACCCGCTGCCGGCGGGGGAGTACATCCTCACCTTTTACGCGAAGGGCGCAGAGGACAGAACTTCTTCCTTTGCCCTGACGATCCGGGACCGCGCGGAGCGGAAAGCGGAGATCGCGCCCACCGGGAGTATCATGCCCACCCTCTGGATGAGCGACGCGGAGATCTGGCAGCTGATGCAGAAGCCCTCGGTCGTGGTCGACCAGAAGGCGACCGGCAAACAGAAGATTTATAAGGAAGCGAGCCGCTCCTCCAAGGCGGCGGGCACAGTCTACGGCCAGACCCAGGCCCTTGAGGTGATCTCGGTCTCCGGCGGCTGGGCAAAGGTCTCCGCCTGGTCCCAGGAGGACGGCGAGGAAGTGACCGGATACATCCAGACGGACAAGCTGAAGGTGGTCACGCCCGGCAGCGCCTACGGCCTGCTCATCGACAAGAATGCGCAGACCATGATCGTCTTTGAGAACGGACAGCGGATCGCGGAGATCCCGGTGTCCACGGGCCTGGTTGCGAAGAACAAGCTGAGCCGGGAGACCGCGGCGGGCATGTACCTGACCGCGGACCGGGTCAACGAGTATTCCTCCGGCAAGCAGACCAGCGCGTACGGCATCCGATTCGCCGGGCCGAACATGATCCAGTCCGTGGCCTACCGCAAGACCGGCACGCACGCCGACTACACGGACCAGTCGGCTCTCCTCGGCCAGAAAAACGGCGTAGGCAGCATCCTGGTGCCCCATCTGTCAGGGGGGGACGCGGCGCCCGACGCCTGGTGGCTTTACTCTCATCTGCCGCAGGGCACGCGTGTCGTCATCCTCGACGACCCGTATGTGCGCCGGGTGCAGGCCTCTACGGTGCAGGCCGGCGGCGTGATCCAGCCCTACCGCGAGCAGCAGGCGGGCCGCTCGGAGATTCCGGATTTCGGGGACGCGCGCATCGTGACGGTGACCTTCGGCGGTGACGCTGTGATCGGGACCCGCGAGGCCTGGATGAAGCGCGAGAATGCCTTCCCGGCCTATATCGAGAAGTACGGGATGGCCTATCCCTTCAGCGGCCTGCAGAGTGTGTTCGCCCACGATGATATGACCATGATCAACCTCGAGTGCGTGCTCAAGGCGAACAAGGCGGGCGAGGACAAGGAGAAGTGGTACCGCTTCCGCGGCATGCCGTCCTGGGCGCAGGTGCTGACCGACGGCAGCATCGAGCAGGTCAACATCGCCAACAACCATCACATCGACTACGGCTCCGCAGGCAAGAAGGAGACCCGCGCGGCGCTTGAGGCGATCAATATGCCCTACAGCGGCTACGGCTACACCTACATCTTCGAGCAGGACGGCCACAAGATCGGCTTTGCCGGGATCCGCGAGACGACCTTCTTCCAGGGGAAGAGCAGGGTGGCCGAGGAGATCAAGTCCCTGCGTGATGCCGGCTGTGAGGTGGTCGTCTACACCGGCCACTGGGGCGTTGAGTACAGCGCGGCCCACAATGAGATCCAGATGGAGGTCGCAAAGGCAGCGGTGGCGGCCGGCGCGGATCTGGTGATGGGCGGACACCCGCATGTGGTGCAGGGGATCTCGGTGCTGGAGGATGTGCCGGTGGTCTGGAGCCTCGGCAACCTGATGTTCGGCGGCACGATCGAACTGACGGAGTATGACGCCCTGCTCGTGCAGGCGCAATTCGTCTTCGGTGTCGAGGGCTATGAGGGCTGCACGCTGGAACTGATCCCGATCATCGTCAGCGGACGCTTCAGGGAGAACATCAACGACTACCGCCCGGTCCTCGCGGAGAACGCGGACAAGTACCGCATCCTCCAGAAGATCCAGGCGGACAGCGACTTCGCGATCTCGGAGAAGATGTGGTTCCCCGCCAGGTAAGGGCAGACACATGAAAAAGCCGGCTGCGCCGCGTGATCAGGATGCGGTGCAGCCGGCTTTTGTCTTCGGTTATTTCCCCTGCCCGTAGTAGGCATTGGGGCCGTGCTTGCGCAGGAAGTGCTTGTCGCGGACATGGTCCGGCAAGGATTCCTTCGGCTGCGCGCCGGGCAGGGACTCGGTGTGCCAGGCCATCATGGCGACCTCCTCGAGCACGACGGCATTGTGGACCGCATTAATCGGATCCTTGCCCCAGGCAAAGGGCCCGTGATGCCGTGCCAGCACGCAGGGGACGTGGGCCGGATTCAGACCGTTTGCTTCAAAGTGCGCGGCGATGACCCTGCCGGTCTCCAGCTCATAGGCGGTCTCCACCTCCTCGGGCGTCAGATCGCGGCAGCAGGGGACGGGGCCGTAGATGTAGTCCGCGTGGGTGGTGCCGTAGGCGGGGATGTCGCGGCCGGCCTGGGCCCAGATCGTGGCCCAGCGGCTGTGGGTGTGCACCACGCCCCCGATCCCGGGGAAGCGGCGGTAGAGCTCCATGTGGGTCGGCGTGTCGGTGGAGGGATTCAGGCTGCCTTCCACCTTGTTGCCATCCAGGTCGATCACGACCATGTCCTCGGGCTTCAGCTCCTCATAGGGAACGCCGCTGGGCTTGATGACGAAGAGCCCCTTCTCCCGGTCGATGCCGGAGACGTTGCCCCAGGTGAAGGTAACGAGATGGTAGGCCGGCAGGAGCATGTTGGCCTCGTAGACGGTCTTCTTGAGCGCTTCCAGCATGGTGAACCCTCCTTATACTGATCCTGAATTGTCCGATAGCACATCCGCAGCGCGGACTGTCCGGAAGGAGGCGGCGCGGCCCAGACGGTTCATGACCGCCAGACCGATGCCCTCCGCCGGCAGGACCTCGCTGTAAATGACATCCATTCCCTCGGCGTCGAGCCGACGCAGGGTGTCGAAGAGCCGCTCGGCAGTCTCCGAGGGGTCGCGCATGCTGCCCAGGTCGTGGGGCCGGCAGTCGCGCAGGGCATCCGTATGCTCGCGGAAGCACAGGACGCAGGCGCGCTGTCCGCCGCGTGAGGCGTCCTGCCACAGCCGGCGCATCGCGCGGAGGACGTCCTCCTCCGCCCCGCTGACCAGCGTGATGCTGCCCTTGGGAGCGTAGTGGCGGTAACGCATGCCCGGTGAGCGCGCCACCTCGCCCTCAGCCAGCGGCTTCAGCACGCTCGGCGCGACCTCGACCGGACCGAGGAGTTCCTCCAGCATCCCCTTGGTGACGCCGCCCGGGCGCAGGATGCAGGGGACATCCCCGCTCAGGTCAAGTACCGTCGACTCGAGACCGACCTCGCAGGGACCGCCGTCGAGGATCATCGGGATCCGCCCGTCCATGTCCTCCAGGACATGGGCCGCCGTCGTCGGGCTGGGCCTTCCGCTGCGGTTGGCGGACGGGGCCGCGACCGGCACACGGCTTTCGACCAGCAGGGCGCGCGCGACGGGGTGCGAGGGGAAGCGGACGGCGACGGTGGAGAGGCCGGCGGTCACCACGTCCGGCACGCGGTCGGTGCGCGGCATGAGGATCGTCAGCGGGCCGGGCCAAAAAGCGTCCATCAGCGCCCGCGCACGCCCGGGTACGGTGACGAGACCGTCGAGCTGGGCCGGGTCGCAGATGTGCATGATCAGCGGGTTGTCCGCCGGGCGTCCCTTGGCGGCGAAGATCGCCCGGACCGCGTCCGCGTCGAGGGCGTTTGCGCCGAGGCCGTACACGGTTTCGGTGGGGAAGGCCACGAGCTGCCCGTCCCGGATCAGGGCCGCGGCCTGTGCGATATGTTCCCCTGTCGGGGTCAGAAGTTCTGTCTGCATACTCACCTGACAGCAGTTTTCAGCTGTCGATCCGCTGCAGGAGGGCGCTCTGCTCGGCCTCGGCGAGCGCGGTCACGAGCTCGTCCAGATCGCCGTTCAGCACATCCTGCAGCCGGTACAGCGTCAGCCCGATCCGGTGATCGGTGACGCGGCCTTCATGGAAGTTATAGGTGCGGATCCGTTCGCTGCGGTCGCCGCTGCCGACCTGGACCCGGCGCTGCTCCGCGTGGAGGGCGTCAGCCTCGGCCTGCATGCGGTCCAGGAGGCGCGAGCGCAGGACTTTCATGGCCTGTTCCCGGTTGCGCAGCTGGCTCTTTTCGTCCTGGCAGGTGACCACGAGGCCGGTCGGCAGATGGGTGATGCGGACCGCGGAGTCGGTCCGGTTGACATACTGTCCGCCGGCGCCGCTGGCGCGGTAGGTGTCGATGCGCAGGTCCTTCGCGTCGATCTGCAGCTCCGACTCCTCCGCTTCGGGCAGGATGGCCACGGTGCAGGCGGAGGTCTGCTTGCGTCCGGAGGACTCGGTGACCGGCACCCGCTGCACGCGATGGACGCCGCTTTCGTATTTGAAGCGCTGCCATGCCCCGTTGCCGGAAACCGTGAAGACGGCTTCCTTCAGCCCGCCCAGCTCGGTCTCGGAGAGAGAGACCGGGGAGAGGTTGAGGCGGCAGCGCTGGGCATACATCCGGTACATGCGTGCGAGGTCGCCGGCAAACAGGGCGCTCTCCTCGCCGCCGGTCCCGGCGCGGATCTCAAGGATCACGTTGCGGCCGCTGTTGACGTCCGGGGGGAGCAGCAGGCGGCGCATGGCCCGCTCGTGCTCGGCGAGCGCCTGAGTGACGGCCTTCTCCTCCTCGGCAGCCAGGGCGGCGAGCGCGGGGTCGAGTTTCATCTCGGCGCAGTCGCGCTGCTGCTGTGTCAGGTCCTGCCATCTGCGGAGCGCCAGGACGGATGCCTCGAGCTCCGCGCGCTCCTTCAGGACGCACTGGTAGCGGGGCAGGTCCGCCAGGGTTTCCGGCTGGACCATCTCCTCGGAGAGCTCCTCATAGCGGCGGAGACGTTCTTCAAAGCGTTCGATCATGTCAGGTCCTCCGTGCGGCGGGCTTCGACGATCCGGGGGATGCCGCTGAGATCGGGGAAGACGGCGATGCCCGTGAAGCCGCGGCTCCGCAGCAGATCCGGCACGTCCTCCGCCTGACCCGCGCCGATCTCAAGGAGGAGCGTTCCCCCGGGGTTCAGATGGGCTCCGGCCTCCGCGGCGATGGCGCGGTAGAAGCGAAGCCCGTCCGGACCGCCGTCGAGGGCGAGCAGGGGCTCCCGGCGCACCTCCTCCTGGAGTTCGGCGCAGTCTGCCGTCGGAATGTACGGCGGGTTGGAGACGATGCAGTCGAACCGCGCGTCCCCGACGGCCCCGAACAGGTCCCCCTGCGAGAAGCGGACAGCCGCGCCGAGCGACGCAGCGTTCTCACGCGCCGTGCGGAGCGCCGCGTCCGAGAGGTCGGCGGCATACACCCGGCACGACGGGCAGGCCAGGGCCACGGAGACGGCGATGCAGCCGCTCCCGCAGCACAGATCCAACAGGGAAGCGCCGGCCTGCTGCCGCACCCGGTCGATCGCGCGCCGGGCCAGCAGAGCCGTCTCGGGTCGCGGGATCAGGACATCGGGTGTTACGCGGAAACGATGGCCGAGAAACTCCTGTTCTCCGGTCAGCCATTGCAGGGGGACGCGCTCGCAGCGTCTTACGAGGAGCGCACGGAAAGCTTCCGCCGTTTCCGGCGGAAGCTCCGTATCCGTGTCAAGGCGCAGTTCGAGGGGTGGACGGCCGGTCAGGTGACTCAGCAGCACGGACGCGTCCCAGGCAGGGTCGGGCACGCCGGCTTCGCGCAGGCGCCGGGCGGCCTCCAGGATCAGCGGCCGCGGCGCGACGGTCATTCCGCGGCCTCCGCGGTCTCCTCCGGCCGATAATCCGGATCGGACTCCCGGTAGCTGTGCAGGATCGCCCAGCCCTCCTTCGTGCGGGGTGCGTGTCCGGGCAGGCCGTAGAGGGCGGCGTTCATGGCGCTGATGGCGCATTCGAGCATACCTTCGTCGGGCCGACGGGTGGTGAGACGCTGCATCTGCAGGCCGGGCCAGCGCAGGACTCTCGCGACGGGGTTGCTCGCGTGGGCAAGACCCTTGAGCACCTCATAGCTCACGCCTGCAACGATGGGCAGCATGAGCAGATGGCAGGCAAGGCGGACAAAATACTGGTTGACGCCGAGCTGTTTCAGCAGCATATTCACCGGCACAAAGAGCAGGATGCTGATGAAGAAGACGATCAGCAGGAAGGCCGTGCCGCAGCGCGGATGCAGGGTGGTGAAGGTCTGCGCGTTCTCGGGTGTCAGCGGGAGCTCCGCCTCATGGCAGTAGACGGTCTTGTGCTCCGCGCCGTGGTACTGGAAGGTCCTGCGCACGTCCGGGACAAACGAGACGGCCACCATATAGCCGATCAGGATCAGGATCTTGACCACGCCGCCGAGGAGGGTATAGGCCCACACGGGCATGCCGGCCTTGATCAGCAGCTGCTCCACGAAGGCGGGCAGCGCCATGAACAGGCCGATGGACAGAGCCACAGCGAGGATGATCGCGACGCCCATGACGATCTTGTCCACGCCCTTGCCGAGCTTCTTTGCCAGCCACTTTTCAAACTTTGACGGCTCCTCGTCGAGGATGCCGAGCATGTTGGTGGAATCCTGCAGGGTGGTCATGCCCATGGTCAGCATGGTGACCATGTTCACGGCGCCGCGGATGAAGGGGAGTCCCATCCACTTGTGCTTTTTCGACAGGGGGACATAAGGGGTGCACTTGACAACGATGGAGCGGTCCGGGCGGCGGACGGCGATGGCCGTTCTGTCCGGGGAGCGCATCATCACGCCCTCCATCACGGCCTGGCCTCCGATATCAACGCGCGGGCACGAAGCTCCGTTTTTCTTTGACGACATACTGCTTATCCTCATTTCTGTGCAAATCTGCACAAATACACATTTCGATGTCCCGATCTCTTTTCCTGCCGGAACGGGAAAATTCTCGGGCCGAATGCGGAAGGCAGCGGGGCATGCCGTCAGACGGCCTTCTTCTCGAGGAAGGGCCAGAAGATCCGTACGGGGATGTGCAGGGCGTCCGCGTAGCGCACGGTCGCCGCTGTCCCGCCGTCCTGCCCGTTGTAGGCGGCGAGGACCAGGTCTGCATTGCTGACAAGGTAGCGGTTCCGGCGAGCCATGCAGGTGGGCGTGTAGTCATGGCCGGTCGCGGTCACGATGTCCGCCTGCGCGAACAGCCAGTCGTGGCGCATCCGGTTCTCGAAGGTCCAAAGCTCGGTCTGCGCATCATAGGGGGAGACCATCTCGAGGATCACGTCCGGGTAGAGGTGCTTCACCCGCAGTACGGCTTCGGCGGCAAAGGTATCGTAGCCGAGCGCACCGCCGGACAGGAAATGCCTGTATCCCTCCTCGCAGAGCCCTTCGACCGTCTCGAACAGCCGCGCTTTGAAAAGGATACACCGCGGATCGCCCTCGTCAAAGCCGAAGGGCAGCTTCTGTGGCCTGTGACCGGTGAAGGCGACGCGCTTTCCGTGCGGGCGTGTCTTGCACCGGACTTCATTGATCGCATACATGGGCGTCTCCTTGCTTTGCAGTCGGACAAAAGAACAAACGTTCGCCTTTGAGGGCAAAAAAAGGGATCAGGCAGCCGACTGAATGAAGCAGCGGCTGTCGTCCATGTAGCGCACGGCGTTCACCGAGCGGTGCATATCCATGCCGAACCAGGACAGGAGACCCGCCAGGACAGTATTCGGCAGCTGGGCCCGGAGCCCCACGGCGATGCTGCGGACGCCGCCGCGCGCGGAGACGGACGCAGTGATCTTCACGCCGTTGTAATAGAAGACAGCCAGGCAGCCGTCGTTGCCGCAGTACTGGAGCAGGGAAGGATCAAACGTCATATCAGTCATGCCTCCGATCCGATGGTCGTTGGGAAGTGCCTTATTCCGTCATCGCGTATGCCTGTTCGATGTCATGCAGTTCGCTGCCGGAGGGGAGATCGCCCTCTCCGACGATGCCGAGCACCCGGCCGATGATGCGGCAGTCGCTGTCCTCATCGACACGGATGTCGGGATATTCCGGGTTGAAGGAGTGAAGGCCGTTCGGCCCATACTGCTTGATGTAACTCTCGCCGTTGAGCACGAAGACGCCGGTCTCGTTCGGACGAAGGGCTTCTGTCTCCTCGACATACACCGTGCATCCGTCCGGATACACGGGCTCCATGCTCTCGCCGTTGACACGGATCAGGAAGTCGGCCTTCTCCGCCGCCGGACCGCGCCGGACATACACGGTGTCATAATCCGAGGCGCCGTCCATCGGGGTGCCGACGCCGGCGGCCGCGGCTACCGTGTAGAGGATGCAGGGCCTGTATGCCGCGCGGAGATGTTCCCGCCGGGCCGCCTGCTGCTGTCCGCACAGGCTTTCGGTCAGCTGGTCGACGATCAGCCTGCGGTCCGGGCTCAGGGAGCGGTAGGCGTCGAGGTGGGCGCGCTCCGGGCCGCGCAGGCAATTTTCGGCCGGCATGCCGAGCAGCTCATGGACGGGCATGCGGAGCGCCTCGCACAGGCGGGGGATCGTATCCAGATCAGGCCGGCTGACACCGCGCTCCCAGTTGGTTACCGCGCAGGCCGAGAAGCCCAGCCGCAGTGAGAGCGCCTTCGCCTCCAGACCGGCCTTCTGCCGGTACCAGCGGATCACCTCCGCGGCCCGCATCCTGCCGTGCTCCGACGCATTCTTTCTGTCGGCCATGACCGTCACCTCCGCCCTTCTGACGAGGACAGTATAGCACAAGATCATACAGATTGGAAGGGGAACACAGGATTAAAACACAAGAAACTTGTGTCAGATCGGATGCGATGTTCGAGCGTCCGACGGAACACTGCGTGACGTGATGATCTTCGGATGAACCGGATGCAGATAAAAAGCCCGCCGGCACCCTTCCGATCTGAGGGAGAAGTGCCGACGGGCAGAGGGTCAGTCCTTGCTGAAGATGTCGTAGCGGGTCAGTTCCGCCGCGCAGCCGATCTTTGCGGAGCGCTCGGCGGTCTTCTCCACCGGAACGCTCCTGGCTGTTGTACTGGCTTTCACGGCCACCAGCTTTCCGTCCAAATAGTCGAAGATCAGATCGGTCCGGTAGCTGTCGTCCGTTGCAATCGGGCCCCAGATCCACTTCACCGTGGTGATCGGCGACTCGGTGGCTCCGGTGATCGTGAACTCGAGCGTCTCAAGCTTACCGGTGTCACGGTTCCTGAGCGTGATGGTCTGTGGCTCACCGACACTGTTCCTGAGCGCTTCAAACGCAGGCCGCCGATCGGTCGGCTCGTAGTACAGCAGGCCCATGTCTTCCGGGAAATGACGGCGATGGACTGGTTCCTCGGACATTGTGATGCCTCGCTTTCATTGGACGGGAGGGAACTTGCATATCGGATAGGAACGTTGTAGCACATATGCTGCCTGAAGTCAATTGCGCTCGGGATCGTGGTATGACGGAAGGCCTCACTTGTTCAGGATCACTTGCGGAACCTGCAGTGAGCCGTTGTCATCCTCAAGCGCGAAGATCATGGTATCCGGGATACTGTCCATGGAATGCAGACGCATCAGCATCAGCTGCGGCCAGTTATCCATATCTTCGTACACAGTCAGATTCAGGCCGCCGCCATAGCGTTTTCCGTCCGCACTGTACAGTACGGGAATCCACTGACCGCTCTCAGCGTAATCATCACGAGTCAGGCCCTCACGGGCTGTGAGATTCGCAAACTGATAGACCCCGGCGGGCGTCAACTCAGCCCGAACGCTTGTCAGCGTGAGACCGGCAGCGGGGTATTCCTGATGGACCTCATAAGTCTGCGTTTCACTGGGCAGCTGCAGCGCGATGCGGATGGGGCAGCGCGTGCTCAGCGCTTCAGGCTGGTTTTCCGGATCGTCTGCATTGACTTCCTGCACGCGAAGGAAGAGCTGCCCGTCCACATGGTCACCGCTCGCGGTTCCGTTCAGCAGCGGCATGCAAAAGCAGGTCACGCTTCCGTCCTCGTTGAACATCATGTCCTCCATCCACCCGTCTTCGTTCAGTTCCTCGGGCACTTCCAGCACCGCGCGGACACTGTAGAGCGGAAGATTCAGCTGGCGGGCTGCCTCTGCCCAGGTGAGAGCGGGATCAATACCAAGACGCTGCGCCACCGCTACGCCGTTTTCACCATTAGCACGGATGGGGTCAAAGGGTTCATCACCGGTCAGCAGCGCATTGGAGCCGTCGCTGAGCTTCACCACAATGTCATTTCTTTTCTGTCACATTGAATGTCGCCGTTTCATATCTGGTTTTATCCCAAGCGCTATAGGCGCGGATCGTGTATTGATCGGACAGTGCATCAAGACCAATCGCGCCATTCTGCCGATAAACCGTACCGACTTCGTCCGACAAATCTTGCCGGCCATCCTTGCGTCGGATACTGCCACCCGATGTCAAGCCGGCAGATACACACTGTGCATAGGGTTCTGTCTCTGTGCTGTTAGGATCTATGAATTCAAACCATAGCCCATCTTCCTGTGCCTGATAGACTTCCAGATCCGTAATCTCATAATCCAGAATATAGCGAATCTCCAGCGGGGTTACGGTCATGACTACATTCTGAACGCGAACGCCCACACTTGGGAAATCCATCGGGGTATCGCAGATATAGATTTTTGTGGGTACGGAATGGAAAGATTTCGTGATCGTTGCAGTTTCCTTGT
>JAFRPG010000051.1 GCA_017429265.1 Clostridia bacterium | reverse complement strand
GCGCCAGGGGCTTTCCGATCGCCCCTGGACCCTTCGGGGCCATCCCGTTGGGCATGGCTTGCCGGATGTGAGAGAAGGGAAACAGCGTTTACAGGGGGCGCGGCAAGCAGCGCCCCTACAACAGAGCTGAAAAGGATTGTGGCAGCCGGCATTTCGCGTAGGGGCGCCGCTTGCCGCGCCCCGTTCCGTACTCGCGGAAGCACCGGAACATTCCCAAAGAAACATGAAGAACCTCTTTTGCCAGTTCTTAATGTTTCTTCCGGGGACGCTTTGGGCCTGGCCCAGCTCACTTATTCACCGAAAACTCCACCAGCGCGTCCTCGATGCGGCAGGTGTTCTCCGCCTCGATCGGCTCGTCGCCGCAGGTGATGAGGATCACCCCGCCGGTGATGATGACGTTGCCGCGGTCGATGTCCTTCTTGTTCGTGGACTTGACGCCGTCCTTGCCCGCGGTGACCGTGATCGTTCCGCCGGAGATCTCCACCGAATCCTTGCCGCGGATGCCGTGGCGGTCGGCCTGCACGGTGATCTGCCCGCCCTCGATCCGCAGGTCGTCCTTGGACACGATGCCGTCCATCGCGCCGGAGACCACGGTGAGGCTGCCGCCGCCGCGGATCGTCAGGTCGCTCTCGCTGAAGATCACGCCGTTGGGCTCGTCCTCGTAGGTGAAGACGAGGTTCGCGCCGTCGGAGAGGGTATTCTCGGTCTCCTCCGCGAGGGTGATGACCAGGCGCGGGGAGCACTCGCCGATCAGCAGGGCCGGGCCGGTCTCGCAGTGGACGCGCACGCCGTTGAGCACGAGGGTCACGCGCCCGTCCTCCGCGCAGTCCACGGCGATCTGTCCGTTCGTCAGTTCGCCGGAGAGGATGTACTCCCCGGGCTGTGTGATCAGGAGGCGTCCGTCCTCGAAGCGAACGCCCGCGATCTCCCCGCCGATCCCGCTGTCGTCAAAGCGGACGGAGACAGGGCCCTCGGCGAGGGCGCTGCCCGCCAGGCAGAGGGCAAGGAGGATCAGCATAGCGATAATGGCTTTCTTCATGGCTTTTCTCCTGTCTTTTTTTATCGTTTACAGGGAAATATACGGGTAACTTTTCACACTTGTTTCCCATGAAAGGGGAGATAAGGGGTTCCGCGCTCTGTGGAGCGCGCCAGGGGCTTTCCGATCGCCCCTGGACCCTTCGGGGCTACTTCTTTGAGCATGGTGATTGAGCAAGGCCCGCCCGGGGAACCTCTCCACCGCTGCGGCGGTCCCCCTCCCCTTTCAGGGGAGGTTTGGGTAACTTTCTGCCCCTGTCTCCCCTGAAAGGGGAGATGTCACCGCAGTGACAGAGAGGTTTTGCGCTTTCGGTCCCCAAAGCCTACCATTAACAAGTCGGCCCCGAAGGTTTCCAAAGGGCGATCGGAAAGCCCTTTGGTGCGCCCGCAGGCGCATTCCCTTTTCAACGGATTGATCTGTCACAGTGAACGGTAAGGGTTCCGCGCTCTGCGGAGCGCGCCAGGGGCTTTCCGATTGCCCCTGGACCCTTCGGGATCGCCTCTTTCTTGTCTGGTATTGGGTAAAGTAATGTTGATACCACAGCTCTCCGCCTTCGTGAAGACACACAGGCCGCATTAGCACAGGGAGATCGGTCTCTGATGGGTGCCTGATCCGTCGATCATTCGCGATTTGGCACCGGTTATTCCATATTGGCCGATGGTTTTTCATCTCAGCGGGGATGATTCGCTGTGAAGGTCTGCATGGAACGATTAGAACAGTTGTTCGCTGTCGGTCGGCGGCTGGTTTGCGGTCGTGAGGTTTCTGCCATATGAGAAAAGATTGTTTTCAAACTCACCTTCAAGAGAACACAATTCATATGCATGAGGCAGGACATATATATTCCCATTCAGTTTTAGCACGTACTTGGCGGTTTTTTGCAGATATCTCCGAACCTTGTTATACCTTTTGAGTAATACTGGGTTGTACGGACAGCCTGGTAAAGGAGAATATATATATACTCTTGAAACGGGTAATGGGTATATAGGAATGCCTGCTCCATTTTGAGCTATTTCTATGCTTTCTTCCCGTGCTTGCATGGACAGAGCTCTTCCATACATGTTTATCTCAATACCAGGTTGGGAATCGCCAAATAACGCATGGACAACACCGAAGTTATCAAAGTTGTCTGCCATATTGAAATGAGAACCGTCTCGTTGATAGAATGATGCCCCACTCATTTCCATTTCAGAAAACAAGCATTGAAAGTCTTTACCATACGCAATAAAATGTGTCTGCTTGCCCACGACAGCCATCTCCTTTGTGTATGTAGCATGTTTACTTACTATAACCTTACGATACCAAAGCCTATCATTAACGAGTCGTTCCCGAAGGTTTCCAAAGGGCGATCGGAAAGCCCTTTGGTGCGCCCGCAGGCGCATTCCCCTTTCACTTCACCGCCCGCATCTCCTCCATCATGACCTCTTTCACCAGAGGCCAGATCGCGCGGTAGCCTTCCTCGCGGATGTGCATGCCTTCGATCGTGTACTCGGCGCGGAGACGGCCCTCGGCGTCGGTGATCGGGGCATTGACATTGATGTAGCGCGCGTGATACTTCGCGGCAAGGGCCTCGACCGCCTTGTTCGCCTCGAGCAGCTTCGCGTTGGAACGGATCTGCAGGACGGGCTTCATGTAGTCCGGGGCCGCGTCGGGATTGACGGGATAGTAGGCCATCATCACGATCCGCACGCCGGGGAGGGCTTCCTCCACCCGGTTCAGAATGCGGTCGTAGTTCTCCATCACCTGGGAGATCGGCCGCTCCGGGATGCTCAGATCGTTCGTGCCGATGTTGATGAAAAGCACGGACGGCTCCAGGTCAAGGATGCAGGGGCCGATATTGGTCAGCAGCTCATCGGTGATCGTTCCGCCGATGCCGCGGTTGGTGACGCGGAGACCCTCCTCAGCGGCGAACTTCTCGACGGGAAACATCTCCATCAGGGAGGAGCCGGCGAACAGCACGCCGCCCTTTTCGGCGGTTTTGTTGAGCTCGATGTACTTGTCCAGGAGCCGCTTCTTTCCGCGCTCCATCTCAAGGCGCATTTCCTCGGTCATCATGGGGGGTCGCTCCTTTCCGTCACAGACAGTCGATCCTCAGTTTCCCAGTTCCTCGTCCAGATCGATCTCCGGGGCCGGCTGTTCGCTCTCCGCGCCCTGCCTGGTCTCCTCCACCCGGGCGTTCTCGCCCTCGAGCCACACCCGGTAGGTGCGCTTCTCCTGCAGGCCGTTCAGGTCGGTCTCGTCGGTGCAGGTGATGAAGGTCTGCGCGCCGCTGATCTCATCGAGCAGGCGGGTGCGGCGCTCCATGTCGAGCTCGCTCATCACATCGTCGAGGAGGAGGACCGGCGTCTCCCCGGTCTCCCCGCGGATCCACTTCAGCTGGCCGAGCTTCATCGCGAGGGCCGCCGTCCTCACCTGCCCCTGCGAGGCGAAGACCTTCATGTCCCTGCCGTTGAGGCGGAGGCGGATGTCCTCGCGGTGGGGGCCGAAGCCCGTGCCTTTCCGGATCCTGTCCTCGTCGCGGTCCTTCTTCCACCGGTCGAGGAGAAGGTCCCGCAAGCTGTCGGCCGCGGGGTCCGCGCACGGTACATAGGCCATCGTGAAGGTCTCGCCCTCCCGGGCGCTGACCGCGCGGTACTTTTCTTCCGCGATCGCGGCGAGGGGCACCAAAGCCCTTGCCCTGCGCGGGATCACGGCCGCGGCAGCCTCCGCCATCAGCTCCTCATAGCTGCGGAGCTGGCCGGGGTCGGGGCTGATCTCCCGCAGGAGGAGGTTCCGCAGCTCGAGCGCCCGGTTGTAGCGCTGGAGGGCCGTGTAATAGACCGGGTCGGTCTGGCAGAGCAGCATGTCGGTGAAGCGCCGCCGCAGGGCCGGGCCCTCGCGGACGAGCTGCAGGTCCTCCGGCGAGAACATCACGCAGCGCACATGGCCCATCAGCTCGGCGATCCGCGGCGCCTTCTTCCGCCCGATGAAGACGGTCTTCCGCTTTTCGGCGGGGGAAGCGCTGATCCGCAGGGCGATGTCGGTGCGGATGCCGCCCTCCGTGACCACGGTGACCCCGCAGGCCCCGGACTCGGCTCCGCGCCTCACGGCTTCCCGGTCGGAGGACAGGCGGTGGCTCTTCCCGAGGGCGCAGTAATGCACCGCCTCCAGGAGGTTCGTCTTGCCCGACCCGTTCCGGCCGAAGATCAGGTTCACCCCCGGATGCGGCCGCAGCTCGGCACTCTCATAATTCCGGAAGTCCCGCAGGCGCAGGATTTCGATTCTCATTTTCCCTTTTCTCTTCCTGCTGTTGCTGTAGATTTGCAGCAAACCTCTCTGTCACTGCGGTGACATCTCCCCTTTCAGGGGAAACAGGGTATAAAAGCACCCAAATCTCCCCTGAAAGGGGAGGGGGACCGCCGCAGCGGTGGAGAGGTTCCCCGTTTCCGTCTTAACATAAATCTGTGATTCGTTATACCATCACCCAAACCAGCATCAGGCGTTTCATCGTCATCGCTCCTCCCACACCACAGCCCCGCCGTGATCGATGTACATCAGCTTTCTGGTTTCCTCCATCAGCGACAGCTCACGCTGATACCGCCTGTTTTCTCTGATTCATTTTCGTCATGTTTTCTTCTTGCGCTGAGGGCAGCGTTCATTCAAAAGTTTACGGACCTGTTCCGTCTCTTCCGGGGCCATGACTGCTTTATACAAACCAATCCTGTTTCTTTGGCCAGTCGATAACGCAATGGTATACCTCGTTTCTCTGATTTTCCGTTGTACATCAGCATACTTCAGTCTGAAAGTCTCATCGCTTGTCTTTGTAGCGGAACTGATTACCAAAGTATCGTCAAAAAAGTCATAAGTTACAGGGAAACCGTCAGG
>JAFRPG010000072.1 GCA_017429265.1 Clostridia bacterium | reverse complement strand
GGTGAGGGAATGCGCCTGCGGGCGCACCAGAGGGCTTTCCGATCGCCCTCTGGACTCCTTCGGGGCCGTCCCGTTAAATAATTCTTGGGGAATTGTCAGGTTTTTGATGGAATGCCAGGCTATGCTCTCAGCCTTACCCGATAACTAACAAGAAAGAGACGGCCCCGAAGGGTCCAGGGGCGATCGGAAAGCCCCTGGCGCGCTCCGCAGAGCGCGAAACCTCTCCCTGCGGTTATCCCGGACTTTCCGTGAAGCCAAACGAAAAGGGCCGGCCGTCGCGGCCGACCCGGGGTTGTGAAAACGAAGGGGATCACTCCTTGACCGCACCGCTCTCGGCGGCGAGGGTCATCAGGCTGCTCTTCTTCTGCCGCGCGTTGCGGATGGCATAGAGGATCAGCGCCAGGGCGATGACGCCGTAGCTCAGGAAGGCGCGGAAGTACTCGCCCACCACGGCGTTGCCGAAGAGGTTCGAGGACGCCTTCTGGGCGGTGATGAACAGGGAGTGGAAGAGGAAGGCGCCGATCAGGGCCTGGCCGTTGGTCGCGCGGTCGATGGACGCGCCGCCCACCAGGATGGCCGCGCCGGCGTACAGACCCACCTGCTCATGCGCCGCATAGGTCTGGAAGGTGCCGATGCCCTCGCTCTGCATGAAGATGATCTGGCCCCAGCCCGCCAGGACCGTGGAGATCATGATGGCGATGATGCGGACGCCGTTGACGTTGATGCCGCTGGCGTTGGCCACGGTCTGGCTCTGGCCCACGGCGCGGAACTTCTGCCCCAGCCGCGTGCGCATCATGAAGGCGTTGAACATGCACAGGGCGCCGATGATCAGCCAGGTCACGACCGGGATGCGGATCACGCGCAGCGGATTGCCGTTGCCGTTGAAGATCCGGGTCACCGGAGGCAGCATGAAGATGCCGATGATGACCAGGGTGACGGCCGCGATGGCCAGGAAGCGCTTCAGGGACATCCTCTTCATCAGATACAGGACCAGGGTGACGAGGATCACCGCGTCGGCCAACACGTAGAAGGCGGTCAGGAAGGGCACCCGCAGGATGCCGTCGATCGCGGTGGCGAGGCCGACGGAGCCCGTCAGGTTCAGCGTGTTCTGCACGCCCGACGCGCCGACGATCGTCACCTTCTTGCTCAGGGGGATGACGGAGCCGAAGATGAAGAGGAAGAGGAGCTGGTAGGCGCCGTTGGCAAAGTAGCCGAGGATCAGGGAGCCGATGGTCTCCTGGCCCTTCATCTTGTTGAGCAGCGTGCCGATCAGGAAGCCGAAGAGCAGGCCCAGCGGGAGGGTGATGGCCGCGGCGACCAGGATGCCCTGGATGCCGGTGATGCCCCAGCTGATGGTCAGCAGCAGACCGATCTGCGCCGCCATCGCGCCGATGGTGATGGAGAAGTTGATGCCCATGCCGGCGATGATCGGGATGATCAGCGCCATGACGATGAAGGCATTGCGGTTCAGGCGGAGCAGCAGCTGGCTCGCCACATAGTTCATGTCCATGCCGGAGACCGCGATGAAGAAGACGCTCAGGGCGATGAACATATAGGTCACGGCGTAGTTTTTCAGGTGCGCCGCGGCCTTTCTGCTGATCTGATCATTCATGGCGTCCGCCTCCTGTCTGCGTGAGGGCATAGAGTATGATGCCGTTGGAGATCATGATGCGCATGACCTCGCTCAGTCCGCCGCCGGCCACCGCCGAGTTGGCGATCTGCTGGCCGAAGACCAGCACGCCCTCGAACAGGAAGACGCCGAGCAGCACGTGGCCGACCCTCGCCTTGCGGACGCTCGCGCCGCCGATCAGGATGGCCGAGGCCGCGATGAAGCCGAGCTGGCGCGGAGCCGTGTACAGTTGTGCGTAGCCGAAGGACTGGGAGTAGATCACGATGCCGACGGCCGCGAAGACCGTGGAGAGGATCGTGCCGAGGGAGCGCATGCGGTTGACGTTGATGCCGCTGGCCTCCGCGAAGCGCGGGTTGGAGCCCGCTGCCGTCATGGCGATGCCCACCCGGGTGCGGGAGAACAGCCACATCAGCAGGCAGCACAGGCCCATGAACAGCAGTCCGCCGGTGGGGATCTTCATCCCGAAGATCTCAAAGGAGAGCATCTTGTCCAGCAGGTGGCCGTAGCTGCCCAGCAGGGAGTGCGTCACGCGCAGGCCCTGGCCGCTCAGCAGCCAGATGATCTTGGGGTTGGTGAAGGGCAGGAGCATCCAGCCGATGCACATGAGGGACACGAAGGAGAAGCCCACGTAGGTGGAGATCGTCATCTCGTTGCCCTTCATGCGGTTGAGGAGGATGGAGTAGGCCCAGCCCAGCGGCACGGCGATCAGCACGCCGCTCATCACGGCGAAGAAGAGGCCGCCGGCCCCGGTCATGTCGAACTGCAGGGAGAGCACCACGCCGAGCAGGCCCGCGATGCAGCCGATCGTCATGCCCATGTTCAGGCCGATGCCGCACTGGATGCCCGGCATCATCGCGAGGGCCAGGATGCCGTACATCACCATGCGCTCGAGCACGTTGCCCATCATCAGCGGGATGGAGATGTTGAAGAACTGGGCGGCGAGGATCAGGTAGAGGAAGAAGAGCATGATGATGATCCGCGGCACGCCGAAGCGGGGCGTCAGCGTATCCCACCAGAAGAGCATCGCGCCCAGCAGGAGCAGGGCCAGGCCCAGGAGAAGGATGTTCTCGGCCCCGCCCGCAAACCAAGTGAGGGTGCCGATATCCTGCTCGCCGACGTCCGCGGTGTAGCTCTGGTAGCGGCTGGTGAAGGAGAGGTCACCGGGGTAGAGCACCTTGTCGACGTTCTCCATGATGCCGTCGCGATCCTTGCTCTTGATCTCCTTCAGGCTGGGGACGATGTCGGTCAGCCGGTCCCAGAGGGCGCTGTGCGCGTCGTCCTTTTCCTTTTCGAGCCGCTTCAGCTCATCGCTGGCCGTGAAGTATCTGTAGTCGGCCTGGGTCTCGGACACGGGGGTGTTGCCCTCGGTCGCGGAGCTGTCGGCCACGGCGACCTCTTTCCCGGCCAGCACCGTCTCGATGTTGGACCGGACCCTGGCAATGGCGTCGGCCCTGTAGCGGTCGTTGTCCGCAAGCTCCGGGATCTCCCGGCAGAGGATCTCCCAGAGGCCGTCGTCCGTCTCCTCCTGCAGCTCGGCCCATTCGGAGATGGCGCCGTCGATCTCGGCGAGAAGCTGGGTCTTCATCTCGCTCTCGCGCCGGTCGGCTTCCTTCTGCGCCATGTCCCGGGCGAGGGTCAGGAAGCCGCCCCTGAACTGGGCGTTCTCCGCTTTGGCCAGGCCGGGCTCCACCTTGCACAGGGCCGCGAACAGGGCTTCGTCGTCCTCGCCGGCGGCCGCGGTCAGCTCGCTCCAGGAGGGCACGCTGTCCACCAGGGAGACATACAGGCCGGAGAAAGTCTTCCGCTCGGCGGAGCGGAGCTCCCCGTAGGCGGCCAGGCGGGTCTCCAGCTCCTGGATGGCAGCGTCGAGCGCGGGCCGCGCTTCCGCAGGCACATTGGGGCTGCCGTAGAGGATCACCGCTTTCCCGCGGGCTTCGTCGCCCGCTTCGGCGATGATCGCGTCCACCTCGTTCGAGCCCATCTCGCGGAACTTCCGGCCCTCATAGCCGTTGTCGCGCAGGTCCTTGCGCCGGGCGGCCTGGGCCTCCCGGACCATCATGTCCACCAGGCCCTCGGAGGCCACGTGCACCACGGCGGCGCTGCGCAGCTCCTTCAGGTCGGCGGTGACGGACTCCGTCCCGCGGACGGAATAGCCCATCACGGCGGCGATCAGCAGCTGCAGCGCCAGGACCATGACGGCCGCGCCGACGGCTTTCCGGACGGAGTAGGGGCGCTTCAGCAACGCGCGAATCCCTTTTCCGGCCTCACGTTCTTTCTCGAATCCGCTCACTGTGCTTCACCTCCCTGCCCGGAATAGCCGCTCATGGCCAGGCCGAAGGCGGTATCGGAATCCTCCGGCGACAGGATGTCGGCCACTTTGCCCTCCGCCACGATCGCGATGCGGTCGCAGATGCTGCGCAGCTCCTGCAGCTCGGAGGACACCATGACGATGGTCATCCCCTGCTCGCGGTTGAGGCGCACCAGGGTCTCGAGCACCAGCTGCTTGGCGCCGATGTCGATGCCGCGGGTGGGCTCCGCGATGAAGAGGAATTTGGGGTTCAGGGCCAGCGCGCGGGCCACGCAGACCTTCTGCTGGTTGCCGCCGGAGAGCGTTCCCACCGGCTGCGCGGGGGACGTGCAGCGGATGTCGAGCTCCCGGATCATCTCCTGGGCATAGCGCCGGATGCCGCCGCTGTCCTTCAGCGGTCCCTTCATGAACTGCCCGTGCGCCTGCATGGCGGAGAAGGCGATGTTGTCCGCGATGGACTCGTCGAGCAGCAGGCCGACCCCGCGGCGGTCCTCCGAGACGAAGGCCAGGCCGCGCTGGAGGGCGCCTTTTGCGTCGTTCAGCTTCAGCGGCTCGCCGAAGAGCGTGACCTCGCCGGCGGCGTCGTACAGGCCCATGATGCCGTTGGGGATGCCGATCTTGCCCTGGCCGGCCAGTCCGCCGATGCCGAGGATCTCGCCCTCCCGCACGTCGATGGTGATGCCCTTGTCGTTCTCGCCGGGCATATCGACCCACAGGTTCCGGATGGACATGGCGGTGCCGCCCTGCACGGGCTCCCTGCGCCGCTCCACCTGGATGACGCTCTCGTCGCCGCGGCCGATCATCAGGCCTGCCAGTTCGTTGATATCGGTGTCCGCCGTCGCGAGCGTCTTCACCAGCTGACCGTCGCGCAGGATCGTGATGCTGTCCGCGGCGGCCATCACCTCGTCGAGGCGGTGGGTGATGAAGATGATGGCGATGCCCTTGGCGGCGATCTCCCGCATGACCTTCAGCAGCTGGGCCGCCTCGCTCTCGGTGAGCACGGCGGTCGGCTCGTCGAAGACCAGGAGCTTCATGCCGGTCTTGTCGATCTCGCGCGCGATCTCGATGAACTGCATATGGCCCACGGGCAGACCGGCGACCAGGGCATACTCGTCGATGCCGATGCCCACGGCGTCCAGCGCCTGCCGGGCGTCCTCCGCCATGGACTCTCTGTCGAGGAACTCCAGATCCCTGCCGGCCCTGCGCAGGAGCCTGCTGAGCCACCAGGACGTGGTGATCTCGCGGTTCAGCTTGATGTTGTCCGTGATGGAGAAGCCGGGGATCAGCATGAACTCCTGGTGCACCATGCCGATGCCCTTGGCCATCGCGTCCATGGGCGACTGGATGGCGACCGGCACCCCGTTCAGGGAGACGCTGCCCTCAAAGCCGCCGGTGGAATGGATCACCGGCATGCCGAAGAGCACGTTCATCAGGGTGGATTTCCCGGCACCGTTTTCCCCGAGCAGCGCGTGGATCTCTCCGGGGCGGATCCGAAGGGAGACGTCCTTCAGGACCGGGTTGGGACCGTACATTTTGGTGATGTGTTCCATCTCGAGGATAAACTCACTGCTCAAGCGAAAACATCCTTTCTTCCGGCTCTGTCCGGCGGGTCCGGCGGCGTTCTTTCCGTCATTCGCGCCGGCGGGCCCGGGACGGCTGCCCTCAGCGGACAGGCCTCCCCCGGCGGCCGGAGCCGATTTCACAAAAGCTGCCCGGGCATCCTTGCAGCGGACGTCCGGGCAGCGGGATATGCCGTGGGATTACTTGTCGAGATAATCCGCGAAGTTGATGGGCTCGAGGGCGATGAGCAGGTAGTTGGCATACTCGGTGCCGCCGGCGTCCACATACTTGGTGAATTCGATATCGCTGCCAGCCGCTTCGCTGTAGCACTGCTGGAGCACGGCCACGTCCACCTTGCCGTCGGTCTTGCCTTCGGCGTAGAGGCGCGCATACTCGAAGGCGCCGTTGATCATGGACATGTTCACGGGCAGGGCCCAGGTGGAGAAGCGGTCCACCGCGCCGTTGTTGTTCAGGTAGGTGGCCAGGTTCTTGATGGCGCCCTCAATGTCGCCGTAGGTGGCGGTCAGGCCGAAGGCCTCCTGGAAGCCGTGATAGGGGCTGGGGCAGCAGGGCAGAGCGTAGTAGGCGTTGGGCTCGTTGATGATCGCCTGCTGGAGAGCGACCTGCAGACCGCAGTTGGTGCAGTAGAAGCAGACCTTCTTGCCTTCGTATTCCTGCATGACGCGCGGAATGTCTTCCAGCACGGCGGCCTGGGCACCGGACATGCCGGCGTCACCGGTGGGATCGGGGCAGTCGCGCTCGACGAACTCGATGCCGTAGTCCGCAGCGGTGCTCTTCATGGCGTCGCGCTTGGCGACGATGGTCTCATAGGAGAGGTGACGGGCGAAGGAGTAGTGCACGAGGACGTCGCACTCCCACTCGTTGGCCAGGTCGGCAACCTGATAGCCGCAGCCGATCTCGTCGTTGGCCAGCACGATGTCGGCCACCGCGGAGATGTCGCCGGGATCCTCGGCGGGCACGCCGGCCACCAGCAGGATGTCGCTGCGGCCCATGTCGTTCAGGATCTGGGTGTAGGCGGCAGTGGCGCCCTGCACGGCCTGAACGAAGATGATGGCCTTGACTTCGGGATCGCTCGCGAAGGCGATCAGCTTGGAGATGGTGGTCTCCACTTCGGAGGAGAAGTTGTCCGGATAGGTGTCATGGATGACGATGTCCGGATACTGCTCCATCAGGGTCTTGGCGGCATAATACTCTTCCTCGCCCTGGGACGTGGTGCCGGTCATGATCGCGATCTTGTAGGTCGGGGCGGCTTCGTCCGCGGCGGCCACCGCGCACAGCGACAGCAGCATCATGCAGGCGAGCATCACGGCAAGAATCTTCTTCATGTGGAATCCTCCTTTTCAGTCCGAAATTCGGCTTTGGAAATCTTATGAAATTTCCGCCGCCTTGTCAATGCCGGACAAGCCCGCAACCCCTGTCCGGCCTGTTCTTTTTGTGTTTTTCCGCCCCGGACCGCCCGTCAAGGGGCCCGATCGCGCAAATTCTGCCCAAAACCCATGACAGAAACGCCATTCTGTGCTACAATGATCCTGACTTTGCGGCCGTTTCCCCGACCCATAGAATCATATATTGAAGAAACTGAAGAAAAAGAGGAAATCGCGATGATCGTCACCTGCAACGGAAAAACCATCGAACTGCCCGGCGGCGCCACCGCCCGGGAGGCCCTGCGCGCCCTCGGCGAGCTCAGCGGCGATACCCTGGCCGCCCTGCACCGCGGCCGCGCCGTGGACCTGACCGGCGCGCTGACCGGAGACGGCGCCCTGAAGCCGCTGACCCTCGCGGACGAGGAGGGCCGCCGCGTCTACGAGCGGTCCCTCCGCTTCGTGATGCTGCTGGCCATCCGCCGCATCGACCCCCGCCAGCGGGTGCGCATCGAGTACTCCGTCGGCAACGGCGTCTACGTGCGCCTCCCCGGGCGGAAGCTCACGGAGAGCGACGTCCGCGCCATCGAGTCGAAGATGCGGGAGATCACGGAGGAGAACCTGCGCTTCGAGATCCGCACCTGGTCCCGGGACGACGCCGTCCGCTACTTTGAGCAGGCGGGCCAGCCGGACAAGGTCGCCCTTCTCAACACCCGCCCCTATGACTGGTTCAACATGTACAGCTGCGGCGGGATGTGGGAGTACTTCTACGGCGCCATGACGCCCGGCACCGGCAGCGTGCGCGTCTTTGCCCTCCACCCGCTGGAGGAGGACGGCTTCGTGCTCTGCCTGCCCTCGGCGGACCATCCGGACACCCCCACGCCCTACCTGAGCCGGCCCAAGCACATGGCGGTCTTCCGCCAGAGCGCGCGCTGGTGCGAGATCCTCGGCGTCAACAACGTCGCCGACCTGACCCGCCTGCGCGAGGAGCGCGGCCTGCGGCGCTTCATCCGCGTCAACGAGAGCCTGCACGAGCAGGCCATGGGCGAGATCGCCGCGGAGATCTCCCTGGCCCGGCGGCGCGTGGTGCTGGTGGCGGGCCCCTCCTCCTCCGGCAAGACGACCTTCGCGGGCCGGCTGGCCGTGCAGCTGCAGGTGCTGGGCCACCGGGCCTGGCGCATCTCCCTGGACGACTATTACATCGACCGCGACAAGGTGCCCCAGCAGCCCGACGGCTCGGTGGACCTGGAGGACCCGAACATCCTCGACCTGCCGCGCCTGCACCGGGACGTCAACGCCCTCCTGCGGGGCGAGGAGGTGCAGCTGCCGCACTTCAACTTTGTCACCGGCAAGCAGGAGGACGGCGAAAAGATGCGCCTGAACCGCGGCGAGATCGTGATCCTCGAGGGGATCCACGCCCTGAACCCGCTGCTGTGGAAGCCCATCCCCCGCGACGCGATCCACCGGGTCTTCGTCAGCGCCCTGACCTGCCTGAACCTGGACGACCACAACCGCATCCGCACCACCGACGTCCGCCTGCTGCGGCGCATCGTGCGCGACAGCCAGTTCCGCGGCACGCCCCCGCAGGAGACCCTGGCGATGTGGGAGAGCGTGCGCCGCGGGGAGGAGAAGTGGATCTTCCCCTTCCAGGAGGACGCCGACAGCGTGTTCAACACGGCCCTCCACTATGAGCTGCCCGTCCTGCGCCACTTCGCCTACGACCTGCTCAGCGCCGTGCCTCCGGAGACCGAGGGCGGCATGATGGCCGTCCGCCTGATGAAGATCCTCCACTATGTCCCCGACATCGACGAGGAGCTCCTGCGGGAGATCCCGCCCCTCTCCCTGCTCCGCGAGTTCATCGGCGGCTGCACGATCGACGAGGAATGACCGCGATCCGCCGAGGTGGTATTCGCCATGAGACATCTTCTCCGTTCCCTGAAGGCCTACCGTCTCCCGAGCTTCCTGGCCCCGCTGTTCAAGATGCTGGAGGCGATCTTTGACCTGCTCGTGCCCGTCGTGGTCGCGAAGATCATCAACGAGGGTATCGGCACGCCGGAGGCCCCCGGCGACGCGGCGAAGATCTGGCAGTACGGCCTGATCCTGGCCGGCATGGCCGTCGTCGGCCTCGCCTTTGCCGTGACCGCGCAGTACTTCTCCGCGAAGGCCGCCATCGGCTGCGCGGCGGACCTGCGGAGCCGGCTCTTCCGCCACATCCAGACCCTCGGCTGGGGCGAGGCGGACGCCCTGGGCACCTCCACGCTGATCACGCGCATGACCTCCGACATCAACCAGGTCCAGAGCGGGGTCAACATGTTCCTGCGGCTTTTCCTGCGCTCGCCCTTCGTGGTCGCGGGCGCTTTTGTGTGCGCGCTGCTGATCAGCCCGCCGATCTCCCTGATCTTCCTCGGGGCCATCGCGGCGATGGCGGTCATCGTGGTGGCGATCATGCGCGTCACCTCGCCGCGCTACCGGGCCAATCAGCAGCGCCTCGACCTCGTGACGCGGGCGACCCGCGAGAACCTCACCGGCGTGCGCGTGATCCGCGCCTTCGGGATGGAGGAGCGCGAGACGGAGCACTTCCGCGGCCTCAACGCCCTCCTCACCCGGCATCAGCTCGCCGTCGGGCGCATCTCCGCCCTGATGAACCCCCTCACCCTCGTGGCGGTGAACGCCGGCGTCATCCTCGTGCTGAAGGCCGGCGGGGACGCCGTGGGCGGCGGGAGCCTCCTGCGCGGCGAGATCGTCGCCCTGATCAACTACATGAACCAGATCCTCGTGGAGCTGGTCAAGCTGGCCAACCTCGTCGTCACTCTGAGCCGCGGCGCCGCGAGCGCGAACCGCGTGGCCCAGGTCCTCGACACCGCCCCCGCCATGGCCTTCCCGGAGGAAGGCGCGGAGCCGGCCGCGGACGCCCCGGCCGTGGTCTTCGATCACGTCTCCCTGCGCTACGGCGGCGCGGGCGCGGAGAGCCTCACGGACATCTCCTTCTCCTGCGCCCCGGACGAGACCGTCGGCGTCATCGGTTCCACCGGCAGCGGCAAGTCCTCCCTCGTCCATCTGATCCCGCGCTTCTACGACGCGACGTCCGGCGAGGTGCGCCTCTTCGGGCATCCGGTGTCCGCCTACGCGCGCGGAACCCTGCGCGGCCTGTGCGGCATCGTGCCCCAGCGCGCCCAGCTCTTCACGGGCACGGTCCGCTCCAACCTCCTCTGGGGGCGGGCGGACGCGGACGACGACGCCCTCTGGGACGCGCTTGAGAGCGCCCAGGCCGCGGATTTCGTCCGGCAGAAGCCCGGGCAGCTCGGCGACCCGGTGGAGCAGGCCGGGCGCAACCTCTCCGGCGGACAGCGCCAGCGCCTGACCGTCGCCCGCGCCCTCGTGGGCAGGCCGCCCCTCCTGATCCTCGACGACAGCGCCTCCGCCCTCGACTACGCCACCGACGCCGCCCTGCGCAAAGCCCTGCGCGCCCTCCCCTGGAAGCCCACGGTCTTCATCGTCAGCCAGCGCACCGCTTCCATGCGCCACGCCGACCGCATCCTCGTCCTCGACGACGGCCGCCTCGTCGGCATCGGCACCCACGACGAGCTGACGCGGACCTGCCCGGTCTACCGCGAGATCCACGAGAGCCAGTACCAGAAGGGAGATGAGCGGGCGTGAAGAAAGCGAAGCGCAGCCTCGATAAAAAAACCCTCGCCCGCCTGCTGCGGAAGATCCGCCCGCAGCTCGGATGGCTCGCGGCAAGCCTGGCCGCGGCCGCCGTGTCCTCCGCCGGCCTCCTGCTGATCCCCCTGTTCTGCGGCACCGCGATCGACGCGATGGTCGGCCCCGGGCAGATCCGCGTGAACGACCTGCAGCGCGCCTGCGTCTCGATCCTCACGGTGACCCTCGCCTGTGCCGTCGCGCAGTGGATCCTCTCCGTGTGCAACAACCGCGCGGCCTTCCGCGTCTCCCAGGCCCTGCGCGACGAGGCGATCGGCAAGCTCCAGCGCCTGCCCCTCTCCTGGCTCGACGCGCACCCCGCCGGCGACCTCGTCAGCCGGGTCATCGCCGACGTGGACACCCTCGCCGACGGCCTGCTGATGGGCTTCACCCAGCTCTTCACCGGCGTGGTGACGATCGTCGGCACCCTCGTGATGATGCTGCTCCGGAGCCCGGCGGTGACCGTCGTCGTCGCCGTGCTGACCCCGATGAGCCTGTTCGTCGCGGCCTTCATCGCGCGCAGGACCGCCCGCTGGTTCCACGCGCAGTCCGCCGTCCGCGGCGAGGAGACCGCCTACGTCAACGAGATGATCGACGGCCAGCGCGTCGTGCAGGCCTTCGGCCGCGAGGCGCAGAGCCAGGCCGCCTTCGACGAGGTGAACGGGCGCCTCGCCGCCGCCTCGCTGAAGGCCACCTTCTTCTCCTCCCTCGTCAACCCCACCACCCGCCTCGTCAACAACCTCGTCTATGCCGCCGTGGCCGTGGCGGGCGCCCTGCTCGCCCTCGGCAGCCCGGAAGCCCTCAGTGTCGGCGCCCTCAGCGCCCTGCTGACCTACGCGAGCCAGTATGCCAAGCCCTTCAATGAAATCTCCGGCGTGGTGACCGAGCTGCAGAACGCCGTCGCCTGCGCGGCGCGCATCTTCGAGCTGCTCGACGTGCCGGACCAGGAGCCCGACCCCGCGGACGCCCGCTCCGCCTTCGACGCGGAGGGCGCGGTCTCCCTGAAGGAGGTCTCCTTCCGCTATATGCCGGACCGCCCGCTGATCGACGGGTTCTCCCTGGAGGTAAAGCCCGGCCAGCGCATCGCCATCGTCGGCCCCACCGGCTGCGGCAAGACCACGCTGATCAATCTCCTCATGCGCTTCTACGACGTGGACGCCGGGGAGATCGCCGTCGACGGCGTGCCCGTGCGCGCCCTCACCCGCCGCGCCCTGCGCCGCAGCTGGGGCATGGTGCTCCAGGAGACCTGGCTGCGCGCCGGCACGATCCGCGAGAACATCGCCTTCGGCCGGCCCGACGCCCCGGAGGAGGAGATCGTCGCCGCCGCGAAGGCCGCCCACATCGACTCCTTCATCCGCCGCCTGCCCAGGGGCTACGACACCGTCATCACCGAGGACGGCGAGGGCATCTCCCAGGGCCAGAAGCAGCTCCTGTGCATCGCCCGCGTGATGCTCTCCCTCCCGCCGATGCTGATCCTCGACGAGGCGACTTCCTCCATCGACACCCGCACCGAGGTGCGGATCCAGGCCGCCTTCGCCCGGATGATGCAGGGCCGGACGTCCTTCATCGTGGCCCACCGCCTCTCCACGATCCGCGAGGCCGACGTGATCCTCGTCATGCGCGACGGCCACATCGTCGAGCAGGGCAGCCACGAGAGCCTGATGGCCGCCGGCGGCTTCTACGCGATGCTGTACAACAGCCAGTTCGCGGCGTGAGCGCCCAATAGCGTCAAAAAAAAGCGTCCGGACGCAAAAATTTCACGTAATTCCATTAGCTGACCGCTTATAGCTGTGCCTTTCAGTCCGTAAACGTCAAAAAATGGTTCTTCACGGAAAGTTAGGGAAAGCATATGGGGGGTTCGCGCTCTGCGGAGCGCGCCAGGGGCTTTCCGATCGCCCCTGGACCCTTCGGGGCCGTCTCTTTCTTGTTAGTTGTCGGGTAAGGCTGAGAGCATAGCCTG
>JAFRPG010000050.1 GCA_017429265.1 Clostridia bacterium | reverse complement strand
GCACCAAAGGGCTTTCCGATCGCCCTTTGGAAACCTTCGGGGCCGTCCCGTTGATGATAGGCTCTGAGATTGCAAGGTTCTTTATCAAGATTACTTTGCCCATCAACATACAAGAACAAGGCGATCCCGAAGGGTCCAGGGGCGATCGGAAAGCCCCTGGCGCGCTCCGCAGAGCGCGGATCCCTTTCCGTTCATTTTGACAGATCATATCGTTGAAGAGGGTATGCGCCTGCGGGCGCACCAAAGGGCTTTCCGATCGCCCTTTGGAAACCTTCGGCGCCGTCCCGTTAATGATAGGCTCTGGGATTGCAAGGTTCTTTATCAAGATTACTTTGCCCATCAACATACAAGAGAAAGGCGTCCCCGAAGGGTCCAGGGGCGATCGGAAAGCCCCTGGCGCGCTCCGCAGAGCGCGGATCCCCTCCCATATGGTTTTCCCTAACTTTCCGTGAAAAACCAAAAAAGGGGGAGCCTCCGCACAGGCGGCGGAGGCTCCCCCCAAGTCAGTTGATCTGCTGGATACAGACGATGGTCGTGTCGGACTTGATCGTTCTTGTGATGGTGTTGCTCTGGACATATTCCCCGCCCGACATGAGCGAGCCGCCGTTGACCCTCCACTCGGCCACACCGCCCATAAATTTCGTGTAGACCGTGATCTTCGTGTTGGCCGGGACCGTGCCGCTGGTCGCGTGGGTGTATCCGCCGCCGGAGAAGTCGCAGCCCCTGCAGGTAACGTTGTAGTACCGCGTCGTGGGCGTGGGCGGGTCGGTGACCGGGGGCTTCGTCTCGGTGACCTTGTCGAAGATCGGCTCGTAAACCATCGACGTGTCGAGGGTGTAGACCACAAACTGCTTCACGGCCACGCCGACGGTGTAGACATGGGTCTCGTCGAACTTCCAGCCGACGACCCGCTTGCCCCGCGGGATCGTGGCGCGGACCTTGGCGGTGAGCTGGCCGCCCCGCTCGAGGGCGCCGGTGGCGCGGTTGGTGTAATCATTGGTGAAGTCAAACTGCTTGATCCAGCCGCCGCCGCCCGTCGTGCCCTCCTTCAGGTGGCAGAACTCGCCGTTCTTCACCTCCGCCAGCAGCTGAAGGCCCGTGCGCGCGGCCTGGATCGCCTCCGGGGTGTGGATGGTGGACGGATTGGTGTTCTTGAACACGGCCTCGATCGTCCAGGAGCGGTCGATGTTGGTCAGGCGGAGGGACTTCACCGAGCGCATCAGGTTATAGTGCACGCCGTTGAACAGCCATCCGACGAGCTTCTTCCCCCTGGGGACCTGGGCGGTAATGATCACGTTGTCCGAGGGGGTGACGACCATCTCGGTCATCGTGGCGCCCTCGGCCTTGTTCCTGCTGTTGGCGCGCTGGATGACGGCGTTGACGGTGCGGAGGGTGGTGTTCTCCGGGGTCGGCGCAGGGGTGGGCGCGGGCGTCGGGGTCGGATTCGGGGCCGGCGTCTCCGCCGAGACGATGGGCGCCTTTGTGGCGAAGGGATCCACGTCGTCCGGGGGCATGTCCGCGGGCGCGGTGCGGGTGAGATAATTCCACAGCACCAGGCCCGAGAAGCCGCCGTAGGTCACGTAAGCGCACAGGTCGGTGGACTTGTCGCCCACGGGCTCCAGCGCGGTGCCGGCGGGGATCGTGATGAGGACATCGTTGGTGCTCTCATCGCGCAGGCTCACGGAAGTGTCTGGCTTGACGTAGTAGGTATCGGCCAACGCGGCGCACATGCACAGGCAAAGCACCAGCGCGACGATCAGTCGGATGCTCCTTCTCATGACGGATTCCTCCTTGGACAGGGTCAGACAATGAACGGTGCCACTTTCTGGATACAGTATAGCACGAGCTGCCGGATTTGTCCATGGAGAGTTGATATTTATGGCGGGATACGGTATAATCAGGCGACGACCTGTCGGGAAAGAAGGTTCCTTTCAATGAAAAAAAGGCTCGCTCTCGCCGCGCTCTTTCTGGCTCTGGCCCTGCTGATGACGGCCTGCGCGCCGGCCGGAATGTTCGGCACGTGGCGCTACACCTATCTTGGCGGCTATCAGGAGTTCACCTTCGAGCCCAACGGGATCTACACCTATTCGGACAGCGAGGGGAAGGAATACTCGAACCTGTATTCCGTGCACGACGGCCACTTCTGGGTCCTCTCGGAGGACATGGGTGCGATCAAGGTCGACGGCGACCGTCTGACCCTGACGCAGGTCAGTGAAGGGCTGGGGATCACGCACGACTTCGTCTTCCTCCGCAGGTGAGGGTGAAAGCGATCTGTGATTCGCAGTGACCGAAGGCCGAAACGCTTATTCTTTGTCGGAAAAGGGTATGCGCCTGCGGGCACACCATAAGGATGCACAGGGCGCAGCAAGCGGCGCCCCTACAAAAGAGATGTGAGCCTGAAGAACAAAGGGTTGTCGGGTATTCGTGTAGGGGCGCCGCTTGCTGCGCCCCGTTTTGTGTCCCGCACACTCCATGTCACGATGCTCAACAATGTGGCCCCGAAGGGTCCAGGGATTCGGAGCGCCCGGAAAACTGTCCGGTGGACAGTTTTCAGCGGAGAATGGGCGGCAGCCCCGGACCGATCGGAAAGCCCCTGGCGCGCTCCGCAGAGCGCGGAATCCTCCATTCCCTGAACCGCTACTTCCCCACACAGAAATCCCCGAACACCCTGTCGAGGAGCTTCTCCTCCACCGCATCGCCGGTGATCTCGCCCAGCGCCTGCTGGGCCGCCAGCAGGTCGACGCTCGCCAGCTCCACACTCCGCTCCTCCATCGCCGAGGCCGCGCGGCGCAGATGCTCCGCCGCCCGGCGGACCGCATCCAGATGCCTCGGCTGCGTGAGGGTCAGGGTGTCTTTTTTTGCGCGCACCGACAGCCGCTCCAGCAGCGGCGCGAGGGTCTCCGTCCGCAGGCAGCTCACGCGGAGGACCTCCGCCCCGGGGACCAGCTTCCCGGCCTCCGCCTCCTCCGTCATCGCCGGAAGATCCGCCTTGGTCAGCAGGAGGATCACGTCCATCCCGGCGAGCTCCGCCGCGAGGGCCCTGTCCTCCGCCGAGGGCGGGACGCTCCCGTCCGCAAGGAAGAGGACGGTGTCCGCCTCCCGCAGAGCCTTCCGGGCGCGCTCGACGCCGATGCGCTCCACCGGGTCGTCGGTCTCCCGCAGGCCGGCGGTGTCGGTCAGCAGCACCAGGCACCCGTCGACGCTGATCTCGCCGCGCACCGTGTCGCGCGTGGTGCCGGGGACCGGGGTCACGATCGCGAGATCCTCGCCGGTCAGGGCGTTGAGGAGGCTCGACTTGCCCGCGTTCGGGCGGCCGCAGAAGGCCACGCGCAAGCCTTCGCGCAGGATCCGCGCCCCGCGCTCGTCGCAGGCCCTCTCCAGCGATTCCGCCAGGGCCGTCATCCGCGGCGCGAGGTCCTCCGCGACCTCCTCGTCCGGGACCTCCTCGGGGTAGTCGAGGTTCGCCGCGATGGCCGCCTGGATGCCGTAGAGGGTGTCCGCGGCCCGGCGCACGAAGGCCGAAGGCCCGCCGTCGAGCTGGTGCAGGGCGGCCTGCCTGGCCTGTTCCCCGCGGCTGCGGATCAGCTGCATCACGGCCTCCGCCTGGCTCAGGTCGATGCGCCCGTTGAGGAAGGCCCTGCGGGTGAACTCGCCCGGCTCCGCGAGGCGCGCCCCCGCCGCGAGGCAGGCCGCCAGCGTCCGCCGGGCGCAGAGGTACCCGCCGTGGGTCTGGATCTCCGCGACGTCCTCCCGCGTGTAGCTCCGCGGCGCGCGCATCAGCACGGCCAGGCACTCGTCGATCTTCTCCCCGGACGCATCCACCGCCGCGCCGTAGACCATGCGGTGGGATGGCATTGCCTCCCGGAGCGCCCCCGCGGGCCGGAACACGGCCTTCAGCACCCGCTCCGCCCCGTCGCCGCTGATCCGCACCACGCCGATGCCGCCCTCTCCCGGTGCCGTCGCGATGGCCGCGATCGTGTCGCTCATGGCAGGCGCCTCCTCTCTGTGGGTTTTCGGGGATATTATACGACGGGCGGGGGCGGAATGCAACGGAGGGGATTCGGAACCTCTCTTCCCGCGATACATTCCGAACAACTCTGCAGTGAGCGGTTCGATACCGCCGCGCTCTGCGGAGCGCGCCAGGGGCTTTCCGATCGCCCCTGGACCCTTCGGGATCGTCTTGTCCTTGTATGTTGTTGGCAAAGCAATCTTGATAAAGAGCCTTGCAATCTCAGAGCTTATCATCAACGGGACGGCCCCGAAGGTTTCCAAAGGGCGATCGGAAAGCCCTTTGGTGCGCCCGCAGGCGCATACTTTTTGCAGGGGTGCCGCTTGCTGCGCCCTCTCTGAGCGCGAAAAACCCCGGGACTGTTTCCGGCCCCGGGGTGGGGTGTTTTGTCTTGCGATCTCTCACCACGCTCCGAGCAGGCGCATGCGGCTGGCGGCGACAAAGCCGTCGGTGCCGTCGGTGCAGGTCACGTGATACCACTCACGGCCCTCGGAATCATAGGTGCTGAAGTTGACGAACACCGTCACATTGCTGTGCAGCTTGCGGATCACGGTCGGGTGATTGAACACGAAGGTACCCTGATAGTAGTAGTACGAACCCTCGATGGTCGGATAGCTGCGGAGGTTGCTTCCGCGGTTGCTGGTGACGGCGAGCTCGCCGACGAGCCGGCCGTTGTAGGCCTTGCGCGCGGCGGTCGTGTCATGGATCGCCCAGGAGGGGAAGTTGCGGTTGGCCAGGGAGGTATCCCAGGACATCGGCTTGGTGTGGACGCGGGTCAGGTTGCCGTAGTCGTCGACATGCCACCATTCGCCGCGCTCGGTGTAGATGTAGTAGTCCGCGAGGGCCGTTCCCATGGGAACCAGGGTCACGATGAGCAGCAGGACAGCGATCAGCTTTTTCATTTTCTTATCCTCCGTTATTCTGATGGTCTGTTCCGAAGGGCTCTTCCCTTTGGACAGCTTCATCATAGCGCGGATGGGGCCGGGCGCCGTCAAACGGATTTTACGCCGGGTCCGGCGGCGTCACCCGGATCGCCCCGAGGACCTCGCCGACCTTCTCGCGGATCACCAGGGTGGCCTCGCGGTCGTAGGGGGTGGCGTCGCGGTTGATCAGGACGAGGTCGCTGCCGCGGTAGTAGCGGAGGAGGCCGGCGGCGGGATAGACCGTCAGGCTCGTCCCGGCGACGATCAGCAGGTCCGCCTGGCGGATCGCGTGCACGGCCCCGGCCACGACCGCGTCGTCGAGGCCCTCCTCATAGAGCACGACGTCGGGCTTGACCGTTCCGCCGCAGGAGCAGGTCGGCACGCCCTCGGTGTCGCGGATCCATTCCGCCGTGTAGCTCTTCCCGCAGCGCATGCAATGGTTGCGCCACACGCTCCCGTGGAGCTCGAAGACGCAGCGGCTCCCGGCCTTGGTGTGGAGGCCGTCGATGTTCTGGGTCACCACGGCGCTGAGGCGTCCGGCGCGCTCGAGCTCGGCCAGCTTGAGGTGGGCGGCGTTGGGCTCGGCCTCGAGGGGGAGCATCTTGTCGCGATAGAAGCGGAAGAACTCCTCCGGCCTGCGCATGAAGAAGGTCCGGCTGAGAATGGTCTCCGGCGGCCAGTCGTACTTCTGGTTGTACAGGCCGTCCACCGAGCGGAAGTCCGGGATCCCGCTCTCGGTGGACACGCCCGCCCCGCCGAAGAAAACGATCCTGCGATGGCTGTCGATCAGCTGCTGCAATGTCATGGGGAGACCTCCTTTGGTGTGGGGTTCGGGATTGCGGACGGAGATGTCGGATAGAGACAGTTTTGTTGACAGGAGTATGCGCCTGCGGGCGCACCAGAGGGCTTTCTGATCGCCCTCTGGACTCCTTCGGGGCCGACACGTTAAAGATAGGCTTTGGAGAAAGCGGCGTGGAACCTCTCTGTCACTACGGTGACATCTCCCCTTTCAGGGGAGACAGGGGTAGTTAGTTACCCAAACCTCTCCTGAAAGGGGAGGGGGACCGCCGCAGCGGTGGAGAGGTTCCCCCGACCGGCTTTGCCGATCACTATGCCCAATGGGGTGGCCCCGAAGGGTCCAGGGGCGATCGGAAAGCCCCTGGCGCGCTCCGCAGAGCGCGGAACCCTTTATTCACAATGGGAATAGCTGTCGACAGGGTATGCGCCTGCGGGCGCACCAGAGGGCTTTCCG
>JAFRPG010000049.1 GCA_017429265.1 Clostridia bacterium | reverse complement strand
GTTTTTGATGGAATGCCAGGCTATGCTCTCAGCCTTACCCGACAACTAACAAGAAAGAGACGGCCCCGAAGGGTCCAGGGGCGATCGGAAAGCCCCTGGCGCGCTCCGCAGAGCGCGAAACCCTCCCATATGGTTTTCCCGAACTTTTCGTGAAGAACCTTTTTTTATTGCCGCTCGCGGCGAAAGGGGCATATGGGGCGGGTCCGCCTCCTCGCGCGGAGGCTTTCCCGACAAAAGGACGAACCCTTGGCGGGTCCGTCCTGTGATAGGGTCAGATCAGTTGCCCGTCATGACGGCCCAGTCGATGTTGTCCCAGTCGGGCTCGGCAGGCGGATTGGTGTTGTCGGCCCAGTAGAAGCCGAGGTTGGTCATGATGTTGGTCCACTCGCCGTTGTGCACGCCCACATACTCGGCATAGGTCATGTCGGTGCCGGGCACGGTGGTCAGGGAGCAGTTCTTGAGCGTGTAGATCGGGGGCACTTCGTCGTAGAGCTCGGCGACGGCGTCCTCGTTGCAGGGATAGGAGTCGAACTCCTCGGACCAGGCGATCTGGGTCTCGGCGGAGCCGAACCACTCGCAGAACGCCTTCACGATCTCGGTCTCTTCCTCGGTGCGGCCCTCACGGTCCAGCACGCCGATGTACTCCGCGATGTAGTAGGTGCCGTCCGCGATGTCCACCAGGTTCCAGTTCTCGGGCTCGTCGGTGCCGATCAGCGGATGCTCATAGGTGCCCGCGAAGACGGCCTTGTCGATGTTGCCGTAGAGGGAGGAGGAGTAGAAGGTGGAGACCTGCACGTCGCCGCGGATCAGGGGATCCAGGCCGTAGTTGTCATTGGTGAAGACGCCGCCGGCGCAGTACGCCCACAGCTTCTTCCAGCCCTCCACGGAGATGCCGCCCGCCGGGGACTCCGGATCGGTGAAGGCATACAGCATGGCGTTGTTGATGTTCATGTTGGTGGTGCCGCCCACCTTGCCCTGGCGATACCAGGTGTAGCCGCAGTCCACGATATCGGCCCAGTGGTCGAAGTGGAGCTCCTGGCCGTTGGTGCCGAACTCATCGTTGCGGTAGAGCATCAGGATGTTCTGGATGACCAGGCCGTAGGCCTTGCCGTCGAACTTGTAGTCGCCGACCTTGTCCGCCCAGGTGGGAGTCCAGTCGAGGACCTTCAGGTTCTCATACTGGCCCTTGACCAGCTGGGACCAGCGGACCTCGTTCAGGCCGAAGATCAGGTCGCCGTCCTTGTTCTCGTTGGCGGCCTGCACAGCCTTGCTGTCGCCGGAGATGACGGAGTTGTCATCGATGGAGATGTCGAAGCCCGCCTGCTTCGCAGCCTCGACCAGCCAGGTCGTGCGCTCGGGGGAGTTGGAGTTGGAATAGATGCGGATGGTGTAGCCGTCGGCGGAAGCGACGGAGACCAGGGCCATCAGCAGCATCGCAGCCAAAACGACCAACAGAATCTTTTTCATCGGAAAACCTCCTTCTTATTGTCCGCATGCCGCGGTTTGAATGACTGCATTATACACCATCCGGCGGAAAAAGAAAAGAGGATTGGGAAAAAACAGATGGTTCACGGAAAGCCCGGGAGATCTTCCGACGCCGCACCTGAGCAAACCGGGGGTTCCGCGCTCTGCGGAGCGCGCCAGGGGCTTTCCGATCGCCCCTGGACCCTTCGGGAGCATGTCTTCCTTGAATGATATTGGGTCAAGTTATAGTAGAGAAACGATCTATTCAATCCCAAAGCCTATCTTTAACGGGTCGGCCCCGAAGGTTTCCAAAGGGCGATCGGAAAGCCCTCTGGTGCGCCCGCAGGCGCATATCCTCTTCACAAACGAAAACAAACAGCATCAGAAAAACCGGCCCCGTCGGGAAGCCGGTTCATCGGCACACATGAAAGTAACCCTCACTCCGCGATCTCCATCGGGTGCCCGCGCAGGTAGTCCGCGGCGCGCATGGGCTTGCCGCCGGGGGCCTGGATCTCCGTGAGCTCAACCGCCGTGTCGCCGCCGCAGGCGATCACCAGGCCGCGCTTCGGGTCGGCGGTGAGGACGGCGCCGGGCGCTCTTCCCCTGCGGCCCTCCGGGACAGCCGCCGCGCGGGCACGCAGGAGCCTGATCCCCTCCCAGGTGCAGCAGGGCCAGGGATTGAGGGCGAGGATCCGGCAGGCGACGGCCTCCGCGGGCTCGCTCCAGTCGATCTGCCCCATCTCTTTGCTCAGCATGGGATCGTAGGTCATCGCGGCCTCGTCCTGCGGGACGGGGACCACGCTGCCGTCGGCGAGGCCCGCGAGGGTCTTCACCAGCAGCTCCGCGCCGAGGACGCTCAGCCGGGCGGTCAGCTCGCCGCAGGTCTCGTCGGCGCCGCGCTCCGTCTCCGCCTTCAGCAGCATCGCGCCGGTGTCGATCCCCCTGTCGGTGAGCATCGTCGTGACGCCGACGGTGCGGTCGCCCTGCAGGATGGCCCACGCGATCGGGGCGCTGCCGCGGTGCTTCGGGAGGAGGGAGGCGTGGACGTTCACGGTCCCGAGGGTCGGGATGTCGAGGATCTCCTGGCTCAGGATCTGCCCGAAGGCCGCGGTGACGCAGACCTCGGGCGCGAGGGCGCGCAGGTCCTCCACCCCGTCCCTGCGGATCTTCACCGGCTGAAAGACCGGGATCCCGCGCTCGACGGCGAGCTTTTTCACCGGGGAGGCGGTGAGCTTTTTCCCGCGCCCCGCGGGCCGGTCGGGCTGGGTGAAGACCCCGACGACCTCATGCCCCGCGTCCAGCAGGGCGGTCAGCGGCGGCACGGCGAACTCCGGGGTGCCCATGAAAACGATACGCACGGGTATCACCTGCTTTCTGTGCGGAGGGAAGGGGGAGGGTCACTCCCCGCTCTTCTTCCGCTCCTCGGCCAGGCGCTGCTGGCGCTGGTTGTCGGCCTCGATCTCCTCCGGGGTCATCTCGCGGTCCATCTCGTCGATGTAGAGGACGCCGTCGAGGTGATCGAGCTCATGGCAGATCGCGCGGGCGAGGAGGCCCTCGCCGGTGAGCTCGAAGGTCTTGCCGTGGCGGTCCTGTGCGCGGACGGTGACCCGCATCGGGCGGGTGACGATGCCGGCGCGGCCCGGCAGGCTGAGGCAGCCCTCGCGGCCGCACTGGGTCTCCTCGCTGCGGTCGATGATCTCCGGGTTGATCAGCTCGATCAGGCCGCTGCGGTCCTCGGAGATGTCGATCACCACGCAGCGGCGCAGGATGCCCACCTGCGGGGCGGCCAGGCCCACGCCCTCGGCCTGGTACATCGTGTCCGCCATGTCCTTGAGCAGGGTCCACAGGCGGAGGCTGAAGGTCTCCTGGGGCTTGCAGGTCTTGCGGAGGGATTCGTCGCCGAGTTTGACAATCTTGCGAATGGCCATCTGTATCCGTTTCCTCTCAAGAATAAAATGCGTCGGGAGCAAGCCTGTCACGCTTTCCCGCGGCCAGTATACCACATTCCGCGCAAAAGGAACAGACCCTCTTTCCGCGGAGGATCCGTTCCTTCCTTTCCCGGACGCACCGGGATCACTTCTTCGTGAACGTGGTCAGCCCCAGGTCGCCGATGCGGATCGTGAGCTGGTTGCCCTTCACCGTGTAGCCGACCTCCACCCCGTCGAGGGAGACCTTGTCGCCCTTCACCTCATATTTGCCCGACAGGACGGTCTGGCCGAAGGTGGAGAGCCGGTAGGTCCCGTCCCCGCCGAAGACCAGCTGGTACGCGACGGACAGTCCGGCCACGCCGACGCTGCTCTCCCAGGTGCCCTTCAGCGGGTTCCCGCCCCCGCACGCCGTGAGAGCGACGGTCAGCAGCACAAGGATCGCGAGGATGGCAAGGGATTTTTTCATCATGGAAACATACCTCCTGATCTGAATCGCGGTTCTTCTTTTCGATGAAGGTGATGCGCCTGCGGGCGCACCAGAGGGCTTTCCGATCGGTCCGGGGCTGCCGCCCATTCTCCGCTGAAAACTGTCCCCCGGACAGTTTTCCGGGCGCTCCGAATCCTCTGGACTCCTTCGGGGCCGACCCGTTAAAATAGTTCTTGGGAATTGTCAGGTTTTTTAATGGAATGCCAGGCTATACTCAGCCTTACCCGACAATTAACAAGGAAAAGGGGATCCCGAAGGGTCCAGGGGCGATCGGAAAGCCCCTGGCGCGCTCCGCAGAGCGCGGATCTCTTTCCGTTCACTTTGACAGATCGTTCCGCTAACAAGGGGATGCGCCTGCGGGCGCACCAGAGGGCTTTCCGATCGGTCCGGGGCTGCCGCCCAATCTC
>JAFRPG010000048.1 GCA_017429265.1 Clostridia bacterium | reverse complement strand
CCTTCGTCGCTGCGCTCCTCAGGGCTTTAGGCCCTGTTTTGCCCCCCGTCCACCCTTACCCCTACCTTCCACTGGCTTACCGATGTCCTGACACAAAACACTTACCTATGTGCTGACACAACAATCGATCCGGGGCTGCCGCCCATTCTCCGCTGAAAACTGTCCAACGGACAGTTTCCCGGGCGCTCCGAATCCTCTGGACTCCTTCGGGGCCGTCCCGATAAATGATAGGATTTGGGATGAAAGATTCTTTTCTCAACGATACTTTACCCAATACCAAACAAGGAAAACATGCTCCCGAAGGGTCCAGGGGCGATCGGAAAGCCCCTGGCGCGCTCCGCAGATCGCGAACCCCCCATATGCTTTCCCTAACTTCCGTGAAGAACCGAAAAAAAGGCAGAGCCTGTCTCGGCTCCGCCGTGGGATCGATTGTTTCAGTCGGGGATCGGGATCAGTTCGGAGGCGTACCGGCGGTCGTAAGCGTCCCAGACGACGATCTGCAGCCAGCAGGGGCCGAGGTCCGGCGGCAGCGGGGTCTCGCCGACCGTGAAGCCGCGCTCGAGGCTCAGCTCCTCACCCCCGAAGCCCATGCTCACCCACTGATTCCATGGCAGCAGACGGTCATCCGCGCCGCGCACCGGCATGTAGATGTAATTCGGCACCCACAGGGAGTGGATCTCATTCATCCGCAGTTCCTGGCGGCCGGTGGTCATCTCGCCCGTCAGGGGGAAGGCCGAGAGCGCCTCCCACTCCCCCGTCCGGGTATTCTGCTCGATCCGGATCCGGATCGCCCGGTTGCCGTTTCCGCTATCCAGGGCGTAGCTCTGGCAGTATGCGGTGTCTCCGTCCTCCTGGACCCATGCGGAGATCAGCGGGAGCGTCTTCCCTTCCGCGGTCACGGTCAGGATCTTGTCCCGGAAGTCTGCCGTCAGGAGGTTCCCCTCCAGTGAGCAGGCGCCGCTCCGGCAGAGGAGGGTGAGGCCCGTCTCCGGGTCGCCCTCCAGCACATTGTACTCCGCGCGCACATAGTCGCGGGCTTCCTCGTCGCTCAGCTCCAGGGCATACACGCCGTCCTCCGGGACGGTCCGGGCCGTGTGTTCGTAGGCCGGGCCCTGGGTCTTCAGCGCCTCCTCATAGGTGCGGATGAACCGCTTCCAGTCCTCGGGCAGCGGAAGGAACGCAAGGCTGTCCAGCCATCCGGTGCTGCGCTGGCCGCCGTGCTGCGGGAACCAGACCGAAAGGCCGGTGGCCCCGGACACATCGCCGCCCACCGCCGCCACGCAGCGGTCCAGGGCCGCCGTCACCGCAGAGGCCTCTCCCGGGTGGCCGGTGCAGGACTCGGCCAGCCGACGCAGGTCGATCAGGTCATACTCGGTAAAGGTGGTGCTCCGGCCGAAGCCCCAGGCGTGCAGGCGAAGCGAACCCACATCCCGGTAGCGGCCTTCCAGCAGATCCGTCTCCAGTGCGCGGAACAGGCCCGCGGCGGCCTCCGGCAGGTCGTCCATCCTGCCCAGGTCCGTCAGGGAGAGCGTGCAGGGCTGGCGCAGATCGGGGTACTCGCGGTACTGCTCCCGGTAAAAATCGGCATAGGCGCGGATCACCGACTCCCCCAGTGCCCGCGGCCCGGTGCCCGGCTTCAGCCCGCGCAGGAAGCCGTAGTCCCAGCCCTCGGGCGGCTCCGTCTCCTGGGAGGCCAGCAGCCACCCGGCGTAGGGGCGCAGGGCCAGGGCGGTCTCACACCCCGCCATCATGCAGGCGTCAAAGCCGATCAGGGACAGCGGCCGCTCCCCGCAGCCGCTCTGCGCGAGGGCGACCGTCAGCTCGCTCAAAGTCAGGCGCCGGTCGTCCGAGCGGAGAGCGTTCCCGAAGCCCTCCATCGGGCCGTAGCCGTGATCCCAGAGGATCAGCGCGGTCGGACCCTTCGCCTCCGGCAGGGCGGTTGTCAGCAGAGCGCGCAGGCCCGCCGGATTGCTCATCGCGCCTTCATGCGTGCCCAGCAGGGTGTGTGTCTGCCCCTCCAGACGCCAGATGCGGCAGGTCCCGTCGGCCGGGCTGTCCGCCCAGTCCGAGACGCCGTCCGTCATGACGATCAGGCGGGTATCGGCATTCAGCGCGCCGGCCATCTCGCGCAGGTCGCGCCCGGCCAGGCCGTGGGCAGACTCAAGGTCGGAGCCCACCATGTACACCATCACGGTCCAGCCCTCCGGCTGTCCGCGCAGCATCGGGACCAGCCAGAGCAGGCCAGCCAGCACGATCGCCAGCCCGGCGGCCGAAAAGACCGCGATCCGGACGCGTCCGCTCACTCGTTTTCCGATGCCCATCTTGCTGTGATCTCCTTCACGGCGCTCACAAAATCGTTTTCGGACAGATCAGCCGACGACAGGGTGATGTACAGGTCTCCCTTCCGGCCCACCGCCCAGAGGATCCCGGTGTCGGGGTCGCGGTTCAGCCGCGCGTTTTCCGTGCCGCCCGCCGCGTTGCCCAGGGCGGTATAGAGAGCGGGTGCGTCCCGGGTCACCGTCGCCTCCATCCGGTGCTGATCCTTCTCCAGGGTCAGCTTTCCCTCATACTGCGTGCCGGACGTGGACAAATACGCTGACGCCGCGGCATCGGACACACTCCATCCGGGGAAGAGGCTCTCGGCCGTGCAGCCGAACGCCGTCGCAAAGTCCGCCTCCCGGGCCTCCTCGCCGCGGCTCACGCCGCTGACGGGCAGCCGGCTCATCCGCACGGAACCGAAGGTCACGCCGGCCGGGCGGAGGAGGATCAGGAGCAGCGCGGCAACGGCCGCCACCGCCGCGAAGGCCGGCACGGCGCGCCGCGCGACGGCCGCTCCGCCGGAACGGGCGGTCCTGCCCGCCTCCGCTTCCCGGAGCTGCCGGTTCTTCTCCAGCATCAGCTTCAGGGTCTCCCCCGCCTGCTCGCGCGAAAGATGCTCCTGATCCATCTCCCGCTGATATGCGCTCCGCTTTTTCTCACTCATGATGACTGCACCCCCAGCACGTTCCGCAGTTGGTCCCGGGCCCTGGAGAGCCGCGTCTTTGCGTTGGCCTCCGAGATCCCGAGGCTCCGGGCAATCTCCCGGACGGACATCTCCTCGTAGTAGAACAGGTGGATCACGGCCCGGCTGTTGGGCGGCAGCTGCTCCACCGCCTCGCGCACGACGTCCATCTCATCGTCTTCGGCCGGGTCGCCGCCAGACGGCTCAGCGCCGGTCGGGCCGGCCGACACCGCCATGCCGCCGTCCCCGGTCTCCTGCTCCTTGTACAGGGTATCGTCGTAGAGGACGGTCAGCCTGATCCACAGGCTCCGGAAATGCTTTTTGCAGGCGTTCCGCGTCACGCGGATGAGCCAGGCCTTGAGATGCTCCTCGCTTCGGATCCGGTCGGAGTAGCGTACCAGCGCGAGGAACACGTCCTGCTGGATGTCCTCCGCCTGCGCCCGGCTTTTTGTCTGGACCAGCGCGATGCGGAACACCATATCGCAATAGGTCTCATAGGCACGGGTCAGCTCCTCGTCGGTCATTCTTGTGCCGTTGATGGTCATCACCCCGCTTGTATGCTGATGGGGGCATTGTACCACACTCCGGCGTGAAAAACCAGTCCCGCCCATGATCCCGCGGGCCCTTCACCCGGAATATCCGCGGAGGCCCCGAAAGGTTACAGCGTTCCTCATACAACTCTTCATGTCTTCACCGTAAGGATGCGCCCGTGGGCGCACCAGAGGGCTTTCCGATCGCCCTCTGGACTCCTTCGGCGCCATCCCGTTAGTATAGGACTTGGGACTGTAAGTATCCTATCTCGATGATACTTTACCCAATACCACACAAGGAAGACATGCTGCCGAAGGGTCCAGGGGCGATCGGAAAGCCCCTGGCGCGCTCCGCAGAGCGCGGAACCTCACCCATATGTTTCCCGAACTCCCGTAAAGAGCTATAAGAAAAGCCCCCGCGATCACTCGCGGGGGCCGTGGGTCATGTCAACGATCCGGGATCAGTCGCCGTTGTACTCAGCGCACAGGCTGATCCAGGTGGGCATGGACTGCTCGATCTGGGAAGCGGGGGTATCCCAGCCCAGGTTCCAGAGCAGGGTGCTGCCGATGATGTCGTTGTTGGTGCCCAGCGCCAGGGTCATGTTGAAGGCAGAGTGCTCCGCCTCGCGCAGCATGGCGTAGGTCTCATACACAGCGCGGTCATCGGTGTAGTTCAGCTTGTTGCCAACCCAGGCAAACTCATCGTCATAGCCGGGGGTGGGGTTGGTCCACATGTCATAGATGAAGGCCAGGGCAGCAGCGGTCTCAGCGTCATACACAGCGGGCATGAGCGTGATGTTGTCGGAAACCACGTGCACATAAGTGGTGCCCTTGGGGCCGATCGGGAACGCAACGCAGCCCCACGGATCAGCCATGTCGGCCATCTCGGAGTTGTCGTTGAAGCCGCCGTAGGTCTGATACATATAGAAGCCGCAGTAGCCCTGCTTCCAGGCGTTCTTGTACCAGTCCCAGTTCGCGCCTTCGGGCTGGGGAGCACCGTAGGTCGCCCAGGTCTCCTTGCCCCAGTTCAGGCCTTCGACAGCCACGTCGCTGTCCATGGTGGGCTGCAGCTTGCCTTCCTCGTTCACGGTGAAGAAAGCGCCGCCGTTGGAGAACACGGACATGATGTAGAAGTCGGAGTTGTCGCCGATGATGCCGTAGACATCATTCAGGCCGTCGCCGTCGGTGTCGCGGGTCAGCTTCTGGAGGTACTCCACGAAGGCGTCCCAGGTCCACTCACCGGCATCCTGCTTGTCATAGATCTCTTCCCAGTCGATGCCGGCGTCCTCGAGGACCTTCTTGTTGAAGTACAGGCACTGACGGGGTTCGGCTTCGCCGGCATACACGCCGTAGGTCAGGCCCTTCTTGGTGGTGAAGGCCAGGTCCTGAGCGTTCCACTTGTCGGCGGTCAGGTCAACCTTGTCATTCCAGGGCTCGCAATAGCCCTGATTGATGGCGGTGGCCACAGAGCCGGGCTCGATGATGTAGAGACGATAGCTGCCGTCGGGAGCGGCCACGAAGTTGGTGAACTCAGTGATCTGGGAGCCCCAGTCGCCGCCCTGCTTCTGCACGATGTGGCAGTTGTAGGTCTCGTCCAGCCAGGCACGATAGGCATACTGAGCAGCCTGCTCCTCGGTGGGATCGTCGGAATGGGCATCGCTGCCGACATCGCCGGACCAGTAGTCGAGGATGTAGATGGTCGCGCCGCCGAAGTCAATGCCTTCCTTGACTTCCGGATATCCTTCCGGAGCCTCGGCCAGAGCCGCGCAGCAGGCCAGCACCATGGCGATCGCAAGGAACAGGGAAACCAGTTTCTTCATGATGGGTTCCTCCTTTTTATTTTCCGCAGCTGTATCCGTCTTTCGACCGGATCCAGGCGCAGATTCGATGTTATGGTCCGGGACCTCCCGGAACAGCCATGCACATTTTACTCCTTTGAGCCGGACATTGCAATACTTTCAACAAAAGTTCTTTGTGTGAAAATGTAAAGAATGATCAGCGGGATGCAGCAGATCAGCACGCCGATGGCGACCAGCTGCTGCTGACGGGCCGGCGGCACGACGACCGCCTTTTCCGCGTCGGCGGAGAAGTAGCGGCTCATGCGCGTGAGGATGGAGGACAGCTCCGTGGAGTAGATCGGCATGCCCTTGAGGAAGTTGCGGGTGTAGAACAGGTCCGTCCACTGCCACACGAAGGAGAACAGGAAGCAGCTCAGCACCGTGGGCATGGCGTCGGGCAGCATGATGGTCCGGAACGTGCGGAGAGTGGAGCAGCCGTCCACATACGCGGCCTCCTCCAGGGACTTCGGGATGCCGTTGAAGTACTGGCGGAGCATGTAGATGTACAGACCGTCCTTCAGGCCCATGCAGGTGATGCTCATCAGGAGGTAGGGCACGATGCTGCTGAGCAGGTTCAGCGGCTCACCCTTGGGGCTGAAGGTCTTGAAGATCCCGAAGATGTCGAAGTAGCGGAAGTTCATGTACAGGGGCGTCGCGATCGTCTGGGGCGGGATGACGATGATCAGCACCACGCAGGCGAACCAGAACCGCTTGAGCGGGAACTCATAGCGGGCAAAGCCGTAGCCCACCAGGGTGCAGGCGATCACCTGCAGCACGCTGACGATCAGCGAGGTCCACAGGGTGTTGAGCATGGACTGCGGGAATACCGTCAGGTCCGCGACGATCTTGTAGTTCTCCAGCGTCACGTTGCGCGGGAGCAGAACGACCGTTGCGTCGTAGAGGTCTTTCTCCTGCATCAGGCTCGAGCCGAAGCGGGTCAGCATCGGCTGGATGATCATGAAGCACAGGCCGAAGATCAGCAGGCCGCGGACGATGGAAACCGTCCACTTCTTGATGCCCGCCTTCAGCAGATAACCGCCGCTCTTCTTGTTGGCGGAACGCCTGTCCGTGCGGGGGAGCCGCTCTGTCTTAGCTGTCATACTGCTTCACCACCCTGCTGATCACGAAGGACGCGATGCCGATGAAGGCGAGCGCCACTCCGAAGTAGATCCAGCTCTCTGCCGTGCTCTCGCCGTAGCGGGCGCGGGTGAACTGGGTGTTGATCCACTCCATGACCCGGTTGTCGTTCTTCATGAAGAAGTCGATAATGGTGTAGATCGCGTTGACCAGCAGCAGCGGGCTGACCATCGGGAAGGTGATCTTCCAGAAGGCTTCCCACGCCGTGCAGCCCTCGACGTCCGCCGCCTCATAGAGGGAGGGCGAGATCGCGGACAGACCGGAGAGGAAGACGATGATCTGGATGCCGCTGGCCATGACGATGTCGTAGATGGCATCGATCATGTCGAACAGCACGTCGAAGACGCCGCTGCCGATGCCGGAGACCGAGAGGAGGTTCTGCAGCTGGGCGGAGATGTTCACGCCCGACTGCGCCGCGATCTCATCCGACACGCCCTGGAGCATGTTGAAGTCCAGCTGCTTTTCCACGCCGGGGAGCACGCCCGAGGCGAGGATCACCGGCAGGAAGAAGATCGCGCGCGCCGCGGTGCGGCCGCGGAACTTCTGGTTGAGGATGACCGCGATGACGAAGGACAGGACCAGGGTCGCGATGGCGTTGACCGCCATACGGCCGCTCTCCTCCACCAGATACTGGTTGAAGTAGGGGTCCACGCCCATGGCGTACTTGTAGTTCTCGAAGTTGTTCCAGGTGAGGGCGTAGCCCTGTCCGGGGACGAGCTCAACGCGGTTGAGACTCATGTTCACGGACTGGATCAGCGGACTCACCATGAAGACGAGGAAACCGATGATGAACGGGAGGATGAAGAGCACACCGGTGCGGGCGTTGCGGGAACGCATGGTGTCGTAGTTCTCGTTCAGCGGCAGCAAGGCCGTGATCGCGTCACCCGGGCTCCAGCGCTCGCGCTTTTCCTTTTTCCTTCTGCGCGTGGTCATTCGGCATCCCCTCCTTCCACTGTGGCCGCTTCTGCGGTCGTCTCCGGTTCAGGCTCGACGGTCAGCGTCTGTCCCGCGGGGACCGTGACCGTTCCGAAGGTGACGTCCGCGTCGCTCAGGTTGATGCAGCGGACCGCCACGGCGATCTCCGCCAGCGGGGCCTCGCCGATCTCGGCCGTGTCGGCCGCCCAGTTCATGACCGGAACGCTCACGCCGTTGACGGTCGCCGCTGCCTCCGTCCGGTTGATGTAGCGGCGGCTCGCATCCGGAAGGATGATCACCTCCACCGGGACATCCCCGGCTTCGGTCTGCGCACATCCGCGGGCGGGCACCGTGACGTCCCCGACGGTGATGTCGGCGTCCGTCGCGTTGATCCACAGATCAGCCGCCGGCAGGACCAGGGTATCGAGGTCGGCGCCTTCCTTCAGCGTCAGGGTGGCGTTGGGCTGCACCGCATTCTCCCCCGCGAGGAGGGTGAGGGCCGTGTAGTTGACGTAGTGCCGTGTGCCGTTGGGTTCAAAGACGGTCTGGGCCACGGCTTCCGCCGCGGGATCCCCCGCGCGGACCACCGTGTAGTCGCGGGCGGGCACCGTGCCGCCGCCGGGCAGGGCGAATGCCTCGCTGCCGTAGTTGACGTAGACCTTCGTTCCGTCCTCGTAGAGCGTCATGCGCACGTTCATCGGCAGGACCATGTGGCCGGTGATGCGCGTGCGGTTCAGGCCGGCCATCTCGCTCTGATAGCGGGTGATGACGGCCTGCGCTTCCTCGCGCCAGTCCTTGTAGCTGCTGCCGTGATAGTGCGAGTGGACGGTATCCTGCAGGATCTTCGCGTCCTCGTGCATGAAGGTGAAGTTGAGGCCCGCGCCGTACTCCGCGCAGCGCAGGAGCTCGGTCTGCCAGTCGCTGGTCAGGTTCAGTGCAGGACCGGTGTAGTCGACGCTGCCGTGGATCGCGATCTGGTAGAAGGGCACGGTCTCGTCCAGCAGGGAGTACGGGATGCCGGCCAGATCCATGTCGGTGACGATGTCGGCGTAGGGCATCGCGTAGTCATAGCCCTCGCGGATCATCACGGCCTCGCCCTTCTCCCTGGCCTCCTTCAGCGTCTCCACGTTCATGTCCTTGACGGTCTCGCGCGTGGTCGTGTGATTGGGGTCATAGTTGGCGTTGAGGAGGTAGCCGATGTCGCGGAAGGCCACGCCGTAGGCGCCGCGGTCCTTCAGGGCGTTGATCAGGTTGGTCGCGTTGTTCTTCGCGTACTCGGGACGCGTCACATAGTAGACGGTCCGTTCGTCGTCCTCGGTGTAGTAGATCTGGGAGTAGGGCGTGATCTCGACGATCTCGCGGGTGGTGAAGCGCGCCGCGTTCGCCCTGGGCGTGAAGCCCTGGAAGAGCTTCGTGTCGTAGGCGAAGGTCGTGATCCCGTCGAAGAACAGGGCGACGCCCTTGTCCTTCGCGTAGGCGATCAGCTTCTTCATGCCGCCGTCGCCGCCCACGGCGCCTTCCACATGCACGCCGGTGAGGACGTGCTGCGTGACGCCGCCATTGCACCATCCGGACACGCGCACGTTCAGGGCCTTAACCCCGGCCGCGCTCATCTCGTCGATGATGTCCTTCATCTGGTCAAAGGTGGTGGTGGCCAGGACGCGCTGCATCGGCAGGCCCGCCGTCACGACGCGCTTGTCGATCGCGCCGACCAGTTCCATCGAGACGGGCATGTCCTCGGAGGCCGGCTCCGCCGTCATCTCGGGATGGGTCTCGGCCAGGTAACCTCCGTACGCGTTGGCCATGTCGACGTAGCTGTCGCTGTTGACGAAGCGGTAGCGCTGCACCACGGACTCCTGCGGCATCTTCTTCTCGTACATGATGACCATGTTGGCCGTCTTGGCGGAGACGTTGTACTGGTCGGAGTGCAGCACGCGGTACTTGGCGCTGACCGTGTTGTAGCTGTTGGGGTGGAAGGCGGTCGTCGTGCCGGCCTTGCCGTTGATGTCCGCCTGGATGTTGGCGTAGGACGCGCCGTCCTCGATGATGCAGATGAAGGATCCGCCGTCCCTGGTCAGGCCGAAGACCGGGAAAGCCGTCTTGGTCTCGCTGATGACCTCGGAGCGCTTGGTCGCGTAATCCCATCCGTAGAGGTTGGCGGTGTAGTTGTTCTGCTTCAGCTTGCCGTTGTTGTAGCGGATCAGAGCACCGCCGCCCTCAGGCACGAAGATGAAGCCGTCCTGGTATTCGCCGTTGTCCGGGCCGACCGCGCCGAACATCGGCAGAATGGTGATGTAGGTGATCGGGGCGTCCGCGTTGTAAGTGATCTGGTCGTAGGGCACCTCGACCACAAAGTCGCTGCCCTCCAGGCGATAGATCACCGTCACGTCGAAGCGGATGGAGGAACCCTCGTCGTCCGTGAAGTTCCAGCCCGCGTCCTGCAGATACTCCTCATCGGTGTAGTCGATGCCCGCGATGCGCTTGTTGTCGCCCTTCAGGGCCTTGAGGATGTTCTCCTTGGCCTCGGCGCGCATGAACTTCGCACGGCGGAAGGCGATGCCGAGGATCTCCTTGCGCTCCGGGACGGCCTCGTCCTGCTCGATCAGGCTCTTGACCGAGGCGACGCTGAAGTCCTCGGAATCGGAGGCGTCCAGGGCGTCCGCCAGTTCCACGACCCAGGCGTACTCGGGCTTGGCCAGCTCGACGTCGGAGACGCGGTCGCGGATCTGCTCGAAGGCCTCGGTCTTCTCGGCGTGGTCCTCGGAGAGGATCAGGCCCTTGACCGCCTCGATGCGGTCCGCGTCGTTGTCGAAGAAGTCACCGTGCGCGTCGATGACGGCGGCCAGGGCTTCCAGGTCGACGGGATCGACGTTGGGGAGCGTGATCATCTCGCTCAGGGAGGCCAGCCATTCGCCGGCGGCCTCGCCGGTGCCCTCGTTCTCCTCCGCCTCGCCGAGCTCGGCGATCATCGGGGCGAGCATCTCGGCGGCCTGCGCGCGCTCATCCTCGCTGTCGGAGAGCGCCAGAGCGGCGAAGCCTTCGAGCGAGGCCAGATCGGTGGCGTGCTCCGTGATCATCTGCTCGACCGCGGCGCGGTCATAGGGCACGATGGAGGCGCGCTCCAGTTCTTCGAGCGCTTCCTTGACCCAGGTGTACTGCTCCAGGTCGAGGGCGTTCATCGTGATGGACAGGCGCAGGACGTGCGCCGCCAGCTTGCGGAGCTCGACTCTCTCGGACTGGGCCATCTCGCTGATCGTCTGGGCGTTCTCGTAGTTGGGCGTGAACGCTCTGTCCAGACGGGCGGTGTTCTTGTCCTCGGAGTTCTTGATGCGCCCCAGGATCTCCTGGTAGCGCTCCTCGGTCAGCACCTGCGGGATCTTCGCGATGCCCTGGATCTGACCGACGGTATAGTGGACCCGGACCTCGCCGACCTGGCCCGCGTCGTTCTCCACCGGCTCGATGACGTAAGCCTGCTTATCGATGGAGTACTCCCAGTTGTTCATGTCCTTGTCCGCCGAGGAGGAGGAGTAGGACACGATCAGGGTGGAGCGCATGTCGTTGAGCTTGGAGGTACCCACGGCGACGCCGCCGGGATCCTTCTCCAGGCCGCCCTTGTCGGCCTGCGGGTTGGACATCCAGACGCGGCCCGTGGCCTTCTCCTTCAGGGAGAAGTGGCTCGTGGTCGGGTACATCGTGAACTCAAGGAATTCGTTGGACATCTTGATGTCCTTGGTCTTGGTGTCGTAGGCGTTGCGGCGGATCTTGGACTCCTCGACCGCGGCATTGTTTTCCGGCGGCCAGAGCTTGGTGCCCAGGAAGTACAGTCCGCCGAGGATCCCCAGGATCAGCACAGCGGCGATGACGCGCTTGATGATCACGGACTTCTTGATGCGCTTCTTGGGAGCGCTGGTTTCCACTGTCATTTCACGTCACCTCCTCAACTGAGTCTGAAGACGATCTCACGATACAGGGAGGCAAAGTAGCCGAACGCATCGCTGAGAAGGCTGAAGAATACCAGCAGCAGGAACAGGATCACCAGCGCGCCGAAGATGGTGGCGACGATGAAGATGAGCGTCTTGCCGGGGCCGTAGTCGTGGACCTCCATCAGGCCGACGAAGGCCAGGAAGAGGCACCAGATCATGGACAGCGACATCAGCACGTTGTAGAACGCGCCCTCGTCGAAGGCAAGGATGTTGCTCAGCAGGATCAGCGGCAGCTGGATGATGATGTAGGGCACCAGCGCGTAGGCCATGGCCATGTAGATGTCCTTGAAGTGGCCCTTGCCGTCGAACAGCGTGGAGAGGCTCCAGTTGGCGATGCACAGGATCAGGAAGGGCAGCAGCAGGGAGGCCCAGCGCTCGTAGATGTTGATGTACTGGATCGGGGCGGTGATGAACTGGAAGCTGGTGTACATCAGCTTCAGCACGTAGGTGACCAGGAAGAGGATGACGAAGGTGTGGGCCGCCGCGAGGGAGCCGCGCTTCTCGTGCACCAGATCCCAGAAGCCGTCGAAGGGGTGGAACATCACGTACTTGGCATACTTGATCGTCTCTTTGTAGCGGCGGAGGCGCGGATGCTCCTTGCGGAGCACGGCGTTACTTGGCGACTTTGTTGTGCTCATACGCTTCCACCTCCCATTTCACTTTTCTGATTGTCTTGCGGACCGTGAAGAATGCCACCAGCACCAGGATGATCACCACGACCCACCAGATGTTCTGCTCCACCCACTCCTTGCGGTAGTAGCGGAAGGCGCGGCCGTAGTTGTCGCGGTCATGGGCCATCTTGAACAGGTCCATGGCTTCCTTGTAGTTCTCGGCGCGCATCTCGGCGCGGCCGATGCCGATGAAGGCAAGGTTGTAGTTGGCGTTGAGCTGCAGGACCTTCTTCCAGGTCTCGGCCGACTTCTCGTACTTGCCGTCGAGGTACTCCTCGGAGGCCTGGTAGATCAGGTTGCCGTACTCAGTAGGGGTGAAGACCGTCACGCTGCAGTCCAGCTCGTCCAGGACGATCAGGTCCTTGCCGATATGCTCGATGGACACCGCGCTGTTGAAGGCGCCCTCCGCGGAGACGCCGCTCATGCCGAAGGCCCAGAGCATGATGCCCTGCGGGTCATAGCCGAAGATGCGGCCGCGGGTGTGGTCGATGACCATGTACATGTCGTTGTCCAGGACGGTGATGTCGTAGAGCTTCGACGGGCCGTGGTCGTTGGAGCCCTCGACCCAGTCGAGGTCGCCGATGGGCGGGTAGCGGTCATTCTTGATCAGGATGTCGCCGCCCACCGCGTTCAGGCGCCGGATCGGCTTCGCGCCGTCCCAGAGCAGGTCGTACTCGCTGAAGGCGATGTTCGTCGCATAGATGAAGCCGTCGTGATCGATGTAGACGTTCTGGTACTCGGTCGGAACGAAGGCCGCCTGCTGCGAGCGCTGCTCCTTGGTCATGAAGTAGGTCTTCCAGATGTAGTTCCACAGGTCGTAGGTGACCTGGTTGGCGCCGATGAAGCCGGTGAAGACGCCGTCCGCCTCAAACTTGACCAGGCCCTTGTTGATGTTGTTGGCCAGGACGAAGACGCGTCCGGAGGTATCCACCACGATCTTGTTGGGCAGGAAGGCCTGGTTCTGGTCGAAGGTGGAGTCGCTCGGCTTGGTGAAGATCTGCTTGAAGTTCAGATCCTTGTCCATCAGGATGACGCGGTAGTTGCCGTTGTCGGCAACGTAGATGTTGCCCTCGGGGTCGACCGAGACATCCGTGGGGTTGAAGAAGGTCGTGACGCCCTCGGGGGTCAGGGCCTTCGGGCCGCGGTCCGCGGAGGAACCGGCCAGGGGCTTGAAGTAGAAGCAGCCTTCCTCATCCGTGAAGTAGGCGCCGCCCTCGTCCCGGAGCAGATCGCTCTGCTCCTTGTAGGCCTCGATCTGGTCCGCGGCGACGGTGACATGGTCGATGATGCGGACAAACTCGAACTTCGTGCCGATCAGGGTCAGCTGGACGATGCGGTTGTTGCCGTAGTCGACGATGTACAGGTCGTTGTCCCGGACGAAGAGGCTCCTGGGAGCCTTCAGCGGGCTGTCCTCCAGACCCAGATCCTTGCTGTAGATGATCTGGCTGACGCGGTAGGCGTCGGGGCTCTCGCGGACTTCTCCCCAGTAGTCGTAGTTGTAGGTGTAGGTGCTGGAAAAGCCGTCATCCGCCGCGTACGCAACGGTCATGGGCACGAGGATGATCACGGCGGCCAGCAGCGCCAGCAGCCTTGTGATGTGTTTCACTTTCATTTCCCTCCTGTCTTGATATCGGTCGCGCATGCGGATCAGTCTTTCAGACCGGAACTCGCCATGGTTTCGAGGATCCGGCTCTGGGACAGGATGAAAATGACGATCGGGACAATCATGACGATGACCGTGACGGCCGCAGCCTGGCCGGTACGGGCGATGCCGCCCGCCTGGATCTGCTGCAGGGCGTAGACCAGGGTCTTGTTCTTCTCAGTGTAGATGACGGTCGCGGCGTTGGTGTTCCACAGGCCCTGCACGGAGAAGATGATGATCGTCAGCCAGGCCGGCTTGACGTTCGGCATCACGATGCTCCAGAAAATGCGGAACTCGCCCGCGCCGTCCAGATGCGCCGCTTCGATCAGCGCGGTCGGCAGGCCCTCCATGAACTGCTTCATGAGGAACAGGCCGATCGGCGCCGCGAAGGCGGGCAGGATGATCGCCCAGTAGGTGTCGATCATGCCCAGGCGGCTCATGATGACGTAGTTCGGGATGCCGGTCACATAGCCGGTGAACATCAGGGCCGTGACGACGATGGAGAAGAAGGTCCGTCCGCCGGGAAAGTCATACTTCGCCAGCACGAAGGCCGCCATCGACGCGATGACCACGTGGCCGAAGGTGCCGATGAAGGTGATCAGCACGGTGTTCATCAGATAGCGGGAGAAGGGCACGTAGCTCTGTCCCATCGTGACGAACAGGTCGGCGAAGTTGTCCATCGTGGGATGCATCGCGAAGACCTTGGGCGGGAAGCGGAACAGCTCGTCCAGGGGCTTCAGGGAGGCGGCGATGGAGAACACCAGCGGGAAGGCCATCGCGACGGCGAAGATCGCCATCATGAAGTAGATCCCGAAGTCGCCCCAGAAGCTGCGGTTCGGCTTGCGGCGCTTCGGATGCGACAGTTTCACCAGCATGAAGACGCCGTAGACGATCAGCAGGAGGACGATGATGACACGGACCAGGTTCCAGGTGGAGATGCTCGTGTCAACGGTCAGGGACGGGTCGGAGGCAGCCGTCTTCGTCTCGCCGCCGGCCTCCGTGGTCGCCGCAGTCTCCTCGGCCGCGGGCGCAGCCTCGACGGCCGCCTTCGGCTGCATGTTCCCGGCGACGATGCCGAGCACGATCACGCCGACGAGCAGCAGGGCCAGCACGGCGCACACCGCGGTCAGCAGCTTTTTGTTCGAGCGGATGCCGTCGCTGCCGTCCGACCGGTTGCGGGCGAAGACGATGTAGGCCGCGACCGCGCCGACGATCAGCAGGAACAGCAGGATCAGACGGATGATCTCAACGGGCTTGGCCGGGTTCTCCGTTTCCTTGCTGTCGAACTTTGCGGCGGCTGCCTTCGCGCCGGTGTCGGCCGCGGGCTGCGCCTCCCCGGAGGCGGGTGCCGCGGCCTCGGCGGCGGCTTCAGCGGACACGGGTTCCGCGGCGGGTGCGGGCTCGGCCGCGGGCGCTTCGGCGGCCTCCGCGGTGGTCTTCACGGCAGCCGCAGCGGCGGCCTCACCGGTCAGGGCGGCGGCCTCCTGCGCCTCGGCGGTCGCGGGCACCTCACCGGCCACGCGCTCCTGCGCGGCGGCAAGGTTGCGCTGGGCGGTCACGGCGTCCTCGTTGTGACGCTGGATCTCGTTGATCTTCGCGTTGACGAAGATCAGGCCGCCCACAAGGATCGCGATGATGATCGCGGATACGATCAGGAAGCGCTTGACATTCAGCTTCGGCTTTTCTTCTTCCACCTCGCCGCGCAGGCGGGCCAGGTAGCGAAGCTGCTCGACGCGGTTGTTCGTCTTCGGCGCTTCGATATGCTCAACCTTTCTCTTCGCGCTCATGTGCCCACCTTCCTCAGTGCCGACTGAATCATCTTGTTGCAGAGAATCATGACCAGGAACAGCACGGTCGCGATGGCGGAAGCGTAGCCCATCTCGAACCGCGAGAAGCCGTAGTCAAACAGGTGCGTGACGATCGTGCGGGCCGCATAGTCCGTGCTGGGGTAGCCGGCCAGGGCGCGCGGCACGTCGCTGACGTTGAACGCGCTCGTGATCGACATGACCGCGCCGAAGAGCAGCATCGGCTTCATGCTCGGCAGGGTGATGTGGTACAGCTCCTGCCAGCGGTTGCGGACGCCGTCCACGTAGCCGGCCTCATACATGCTGCGGTCGACGCCCTGCAGGCCGGCGACGAAGGACAGGAAGCCCGTGCCCATGCTCATCCACAGGATGACGATGATGATGACCGTCATGATGTAGCGCGGATCGAGGAGCCACAGCTGCGGCGCTTCGATCAGGCCGAACTGGAGGAGGAAGGAGTTCAGGTAGCCGTACGCGTCGCCTCGGAAGATGATCGAGAAGATCGCGTACGCGTTGCCCGCGATGGACGGAGCGTAGAAGACCACCACGGCCACCGTGCGCAGCCAGCGCGGCAGTTCGTTGATGAACCACGCGAACAGGAAGGAAAGGATGTATCCGATCGGTCCCGTGATGACGGCGATGACGAAGGTGTTCTTGATGGCGGTCAGGAAGACCTCATCCTGCAGCACCAGGTTGATGTAGTTCTGGAAGCCGACGAAGCGCGGTGCCTCCAGGATGTTGTAGTAGGTGAAGCTGTAGTAGATGGACGTGGCGATGGGGAGAATGAAGAAGGTGAAGAAGAGCAGGGCGTAGGGCAGCAGGAAGAGATAGCAGGTCTTCATCTTGCCGGCCTTCTTGAGCCCGTAGGTGAACTTCTCCTTTTTCATGCTCCAGTAGCTTGTCTTGGCAGACTGCATGCTTTTTCCCTCCTTTCTCCCTTATTGACCGTCGGCAGGCGGTTCCTGTTCCTCCGGCTGCCCTTTGGGAGGATCGCCCGCAGCCTCCGGGGTTGTCTTTTTGAGGTCATCGGTGCTGGTGGCCAGGCCGAATTCCTGACGCTTGATCTTGATCTCCTCGTTGATCGTCTTGGCGTAGGTCAGGAGGGTCTCACGCGCGTCCTCCTTGCTGTTGATGACGCGGCGGATGGCGTTGGTCATGTGACGGGTGGTGGAGTAGCCGCCGGCGATCTCCGGGAAGCCGCGGGTGTGCGCGAGCTGGCCCAGGAGGATCTCCAGCTGCCTGTCGCTCCAGCCCAGGCGGGCCAGAGCCAGCTTGTTGGCGGTGGTGTAGCGGGCGGAGGAGCCGAGGATGGCCTCCATCTCGCGGCCGAAGTCGACCTGCGTGTCCGCGTCGGTCCACCACTGGATGAAGGTCCAGGCGTTCTGGCGGAGCTTTTCGTCATCCGTCTTGATGATCATGCAGCACGCGCCCGAGCAGTGGGCCGTGTTGTCCACGTACTCGCCCTCCTCGCCCGTGCGGACCGTGCCCGGGAAGTAGGTGAAGTCCCACAGGCCGCGGATCTCGGGAGCGGAGACGGACAGGGTGTTGTACATGCCGTAGCCGGCCACGCCGATGGGCATCTCACCGGTACGGAAGCGGCTGACGAAGTCGTACACCGTCGGCAGACCGTAGTCGTTGTACAGGGAGGTGTAGAGCTTGAAGGCCGCCACGCCCTCCTCGGTGTCGATCAGGGTCTTCGTGTTGTATTCGTCGTAGATCTGGCCGCCCTGCTGGTAAATCATGGAGTTGAGGACGGACATATCCGGGTTTGCGATGTCGGGATAAGGCACGCCGATGACCATGTTGTTGCCCTGGATCGTGGGCAGCAGGGCAATGATGTTCTGCCAGGTCTTCAGCGTATCCCAGTCGCTGATGTCATCCCAGTTGTCCGGGGCGAGGCCCATCTCCTCCAGCACGTCCTTGCGGTAGAAGACCAGGGAGAAGTCCTGGGTCTCCGGCATGGCGTAGACGCCGACGTGGTTGGGATCGACCGGCTCGTCGCGGTAGCGGAACGGCGCCAGGGCGCTGTCCTCGTAGATGTCGGGGGCCGTGGCTTCCTCAAAGCTCTTGACGTGCACCGTGTTGCCGCCGACCTCGATGTCCCCGCCCTTGAACTGCGTCATGTCCTCCACGGCGTGGCGCATGGCGTAGTTGACCGGGAACCAGGAGCCCACGGACAGGACGACGTCCGGGCCGTTGCCGGCCACGACGGCGGTCAGCAGCGTGTCCGCCACGACCAGCTTGACGTTGACGTTGATGCCGTACTTCGGGGTGAAGTCCTGGTCGACCAGGGTCTTCAGCACGGTGGACTGGTCGCGGCCGGTGGTGATCCAGACCTGCAGGACGTCGCCGCCCTCGTACTTGTTGCCGAGGGAGTCATAGTCCACGGTGTAGGAGGCGACCAGGGAGCGGATCTCGTGGCCCGCGTTGGCGAAGAAGCCGTCCTGCACGCCCGGCAGCTTGTAGTCGGTGCCGTGGATGATGATCTTGTCGATGTCGAGCTTGGTCTCGGACATGTTCTGCATGGCCGTGCCCAGGGAGGTGATGTTGTCCTTGAAGTTGGCGAAGGACTGGGTGATGCGCTCGGTGTGGTTGACGAAGCCCTCGAGCTGCACGGCCAGGGTCTGGGCCACGGCGATGCGGTCCGACTTCTGGCCGGTCACGGCGACGGTGTCGTCCACCAGCTTGTAGAGGCGCTTGCTCTCCAGATCCATGCCGTCGATGACCTCGGGGTAGACGCTCTCGAGGTTATAGTCGCGGAAGCGGTCCGGGTTGACGCTGGTCAGGACCAGGATCTTGCGGTAGATCTGGTTGAGGCGGTTGATGGAGTCATCCATGTCCTGCAGGATCGCGCCCATCTCGCCGAGCGTGGCCTCGAGGCGGACGGTGTGCTTTCCGCCCTTGAGCCAGAAGCGGTAGGCCTCGCCCTTCTCGTTGCCGAGGGTGTACAGCTTCCAGGACGTATTATAATGGAAGGAAATGGCCGAAACCTCCTCGAAGGGGATCTCCCCGTCGAGGTAGAGGGAACGGCAGGAGATGGCGCCGCGCTGATGGTTCTGGCGGGCCTTGATCGTGATGTTGTACCAGCCGTCCTCGGGCACCTCAAAGTCCCACTCGATCCACTGGCCGGCGTTGTTCCAGGAGTCGCCGCCGATGTAGTTGAGGATCGTGTGGTAGACGTCGTAGGGCTCGGTGGCCGCGGAGGAGCGGTCATAGCGGGCGTACAGGGACGGGGAAGAGCGGAGGACGGCGTCCTCGCCCTGGACCTCCACGGCCTTGTCGTTGCTGCCCTGACCGGCGTTCTTCGCGGTGTAGGTCTCATAGGTGTCGAACTTCTGCGGCGGCACCAGCTCGATGGAGCGGATCTCCATCGGCTCGTTGACGGCCCGCAGGGCGATGGTGTGCTCGCCTTCGCTGAAGTAGAAGCGATAGGGCTCCACCACATAGCCCATGGGATCGCGGAAGTAGACCTTCTGCCAGCCGAAGATCTCCTCCTGCTTGGCGCGGCGCTGGTTGCCCTGGTTGTCGAAGCGCTCGCTCTCATCGGCGAAGGGCTTGTCGTGCCAGAGCAGGGAGAACGTCAAAGAGGACGCTCCGGTGAAGGGCGTCTTGTTGTTCTCCTCGCTGTAGTCGATGTACAGGGCGCGCTCGATGTCCACGCCGCGGCTCTTCACGGCCACGCCGTCCACCTCGCGCTCCTTCACGGCGCGGAAGTCGACCTGCACGTTGTACCAGCCGGACTCGGGGATCGTCACCTTCCACTGGAGGAAGGAGCCGTCGCCGGCGTACAGGAACTTCTCGCCGTCTTCCTCAAAGACACGCGATGCGCCGTCCTTGCCCTGGATCACCTCGAAGGCCGCGAGGTCGAAGCGGGCATCCGCATCCACGCCCTCTCCGCCGAGGTCCAGGGACAGCGTCTTGCCGGCGTCCGCGGCGTCCTTGTGCTCGTCCAGCGCGAGATACTTGCTGTAAGTGATCTCGCTGCGGGACACACCCTCGACGTCCGCCGTCAGGTCCTGCTCCTCGTACTTCGCGCGGAAGTTCTCGGGATCGCCGCCGACCCGCGTCAAAACAACGAGCGCGATGACGATGATCGCGATGCCGATCAGCCACCGGACCCATTTCTTGCCGAAGAGACGGCCTGCCTGTTCACGAAGTTTCTTCATAGGCTTGCTCCCCTGTCCAACATGAAATTGGTGGCGATTGAAAAAATCGCCGTCCGTCGGAAAACATGTACCTGTCGAGAAATGATCAACCTACTCAAATATAGCGCAAATCACAGTTTGTGTCAATTGTAAAAATGAACAAACTGTGAATGTATTTTCTTGGAAACATCATCCGCGGAACGGCCCGGAAAGCCCTGTGCGGCGCGCGCCCCCGCCTGTTTTTTTGCTGTTTTTTTCCGCCCTTGACAAAGGCAGGACGGCTTGCTATCTTTTTGGCTGAATCCACAAGCAAACGGAGGTCACGCGGCAATGAGCGAAAACGAACGGTTCCTTTCCTTTATCGATCAGGCCCCGACGGCCTGGCACGCGGTCAGCCTGCTGGCGAAGCGGCTCGAAGAGGCCGGTTTCACCGCTCTCAACGAGGGTGAGCGCTGGCGGATGGAGGCCGGCGGCCGCTATTATGTGACGCGGAACCAATCCGCCCTGATCGCCTTCATCCTCCCGGAAAAAGCACCGGAAGGCATGATGATCGCGGCGGCCCACAGCGACTCCCCCACCTTCAAGCTCAAGATGGACCCCGAGCTCGGCGCGTGCGACCGCTACACCCGCGTCAACGCCGAGCCCTACGGCGGCATGCTGATGTACACCTGGCTCGACCGGCCGCTCTCCGTGGCGGGCCGTCTCGTCGTGCGCGAGGGCGGCGAGGTCGTCTCGCGCCTGGTCCGCTGCGACCGCGACCTGTGCGTGATCCCGAGCGTGGCGATCCACATGAACCGCGAGGCGAACAACGGCTACGCCTGGAAGCCCAACGTCGACCTGCTCCCCCTCTGGGGCAGCGAGCAGGCGGCCGGCAGCGTGCTGGCCTGCGCGGCGGAGGCCGCCGGTGTCGACCCCGAGGCCATCGTCGGCCACGATCTCTACCTTTATAATCGGGTGCCCGGCCGTGTCTGGGGCGTGAAGGACGAGTACATCTCCGGCGGCCGCCTGGACGACCTCGAATGCGCCTGGTCCTGTGCGGAGGCCCTGATCGCCGCCGCCCCGACGGACCGCCTGCCCGTCTGCTGCGTCTTCGACAACGAGGAGGTCGGCAGCGGCACGCGCCAGGGCGCGGACGCGGGCTTCCTCGGCGACGTGATCGAGCGCGTCTGCGATTTCTACGGCATGGACGCGGCCGACCGCCAGCGCATGGTGGCGGGCAGCCTGATGGCCTCCGCCGACAATGCCCACGCCGTCCACCCCAACCACCCCGAGTACAGCGATCCCGCCAACCGCGTCTGGATGAACAAGGGCATCGTGATCAAGCACAACGCCCGCCAGAAGTACATCACCGACGCCGTCAGCTGCGGCCTGTTCACCGAAATCTGCCGCGCGGCCGACGTGCCGGTCCAGCACTTTTCCAACCGCTCCGACATGCCCGGCGGCTCCACCCTCGGCAACCTCGCCGTGCGCCATGTGGCCGTGCCCGCCGTGGACATCGGCCTGGCCCAGCTGGCCATGCACTCCGCCTGGGAGACGGCGGGCGCCCTCGACCTGCCCCTGATGCTGCGCGCCCTGACTGCCTTCTACGCCGCCCCGCTGACCCTGCTGGGCGACGGGCGCTACCGTCTGGGCTGAGGCCGTGGCCATGGACACCGGGATCACATGCCATATCATCGCGCGCGCCCGCAACGCCTACACCGACAAGTTCGCCGTCCCCCGCCAGAGCGGTCTGGTGGAGGAGGTCCTCACGCGCGTCGTCCTCGAGCCGGCATACCGCCGGGCGGAGGCCCTGCGCGGGCTGGACGGCTTCAGCCATCTGTGGCTGATCTGGGTCTTCGACCGCGCGCAGCGGGAGGGATGGTCGCCGACCGTCCGGCCCCCGCGCCTCGGCGGCAACCGGCGGATGGGCGTTTTCGCCACGCGCAGCCCTTTCCGCCCGAACCCGATCGGCCTGAGCTGCGTGCGCCTGGTCTCCGTCGACCCGGACGGGATCACGGTCTCCGGCGCCGACCTGGCCGACGGCACCCCGATCCTCGATATCAAGCCCTATCTTCCCTACGCCGACAGTTTCCCGCAGGCCTCGTCCGGCTTTGTCACGCAGCTGGACGAGAAGCGGCTCGCGGTCGAGTGCCCGCCGGAACTCCTGGCCCGACTGCCGGAGGAGGAGCGCACCCCGCTGATGGCCGTCCTCTCCCGCGACCCGCGCCCGGCCTACCAGGATGATCCCGGCCGCGTCTACGGTTTCTCCTTTGCCGGGCGGAACGTGCGCTTCACGGTGCGGGACGGCGTGCTGCGCGTGACGGAGATCGCGGAGGTGAGTCCGTCTTGACCGACTATCTGACGCTGATCGGCGAGCGCTTCCCGGTGCGCAGGACCCGGGCGCAGCAGGCCGCCTTCCTCGACTGGCTCGGCGAAGAGCTGCGCACGCTCGGCTGCACCGTGCGGAGCGAAACCTGCGGTCCGGCCGGGCACCGCGTCCTGACCGCCGGAAAGCCGGACCGCAGCGGGCTGCTCCTGCTCGTACGCCCGGACACCCCGGCGCGATGGCTGCTGCCCGAGCTGACCGTCCCCTGCAACGCCGCTCTCTGGGCCCTGTGGCAGCTCGTGCACATCGCCCTGCTGCTCGTCCCGGCCCTGGGCGTGTATCTCCTCGTCTGGCACCTGACCGGCGGTGCGGTGAAGGCCGCGCTCTGGGGACTGGTCGCGGTGTATGTCGGCCTCCTCGCCCTCATGCGCTGGGGGCCGGCCAACCGGCGCAACGCCGGCTTCGACGCGGATCTCGCGGCGGCACTGACCCTGATCGCGGAGCTCGGCCCGGAGGACAGACGAAAGGCCGCCTTCCTCTTCGCGGACCGCGGCGGTGCCCGCGCCTGGGCCAAGGAGCACGCGCAAACGGCCTGGACCCGCCTTGTCCTGCAGCTGTGCCGCATCGGCCGGGGGAGCCATCTCGTCTGCCTCACGACGGCAGCGGCCCGCCGGGCGACCGGCTGCGGGAGCCTCCTGCGCGCCGTCGGAAGCGCGGACGGCCTGACCCCTGTCATCGCCGACGGCCGCTGGTCTCCCCTGCGCGGGGAGCGCCGTGCCTTCCGCTGCGGCCTGACCCTCTGCGCCTGCCGCCGCTCCCCCGTCCTCGGCCTGTGGGCCTACGGCGGCCACACCCCGGGCGACCGCCGCGCCGATCCCGGAAATATTGCGCAAGTGTGTCGCATATTGGGCGCTTTTCTGACAAAAATACAACTGACTGATTAAATTTCCCGCGAAAAGGTGAAAAACCCGAACAAAGGTTGACGTTTGTTTCGAATCGTCATAGAATCTGAAGGAATCGAGTACGTTCAGGGGGTGGAGTCGTTGCGCAGGAACGCCATTCGTTCTGTTTTCTGTTACGCGTATCGCCCCGGGCATAACAGAGACGGCGGCTTTTCTGTCAATGTTTTCACCAACGACATGCTCTCCTTCTCCGTCTTCGACCGCTTCCGCCGCCTCCAGCACGAGCTCGCGTTCCAGCTTCAGCCCGGCACCTGCCAGACCATCCTCGACTTTATCCAGGGCGCGGACGACTGGCTGTGGAACTTCCCGCCCCGCATGTGCTATCAGCAGATCCCCGACGAGATCTCCATCATCGGCGTGGACGGCTACTCCCTGTTCCAGATCGAGGACTTCCCGCGCCTGGTGGTCAGCGAGTTCCGCTCGATCCGCGGACACAACACGCGCCTCATGATGAACCTGATCGAGGACATCGCGTCCCTCCTGTCCCGGCAGGGCCTGGATCTGACGCTGAACAGTTTCCACTGGAGCCTCTCGGTCCAGCCCCTGGTGCCCGCCGCAGGCGAGGGAGACGGTGCGGAAAGGAAGACCGTATGATATACCGGAGCACGCAGGAGATCAGCAACTACTTCACCATGCGTGAGATCAAGCACAGGATCGACGAGGCAAACGGCCTGAGCTATGTGGAGACCGGCGTGAACGGAAAGGTCGTCAAGAACGTGATCATCCGCTTCTTTTCCCGCTCCGACGCCAACGACGTCGACATCCGCGTCCTCAACCTCGGCATGCTGGCCGTACCCGAGGAGCGGAAGGCCGATCTGCTGGTCACCCTCAACGAGCTCAACTGCAAGTATCGCTTCGTGAAGTTCTCCCTCTACTCGGACGGCAGCATCACTGTGTCCTACGACATCGGCACCGCCGTGAGCCTGGACGATCTGGGCGAGGTGTGCCGCGAGATGTTCATCCGCCTGATCAGCATCCTCGACGAGGTCTACCCGGTCATCATGAAGACGCTCTGGGCCGGCTGAACCGTCGAATTTACATATGCATCACGCAGCCGCTCTTGCGCGGGCGGCTGCTTTTATGTACAATGGAACCATCCCGACAAAGGAGCTGATGCACATGAAGGCCCTGCGCGCGCTGCTCGTCCTGACCGCTGTCCTTTTCCTGGTCCCCGCCCTGGCGGAGGACGGGGCGATCCCCTTCGACCTCGAGGCCCTCGAGAACGACGCCTCGCTCGCCGTCTTTGAGGACGCGAACGGGGTCGACATCGTCTACCGCGACGTCAGCCAGCCCTGGATCGGCCAGTGCGACGACGGGGCTGAGGCCCTGGTGTTCCTCGACTATGTGGAGCTGGCCAATGAGGACGCGATCGCCCTGCGCCTCTCGGTCACCCTGGTGCTGGAAGACATGCTGACCGCGGATACCCTCACCCTGTCGGTCGGCGGGCAGCAGTGGCGCTTTGCCGTCCGGGCCGCCGGCAGCGAGTATGACCAGGTGTTCATGGAGGACTACTGCGTATGCCTCGCGGGCGAGAGCCTCTCCATCCTGCAGGCGCTGGGGCAGAAGAGCTCGCAGACCCTGCGCTTTGAGCTGAGCGGGAACGGTACGGTCTCCGGCAGCGTGGAGATCCCCGGTCAGCGCATCCGCGAGATCTACGCCCACTGGGTCTCCCTCGGCGGCACGAGCCAGGACCTCACAAAGGTGGAGAAGCGCTGGCCGCTGCAGAAGTGAAACCCGATCGACCGTCACAGCCCGCACCGGCGGGCTTTTTCCGTGCGCAAAAGGCGGATGCCGCGCTCCGGCACCCGCCCTCCGGCAGAAAATGAGTGATTCTTCACGTTTCGTCAGGGAAACTCCGCTGATGAGGGAATGCGCCTGCGGGCGCACCAGAGGGCTTTCCGATCGCCCTCTGGACTCCTTCGGGGCCGTCCCGTAAAAGAAAGATCTTGAGGATTGTCAGGTTTTTAAGAGATTGTTGGGTTCTATTCTTGGCCTTACCCGACAGCTACCAAGGAGGAGGCGATCCCGAAGGGTCCAGGGGCGATCGGAAAGCCCCTGGCGCGCTCCGCAGAGCGCGGACCCACTCCCTTGAGGTTTTCCGAACTTTCCGTGAGAGCCAAAGAAGTTCAGTCGTAGAGTTCCTCTTCCGTCACGCACTCGCTCTTGATCTTTCCCACCAGGGCGTTCAGGGCGTTCACCGCGTGGGGGCGGATATCCGCACCGATCAGGACCGTCATGATGCTGTCCCCCACAGCCAGACGGCCTTCGTTGACCCAGGTGCGCACATAGTATACGCCGTCCATCGCGAGAGCCTCGCGCTCCGCGGCGGCGGCTTTCTCCCGGTCGCAGGAGAAGCGCATGCCGGTCACGGGTTTCGCGTGATCATCCCCGCCGCGGACCTTCGCCCGGGCCGTCTCACGGACCACGCCGTTGTGGGTCAGGTACATGCCGATCTTCGCGGCGTCCGGGGAAGCCTTCGCCTCCCGCAGCCAGTCGTCGACGGAGGGCGCGGGCCGCCCGGTCTCCTCCTTCATCGGCGTGGCGCAGTCGGCCGAGCCCTCGGAGGCCAGCATCTCCAGCCCGTGCCCGATGGCGCCGAGCACCGGCAGGATGTTCTCCTTCGCGGCCTTCGGGCTGCCGGGCAGGTTGACGATCAGGGAGCGCCCCCGGATACCCGCCGCGCTCCGGCTGAGGCAGCCCTTCGGCGTGATCTTCATGCTTTCGACCCGCATGGCCTCCGGGATGCCGGGGGTCTCCCGCTCAATCACCGCGAGGGTGGCCTCGGGCGTCACGTCCCGGGGCGAGAAGCCCGTCCCGCCCGTAGTCAGTACGAGGCTTGCCTTCGTTTCATCGCAGCACTCGCACAGAGCCGCGCTGATCAGGTCCCGCTCGTCCGGCAGAATCTGCGTGCGGATCACCTCATAGCCCGCCTCCCGCAGCAGCTCGCAGAGCAGGGGGCCGCTCCTGTCCTCCCGCTCCCCGCGGGAACCCTTGTCGCTGATCGTCAGCACTGCCGCCGTAAAGCCCATCCTCCGTCATCCTTTCGTCTCATTCGTTTTCCGCCCTGCGGAAGTCGCCGTGCACGCCGCCCGTCTTGGAGAGGAGGCGCACGTCCGTGATCACCATGTCCTTCTGGACCGCCTTGCACATGTCATAGACCGTCAGCGCCGCCGTGGAGGCTGCGGTCAGGGCCTCCATCTCCACGCCGGTCCGCCCGTCGCAGGAGACGGTCGCCTCGATCTCCACGCTGCACCGCTCCTCATCGAGGGAGAGCTTCAGATCGATGCCGCTCAGCGCGATCGGATGGCACATCGGGATCAGGTCGGGCGTCCGCTTCGCGCCCATGATCCCGGCGATCTGCGCCACGGTGAGGACGTCGCCCTTCTTCATGCCGCCGGAGCGGATCAGGTCAAAGGTCGTCCGGCTGACGAGCACGCGGGCCGCCGCCGTCGCCGTGCGCCGGGTGACCGCCTTCTCCCCCACATCGACCATGCGGGCGCGGCCCTCGTCATTGAAATGGGTGAAATCGTTCTCCGGCATCTTCTTCATCACTCCCGTCACAAAGTCGGCCAGCGCTTCCGTATCCCCGAAGGCGAAGCGCGGGATGCCGGGCGGCGTGTCCGTGCGGTCCGTCACGAGGGCGATGTAGGTCTCCGGGGGCGCCGGGAAGTCCTTGCCCGTATCCGTCCGGCACAGGCCGATCCGCGGGATCGGTGCATCTTTGAAGCCCTCGACGAGGATCAGGTCCGCGTCCCTGATCTCCGCGGTCAGCTCCTCCAGCGTGCTGCCCCGCCGCCGCACCGACGCCGTCGCGTCGGGGGACGTGAGGAGGACGGTCTGCGCGCCCGCCTGCGCGAATCGCCGGCTGTCCTTCCCCTCGCGGTCGATCTCAAAGCCGTGGGCGTCATGCTTGATGACCGCCGTGCGGATGTTCCGCCGGGTCAGCTCGCGCACCAGCGCCTCGATCACCGTGGTCTTGCCCGTGCCGGACCAGGCGGCAAAACCGATCACCGGAATCCCCATGGCTCACCCTCCGATCTGGCTCATGCCGCGCGCGGACAGGCTGCGGCTGTCGGCGCTGAGTTCCCCGTGGCACTGAGGCTTGTCCATGATGGCCCGCGCCATCGCCTCCCGCATCTCCGCAAAGCCAAGCCCCTTGAGCGAGACCTCCTCGGCCGAGTGCAGGCAGGGCTTGATGCGGCCGTCCGCGGTCAGGCGGATCCGGTTGCACGCCGCGCAAAAGTGCCGGCTCACCGGGCTGATCAGGCCCACGCGGCCCTTCGCCCCCGGGAGGCGGTAGAGGCGCGCGACGCCGTCGCTCTCCTCCGGCCGCAGCCCGGGCAGGGCCTCCAGGACCCGGGTCACGGGGATGTAGCTCTCCTGTCCGAAGGCCTCCCCGCCCGGCATGGGCATCAGTTCGATAAAGCGGACGTCCAGGTCGTCCCGCAGGGTCAGCTCGGCCAGCGGACGGATCTCATCGTCGTTGAAGCCGCCGATCAGCACGGCGTTGAGCTTGACCTTCCGGAAACCGGCGGTCAGCGCGGTCCGCAGCCCCGCGAGGGCCCGGTCCAGCGACCCCACGCGGGTGATGGCGGCGTAGCGGTCCGGGTCCAGGGTGTCGAGGCTGAAGTTCACCCGGCTGACGCCGGCTTCGATCAGGTCCTCCGCCATTTCGGGCAGGAGCAGGCCGTTGGTGGTGATGCACACCTCGCGGATCCCCTCCACGCGCGCGGCACGCCGGCAGATGGAGACGATGTTCCGCTTGATCAGGGGCTCCCCGCCGGTGACGCGCAGCTTGGTGACGCCGAGGCTCGCGGCGGCCTCCACGGCCGTGATCATCTCATCCTCGGTCAGCATGTCCGCGTGGGGCTTCTTCTCCACGCCTTCCGGCGGCATGCAGTACCGGCAGCGCAGGTTGCACCGGTCCGTCACGGACAGGCGCAGGTAAGTGATCTCTCTCCCGTAGCGGTCAATCATCTTCTCGTCCTTCTCAATACCGTCCGAAGGTGCAGTTCGGGAAATGGCAAGCGGCGCACTTCTGGCACAGGCCCCCGTCCCCGAGGCGGATCAGATCCTCCTTCGTCACGCGCTCCCCCGCAAAGACGGCGGGCAGCAGCACGTCGAAGATCGTCGTGGGCAGGCTGATCGCGGCGCCCGGGACGCCCATGATCGGGACATCGCCCAGGTAGGCCATCAGCGTCATGTTCCCGGGCTGGGCCGGGACGCCGTGGCTGACGATCTCCGCGCCGAGGCGGCGGATCGCGGTGGGCGTCAGGTCATCCGGGTCCACCGACATGCCGCCGGTCATGATCAGGAAATCCGCGCCCTGCGAAAGCGCCCTCCGCGCCGCGCCCGTGATCATGTCCAGGTCGTCGTCGCAGATCGTCACGCTCACGATCTCCGCCGGGTAGCGCTGCATCTTCGTGCGGACCACGGGCTCAAACTTGTCTTTGATGCGGCCCGACCACACCTCCGAGCCGGTGATGATGACGCCGACCTTCCGCGGCCGGTAGGGCTTGAGGTCGAGGAGCTTCCGCCCCTCGCACAGGGCCTCCGCGTCGAGGATCTGTTTCTCCTGCGTCACGAGGGGCACGATGCGCATGGAGGCCAGGCTCATGCCCGCTTCCGCCGGATAGTGGTCCGGCAGGGTGGCGATCGTGATGTCGCCGATGCGGTTGATCCGCTCCAGCAGGTCCGTGTCCACGCGGAACAGGCCCCGCTCCTCGGCGATCAGCAGCACCTTGCCCTCGGAGGGAGCGGTGTAATGCGCACCCGCGACCGGCGCCATCGCGGCCAGGCGCAGGGCGCAGTCCTCCTCATGGAGTTCCCCGGCGTTCTCCTCCCAGATGAACACCGTCTTCTTGCCGATGTTCAGCAGCTCCTCCACGTCCTCGGGCCGGATCACATGGCCGCGGCGGAACGCGGGGCCCTTGAACCCGTCCACCATTTTGGTGATGTCGTGGCACAGCGTCATGCCCACGGCGTCTTCCACACGGATCTTTTTCATAGCAGAAATCCTTTCAGGGCCGTCCCGGCCTCGAGCTTGCCGCTCCCGGCGGGCACCACGGCCATCACGTCGCAGCCGATGCCGGAGGAGAGCACCACGTTCCCCTGGTCGGCGGGCAGGGCCATCCGCACGGTGCCGTCGGTGAGGTCCAGCCGACCGCGCAGGAAGCGGACAGCCGGGCTCTTTTTGCCGAAGCCGTCCCGCAGCGTCACCGTGATCGGCGCGGGCACCGGTTCGCGGCAGCCGGCCAGCTTTCTCAGCGCCGGCAGGGCGATGACATAAAAGTTCGTCAGCGAGGAGGCCGGGTTCCCGGACAGGGCGCAGACGGGCTTTCCCGCCAGCATGCCGTAGGCACAGGCCATGCCGGGCTTGATCGCGGCCCCGCGGAAGAGGGTCTCGCACCCGGCGGCGTCCATCGCGGCGGGGGTCAGGTCATAGTCGCCCACGGACACGCCGCCCGTCAGCACGAGGGCGTCGCAGCGTCGTGCGCCCTCGCGGATCAGCGCCGCGATGCGCTCCGTGTCATCCCCCGCCAGGCCCAGCCAGACCGGCTCCGCCCCGGCCCGCGCGAGGGCGGCGGTGAGGGTATAGCGGTTGGAATTGCGGATCTTTCCCGGTTCGGCGGGCGCGTCGACCTCCGTGACCTCGTCGCCCGTGGAGATCAGGCCGACCCGGATCCTCCGGCGGACCGACGGCCGCGCGATCCCCTGGGCCGCGAGGGTCCCGGCGGTCCCGGCGTCGATCGGATCCCCGGCGCGCGCAAGCACGGCGCCCCTGCGGACATCTTCGCCCCGGCGGACGATGTTCTCCCCCGGGCGGAAGGCGGCGAAGAGGGTCACCTCCGCCTCCGTGAAGACCGTCTTTTCAAACATGCACACCGCGTCGGCGCCCTCCGGGATCGGCGCGCCGGTCATCACGCGGGCGGCCATGCCCGGGGTCACGGGCTTCGACGGCACCTGCCCCGCGGCGATCTCCTCCGTGACGGCGAGCGTCACAGGATGCTCCCGCGAGGCCTCCGCCGTGTCCGCCGAGCGGAACGCGTACCCGTCGTAGGGCGAACGGTCGAACGGCGGGACGTCCTCCTCCGCCGCCAGGTCGGCGGCGAGGATCCGCCCGGCGGCCTCCTCCAGCGGGATCTCTTCCGCCTCCACCGGCTCCACCCGGGTCAGCAGCAGGTCTCGCGCGGTCTCGTAGTCCGGCGTCTGCAGCATCGTCATCACTCCCTCAGTATCAGGATCCGGTCCTCCGGGATGCAGATGCGGATCCGGTCGGCGCGCATTGCCCGCCAGCGGGCCTTGTCCGTCTCCCAGCCGATGGGCTGGACGCACTCCGTCCCCTCCGGTCTCAGCATCAGGGTGAAGGAGAAGGGGTTCTCGATCTCCTCCTCCACCCGGCAGTCAAACACGTTTGTCCCGTCCTCCGGGGCGGCGGGGCGGATGTCATGCATCCGGATGCCCACGCACGCGGCGTCCGGGTCCGGGACGGTCAGCCCGATCCCCCAGTCCTCCGCGAACACGGCTGTCCGGGAAAGGCGCCGGGCCGGGGAGACGTTCTTGCAGCCGGTCAGCACGGCGCCCGTGCGCGTCTTCGGGTCGCCGAAGACCTCGTGGCGCCCGCCGACGGTCTCGATGCAGCCCTCGCCCATCACCGCGATCCGGTCCGCCATGCGGAAGACCTCGTCCCGGTTGTGGGAGACCAGCAGCACCGGCTTGTCAAAGCCGCGGAGCACGGCGCGCACCTCGCGCTCCATCCGGAAGCGCAGGTGGCTGTCGAGGGCCGAGAACGGCTCGTCGAGCATCAGGATGTCCGGCTCGTTGACGAGGATCCGGGCCAGGGCCACGCGCTGCTGCTGACCGCCGGAGAGCTGGCGCGGCTTCTTGTCCTCCTGCCCCTCCAGCTGCATGCGGCGGATCATGGCCGCCACGGTCGCGTCCCGTTTCCGCTTCTCCCGCACCCCGCAGGCGATGTTCTGCCGGACGGTCATGTTCGGGAAGAGGGCGTACTGCTGGAAGAGGAAGCCCACACGCCGCTCCTGGGGCGGGAGATTGATGCGGCGCTCACTGTCGAAGAGGACGCGGCCGCCCAGGGTGATGCAGCCCCGGTCGGGCTTCTCGATGCCGGCGATGCACTTCAGCGTCAGGCTCTTGCCGCAGCCCGAGGCGCCGAGCAGGGCCAGGACGCCGTTTTCCGCCTCAAAGGAGACCTTCAGGCGGAAGCTGCCGAGGGTCTTCTCGATCTCAGCCTGCAGCGCCACGCCGGTCCCCCCTCTCCGTCCGCTGCCGGGCCTCCAGCAGGTTCATTGTCATCAGGACCGCGGCGGAGATGCCCAGGTTGATCAGCACCCATCGCAGGGCGAGGGCATCATTGCCCGTGGACCAGAGGTTGTAGACTGCGGTGGAGATCGTGGCTGTCCGCTTCGGCGTATAGCCCGCGATCATGTTGGTGGCCCCGTACTCCCCCAGCGCGCGGGCGAAGGCCAGCACGGCCCCCGCCAGGACCCCCTGGCGGCACGAGGGCATCCGGATCCGCCAGAAGATCCTGGTGTTGGAAAGGCCGAGGGTCTTGCCCGCCTGGGCCAGCGTCTCGTCGAAGGACTCGAACGCGCCGCGCGCCGTGCGGTACATCAGCGGGAAGATCACCACCACCGTGGCAAAGACGGCGGACCACCAGGCCATGGTCAGCCGCAGGTCAAAGGTCTGCAGGAACCAGCTGCCCACCGGCCGCTTCGGCCCCAGGAGGCGGAGCAGCAGGTAGCCCACCACCGTCGGCGGCAGCACCAGCGGGACAGTCAGGACGACGTCGAGGACGCCCTTGACCCACCGGGGGCATCCGGAGATATAGTAGGCTGCAAAAATGCCCGCGAAAAAGACGATCACGGTACTGATCCCGGCGATCCGGAGGGAATTCCACAGCGGAAAGAGATCCACCCTGCTCATCCTTTCACGGGCACACAGCCGTCCGGTTTATTCGTGCATCGGGGAGAAGCCCACGCTTTCGAAGACCGCGTCGGCTTCCGCGCTGACCAGGAAGGCGAGGAAGTCCCTCGCGGCCTGTTCATTGGCGGTGATGTTCAGCACGGCGGCCGGGTAGATCACCTGGCCGCACATCTCCGCGGTGGCGGTGTCCACGACGGTCAGCCCGGCGGAGAAGGCGTCGGTGGCGTAGATGATGCCGCAGTCCACCGCGGCCTCGGAGACTTGGCTAGTGACGACCTTCACGTTGTTGCCGTAGGTGAGGATGCCGCTGCCGGCCAGTTCCTCCTCATCCAGCCCGTAGAAGGCGAGGATCTTCCGGGTGTACTGGCCCACGGGCACGTCGCTGTTGCCCATGGCCAGCAGGACGGTCCCGTCCTTCAGGGCGGCGGCCAGCCGGTCAAAGGAAGCGATGCCCTTCGGATTGCCCTCCGGGACGGCGAGGGCGACCTTGTTCTCCAGCAGGTTGATCCTCGTGCCCCGGAGCACGAAATCGAGGCCGTCCGGATTCGCGTCCGAGTCGATGTCCAGCTGGTTCATCTGCTTGGGCGCGGCGGAGATGAAGACGTCACAGGCGGCGCCTTCCGCGATCTGGGTCTTGAGCGTGCCGGAGGAGTCGAAGTTGAAGACCAGCTCCACATCCGGCGCGAACTCCTTGTACAGCTCGGCGATCCGGGTGAGGGTCTCGGTCAGGGAAGCGGCGGCGAAGACCACCAGCTCCGTCTTTTCCGCCGCCGCAGGCATGCAGGGCAGAAGCATGGCAACGGAGAGGATCAGGGCGATGAGACGCCTGATTTTCATGGGGTTGCTCCTTTCTGTGCGGCCATTCGATGCAACGAAAAAGCCGCGATCCAGAAAAGGATGCGGACTGAAACACCGGGGTACGTCAGGCGTTCCCCGAAAACAGCCGTCTCCTTTTCAAAACGGAAGGCTTCGCCGTTTCCGGCGGAACCCTTTGCCGATGCCCCGGCACGGCCCGGGATCCATGGCTTGCGCTGTAGGATCAGGGGCTCGAAGACAATGCTATTTTACAGGAGAACGGTTTGATTGTCAATGCACAGAATTTTCCTTCACGGGGCTGACTGAATCATCCGCAGAATTTACAGAATTTTCCTTCCCGTGACTTGACTGAATTTTCCTTGCCGGGGCTTGACAAACCCCCGGCTTTGTAGTAACATACGCTTTGTCGACGCGGGGTGGAGCAGTTTGGCAGCTCGTCGGGCTCATAACCCGGAGGTCGTAGGTTCGAGTCCTACCCCCGCAACCACCCGGCTCTGTAGCTCAGCTGGCTAGAGCATTCGGTTCATACCCGGAGTGTCACTGGTTCGAATCCAGTCGGAGCCACCAATTGAAAGAGTGAGCATCCACAAGGCTTGAAAGGCCGCGGATGCTCACTTTTTCATCACCGTTTTGTCCCGTTTCCGGGACTTTGGGCATCATAACCTGCCCGGGATATTCCGAAGTGATTCAGGGATGCCGCCGCGCGGCCTTGTACATTTGCCGGACGCACCGCGGCCGGTCCTGGATCGGGTGCGTGTCGTTATGAGAAGAATTTCCATTTTCTTACTTGACAAATCGCATTCGGCTTACTAAAATGAGAACGGTTATCAGATTGGGGGGGAGATGGATGGCTTCGCGAACCGGCTACCGGACCAGGCAGCAGGAGGAACTGCTCCGGTACCTGAAGGCAGCGCCGGGTCGGCATCACACCGCGGCCGAGATCCATGCGCATTTCGCCGCAACGGAGCAGCCCATCGGCACCGCCACGATCTATCGCCGGCTGGAGCGCCTCACCGAGGAGGGCATCATCCGGAAGTATGTCCTGGAAACCGGTGAATGCGCCTGCTATGAGTATATAGAGCAGGCGGACCAATGCACCGCGCATTTCCACTGCAAGTGTGAGCGGTGCGGGCGCCTGATCCATCTGGACTGTGATGAGCTGCGCGAGATCAGGACGCATCTGCTGGAGCATCACGGATTTGCCTGGAATGCCGGGAAGACCGTTTTTTACGGACTCTGTGACCGGTGCCGCAACGGCTGATCATACAGATACTTTTACGAAGGGAGGGGACGGTATGCCGGATCGCAGGCGGAACATCGCAGGACTGCTGTGCGTCGTTTTGGTGACGGCGATCCTTGTCTCCTCCGCGTTTCTGATTCTGGAAGCGGATCATGATTGCGCCGGAGAGAACTGCGCGATCTGCCGCATGATCGCGGTCAACGCCGAAGTGCTGCGCCTGGCCGGCGCGGCCTTATTGGCATTGTTCGGATTGCTCCCAATCCGGGAACTGCAAGCCTTCCATCCCGCTTCGTTCCGGCCGTTCCGATCCGTCGCCGGATCGCTTGTTCGTTTGAAAGTCCGTCTCGACGATTGATTTTGCTTTTCCGCGGGGAAATGCACCATCAGGGGACCGGTGCGCCTGTTTGCGCCTGATTCCTTTGCCGTGCGTTCCCTGTTTTTGTGGTGAAAAACAAATCAATGAGACAGGAGACTGAACATGAAAAAAATACTTGTTTTGCTTGTTGCGCTTTCACTGGCGACCGGCTGTCTGATCCCGGCGGCCGTTGCCGAAGAGAAATCCGTCACTGTCGTGACCACCATCTTCCCGATCTATGACTGGTGCCGTGAAATCATCGGAGGCAGCCCGAACGTGGAGCTGATCCTGCTGCTGGACAGCGGCGTGGACCTGCACTCCTACCAGCCGACAGCCCAGGATATCCTGAGGATCTCCACCGCGGATCTGTTCATCTGTGTGGGCGGAGAGAGCGACGAATGGGTGGAGGATGTACTGGCCACGGCCATGAATCCCGATCTTCGGGCCCTCAGCCTGGTGGAAGCCATGGGCGCGGACATCAAGATCGAGGAGATCGTGGAGGGCATGGAGCATGATCACGACCATGACCACGACCACGAGGATGAGGACCATGACCACGAGGATGAGGATCATGATCACGAGGACCATGAGCACGAAGAACACGAGGAAGAGACGGACGAGCATGTCTGGCTTTCCCTGCGCAGCGCCCGCAAGCTGGTCTCTGTGATCAGCGGCATCCTGTGTGAGACGGATCCCGCCAACACCGCTGCATACCGCGCCAATGCGGCCGCCTACGATGAAAAGCTGGCGGCTCTGGATGCGCGCTACGCGGAGACGGTCCGGAATGCCGCTCACAGCACCTTCCTCTTTGGCGACCGGTTCCCGTTCCGTTATCTGGCGGACGACTACGGGCTGAGCTATTATGCCGCGTTCACCGGCTGCTCCGCCGAGACCGAGGCCAGTTTCCAGACCATCCTCTTCCTCGCGCAAAAGGTGGATGAACTGGGCCTTCCCGCCGTGCTGACCATTGAGAACGCTCACCACCGCATCGCGCAGACCGTTGTGGCAGCCACATCCGCGCGGGATCAGCGGATCCTGTCCATGAACTCCATGCAGGGAACGACGGCCGGGGATGTCCGGAACGGCGTCACCTATCTCTCCGTCATGGAGGAAAACCTCGCCGTACTGGCGGATGCCCTGAACTGAACATCAACGGCGGAGAGGGGGCTTTCCTCTCTCCGCCGCCGGAGGAGACTTGTGTATGGCGCAGCTGACTTGCAGCGGCCTGACCTTGGGCTATGAGGGGCAGGCCGTGCTCCGGGAATTGAGTTTCACCGTCCATGCGGGGGATTATCTCTGCATCGTGGGGGAAAATGGCTCCGGAAAAAGCACTTTGATGAAGACCGTCCTGGGACTGATGAAGCCCCTGTCCGGGCAGATCGAATGGGGCGAGGGCCTTCATGCGAACGAAATCGGCTATCTGCCGCAGCAGACGGTGGTGCAGAAGGATTTCCCGGCCACCGTGCGGGAGATCGTCCTGTCCGGCTGCCAGGGCCGGGCCGGGAAGCGCCCCTTTTATTCCCGGGAGGAGAAGCGCCTTGCACGGGAAAACATGGAACGGATGGGTGTCACGCAGTTTGCCCGGCGCTGTTACCGGAATCTCTCCGGCGGCCAGCAGCAGCGCGTCCTGCTGGCCCGTGCCTTGTGCGCCACGCAGAAGCTCCTGCTTCTGGATGAGCCGGTCTCCGGCCTGGACCCCATGGTGACGGCGGAGATGTATGACCTGATCGCCCGTCTCCATCAGGAGGGCGTCACGGTCATCATGATCTCCCACGACATCGCCGCCGCGGTCCGTTATGCCACCCACATCCTCCATGTGGGTCAGCATGTCTTCTTCGGCACAGCCGAAGCCTACCGGCAGACGGAGATGGCCCGCCGGTTCCTCCCCGGGCCCGATGCGGCCGGCAAGACTCAGGAAGAGGAAAAGAAGCACAGGAAGAAAAAGGACAAGAAGAAGGGGAAAAAGAAGGAGAAAAAGCGCGCGGAAGGCAAAGGCACCGCCGGGAAGGGCGGTGAGGACGAATGACCATGTTCCGGACGATTGAAATGTACCTGAAAGTCCCTTTCGTCCAGTATGCTCTGATCGTCGGCGTGCTGATCGCGCTGTGCTCCTCCCTGCTGGGCGTCACTTTGGTGCTGAAGCGCTTCTCCTTCATCGGCGACGGCCTCTCGCATGTGGCCTTCGGCGCCATGGCGGTGGCGGGCGTCCTGCAGCCGCTGCTGAAGGATGTGGTGAAGGAACTGGCAAAAGGACCGACCATCCTGAACGAGGGGATCCACGGCGCCATCACCGGGGTCGTCACCTTCCTCTCCGCAAACAGCATGCCGTTTGTCCTCCTGGCCACCACTCTGAGCGCCATCCTGCTGCTGCGGGGCGGAAAGCGCACCCGCATCAAGGGGGATGCCGCCATCGCCATGATCTCCGTGGGCGCGCTGGCGCTGGGCTATATGCTGCTGAGTCTCTTCTCCGCATCCACCAATCTTTCCGGGGATGTGTGCAGTACCCTCTTCGGCTCCACCTCCATCCTGACGCTAACCCAGGCCGAGGTATGGCTGTGCGTGAGCCTTTCAGCCGTGGTGGCGGTCATCTTCTTCCTCTTTTACAACAAGATCTTCGCGGTGACTTTCGACGAGGACTTTGCCCGGGCCAGCGGCACGGGGGTGGACGCGTACAACCTGCTCATTGCCGTGGTGATCGCGGTCATCATCGTGCTGGCCATGAATCTGGTGGGTTCCCTGCTGATCTCCGCCCTGATCATCTTCCCGGCCATGAGCGCGATGCGGGTTTTCCGGAGCTTCCGCGGCGTCACGGTCTGCTCTGCCGTGTTCTCCGTCACCTGTGCGCTGCTGGGCATCCTGGTATCCATCGTGTTCAGTACGCCGGTGGGATCCACCATCGTGGCGGTGGACATCGTCGGCTTTCTGATCTTCTCCGTCATCGGAAGGATACGGGGAGGCATCGCAAAATGAAAAGGATAACCATGCTCTGTTTCATTGCCTTTCCGGCTCAAGGCCCGGGATCGGCAGAGTCAGCCGTCAGATTGGAGGAATCCCTGTGAAGCGCTTTATCGTACTGGTATGCACGGTCGTCCTGTGTTCCGTTTCCCTCGGCATCGCAAAAGCCGAGACAGCCGTTGACATGGATCTGACTGCCTTCAACCGCGGCATAACCTATGCGCAGATGATACAGGTCTGCAATGCGCCGGAGAGCTATGACGGAAAGACCTTCCGTGTCAAAGGCATATTTAACTATTCCGAATCGAAGGGGACCGCAAGAATCATATTCAGTGACAGCACCGGCTGCTGCGAACTGGCCATGATGTTCATACCGGCGCAGCCGCTTGAATATCCCGATGATTATCCGCCGCTGTACAGCGACATCGTGATCACGGCAAAACTGGCCGTTGACAGCAGCAACCCGGAAATGCCCTGCCGGTTTGCCGACGCCGAGATCGAATGGTAAAAAGGGCATCCCGCAACCGTTCGCAACCGGTATTCCGCACATTGGAAGAATTCGAGGGGGTAGCGCAATATGAAAAGAAAAGCCATGTTCTGTATGTTCTGCATTGCCGTCCTGATAACGGGCCTTTTGATCCCGGCACAGGCTGAACAGCCGCAGACCGTGGACCTGGATCTCTCCGCCATGAGCGGAACCATGGTTTATGCCCAGGTCTACAACATGATGGTGGACCCGGATCCCTACCTTGGCAAAATGATCCGTCTCTCCGGACTGTACACGTGTTTCAACGACACGTCGGCAGGCGTTGTCTACCACGCCTGCATCATTCCGGACGCCACAGCCTGCTGTGCGCAGGGAATCGAATTCATCTGGGCCGGCGAGCATCGGTGGCCGGACGAATACCCGGCGGAAGGTTCCACGATCCTTGTCACCGGGCGGCTGGAGATCTACGAGGAAAACGGTTTGCATTACCTTCATCTGGTCGATGCGGATGTTGAATGGGAAAAGGGCGCCTGACGGGGACGGAAGCGGTCATGAAAAGCGGCAGGGAACAGCAGCCTTCCGGCCGCTCCCTGCCTTTTCCCGTGTCTTTCCGGGACGATCCCTCCGTTGCCCGGGATGCGCGCGGTTCGTTATTCTTCAGTCATCGGATTCTGGTGATACGATGCATACCGGAGTGTCACCGGTTCGTGTCCGACCCATCCAACGAAAGAATGAGCACCTGCAAAGCCTGAGGACAGCAGCTGCTCTTTTTTTCCATGATCTCTTTGGACCCGTTTCCGGGGCTTTAGTATCATGACGCACAGAGGCATTCCCTTATGTTTCAGCAGATGCGGCAGCCAGTTTCCGGAAGGCTTCGTAGGACGCCTCGCTCATCTCCCAGCTGAAGGAAACGGCGTCCTTCAGGGCCAGGGACGGTTCCACCCCGGCGCCGGTGAGTACCTGATGAAAGAACACCACGCGCGCGGTCAGATGATCGGCGCGCTTTTTGCCTTCCGCGGTGAAGCATATATTGCCGTCCGGCTCCACCTCGATCAGGCCCTGCTCCCGCATCTGCCGCAGGGCGATGCTGACAGAGGCCTTGGAAAACCCCAGAAAATGCGCCGCATCCACAGCCCGGACGCAGTGATACCGCTCCTTCAGCATCCGGATCGCATAGAGGTAACGGTCCAGAGAGCTCTTCACGGTTCCTCCCCCTCCTTTTCCTCACCGCCATGAAGCCGGCGGTATTCGCTGGGCGTGCAGCCCATCATGATCTTGAAAACATGCGTGAAATGGGAGGAAGAGACATATCCTACGGCCTCGCCGATCTCAGAGACGCTTTGATCGGTCCGGGTCAGCAGCTCTCCGGCCTTTTCGCAGCGGATCAGGTGATGGCAGTGCAGCAGCGTCATGCCGGTGTGATGCCTGAATGTCCGGAGGAGGTAGCTTCCGTTGACGAACAGTGCACCGGCCATCGTCTGCAGCGAAAACTTCTCCGCGCTGTGTGCTTCCAGATAGGATCGCGCATCCTTTACCAGATCATTCTGACTGCCTTGCCTTGCTTTCAAGCGTGACACACCTCCGGTCCCGACCCTGAACGGTAATTAGAGCAGGCTAACCTCATTGCATATATTAGCATAAACTAACTTATATGCCAACACTCAGTTTTTGAAAAGTCAATATCAAGACATTAGTGGACGCAAACTGGTCAATATCAGGATAGCGGTCACGGGTTGAATGTGCTATCATAGCACTGCGGTTAGATTTAACTAACGCTGATCCGACCGCAGGAAAGCACTCACCGCGTATGCACAGAAAGGAAGACAAAGTATGAGAATCAGACGGTTTGCCATTGCGCTGGCATCCGTTCTTGTAGCGCTGATGGCCATGCTGCCCGTCGGAGCGATGGCCGCAGGCCGGTATAACTTTGTGGACGACGAGCGGTACGACATCGCGAACAACCGCTGGGGCTCGGCTGCCGACCGCATCGACGAATTCCTGGATCAGGCCTTCGAGTATTATCTCGCGGGAGATACCGGCAGCGCATACGACTGCGTCAACAACGCCTACTTCTGCGTTTACGAGACGACGGGCTTCGAGCGCCAGACCATGACCTATGTGTCCGGGCCGCGCAAGAACGCCGTGGAACTCGAATTCACCACCTGCAAGCGGGCCGTGAAGAACACCGATCTCGGCGAGGACACGCAGAAGGCCGTCCGCACGGAGCTGAACAAGCTCAAGGCCATGATCCGCGAGGACGCCAACAAGCTGGCCGCAAAGACGGAACCGCCGCAGCCGCAGACAGCTGTCAGCTACTGGCAGAACGGCGTCCGGACCGAGACGGATCCCTGGGCCGCCCTGGCCGGAGAGAACGCAGGCAGCCGCTACAAGTCCTGGACCGAAGCCGCCGAGACCGTCTTCTCCCTGATCGACACGGCGGAGGAAGCCTACAACGGCCGCGATTACGGCGCCGCCATCGACAACATCGACACCGCGTACTTCTCGGTCTATGAGGACTCCGGGTTCAGCCGCAAGATCTACACGGCCCTGGGCACCGAAGACCGGCTGGCCGTGGACGCGGCCTTCACCGCCCTGCGCAATGTCCCCGAAGACGCGCTGGAGACCGGCAAGTTCAAGTCCAACCCCTGGAAAACCGCCCGCAACACGCTGAAGAAAGTCACGAAGAACGCGGCTGCCCGCATCGATGAGCTGGAGCCCCCGGCTGCCGCGGAGCCGGCTGAGACCGCCGCAGAGACGCCTCCGGCCGAAAACACGGCCGAACTCGTCAGATGGGGCAACTTCTGGGGGGCCTTCGGCATCATCGTCCGGGAAGGTCTGGAGGCCATCCTGGTCATCGCCGCCATCATTGCATATCTCGTCAAGAGTGGCAATCAGCGCAGCCTGAAGCACGTCTACATCGGCGCGCTGGCCGGCATCGTCGCCAGCTTTGCCGCCGCGGTGGCCCTGTACTTCATCAAGCAGGCCGCCGTGGCCGGCGGCATGGCGCAGGAGCTGATCGAGGGCATCACCGCTCTGATCGCCGTGTGCGTGCTCTTCTATGTCTCCAACTGGATGATCTCCAAGTCCGAGGCCGCGGCCTGGACGGGGTACATCGACCGGAAGGTCCAGGCCGGCGTCGAGAAGCGCTCCGCCTTCACTCTGGCCTTTACCGCCTTCCTCTCGGTCTTCCGGGAAGGTGCGGAAGTGGTCCTGTTCTACCAGCCCATGCTCTTCGGCGATGACGCCTCTCACGTCAACATGGTGATCTGGGGCTTCCTGGCGGGCTGTGTGCTGCTGGTCTTCGTCTACCTGGCTATCACGAAGCTGTCCGTCAAGCTGCCGATCAAGGTGTTCTTCACCGCCACCTCGATCCTCATGGCTGTCATGTGCGTGGCCTTCCTGGGCTCCGGCATCAAGGAACTGGCCGAAGGCGGCGCCTTCGAGCTGGTGAACCGCGTGGCCGGCGTACCCGAGAACGACGTGGTGCAGGTGCTGGGCATCTATCCGTACCTCGAGACCCTGGTGCCGCAGCTGATCCTGACCGTCATCCTGATCGTCACCTTCCTCATGGCCCATTACCGCGGCAAGCTCACCGCCCAGCGGAAGGAGTATGAGGAAAAACTGGCGGCCCATAAGGCCTGATCCGCGCCCTTCGGGCGTCCACGACCCCGCTGTGGTTCCGCCCGTGAGCATACACCCTATGGTTTTCGGTACTCCCCATCAAAGAAAAGGAGGAAATCCCTGATGAAGAAACTTTTTGCCCTGCTGCTGGCTGCCATGATGCTGTTCGCCGTCGCCGCGTATGCGGAAGACGAAGCCGGTTTTGAAGAATTCCCCATCGGTGAAGAGCAGGATGTTGGTCCTGACGGCATCATCCATATCGCCGCCGTGTATTTCCAGCCCGTCGTGATGGAGCCCGCCTCCGAGGCCGGCCTCACCGTCGAGGAATCCAACATCCACATTGAGGCCGACATCTCCGCCAACGAGAACAACCTCGGCTACGGCGCCGGTGACTGGATCCCCTACCTGACCATCGACTACAAGGTCGTGGATGCGGACGGCAATGTGTACTCCGAAGGTACCTTCATGCCCATGGCGGCCTCCGACGGCCCCCACTACGGCGCCAACATCAAGCTGGACGTGGACGGCGTCTACAGCCTCGTGCTGACCATCCACAGCCCCGCCGAGAACGGCTACCTGCTCCACGTGGACCCCGAGACCGGTGTGGAAGGCCGCTTCTGGGCCGAACCGATCGAAGTGACTTTCGAGGGCTGGGAGTATTTCGTGCAGGAGTGGTGATCCGCCTCTCCTGACCTGTTCTCATCCTGCGCCGGCGCGTTTCTCCGCGGGGGAGATTCGCGCCGGCTGTTGTTCGCTCTGTGAAACCGTGTTCATCGGAGGGGTTTGCCGTGCTGCTGCACATGTATAAGGTACCCGAGGCCCTGTTCATCACGGTGACGGTGATCACCGTGCTGTTTGCCCTCGCCAAAACCAATTCGGGCAAAACGGGGAGAATCATCATGCTGTCCGGGATCGGCCTGGGCCTGACCCTGGCGCTGCTCCGGGCCGTCACCCATGAATTCCCGGCTGTCTTTTTCCCGGACAGGAAAGCCGTCCCGGACACGCAGATCAATCTGATCCTGTGGTATATCGCCATGGGCATCCTCATTCCCCTGCACGTCCTGATCGCCGTCTTCTCCCGGGAGAAAGGGTCCAAAGCCGGCAAGCTCGCCGTGAGCGTCCTGTCGGGCCTGCTGTCGGCGGACCTGCTGGCCTACAAGGCCTGGTCCGTGATCTGGTCGCCCCGGGATTTCGAGATGGGAGACAACGGGATCCTCTCCGATGTGTTTCTGCTGCGGCTGGCCGGCTGGCTGATCGGGCTGATCCTGCTGGCGGTCTATGTGCGCTTCCTCTACAAGTGCTGCATGCGCCTGAGCGAGGACCGTGTGCTGTGGAACGACACAGAAGGCAACCGGCAATGCAGCGGGCACTGGGTGCTGCGCCTGACCGCGGCCCTGATGACCTTCTTCCTCTTCTTCCTGCTCTACGGCATGGTCCTGCAGCAGTGGACCGTGAAAACCCGGCCGGGCTGGATCCCGGAACTGCTTCCGTCCCTGAACGCGGAGACCTTCCTCAAGTTCACGGTCCGGAACAACGCCAGCGCCGGCGGTCCCCTCTTCCCCGGCTGGAAATGGTACATGGCCGGCAATCACGCCAGGGGCGGCTACCTGGAGAACGGTGTCCTCATGCTGCTGCTCTGCGCCGTGATGGCCATGATCCCGCCCGCGGTACTGTTCCTGCGGAGCCTGCGCCTGCGGGACATCTGGAGGAACGCGGCCCAGAAGCGCCGTCTCCGCTCCGACAACCGCCACAACCGCCGCTGGTCCGCCATCGTGCTGGTCTCGCTGGTCTGCGTCATGCTGTGCCTGACCGTGGTCTACGAGATCTGCAACCGTCCGCCGCCCGTGCCGGAGGGCGAGACCTACAGCATCATCTATACCGATGAAAACGGCGCGGAGCACGAGATCAGCGCGACCGACGTGAAGGACTACGACGCTTCCCGGATCGAGGTGCGCATCCCGGTGAATCAGGTGGACGACTACAACCTCCACGCCTTCGAGATGAATCGCTCGGGTTCCCCGAACAAGGCGCCCCGGGTGCGCTGGATCGTGATCCGCAAGCCCAACTCCGCGGCCTACGGCGTGGGTCTGGACGCCTGCGACGTCTGCGGAAGCGCGGGGTACTACCAGCGGGGCGACACCGTGGTCTGCAAGCGCTGCGACGTGGTGATGAACACCAATACCATCGGCCTGGCGGGCGGCTGCAATCCGATCCCCCTGGCCTTCCGGGTGGAGGGCGGCTGCGTCGTCATCGCCATGGAAGACCTGATGGCCGGCGAAAAGGAATTCAAGTGAAGGAGGCGGATGCGGCATGCTGTTTCGGATGATCAAAGGCGCGCTCCTGCGGCAGTGGAGCAAGATGCTGCTCATCGCGCTGACCATCGCACTGGGCGCCTCCCTGGCCACCTCCATGATCAACGTCATGCTGGACGTGGGGGACAAGGTCAACGAGGAGCTGAAGGCCTACGGCGCCAACATCGTGGTGAAGCCCAAGGCCTCCTCCCTGCTCTCGGAGATCTACGACGTGGAGGATGAGGGCACGGAGCTGCAGCAGGCCTGGCTGCGGGAGAGCGAGCTGGGCAGCCTGAAGACCATCTTCTGGGCCTTCAATATCCGGGACTTTGCCCCGTTCCTGACGGTCAGTGCCGCGGTGAACGGGACAGAGGTGCCCGTGGTCGGCACCTGGTTCAACCACCACCTGTCCCTGCCCACCGGCGAGGAGCTGGACGCCGGCGTGCGGAACCTGCGCTCCTGGTGGGACGTGGCGGACGGGGACTGGATCGATGAGCAGGCGGACGGCGCCGCGCGCGAGGTCATGGCGGGCAAAGCCGCCGCGGAGACGCTCGGCCTGAAGAAGGGCGACAGCGTCACCCTGACGGGAAGCGACGGCACGGTGACCGCCGTCGTCCGGGGCATCTTCGACTCGGGCGACACCGCCGACGAACAGATCTGGGCGCCCCTGGACCTGGTCCAGAAGCTGTCCGGGCTGGACGGCAAGGTGGCCTCCATCGAGGTCAGCGCCATCACCACCCCGGACAACGACCTGGCCCGCCGGGCCGCCCAGAACCCCAAGGCCCTGTCCCGGGCCGACTACGATACCTGGTACTGCACGGCCTATGTCAGCGCCGTCTGCTACCAGATCACCGAGGTCATCACCGATTCCGTCGCCAGCGCCGTGCGGCAGGTGGCGGAGAGCGAGGGCGAGATCCTGAGCAAGACGGAACTGCTGATGATCCTGATCACGGTGCTGAGCCTGATCGGCGCCGCCCTGGGCATCTCCAACCTGGTGACGGCCTCCGTCATGGAGCGCGCCCGGGAGATCGGCCTGCTGAAGGCCATCGGCGCCCACGACAAGGCCATCACCTGCACCGTCATGGCGGAGATCCTGATCACGGCCCTGGCGGGCATGGCGGTCGGATACTTCGCGGGCCTGGGCATGGCCCAGTTTATCGGAAAGCAGGTCTTCGGCTCTTCCATCGAGATCAAGCCCGTGGTCATCCCGGTCGTGGCGGCCCTGATCTCCCTGGTGACCGTCGCCGGCAGCCTGCCCGCCATCCGCATGATCCTGCGCCTCGACCCCGCGGAAGTGCTCCACGGCAGCAAGGCCTGAGAAAGGAGGCTGACTGATAATGAGCAAACGCAGAATGTTCCTCCGGATGATCACGGCCTCCCTGCTGCGCCGCAGGTCCAGGATGCTGATCGCCCTGCTGTCCATCGCCATCGGCGCGACGATCCTGGCGGGCCTGGTGACGGTCTATGTGGACGTGCCGCGCCAGATGGCGGCCCAGTTCCGCTCCTACGGCGCCAACATGATCCTGATGCCCGCGGAGGGGCACAGCCTGACCCCCGCCGAGGCGGAAGCAGCCGAGGCGCTGATCCCGGCGGATCAGCTCGTCGGCGCGGCGCCCTACCGCTATGTGTACCTGAACATGGTCAGCCGCCAGCAGACCTTCGCGGCCGCCGGCACCGACTTTGAGCAGGTGCAGCGCACGAGCCCGTATTTCAAGGTGGAGGGAGCTTATCCCTCAAGCCCGCGCCAGGTGCTGATCGGCAAGACGGTGGCGGACACCGTCGGCGCCAGGCTGAACGGCGTCATGGAGCTGACCTGGTTCCCGCCGGCCGAGGAAGAGGATCCGCAGGCCGATGCGGACACGTTTGAGATCCGGCCCGGCATGACCCTGTCAGGCCAGGCGGACGGCTACGGCATGTCCGACGAGGGCTCCACCAAGCAGCCCGTCTATGTCGTGCTGACGGTCGGTGAAGACGGGACCATCGCTTCCCTGACGGTGGATACCTCCGGCGAGACGGAGGCCATCGGCGGCCGGTGCGGTTCGGAGGATTTCACCGCACAGTTCATCGGCAAACCCGTCGGCGGAGACAGCCGGCTGATGCTCGGCCGGGATATCGACGGGATCTCCGGCGCGACCGTCACTTCCACCGCCGTGGTGCAGGCCGTCAATCACGTGGTGCCGGTGGAGGAGGGCGCCGCGCCGCGGATCCCCCGCACCATCAACTTCACCGTGGCGGGCATCCTGGAGACCGGCGGCGAGGAGGACGACTACATCTACATGTCCCTCGATGACATGGCGGCCATCACCGGCGAGCCGGATACCCTGGACCTGGTGGAGCTCTCCGTCTCCGCCGCACAGGAGAATCTGGAGCGCTATACGGAAGCCGTCACCGCCTCCGGCCATGCCACCGCGCGTCTGGTCAAGCGCGTGACCAAGTCCGAGACCGCTGTCCTCGGCAAGCTCCAGGCCCTGGTCTTCCTGGTGACCCTGGTCACCCTGGTGCTGACCATGGTCAGCGTCTCCACCACCATGATGGCGGTGGTCGCCGAGCGCCGCAAGGAGATCGGCCTGCGCAAGGCCCTGGGCGCTTCCGACGGCGCGATCCGCTCGGAGTTCCTCGGCGAGGGGCTCTTCCTCGGGGCGCTGGGCGGCATTCTCGGCTCCGTCATGGGCTTTGTCTTTGCCCAGGTGGTCAGCATGAACGTCTTCGGCTCCGACATCCGTTTCAACTTCTGGCTGGTCCCGATCACGGTGGCGGTCTCCATGGCGGTGGCGGCGCTCAGCTGCCTGCTGCCCGTCCGCCGCGCCGTGGCGATCGACCCGGCGCTGGTTCTGAAAGGAGAATGATCCATGAGTCTGCTTGATATCCGACATGTCTCGAAAATCTACGGGGAGCTCCGGGCGCTCGACGACGTGAGCCTAAAGGTGGAGCAGGGCGAGTGGGTCGCCATCATGGGCCCGTCCGGCTCCGGCAAATCCACCATGATGAACATCATCGGCTGCATGGACAAGCCCACCAAAGGCGAGGTCATTCTCGACGGGACGGACATCGCCAGGGAGTCCTCCAAGCGCCTGACGGACATCCGCCGCGACAAGATCGGCCTGATCTTCCAGCAGTTCCACATGGTCAATTACCTCACCGCCGTGGAGAATGTCATGGTCTCCCAGTACTACCACTCCATGCCGGACGAGGCCGAAGCCCTGGAGGCCCTGGACCGCGTCGGCCTGCGGGAGCGCGCGCGCCATCTGCCCAGCCAGCTCTCCGGCGGCGAGCAGCAGCGCGTCTGCGTGGCCCGCGCCCTGATCAATCACCCGGAGATCATCCTGGCGGACGAGCCCACCGGCAACCTGGACGAGACCAACGAGAACATCGTGCTGGACCTCTTCCGCCAGCTCCACAACGAAGGCACCACCCTGATCGTCGTCACCCATGACCCGGAGGTCGCCGACGCCGCCCAGCGCACCATCGTGCTGGAGCACGGCCGTCTGGTCCGCGAGGTCATCAACGAGCATTTCGGAGAATAATGCAATGAAGAAACGTGATATCGCCTTCGGGCTCATCGTCGGCATCCTGGGGCTTGTGCTGGCCGTCGGCGCGCAGACCTTCGCCCGCCCCTGCGTCCACGCGGACGGCAGCGCCGCCGTGTGCGCCACGGTGAAGACCTGGCTGACCGTGGAGGGCGGCCTCATCGCGGTGCTTTCGGGGCTCTCCATGATCCGGCCCAACGCCGTGACGCAGGGGATTGCGGCGGCCGGCGGGCTGCTGGCTGCCCTGACGCCCGGCCTTCTGATCCCCATCTGCAAATCGGACATGATGGCCTGCCAAAGGGTGACCCGTCCGACGGCGCTGGTCATCGGCATCCTGGTCGGGATCGTCTCCCTGTGGTGGCTTGCGCTGACCCTGACCGCGAAAAGACGGGAGGCCCGTTCATGACGCCCCACAAACTGCCCCTGCGGAACCTGCTGCGCCGCCCCGGGCGCACGGCGGCCCTGACCGTGCTCGTGGTCTTCCTGGCTCTGTCCCTGTTCGCGGGCTCGGTCATCGTCATGAGCCTGAACAGCGGTCTCGGCAGCCTGGAGAACCGGCTGGGCGCGGATCTGATCGTGGTCCCGGCCACCGCCCGGGGCAAGGTCGATCCGGAGAAGATCTGGCTGCAGGGCACCACCGGCTATTACTACATGAGCGCTTCCAAGCTGGAAGAGATCCGCGGGATGCAAGGCGTCGCGCAGGCCTCCGCCCAAGTCTACCTGGCCAGTCTCCGGGCGGACTGCTGTTCCATGCCGATCCAGGTCATCGGCTTTGACCCGGAGACGGATTTCACGATCCGGCCCTGGATCGGGGAACGGCTGAAGGCGGACCTGGGCCCGCTGGAGGTCGTGGTGGGCAGCCGCGTCAGCGCCGGGGTGAACGAGACCATCCGCATCTATGGGGAGTCCTGCCTGGTGATCGCCCGGCTGGCCCCCACCGGCACCGGTCTGGACACGGCCGTCTACTGCACGATGGACACCATGGCCGCCCTGCTGCAAGCGGCCCGCGATCTGAACCATGAGCTGAAGATCGACGGGGATCCGGCGCGGGTCGTCTCCGCAATCTATGTGAAGGCCGTCCCCGGCGAGGCCGACCGGCTGGAGACCGCGATCAGGCAGACCCGCAATCCGAAGGTCACGGTCATCCGGGCCCGGACCGTCACCTCCGACGTGGAGCGCTCCCTCGGCGGCGTGGCCCATACCATTACCGTATTGATCGTCTGCGTATGGATCCTGGCTCTGATCCTGCTGACGGCCGCTTTCCTGCTGCTGGGCGGGGAGCGCAGGCGGGAGTTCGCCGCCCTGCGGGCGCTGGGCATGTCCCGCGGAGGCCTGGCAGGGATCGCGCTGAAGGAGGCGCTGCTGGTGTCCCTCTTCGGCGGCCTGATCGGCATCGGGCTGGCACTGCTCTTCCTCCTTCCCTTCTCCGGGCTGATCGAAAGCGCGCTGGGTCTGCCCTTCCTGCAGCCGGGCTGGCAGACCATGCTGATCCTGGCTGCCGGCACCCTGCTGGCAGTCTGCGCGGCCGGGTCGATGGCGTCCGTGTTTTCCGCCCGCCGCCTGAGCAGGGTGGACATCAGCACGATCATGAGAGAGGGGGCCTGACATGGAACTCATCGCTTCCGGCCTCACCCGGCGCTTTCTGCGGCACAGCGGGGAATCCAACGCCTTTGAGGCGGTCCGTCCCGCGGATCTGACCCTCCGGAGCGGGGAGATGACCGTCCTGACCGGCCGCTCGGGCAGCGGCAAAACGACGCTCCTGACCATGCTGGCCGGCCTGCTGAGGCCCTCCGGCGGTTCGGTCACCCTGGACAGCCGGGATCTGTACCGTCTCTCTGACGCCGAACTGTCCGGACTGCGTGCAAAGCATTTTGCCGTCATCCCGCAGGGCGCTTCGGCCATTTCTTCCCTGACCGTGATGGAAAACATCCTTTTCCCCACCGCGCTGGCCGGCAAGAAGCCGCCCGTGAGCGAAGCCGAGGCCCTCATGGAGCGGCTGGGGATCCTGAATCTGCGAAACGTGATGCCCGGCGAACTCTCCGGCGGCGAACTGCGCCGCATGGCGGTCACCCGCGCGTTGGCGGGCAGCCCGGATTTCGTCTTTGCCGACGAACCCACGGCCGACCTGGACGACGGGAACACCGTCCTGGTGCTGACCCTCCTCCGGGAAGCCGCACAGAACGGCGCATCCGTCTTCGTGGTCACCCACGAGAAGGATGCGGCCGCCTATGCCGACCGGTTGCTTCACATGGACGCGGGGAACCTGACAAACGTGTGACCGGCGTATATGAAAACGGAAGACTGTTGATCGGACAGCCTTCCGTTTTTTGGGCTCATCACGGAAAGTTCGGGAAAGCATATGGGAGGGGGTTCGCGCTCTGCGGAGCGCGCCAGGGGCTTTCCGATCGCCCCTGGACCCTTCGGGATCGCCTCTTCCTTGTTTGGTATTGGGCAAAGTAACGTTGATAAAACCTTGCAATTCCAGATCCTATCATGAACGGGACGGCCCCGAAGGAGTCCAGAGGGCGATCGGAAAGCCCTCTGGTGCGCCCGCAGGCGCATCCTCTCATCAACGGACTTTCCCTAACGAAACGTGAAGAACCGTTTTTTTGCTGTCCCCTCCGGGAAAGCAGCCGTTGCTTCCCGGAGGGGGCGCGGCGGTTATTCCGCCGTGCAGTTCACCAGTTCAAACTGTGTCGGCTGATCAAACGGGGCGCCGTTTGCGGCAAGCTCCTCACTGTAGAAGCCGCTGCCCACGATGTCACCCACGCCGTCCGCGTTGGCACCGGTGCTGACGGTGACATTCAGGACCCTGCAGTCGGTGAAGACGGTCACGGGCATGCCGAGCTCTTCCGCCGGGTAGCCGCCCGCATAGCCGGTGATCCCGCCGATCCAGCGGCAGTCATCGCCCACGGTGATCGTCACGTCCCGCGCGGTCAGACCGGTGAACTGCTCCGCCGCGAAGCCGCAGCCGGAGATGCCGCCGATGCCGTAGCAGTTATTCCCTGCGGTGACGGAGCCGGTGACCGTGCAGTTCACGACGCTGGTCATCTCCAGGCCGCCGCCCACGATGCCCGCGTTGGCGGTGCCGTCGGGGATCACGATGTCGGCCTGCGCCTCGCAGCCAGTGATGAGGCTCCCCATGCCCGCGCCGGCGATGCCGCCGAACATGCCCTCGGCGCCCATCTCCACGTAGTGCGCGGTGACCCTGCCGTTCACCAGTTTCACATCGGAGACGGTGGAGCGGTAGGTATAGCCCACCACGTCGGCGGCCATCATCATGCCGTCCACCGCGGCGTTCTCCAGGGTGAAATTGCCGATCTGCGCATTGGCGATGCAGCCGAACAGACCCATGGCCCAGGCTTCCGGCTGATAGACGGTCAGATTGCGGATCGTGTGGCCCCGTCCGTCAAAGGTACCGGTGAAGGCGGCCGCCATGTCCGGCTCCTCGCCCTCCTCGCCGCCTCCGGGAATGAAGGCGCCGATGGGCGTCCACTCGATGCCCGCCAGGTCGATGTCCGCGGTCAGCACATAGCTGCCGGACAGGTTGCCGTTGATCGCGGCCAGTTCTTCCGCTGTGCTGATTTCGATGGCGTCGGATGCGGCTTCTGGATCCTGTTTGACCCAGTCGATCACACCGTCGTCCGCGGTGAAGGTCAGCACGGTCCGGCCGTCGTCATTTACGGTGAATGCGTAAGGCGCTCCTTCGGCTTCGTACTCCAGGTTGCTCCAGGCCACATACAGGCCCCGGCCGTCGCCCTTCTCGCCGCTGTCCACGGCATAGGCCTCGAAGTCGGCGGTCTGCTGTCCGTTCATGGTGGTGACGCCATGGCCCTTCTCATCGATGGTCATGGACAGGTCGACGGCGGCGTACTCTTCGCCGTAAGCGGAGAGATCGGCCTTCCAGCTGCCCACAAAGCCGAGTTCGGTCAGCTGGTTCAGCGCCGCGTCCGTGTGGGCGGAATAGTCCATGTTCTCCAGGCAGAACAGGGCGATGACCTTGCGGATGGTTTCCTCATCGGCGTCCGCGTCGATGCCCGCTGCCAGCCAGAAGGCGTAAGGGCCCACCAGGTAGCCCTGGAGTTCTTCCAGGTCCCGGCCGTAGCGGAACTCGATGTGATACGTCTCCGCCATGGTGTCCTCGCGCAGGAAGAAGTAGTTGAACTCGCCCGCTTCGTCCGTGCTCCTGTAGACATCCACCGGGAAGGCCATGGAGATCTCCGTCCCCTGATACATCATGGTCTCGGTCTCGCCCACATTGTACTGGCCCAGGTACTCATAGGTGTGGGTCTCGACGGTGCCGTCCGTCTTCAGGATCGTGGCGGTATTGCCGCTGAAAGTGATGGACTGCGCACCGTTGATGAAGTCACAGTCGAAGGCGTATCCGCCGTCCGCAAAAGCCGCGACAGCCGCTTCCCCATAGAGATCCGAGGTGATGGAGCTCTGCAGCCGGGCCGTCATCTCCGGCGCGGCGTCCTCGCCGATCACAGCGGCGATATAGTCCTGCCACACGGGCGTCCACCGGTCGCTGATGATGACATCGAACAGACTGACATAGGTGGTGCCGTTTTCCCCGGCGATGGCGGGGAAGACGCCGGTCTCCGCCGCGGGTTCCGCGAGCCCGAAAGCCGCGGTGGTCAGCAGAAGGCACAGGGAGAGGATCAGAGAGACAAGCTTCTTCATTGGATACCCATCCTTTCTTTTTGTGGTCTATTCCAATCCCTTGCGGGGTCATGAATAGCATGCTTATCGGGCCACTGCCAGCCGGTCCAGCGAAAAGCCGCGGGCAAGACAATTCAGGTAGACCTCCGTGCAGTGCCTGCACCGGGCAAACTGCCGGAGCGCACCCTCCACGTCGTCGTACACCTTCCAGAGGCCGGACAGCTTGAAATCCTCCTTCCGGTGCATAAAACCGTCCACATCCGCCGGCGGATAGCCGAGGAAGAGCCCGATCTCATGGGGGAAGTCCGGTTCCGTCCGCAGACGGGCGATCAGCCGGGCCAGGCAGACATTGGCATCCGTGCAGGTGTATCCGCATTCCGACAGGATCTTCCCGGCCAGCGGATTCATCAGATCCCGCCGCAGCATCTTCGGGCGGAAGAGATACAGCAGCGCCTTCCCGTCCCGCCACCTCAGGGGCAGGATCCGCAGACCCTTATGCCCCAGGCTTTGATTCAACCGGCGCAGCTCATCGGTCATCTGTTCCCGGCTCTCAAAGGCACAGTTGAACATGTTTCCGGTTTTCAGGCTGGCCATCGTCGGCGCGCAGCTGCGGATCAGGGTTTCATCGGACATAGCGGCCTCCGGTCTGATCAATGATTGTAATTAGTATATACTAACTGTGATTCCCGAGAAAAGCCGCCATGGAATCGGAGGAGGATTTCATTCTCGGCGGCTTTCTTTGTTAGTCATGGCTAACATCCTGATCATATCACACGCGCGGTGCATTGTCAAGACGGATCCTTGCCTGTTATTGACGGATCGGAAGCTGCACGCGGACTGAACCGGCAGCACGGTCAGGCCCGGTCTTTCCTTTTGTATCCGCAGTCGCAATACGGTCCGCCGGAGGCCAGCGTATATGTCCGGACGAAGTCGCAGGCATTGCCCGCCTCCGCCATGGTGTAGTCCAGGCGGCACATCGCAGGGGCATACGCGGAAAGTCCCAGTTCTTTCATCAGGGCGCAGATGCCGCATCGGCTGAACCGGGCCTCATAGCCGCTGCCGTCCGCGTAGGGCAAAAACTCCATGTTCCAGGAGTAAGGGTTGCGATCCGCCGCCCGCAGGGCCGCCGTGGCCTGCATGCCGCGGATGTCCTGCGCGCTGAACTTCTTCCTGCCCATCATCCGGCAGAAGAACCGCATGGGCGCGGTCATCATGGCCGCGGCATAGTAGTCCGTCAGCCTCGCCACGGTCGGCTTCGTCTGCATGGAGAGCACAAACGCCGAGAGCATGGCACAGCTGACGATATTCATTTTGAAGCGGTCGGCCTTCTCGAACTCCGGCAGCTTTGCGATGATCTGACGGTACTTCGGCCCGGCGGCGGCGAATACGCGCTTTGCTTCGCCTTCGCTGAATCCCAGTACGGAAACCAGGTGTTTCCGGAAGGATCTCCGGAACAGCAGCCACATGCCCGTGGGCATCCCGGCAGCCTTCATATGCTCCACTCCTCTCGGTTTTCACTTGTCGCAATCTCACCGGCTCACACCTTCCGGATGAGGAAATCGCACCGGTCCGCGCCTTTGCCCAGAGTGCCCGTCCGCTCGAAGGCGATGCCCGGCAGATGGCCGTAAGTGCGCTCATCGTTCTCGCAGTAGATCCGCGTCAACTCCGGGCAGCCCAGCTCCGTGAAATACCGGCAGTAGGGACAGGCCAGCACGTCCATCCGGTATTCGCCCTTCTGCTTCGGGTAGAAGGCGTTCCGGAAGCCGTTGTCCGGACCGAAGACCTTCCGGACCAGGGGATCCCAGACCCGCACAAACAGGGAGCGCATCCCTGGCAGCCGCATCAGGCGCGCCAGCTTCTTCCCCAGCTGATCGGTCAGTTCAATGGCGGCGTTCTCCACGATGCCGAAGGCCGTTTCCTCGCCAAGGCGCTCCTTCGCCGTAAGATAGATCGCGGCGGACGGGAAGATGCGCGATTCCGTGTGGAAACGCATGGCTTTGGGGAGATCCGCGTACCGGGTCAGGATGACGGACAGCCGATCCGTCGCCTGCTGCCAGAGTGCGTCGGCGTCCTCCTTCGGCAGATGCTTCTCCAGTTCCGCCCGCATGGCGGTTTTCTTCTTCATGATCTGCGCTGCGGTTTTCATGTGCGTTCCTCCATTATCGGATGGCAGTGACCAGCAGCCCTACCAACAGGGCCGGGATCAATGCGAAGACGATTCCCGGAAACAGCATGCCTTTCACATGAAACCATTTCTGATGATAGGCTTTGTCCATGTGCTCCGTGCCCTCCAGCCGGAACATGGGCAGGTTGGCGAACAGCACCCAGTCCAGGAAGAAGGTGTCGTACACGCCGATCCACGCCATCAGGCCGAAGGTCAGCCAGAATCCCTGCCGGAAGTCCGCGGCACCCGCCAGCAGCGCGCATCCCAGCAGGACGGCGGTGAAGAACAGCAGGCCGAAGCCTTTGGTCAGGAGCACTTTCTTTGAACGGTAGGAGACCTCCACCCGCTCATGAGTCCTGAAGTATTCCTCCTGAATGTCCGGCGGATAGTTGTGGATCGCTCCGGCGCTGTGCTTCCCGTTACCGCGGTATGTACACAGAATGATGACGGTAAACAGTGCCGCAAAGGCCGCCATTTCGATCAGGATCACGGTCGTATTCATGCTGTTTTGCTCCTTTTAACCCAGCGTCACGTCCAGGATCATCATCACCACGAAGCCCAGGGCAAAGGCAACGGTGCCGATGTTGGAATGCTTCCCCTCGGACATCTCGGGGATCAGCTCCTCCACCACCACATACATCATGGCCCCGGCGGCAAAGGCCAGGAAGTAGGGCATCACCGGTGTCACCAGCCCGGCGGCCAGCAGGGTGACGGCCGCGGCCGCCGGCTCCACCGCACCGGAGAGCACGCCCATCCAGAAGGTCTTCTGCCGGGGCATTCCCTCCGCCAGCAGCGGCATGGAGACGATGGCCCCCTCCGGGAAGTTCTGGATCGCAATGCCCAGGGCCAGGGCCAGCGCCCCGGCCGCGGTGATGCCGGCCTCCCCGGCGAGGAAGCCGGCATAGACCACGCCCACCGCCATGCCCTCCGGGATGTTGTGCAGCGTGACGGCCAGGATCAGCTTGGTGGTGCGCTTGAAGCCGCTCCGCGGGCCCTCCTGCTGCCTGTCCAGGTGCATGTGCGGGGTGATCATGTCCAGCGCCAGCAGGAAGCCCATGCCGACCAGAAAGCCGATGGCGGCGGGCAGGAAGGCCAGCGTTCCCATCGACTCGCTGCTCTCCAGCGCGGGCTGAAGCAGGCTCCAGAAAGAAGCCGCCACCATGACGCCCGCCGCGAAGCCGGTCAGCGCCTTCTGCACGCCGGCAGAGATCTGCTTTTTCAGGAAGAACACCATGGCCGCTCCCAGGCTTGTGCCCAGGAAGGGAATCAGGATGCCTTCCGCGATCCGGAGTTCCATCATATCGCCTCACTTGATCCCCAGCACTTCCTGGCCAGACGGACGGTACGCGCCTTCTCCTCGGTATCATCGTCCTCCACATAGCCGTCGTAAGGCGCTTCCTGATCGGTGTAATGCCGGGTGAATGGCTTGCAGATCTCCGCCCGATGCCGGAAGACAAAGTCCAGGTCGTCCGTCCAGCCGGTGTGACCGGTGACCACCGCGATGGGGCGTTGCCGGGCTCGGATGTTCTTTTCCAGCTTTTCCAGGCTCCGCACCGCCAGTCGGTTGTCCTCCGCCAGGGTGCTGATGAAGCTGTATCCGCCGTCCGCGCCGAACCAGATCGTATCCCCGGTGAACAGCCAGGCGTCGTCGATCAGGTACACCATGTGGCCCCAGGTGTGGCCGGGCACCAGGATGCATTCGATCCTGATATCGCCGATGTGCAGCACCTGCCCGTCCTTCAGCAGCACGCGCCTGTTGTCCGTCTTCACCATGGGCAGCCGATAGAAGCCGTGGAAGACCTTCCGCCTCGTCTCCCCGGTGAGGTAGCGGTTCTCGATCTCCCCGATGTACACCGTGGCATCCCTGAACAGCCGCTCGCTGTCGTTCTCCAGCGCGCCCACGTGATCGGTGTCCTGATGGGTGATGAGGATGTGACGGATGGAGGCCGGATCGATGTCCAGCCAGCCCATCTTCTCCCGAAGCCTTGCGTAATTGTAGCCCGCGTCGATCATGATCGTGGTGCCGTTCTTCGTGTAGAAAAAGATGTTGGCGACCCACTCCCGCACGCAGGCGACGCCGGTGTCGATCCATCCGGTGTTCAGGGGCTTGAAGATCGCCCGGCCCCGGAACAGGGCGCTCATGGATTTCTTCTGGTGATCCGAGTCTTTTCTGGCCATGGTCTGTCTCCTCCGTCCAGGGAATCAGGCTCCCTTTTTTTGCATCACGGCCACCGCGCAGGGGATCCGTCCCTCCGCCACGGTGATCCGCACGTCGCGGTACCCGGCGTCCAGGAAGAACTGACGGTAGCTCTCCACGGTGAACTGGCGCTTGAAGTCCGCGCCGGCCTTGCCGACGGTTTTCGCAAATCCGCCGGTACGCCCGTTCCGGTCCCGGTTCATGTAGGTGGGAATGATCAGCGTTCCGCCCGGCCTGCACACCCGGTTCAGCTCCGCCAGTGCTTTCAGCGGCTCGTCCAGCAGATGGATCACATTGCCCGCCACGGCCTTGTCGAAGGATCCGTCCGGATATCCGAGCGCCGTGATGTCGGCAAACGCAAAGCTGACATTCCGGAAGGCGGCGCAATTCTTCCGGGCCTTCGCCAGCATCTTTTCCGAGAAGTCCGTGGCGGTGAGAGACCTGCACCTGCCGGCGATCACCGCGCTCAGCAGCCCCGTGCCGCAGGCGCATTCCAGCACCTCGTCCTCCGGCCCGATCAGGCCGGCGATCATCCGTTTGAGTTCCCGGTGGGTTTTCCGGTTGACGACGTTCACAAAGATATCATACACCCCGGCGACACGATCCCAGAACATATATACCTTCCCTCTCTCAAACGCTCTGCGTCCTCCGCCGACCTCTCACGGATTGGTCTCACGCGTCAGATATACATCACGATCGGTCCGAAGAAAGACCGGCTTCGCGTCGGCCGTGCACGGTGGGTTATCGTATTCCTTCCGCTGGTCGATTCTGTCACTTTCAGTAAGTTAGTTTTAACTTACAACGGCTATTATAGCCGATTCCCCGAAGAATGCAAGACCTGTTTCACGGATATTCCCCTGTCGTCTCCTTCGTCAGCGAAATACCGGCAGAACCGGTCGTGAAAAGAACCAAAAGGTGAGCACCTGCAAAGCATAAGAGGCTGCAGATGCTCACCTTTTCCGTTCCGTTCTCCCTGTCGTATATCCGACCCGTACCGGTTCATCGGTTATTCTTCCAGATACCCTTCCCTCGCCTTGATCCCGAACCGCTTCTCCAGCCGGTGCATCTGTTCGTCGGTGATGGTGTTGACCAGCGGCAGATGGGCGATCTTCATGTAAATCTCGGCGGCTTTTTCGGCGGTCTCGATGAGGCCGAAGGTCTCGTCCAAGTCTTTACCCGCGCCGTAGATGCCGTGCTGGCTCCAGACCACCAGGCGGGCGGTGCGCATCTTCTCCGCCGTAGCCTCGCCGATCTCGTTGGTGCCGCAGAGCATCCAGGGCAGCACGTTCACGCCCTCCGGGAAGACCACGATGCACTCGGTGCACATCTGCCACAGGGTGCGGGTGAACTTCTTCTCATCCAGGTCGTGGACATAGGTCATGGCCAGGAGGTTCGCGGGGTGACAGTGCATGACCACGCGGTTCTTCGGATCCACCTTCAGCCGCGCCACATGACTCATCATGTGGGCCGGGAACTCGCTGGTGAACTGCCCGCCGTCGGTGTAGCCCCACAGCAGTTCCGCCTGCCGGCCCTGCTCCGTCAGCCGCACGACGCCCAGGTTGACATCAGGCGCGTACTGTACGTTCTTGAAATACTTGCCCGTACCGGTGACCAGGAAGTATTTCCCATCTAATTCAGGAGCGGTAAAGCCCGTGGGGATCTTGCGTAGGACGTTTTGCGTGTCCAGATATTCGGAAACCCCGCTCTCCTCCAGCATCAGGGAAATGTTGCCACCGTTGCGCTCGTCCCAGCCGTGGGCGTACATGTTGGTGGCGGTGCGGATCATTTCAACCATGAACGGGGCGGTCAGGATGTCTTTCATATGCGTGCCTCCTCAGCGGGTGATGACGTCCACGGGGACGTTGAAGATCTTCGCGACCTTCAGAATCGTGTCGATGTGCCGTCCGGCCGCGGCGGCCATATGGTGGGTGGGGCCGGCCTCGCTCCAGCGGTTGCAGAAGTCCCGGGCCCCGCAGGTGAACCGCATCCGCATGTTGGTGTCGCCGAACATGAAGATCGGGCCCTCCTCGTTGACGCCCTCCGCCACGACAAACTTGAAGCGGCCGTCCCGGTCCTGCGTGATACCCAGGAAGGTGATGGGCGTGTTCACCGGCGGATAGAACTGCGTCAGGTACCCACCGCCGGTCTTGCCATGGAACACCGGAACGATCTTCATCGTGGGTTTTTTCGCCTGTGAGATGTCCGCGTCACCGCTCCCGCTGTGCCCGATGATGCAGATGTCCTCGTCAAAGTCGATGGAGTACATTTCGCTGAGCTGACCCGTGCCGGCAATGACCTTCAGGATCCCCATGGCCATGGCGACCTTGATGTCCCCCTCCACGGCGCAGGCGGTGCCCTGCTTGATCAGCATGGAGAAGGCCGGGATCAGCATGGAGTCCAGCTTGCCCGCGACGCCCCGGGCGAAGCCGTCATAGTGGCTGGCCACAAAGCCCAGCTGCTCATCCCTGCACCACTGTTCAAAGGCCACGACATACTTCGCCATGTCCCACACGGTTTCGACGGTGGCACCGCCCTCAATGTCGAAGGTGGCCAGGATGTCCTCCGCCTTGGCGCGGATGGCGGCCTCGTCGGTGATGTCATCGGCGATGGCCCACATCTTCTCCCAGTCGAACTGCTTGGTGTACAGCCACATCCGGTGGTAGAGGTTGGTCTCGTCGATATACAGGTCCATCATGCCGGGATAGGGCCGACCGATCTGGGCGATGTTGGTGTCCCGGAAGCGGCGGCGCACCTGGGCCGCGCGGCACCAGTCAGCAATCTCCCGCTCCACCTCCGGGTCTCCGCCCTCGACGACACCAGTGATGACCGCATGGCGTTTGCCGGCCCGCTCCAGATCCGCCACCATCTCGCCCACCGCCCCGCAGGCGTAGAGCTCGCCCAGCCAGGTGGGCGTGTCGGTGTTGGCGTAGTCCGGAGCCTTTTTCTTCTGCACGTTCACCAGCACCACGGGGACGTCCAGGTCCCGGACAGCGGGGAGCATGTTGTAGCTGGTGGCGTAGGTCAGCAGCTGCAGGATCACCAGGTCCACGTCCGCGGCGCGGAATTTGTCTCCGGCCTCCATGGCCTTCTCCTTGGTGGTGACGATCCCGCCGTCGATGAGCGCCACCGTGTCTGGGATCTGCTTTTTGAAGTCGCGATACTGTCCTTCGAATTCCGGCACCAGGGACGGGAACTGAGGAAGGTACGCCCCCAGGGCGATGGCGAACACGCCGACGCGGGCTTTGGTCTCAACCAGCATAATTACTCCTTTCCGCAGGGGGCTTTCCGATCGCCCCCTGCAACCCCTTCGGTCATCTGGATTTTCAGGTTTCCCAGGGCTGTGGCTTCAATGGGCATGGCGATGACCCTCTTTCCCGTGGCCTCCTCCGTGAGGCGGTTCAGGAAGGCATTCTTCGCGCCGCCACCCACGATGTACAGCTTATCATAGGTCCTGCCGGTGTTGCGCTCGATCTCGTCGATCGCCTGCCTGTACCCTAGCGCGAGAGAGCGGTACGCGCACCGGAAGTAAGCCATGCCGCACTTGGGCGGGTGGGGCAGTTTTTCATCGAAGGCGGCTATCATGCTCT
>JAFRPG010000005.1 GCA_017429265.1 Clostridia bacterium | reverse complement strand
TGCGGGCGCACCAGAGGGCTTTCCGATCGCCCTCTGGACTCCTTCGGGGCCGTCCCGTCAAGAAAGGCTTTGGCAATGTAAGGTTTCGTTAATCAACATTGCTTTGCAAAATGCCAAACTGGAAAGAGTCGATCCCGAAGGATCCAGGGATTCGGAGCGCCCGGAAAACTGTCCGGGGGACAGTTTTCAGCGGAGAATGGGCGGCAGCCCCGGACCGATCGGAAAGCCCCTGGCGCGCTCCGCAGAGCGCGAACCCTCTCCTCTCCCACATGGTTTTCCCGAGCTTTCCGTGAAGAACCGCTTTTTTAGTGATTCAAAGAGGCTTCAGTTGCCGAGCATGATCTCGCAGTAGGTCGTGCTGAAGCTGTAGCGGGAGGAGTTCCAGCCGGCTTCCTCCATCATCCCGGAGACGCCCCGGCCGTCGTTGGCCATCAGGTCAGCGAACACATCGTCCGGGAAGAAGATCCGGCACTGCGACACGCCCCGCGTACGGCATTCCCGGATGTAGGACACGGCCTCGCGGACCGTCTGCACGACGCGGAACTCGGGATAGTAGCGGATGCCCTTGACCGCGATGCGCACGCCGCCGTAGGAGTACCATCCCTCGATGTCGCTGACCCCGTTGCGGAACAGCTGCTCGGACATGAGATCGCGGAAGCCGTACCCCGGGAGGGATCCGCTGACCATGAAGGTGATCTCTGTCGGTCTGCCCGACAGGGCGTCGCGGAAGTGGCGCTTCAGGCTCCCGGCGTCGGTCACCCGCGGCAGGGTGCCGCCGAAGGACGGCCGCCTGATGTAGACGGTGTAATCGTTCGTGGAGTAGCTCCAGTCGATCGGATCCGTGAGACGGCTCGAATACAGCACCCGCTCGACGCCGTTCAGGCTGTCGGCGAAGAGCTGCCGGCCAAGGCTGTCCGGGAAGAGGATGACCAGCTGGGCAGGCCGCACGGTCGCGGACGCGTAGCGGTTGATCCAGTCGATCGCCTCCTGCTCGCTGCCGCAATAGAGGAAATACTCATGCCAGGTGATGTTGAGGAATTCCAGCACGCTCGGATCCGTGTTCACGGACCAGGTGTCCGCTCCGTACCGTTTGAGGGCCTCCTTCACCCGGTCCGCGGTCACCGCGCCGCCGAGGACCGCCGTGAAGGAGGTGCCGCCCCTACGGCTCAGCGTGTGGACGGCGGCGTCCAGATCCGCCGCCGTGGCCGCGGTGACGAGCATCTGGTCGGCGTCGCGCAGGTTGGCCCGGTCGGTGCGCTCCGGCGTGACCGTGAGATAGCGCTCGGTCCAGCGGTGGTTGCGGCGCAGGCGGTCCGTGCCGATGTTGTAGTAGACATTGCTGATCCAGGTGTCCTGGTCATCCCAGGTCACGTCCACCATCACCCATGTCCCGTTCACGCGGATCGCGTTCCACATGTGGCCGCCGTCGCCCTGGCCGCGGAAGGCCGTCGCGCTGCCGGAGATGTGCCGGCACTCCAGACCGGCCAGCCTGCAGAGCAGGTAAAAGGCGTCGGAGTAGCCGTCGCAGTCGGCGCGGCCGTCGAGCAGGGCCCCGATCGCGCAGTCGTTGTCGTTGGCCTCGATGCCGTCGAGATAATAGCTGACGTGGTTGCAGAGCCAGTCGTGCAGATAACGCTCCCGCTGCAGGTCGCTGCCCGTGGCCCGGGACGCGATACTCCGGGCCTTCTCCAGGGTATCCCGCTCCCGGTTTGTCAGCACGTTGGTCCGGCCCGCGACGCAGGCCGCCCAGATGCGCTTGCCCGCGTAGTAGTTCACGTCGTCGAACGTGACCGTGATCCGGCCGTCCCGCTCGAGCGTGGTGGCCTGATAGCCCAGGGCGCCGCAGCTGCCGTAAAAGTTGGGCCAGCCCTCACGGTCGTTCTTCACGGCCTGCTCGTAGACGGACTTGGGCGTGTTGATGCTGAAGCCCTGGCGCAGGCCGTCCGCGAGTTCCTCAAAGGCGGCCCGGAAGGCCTCGGCGCTCTCCGCCCTGCGGGTCTCCTCCGCCATCGCCGGGGCACACAGCACGGCCGCCGGCAGGATCAGCATCATCATGATCATCCACAGTTTTCTCATCGGTCGACGGATCTCCTCTCTGGTTTTCTCCAACCGGGCCGTGCCCGGATCGGACGGTTCGCATCCGCGGTTTCTCTGCCTGTTATCATATCACAGCCGCGCCGGTTTTCATAGCCTGATTGCGCCGCCCGGGTGCGGTTTTTACAGGAGTTTACAGGTTTTCGCCGCTCCGGAGGTGCACGGAAAGTACAATGAAAGAACATTTGAATATACAATTGTGAGCAATCCGTTTCTCAAATTTGATCAGCCTTGCGTTTACACATGAGTAAAACTGTGCTATGATCACCTTGGCATTAAAAAGTGTCAATCCATACCGGCTGTTGTGTTCATGTCCTGCGGATCGGAAAGAGGTCGCATGCTATGAATCCGCAATCGTCTTTTCTCAGGCGCTTCACGGGGTGTACCGTTCTGGCGGGTTTTCTGATCCTGTTCCTGCTCTGCGGGGCGGACGCGGAGTGCCCGCTGGTTGGGGAATGGACGTACGATTACGCTCCGGATACGCCGGTGCTGCGCGTGGAGGAAGGCGGCCGGGCCGTCTATCTGGGTCTCACCTTCACCTGGACGGACGACGGCGAAGCGCTGACCCTGCACCTGCCGAACAGCAGCTTTTCCACGGTCCTGCGCTACAAAGCCGATGAGAGCGGCCTGTGGATCTACCCCTGGCGGACGTACATCCGCTCCGCGGAGGGCGCCTCCGACGGCCTGATCGGCTCCTGGTATGTGGAGGAGACGCCGCGCGTCAGCTTCATCTTCCGGGAGGACGGCACCTTCTCCGAGGACACGGCCTTCTCCGGGACCTACACAGCGGACGCGGAGAGCGGCACCTTCACGCTGAACTACGGCGGCGTGTTCGATCCCGTGACCTGCCGGTACTTCCTGGACGGCGACAGCCTGGCCGTCGCCTACCCCTGGCGGGTGGTTCCCGCCGCAAAGCACTGATCAATACCCGCAGCCAAACGCCGCGGTGATTGATAAATCTGTTTTCACAAATTTCACCATAACGAGTATCGCTCCGCCGGACGCGAAGGAGGTGGCTTGCAGCGGCGGGACAAAACGTCACATCGGAAAACAGCAATCAAGAATTTTTGAGGAGGATCACATCATGAAGAAGTTCTTTGCGCTGGCTCTGGCTGCTGTCATGCTGCTCGGCCTGGTTCCCGCTTTCGCCGAACAAGAGACTGTTCTGACCATGTGGTGTATCGCCACCGAGTCTGACGCCAACCGTCCCGCCTACGAAGCTGCGATCGCTGAGTTCGAAGCTGCGAACCCCGGCGTCAAGATCCAGTGGGAAGCTTTCGAGAATCAGTCCTACAAGACCAAGATCAAGGCCGCGATGGCGGATCCCTCCACGCTGCCTGACATCTTCTTCACCTGGGCCGGCGCCTTCCTGGGCGACTTCGTGAATGCCGGCAACGTGTACTGCCTCGACGAAGCCTATCAGCCCTATGCCGCTGAGCTGCCCGAGGTCATGCTGCAGAACGCTTCCTACAACGGCGGCCACTACGGCGTGCCGCTGACCATGAACATCGTCACCCTGTTCGCCAACATGGACCTGCTGGCCAAGGCCGGCTGGGAGACCGTCCCCACCACCTATGAAGAGCTCGTCGAGTGCTGCGACGACCTCGTGGCCGCCGGCATCATCCCCTTCGGCTGCTCCGGCTCCGAGACCTGGTGCGTGACCGAGTACCTCGAGCCCATCATGGAAAAGTACATCGGCTATGAGAAGCTGAACGCCATCTTCGCCGGCCAGGAGAGCTGGAACGACCCGGACATCGTCAAGGCCGTGAATACCTTCCAGGAAATGATCAACGGCGGTTACTTCGATCCCAACGGCGTCTCCCTGGGCAATGACCAGGTGAAGGCCAACTTCATCGCCGGCCAGTATGCCTTCTATCAGAACGGCTCCTGGAACTGCGGCGAGATCAACGACGCCGGCTTCACCGCTCAGGCTGCCGTGTTCCCCGTGATGAACGCCGAGCGCGCCACCTACAGCCAGGTCATCGGCGGCCCCTCCGACACCCTCGCTGTCGCCGCTTCCTCCAAGAACCCCGCTCTGGCCGCTGACGCTGCCTTCCAGCTCGGCCGTGCCATCTGCCACTACGGCTTCCTCGCCGGCTCCGGCCTGCCCGCCTGGAACCAGGACGAAGAGACCAAGGCTCAGGTGAAGCCCCTGGTGAACGCCGTTGCCGAGATCGTGGCCGCCGCTGACGGCATGGTCCTCTTCGGCGACACCGCCATGAGCGCTGACCCCGCCAACATCTATCTGGACTATGTGTCCAAGGTCTATGGCTGCGAGATCGACGGTGACGGCTTTGTGCAGAGCCTCACCAACGCCCTGCAGTAACACAGTCTGACTGACACGGAAACGGAGACGGTTCCTCCCGAGGGAATTCCTCCCGAGGGACCGTCTCCCTCTTTTTGCTGAAAGGGATCGATGGCTATGAAGCAGACTCTCACCTACCGACTGCATATCTTCCTGTTTTTGCTGCCGGCGCTGATCCTGTTCATCGGCATCCTGATCGCCCCGATCATCATGTCGGCGGTATACAGCCTGTATGACTTCACCTCCATCACCGATACCAACCGCGAATTCGTCGGGCTCCAGAACTATGTGACCCTGTTCTCGAGGCAGCTGGTCTCCGAGAGCGGCGGCATGGCCGAGAACGTCAAGTTCATGGGCGATGCGCTGGTCAACTCGCTGGTCCTCGCCGCGCTCTCCGTCTTCATCCAGCTGCCCATCGCGCTGCTGATCGCGCTGCGGCTCGGCAAAGGCATCCGGGGCGAGCGCGCCTACCTCTCCATCTTCTTCATGCCCGTGCTGATCTCCACGGTCATCATCGGCCGCCTGTGGATGAACATCTACGATCCCGGCCACGCGGGCATCCTGAACGCGGGACTGCGGGCCCTCGGCATCGACAAGTGGCTCTTCCCGTGGATCACCAAGCACATCAAGTCCTCCACCCTCGCGTTCACCGGCCAGTGGACCGGCTTCCGCGAGACGGCGCTCGGCGCCGCCTTCATCCCGATCCTCTGGCAGTACATCGGCTATCACATGCTGCTGATGTACGCGGGCGTGAAGGGCGTGCCGACGGACCTGATCGAGGCGGCCAAGCTCGACGGCTGCACCGAGGGTCAGGTCAACCGCCACATCATCATCCCCTATATCAAGCCCATCCTGCGCGTCAGCGTGGTCTTTGCCGTGACCGGCTCCCTCAAGTCCTTCGACCTGGTCTATGCCCTGATGAAGGACACCACCAAGGCGGAGCTCCCCAGCACGCTGATGTACAAGCTTCTCTTCCTGCACAACCTGTACGGCCTGGGCAGCGCCATCGCGGTGATCCTGATCATCCTGTGCTTTGCCTTTGCGATTCTGATCAGCCTGATCTTCAGAAACAGAGGTGAGAAAGTCGCATGACCGTTCAGAATAAGGGAATCAAGACCGTCAAGCCGATCGAGGAGAAACGTCACCCCATCCGCCTCTCCACGATCTTGATCCATATCCTTTTGATCATCCTGGTCTTTATCAACATTTTCCCGCTGTACTGGATGTTGACCTTCTCCCTCAAGAGCGGCAAGAATCCCGTCAACGAGATCCAGGGCTACAGCTACCCAATGGACATGACCCGCTGGGAGGAGATCCGCACCGGCGTCACCAAGGCCCTCACGGACGAGAAGACGAAGGGTGAGAGCACCGACGCCCGCTGGGAAAAGGTCGAGCACGTGATCATCGACGTCCTCGGCGACGTGTCCGACATCGAGTGGACCGCCATGCGCGGGGCCGTGCAGAGCAGCCTCGAGAACCGCATCAAGAACGACAAGACCGTCAAGGAACTCCCGGCCGACGAACAGACGGAGTACAGGCAGACCGTCGTCTCCGAGTTCGAGAACGCCTGGGAGGACATCCGCACGGGCTTCACGGGCATCGAAGGCATCTTCACCCCCGGGAAGACCGACGAGGACTGGGACCGCATCAAGGCCTCCGCCGAAGGAATCGTCGCCAGCATGCTGCCCAGCAACACCACGGGCTTCACCTTCACCTCCAACAAGTGGAAGCGGATGAAATCCGCCGTCGATCACATCGTGGAGATGCAGGAGGCCGGCATCGACGACCCCTGGGAAGAGGTCCGGACCACCGTCGTATCCGTCATGGATCAGCTGACCCAGCCCGCCGGCGGAACGGAAGCGGACCCCTGGGAGACCTTCAAGGGCTCCATCGCCACCGTGATGGGCGACCAGAAGGACTCTCTGGACCAGCCCCGGAGCGTCTACGTTCCCCCGAACCTCGTGGGCCTGCCGAAGCAATGGACGTGGAGCAACTACGAGAGCGCGATGAAGACCGGCAACATGGGCCAGTACTTCCTCAACAGCCTGGTCGTCTCCATGTCCGCCATCGCCATCACGATGATCGCTGCCTTCATGGCCACCTACGCGATGACGCGTCTGGTGTGGAAGGGCCGCAAGATGATGAACAAGTTCTTCATGCTGGGCCTGACCATCCCGATCCATGCCGCCATCGTGCCGGTGTACATCATCCTTTCCAGGCTCGGATGGCTCAACACCTACATCGCCCTGATCGTGCCCTACGCGGCATTCTCGCTCTCCATGGCGATCCTGATCAGCGTGGGCTTCATGGGAGACATCCCCTACGATCTGGACGAGGCCGCCTTCCTCGACGGCTGCGGCGTGTGGGGCATCTTCTTCCGGGTCATCCTGCCGCTGATGGTTCCGGCCATCTCCACAGTGGGCATCTACACCTTCCTCCAGTGCTGGAACGAGCTGCTCTTCGCGACGATCTTCGTCAGCGACGGTCTGTACCGGACCCTGCCGGTCGGCGTGCAGCAGCTGTTCGGCCAGTACACGGTGGACTGGGGTCCCATCGGCGCGGCGCTGTCGATCGCGACGATCCCGACCCTCATCGTCTACATTGCCCTCTCCAAGCGCATCCAGGCGGGCTTCATCGCCGGTGCCGTCAAGGGCTGACCTCTCATTATGCTTTGCGGCCGTCCCTCGCGGGGCGGCCGTTTTTCCGATTGAATCATCGGCCTGTCCGGGGTATAATGATCCTGTTTCACACTGAAGATCAGGGAGGCTGCCGCCATGCGGAAGGATTACCGGAAAACGCTGAAGGCCTGTTACCTGGGGTTCATCACCCAGGCGATCGCGGCCAACTTCGCGCCGCTGCTGTTCCTCAGGTTTCACACCGACTACGGCATCTCCCTGGGACGGATCGCGCTGATCTCCACCGTCTTTTACCTGACGCAGCTCGCGGTGGACCTGTTCTGCGCCCGCTTTGTGGACAGGATCGGCTACCGCAGGAGCATGATCATCGCCGAGGCCGTGTCCTCCGTCGGGCTGGTCGGGCTCGCCTTCCTCCCCGATCTGTGCGGCGATCCCTTCGCCGGCATCCTCATCTGCGTGATGCTGTACGCCGTCGGCAGCGGCCTGATCGAGGTCCTGTGCAGTCCCATCGTCGAAGCCTGTCCCTTCGATCACAAGGAGACCGTCATGAGCCTGCTGCACTCCTTCTACTGCTGGGGATCGGTCGGCGTCATCCTTCTCTCCTCCCTGTTTTTCACGGCCTTCGGCATCGGGAACTGGCGGATCCTCGCCTGTGTCTGGGCCCTGATCCCGCTGTACAACATCGTCAATTTCGCCTCGTGTCCCATCGAGCGCCTGACAGAGGAGGGCAAGGGCATGACGATCAGCCAGCTGTTCCGGACACCGCTGTTCTGGACGGCCGTTCTGCTGATGGTCTGCGCCGGCGCATCGGAGATGGCCATGTCGCAGTGGGCCTCGGCCTACACGGAGGCCGCGCTCGGCTTCCCGAAGGCCGTGGGCGACCTCGCCGGTCCCTGTCTGTTCGCGGTGACCATGGGGATCAGCCGGGTGATCTACGCGAAGTTCGGCACACGGATCGATCTGCGGGGTTACATGGTCGGCTCGGGCATCCTGTGCCTGTGCTGCTATCTGCTGGCGTCCCTCTCCTCCGCGCCGGTCCTCGGCCTGATCGGCTGCGTCCTCTGCGGTTTTTCCGTCGGGATCATGTGGCCGGGCACCATCAGCATTTCCTCCCCTCGCCTGCCGCATGGCGGGACGGCCCTGTTCGCCTTCCTCGCGATGGCCGGCGACCTTGGCGGCGCGGCCGGTCCGGGCCTCGTCGGCGCGGTGACCCAGCAGGCCGGCGACCGTCTGCAGTCCGGCATGCTCGCGGGCAGCGTCTTTCCGCTGATCCTGGTCGTCACCCTGCTGATATGGCGGCGGATCACCGAAAAGTGACAGACGGCCGTCTCCCCCGTGTTAAAGCCTGGTGCACGTTTAGTTAGGGAGACTGTATTGATGAGGGAATGCGCCTGCGGGCGCACCAGAGGGCTTTCCGATCGCCCTCTGGACTCCTTCGGGGCCGTCCCGTTAAATCATTCTTGGGGAATTGTCAGGTTTTTGATGGAATGCCAGGCTATGCTCTCAGCTTTACCCGACAACTAACAAGAAAGAGACGGTCCCGAAGGGTCCAGGGGCGATCGGAAAGCCCCTGGCACTCCGCAGAGCGCGAATCCCTCCTATGTGCTTTTCCCGTATTTTTTCCGCGAAGAGCCAAAAGTTTCGCTCACCCCCTTGTCACGCTTGACAGATATGATATAATGGGAATAGGTCAAAGAAAGTCAGTTGACCTGGAAACGAGGTGTCTGTTCATGAGACTCAGCGATTCGATTGAGTCCTTTATCAAAACCATGCTGACCCAGGAGGAGCCGGAGGTGGAGCTGCGCCGCAATGAGCTGGCGGAGTACTTCGGCTGCGCGCCGAGCCAGATCAACTACGTCCTGGCCACCCGCTTCACCCCCAACGACGGCTACGTCATCGAATCCAGGCGCGGCGGCGGCGGGTTTATCCGCATCGTGCGCGTGTGCCACAGCGGCGGGCAGAAGCTGATGTACCTGATCCAGGAGCGCATCGGCAGCGCCATCGGGGAGCAGGATGCCGTGCGCATCATCGGCCAGCTCCTTCAGGAGAAGCAGATCACGCCCTCCGAGGCCGGGATCATGCGCTCCGCCGTGTCCGAGCAGGCCCTCGCCGTCCCCATGCCCGAGCAAATGAAGGACGCCCTGCGCGCCCGCTGCCTGAAGGCCATGCTGACCTCCGTCGCCCGCGAGAACCGACGCTCGCCCGCGGCTGTCTCCCCCGCCGCCCCTTCCCCCAACGCCCCGACCGAGCACAGGAGTGAACCGCGATGATCTGTGAAGAATGCAATCTCAACGAAGCCCGCTTCGCCGTTACGATGAACATCAACGGCGAGACCTGCGTGCGCCATTTATGCCCGAGCTGCATGCAGGCGATGAACACTTCCTTCCGCGGCGGCAATGTCGCGGGCGTCCTCGCGGCCATCCTGTCCGCCATCACCAGCGGCGACCGCCGGAGCAGCGATGAGGAGGAGCGCGAGGAATCCGTGCCGGACATCACCTGTCCGCGCTGCGGGACCGCCTACGCCGAATTCCACCGGACCGGCCGCCTCGGCTGCCCGGGCTGCTACGTCGCTTTCCGCGAGCAGCTCCAGCCCATGCTGCAGCAGATCCACGGCCGCGTCCAGCACGCCGGCCGCCTGCCCCTGGAGAACGCGGAGGCCCAGCGCTCCCGCACCCGCCAGGAGGAGCTGACCCGCCTCATGCAGCAGGCCGTCGCCCTCGAGGACTTCGAGACCGCCGCCCAGCTGCGGGATCAGATCCACGCCCTGGCCGGAGAGGGAGGCGACCGCGCATGAGCCATTCCGCCGTCCTCTCCTCCCGCATCCGCCTCGCGCGTAATTATGAGGACCTGCCCTTTGACGCCGGCCGCGAGGGTGTGGCCGCGACCTGCATCTCCCGCACCGCCAACGCGCTCGCCCTCTCCGGCGAGGACAACGGGTTCCGCCTGCTGACCATGAGCGCCGTCGGCGAGGAAGGCCGGATGCTGCTGGTCGAGAGCCACCTGATCAGCCAGGATCTGACGCGCTTCCCGGACAGCGCCGTGCTGCTGCGGGAGTCGGATCAGGTCTCCGTCATGATGGGCGAGGAGGACCACCTGCGCATCCAGGCGGTCAGCCCGGGTCTCTGCCTCAGCGACACCGCCGCCCGGTGCTTCGCCATCGACGACGCCCTTTCCCGCCACGTCCGCTTCGCCTACGATCCCCAGCTGGGCTACCTGACCGCCTTCCCCACCGACACGGGCACCGGCATGCGCGCGTCCCTCCTGATGCACCTGCCGATGCTCGCCCACCACAAGCAGATGGGCAGCGTGGGCCAGATCGCGGCCAAGGTCGGCCTCACGGCCCGCGGCTTTTACGGAGAGGGCAGCGAAGCCCTCGGCGACATCTACCTGATCTCGAACCAGGTGACGCTGGGCCGCACGGAGGATGAGATCATCGCCACCGTCACCGCCCTCGGCGAGCAGCTGAGCGGCATGGAAGGCGAACTCCGCGTCCACGCGATGAAGGAGCGCCGTCTGCAGACCGAGGATCGGATCTGGCGCGCGTGGGGCCTGCTGCAGAACGCCCGCCTTCTCCCCCTCAACGAATTCTACCGGCTCTGGTCCTCCCTGCGCCTGGGCGCCGTGCTCGGCCAGCTCGACGTGGACCTGGATGCCATTGACACCCTGCCCGTGGAGGTCCAGGACGCCCATCTGCGGGCGAAGAGCGAGACCGGCCTCACCGGCGAGGCCCTCGACGCGGCCCGCGCCAGGCGCGTCCGCAGCCTGATCCGCCCCGCCCGTCTCACATAAAGGAGATATTTGATGTTCGGAAGATTTACCCAGCGCGCGCAGATGGCCATCGCCCAGGCGCGCCGCGAAGCCGCCGCCCTGCAGCACACCAATGTCGGCACGGAGTTCCTGCTCCTGGGCCTCCTGCGGGACAGCGACAACCTGGCCCCTGAGGTGGAGGCCCATGTGGACCCCGACAAGGTGATCGAACAGATCCGCGCCACCGCGGACGGCAGCCCCCTGCCTGAGCGTCCGCGCTTTGACATGACCCCCCGCATGAAAAAGGCGATCGACCAGGCCATCGCCGAGTCGCACCGCCACGGACAGAACTACGTGACCTCCGAGCACCTGTGGCTGGCCCTGCTGGCCGACCGCGAATGCCAGGCCGCGGCCATCCTGTCCTATCTCGGCGTGGACTTCGACCGTCTCCGCGCCCAGCTGGAGGATCAGCTGCGCAGCGGGGAGCCCGAGGCCCGCAAGCGCGAGGACGACGACGAGGAGGAAGCCCAACAGAACGCGCCGATGGGCAGTCCGGCCCCCGGCTTCCGCCCGAACCCCGAAAACCGCGGCCGCAAGAACTCCGCCCTGCGCCAGTATACCCGCGACCTGACCGCCTCCGCCGAGAAGAACGAGCTCGACCCGGTCATCGGCCGCGACACGGAGATCCAGCGCGTGATCCAGATCCTGATCCGCCGCACGAAGAACAACCCCGTGCTCATCGGCGAGCCCGGCGTCGGCAAGACCGCCGTGGCCGAGGGGCTCGCCCAGCGCATCGTCTCCGGCAGCGTGCCCGAGATGCTCTCCGGCAAGCGCATCCACACCCTCGACCTCTCCGGCATCGTGGCGGGCAGCAAGTACCGCGGCGAGTTTGAGGAGCGGCTGAAGCGGGTCATCGACGAGGTGCGCAAGGACGGGAACGTCCTGCTCTTCATCGACGAATTCCACACGATCATCGGCGCGGGAAACGGCGAGGGCAGCCTCGACGCGGCCAACATCCTCAAGCCCGTCCTGGCCCGTGGCGAGATGCAGTGCATCGGCGCCACCCCGCTGGATGAGTACCGCCAGCACATCGAGAAGGACGCGGCCCTCGAGCGGCGCTTTCAGCCCGTGACCGTGGGTGAGCCGACGACCGAGGAGGCCGAGCAGATCCTCTTCGGCCTGCGCGACCGCTACGAGGCCCACCACAAGGTGCGCATCACTGACGAGGCGATCATCGCCGCCGTCCACCTCTCGGACCGCTACATCGCCGACCGTTTCCTGCCCGACAAGGCCATCGACCTGATGGACGAGGCCGCCTCCCGGGTGCGCATCGAGGCCTTCACCACCCCGCCGGACGTGCGGGAGCAGGAGCAGCGCCTCGAGTCCATCCTGATCGAAAAGAAGGAAGCCATCTCCCACCAGGACTTCGAGAAGGCCGCCGCCATGCGCGACGAGGAGCGCGCCCTGCGCCAGGAGATCAGCCAGAAGCGCTCCGCCTGGGATTCCCGCCGCTCCGCCGCCCGCACGGTGGTGGAGGCGGAGGACATCGCCGCCATCGTCGCCACCTGGACCGGCATCCCGGTCGAGCAGATGAACGAGACCGAGGCCAACCGCCTCATGCACCTCGAGGACACCCTGCACAAGCGCGTCATCGGCCAGGAGGAGGCCGTCGGCGCCGTGGCCCGGGCCATCCGCCGCGCGCGCGCCGGCCTCAAGGATCCCAAGCGGCCCATCGGCTCCTTCCTCTTTCTCGGCCCCACCGGCGTGGGCAAGACCGAGCTGTGCCGTGCCCTGGGCGAGGCCATCTTCGGCGACGAGAACGCCGTGATCCGCCTCGACATGTCCGAGTACATGGAAAAGTTCACCACCTCCCGTCTGATCGGCGCGGCCCCCGGCTACGTCGGCTATGAGGAAGGCGGCCAGTTGACCGAGGCCGTCCGGCGCAAGCCCTACAGCGTGGTCCTCCTCGATGAGATCGAGAAGGCGCATCCGGACGTGTTCAACATCCTCCTCCAGGTTCTCGAGGACGGCCGCCTCACCGACAACACCGGGCGCGTGGTCTCCTTCAAGAACACGATCATCGTCATGACCTCCAACGCCGGCGCGCATGAGCTCGACCGGGCCAAGTCCCTCGGCTTCGGCGCGCAGGACGGAAAGGCGGACAGCCGCGACTACGCCCGGATGCGGGAGACGGTCATGCGGGAGCTGAAGGAGAAGTTCCGCCCCGAATTCCTCAACCGTCTCGACGAAACAATCGTTTTCCACGCCCTGACGCAGGAAGAAATCGAGGCCATCACGCGTTTAATGCTTGGACAGGTTGCCGCCCTGCTCAAGGAGCGCGGGGCCAGTCTCGAGTGGGACGAGTCTGCCGTGGCCTATCTGGCAGAAAACGGATACGACCCGAAGTACGGCGCGCGCCCTCTGCGGCGGCTGATCCAGAGCACGGTGGAGGACACCCTCTCCGAGGAGCTGATCTCCGGCCGCTTGCACCTGGGCGACACCATGCTGCTCACCGTCCGGGACGGCAAGTTCGCGGTGGTCCGCAAGGACGCCGCTGCGGATTCCTGAGCTTTCACGACAAAACGAAAAGGAGAGATCACCATGGCAACGATCGCAATCCGGTACTTCTCCCGCACAGGACACTCAAAGCAGCTGGCCGAGGCCATCGGCGAGGCGCTGAACCTGCCGGCGCTGGACATCGAGAGCGGGCTGGAGAAGCCTGTGGACATGCTTTTCCTCTGCAACGGCATGTATGCCGCCCGCATTGACGGCAAGCTGAAGGACTTCCTGGTCGCCAACGGGGAGAAGTGCGGCGAGATCATCAACGTCTGCACCTCCGCTTCGGGCCGTTCCACCCGCTCCCAGCTTGAGAAGCTGGCGGAAAAGCACTCCTTCCATCTCAGCGGCAAAGAGTTCTGCTGCAAGGGCGCGTTCCATTTCCTGGCTAAGGGCCGTCCCGACGCCGATGACCTGAAGGCCGCCGCCGCGTTCGCCGTGGCCGTCACGATGTGAGGAGGTCACGCCATGGCATCAGAACGTTACGCCACCCTGGATGAGTTTGTCGCGGCGCTGCCGTCGCTCACCGCCCCGATCGAGGAGAAGCTGAAGGGGCAGAGCGGCCTCTTCGCGCTGCGCACCAGGCAGGGCCGGGTGGTCAACATCCGTCTGGACGACGGCCGGGTCACCCTGCCGGAGACCCTGGATCGCGACCCGGACTGCTCCCTGGAGGCCGACGAAAAGGACCTCCTGGCCCTGGTCAACCGCGAGCTCTCCCCCGCGAAGGCCCTGCTCTTCGGCAAGGTCCGCGTCCGCGGCAACAAGGCCCTGCTCCTGAAGCTGGCGGCCCTGGTCTGAAAACCGTATTTTCAAGGAGGATAACCCATGAATGTGATCACGACAAGCCTTGTGAGCGTCCTGCTCGCAGTGCTGCAGCTGCTGTTTGCGACCCCGAACGTCACCCTGCAGGGAACGGCGGAATTCCGCCTCGAGGGCACGCGCTTCAAGGGAGTGGAGGCCCGCTACGTCCAGGACGGCGGCGACTCCTTCTGGGATCTGAAGCTATCCACCCCGCGCAAGGACGGCACCGAGCGGGAGACCGGCTACCTGATCATCTGCAACGAGATCGATGAGCACGAGGCGCATGTCTGCGTCATGGACCGCTACAAACCCGGCTTCTACAGGGAGCTGACAGAGGGCTACAGCCAGCCTTCCCTCGTGACACCGACGGTCACCATGCAGCAGCTGGCCGGACTGGCCGCGCAGCTGATGCCGGTGATCGAGGCCGGCCTGCCCGAGGGCGCGGTCACCGTATCCGACGCGGAAAACGGCGGCGAGACCGTTCACCTGGTCCTGACCGCGGACGACGTCACCCCGCTGATGAATGCCGCGCTGAACACCGTCGCCCTGCCCGTCGCCGAGCACATCTTCCGCGAGGATCACGGCATCGCCTTCGACACCTACTGGGGCCCCGCGATCGACATCATGGACTTCCATACCACCGTCACCGACGGCTTGCTGTCCTGCGTCACCGGCCTGCGGCTGGCCGCGGCGGACCTGACCTTCACCCTGGACGGCGAGGGCCGGATCACCGGGGCGGAGGGCACGCTCGGCATCGATGTGGACACGGATAGCGACGGAACGCTCCGGCTGGACATCGACATTGCCGGCACGATCTCCGACTACGGCGACAGCCATGTGGACACCTTTGACCCGGCTGTCTACAACGTGCTCCCCTTCACCTGATCCGACAGTCACCCAGCAGAAAAGCACCGGAATTGCCCGGTGCTTTTCTGTATCGGTCGGTTCATTTCAGGTTGCGGGGAAAAGCAGTTCGGCCAGGTGGAAGGCCTGCTTTTCCGGCGGCAGGCCGGTGCGCAGTCCGCGCAGACAGGCGTTGCAGTAGCAGACCGCCCGGTCCGTCGTAAAGCGTTTGCAGTACTCCATCAGCCGGGCCCCGGCTTCCTCCGGCGGCATGAGGCGCACGTCCTTCGCGATCTCGCTGAAGCGCTTCGGAGCCAGCTGCAGGTTGCCGGGCCGCACGGGCTGAAAGAGCCACGCGCCGTCGAAGTTCCGCTCCTCCTCCGTGCCGGGGAGTTCCCGCACGCGGACGTTCATCCTGCCCAGCAGGCTTCGGACAGCCGCGCGTTCCGCGTCATGCGCCTTCGCGCGGTAGCAGTCCTGCACGGTCATCTCCGCGCCGCCGAGATCCGGGAACGGGAAGTCCGCGTCCCGGTCCAGCCACTCCCAGAGGCTCACGCATTCGCAGTCGGGACGGTTCTCCTCCACGATGATCCGGCAGGTCTGGCAGACGGTCACCGCCGTACCGGTGAAGCGGGTGTGATCCTTCCGGCAGCAGCCCATGACCGCAGCGCCGCGGGAGGCCATGTAAGCCTTGATCCGCGCGGAGACGTCCGGAAGCAGGGCGGTGAACTGACACGAAGGGAAATAGGAAACGCTCATGGCTTTCTCCGGCTCAGTAGTTCTCCGCCCGCAGCATGAAGTAGCTCTGCGGATGATCGCAGACCGGGCAGACCTCGGGCGCCTCGGGGCCGATGACGATGTGGCCGCAGTTGGAGCACTCCCAGATGCGGTCGCCGTCGCGGCTGAAGACCAGACCGCCCTCGATGTTCTCCAGCAGCTTGCGGTAGCGCTCCTCGTGCGCCTTCTCGATCCTGCCCACCAGCTCAAACTTGTCGGCGATCTCGTCAAAGCCCTCCTCGCGGGCTTCCTTCGCCATGCGGGCATACATGTCGGTCCACTCGAAATTCTCGCCCTCCGCGGCGGCCTTCAGGTTGGAGACGGTGTCCTTCACCGCGCCGCCCTCGAGAAGCTTGAACCAGATCTTGGCGTGCTCCTTCTCGTTGTCGGCGGTCTCCTCAAAAATCTTCGCGATCTGGACATAGCCGTCCTTCTTCGCCTTGGAGGCGAAATAGGTGTACTTGTTGCGGGCCTGGCTCTCGCCGGCGAAGGCTTCCATCAGGTTGCGCTCGGTTTTGGTGCCTTTCAGTTCTTTCATGCGATCACCTCATTCGGTCGGTTGACAGTCAGGGCTTGTCGTTCAGGATGCGCAGCGCGGGCGCCTTGACGCCCTTGGCGGCAAAGGCTTCCACGATGCTCTGGTTGAGCTCGAAGAACAGATCCCAGTAATCCTCGGTCTTGCACCACACGCGGACGGTGAACTCCATGGCCTCGTTGGTGCCGCCGCTGATGCGGGCGAAGGGCGCCGGATCCTGCAGGGCAAACTTGCTGGTGGCCACCGCGTCGAGGATGCACTGCTGGATCTCCGCGGGCTTCTCGCTCTTGGCGCAGGAGAAGACTAGGTCCACGCGGCGCTGGGGTTCGGCCGTATAGTCGGTCACGTTGGCGTTCATCAGGCTGCCGTTGGGCACGGTGACACGCTTGTTGTCGATGGTCATGATAACCGTGTAGAAGAGGTTGATGGAGTGGACAAAGCCGCTCGCGCCCGCCGCGTCCACATAGTCGCCCACCTTGAAGGGACGCAGGATCATCAGCAGGATGCCGCCCGCCAGGTTGCTCAGCGCGCCCTGCAGGGCCATGCCGACCGCCAGGCCGGCGGAGGCCAGCACCGCGATCACCTGGGTCATCGGCACGCCGAGGACGCTGATGACGGCGATGATCACCATCAGATAGAGGCCCCACTTGATGAAGTTGAGGATGAAGCGCGTCACGGTCTGATCCAGCTTTTCAAAGCTCTTCAGCTTGCGCAGCGCCTTCATCAGGATTCTGACCACGATGATGCCGATCACGAGGATCGCGATCGCCAGCAGCACCTTGCCGCCCACCGTTGCCAGCATCTCGGAAAGCTTGTCACGGATCTTTTCCCACGACATAAAACGACCTCCTTTTATTGTGCGATGTTGTTCGACCGGAATCAGTATACACCGAAATCGGCCCGTTTGCAAGACAGCCGTCCCGATTTCAGTAAAAAGCCGGAGCCGTTCAGCTGTCCGCTGAAGACTCCGGCCTTTGCCGCAGGGTCAGGCCTGGGCTGCCTGCTTTTTCTGATAATCCTCGATGGCCGCGTGGATCGCCTGCTCGGCGAGCATGGAGCAGTGCATCTTGACCGGGGGCAGGCCGTCGAGGGCCTCCGCCACGGCCTGGTTGGTGAGCGCCAGCGCCTCGTCGATGCTCTTGCCCTTCACCATCTCGGTGGCCATGGACGAGGTGGCGATCGCCGCCCCGCAGCCGAAGGTCTTGAATTTCACGTCGGTGATGATGCCGTCCTCGACCTTGATGTCCATTTTCATGATGTCGCCGCACTTGGGGTTGCCCACCGTGCCGCTGCCGCTGGCGTCCGCGATCTCACCCACGTTGCGCGGATTGGAGAAATGGTCGATCACTTTGTCGGAATACATGCTGAACTCCTCCTTCTGACAGATCCCGCGGGTCAGGCCTTGGGCTGGGCGCGGTAGAATACTTCGTCGGTGACGGTGCTGGTGCGTTCGTTGAGCACGCTCATGGCGCGCAGGTCGCTGACGATGCCCGGGAGCACCTCGAGCACCTTGTCCACTTCCTCCTGCGTGCTGTCGCTGCCGAGGGTCATGCGCAGGGAGCCGTGAGCCACCTCATGCGGCAGGCCGATGGCGAGCAGAACATGGCTCGGATCCAGGCTGCCGGAGGTGCAGGCCGATCCGCTGGAGGCCGCGATCCCTGCCAGGTCCAGGCGCAGGAGCATGCTCTCGCCCTCGATGTAGCGGACGGAGACATTGCAGTTGTTGGGGAGGCGCCGCTCGCGGGGACCGTTGACACGCACGTCCGGGATGCGCTCCAGGATGCCGTCGATCAGCCGGTCGCGCAGGGCCGCGGTCTTCGCGCTCTTCGCGGCGAGGTCAGTCGTGGCGATCTCGATGGCCTTGCCCATGCCGACGATCCCGGCCAGGTTCTCGGTGCCGGCGCGCTGCCCGCGCTCCTGGGCGCCGCCGTGGATCAGGGTGTCGATCCGCACGCCGCGGCGGATGTAGAGGGCACCGATGCCCTTGGGCCCGTGGAACTTGTGCCCGGACATGGAGAGCATGTCGATGTTCATGGCCTGCACGTCGAGCGGGATCGCGCCCACGGCCTGCACCGCATCGGTGTGGAAGAGGATCTTGTGCGCCTTCGCCACTTTGCCGATCTCCGCGATGGGCTCCAGGGTACCGATCTCATTGTTCGCGGCCATGACCGTGATCAGGATCGTTCTGTCGGTGATGGCCTGCTCCACCTGCTCCGCGGTGACAAAGCCGTTTTCGTCCACCGGCAGGTAGGTGACCTCAAAGCCCTGGCGCTCCAGCCACTTGCAGGTGTGCAGGACGGCGTGGTGCTCGATGGCGGTGGTGATGATGTGATTGCCCTTCTTGCGGTTCTGGAAAGCCGCGCCCTTGATGGCCCAGTTGTCGCTCTCGGAGCCGCCGGCGGTGAAATAAATCTCCTGCGGATTGGCGGCATTGATGGCCGCGGCGACCTGGCGGCGGGCGTTCTCGATGGCCTTTCTCGCGTCACGGCCCGTGGCGTGGACGCTGGAGGGATTGCCGAAATGCTCCGTGAAATACGGGAGCATGGTCTCGAGGACTTCGGGTGAAACAGCCGTGGTTGCGGCATTGTCGAGGTAGATGGTGTTCATGCGTCAGAAGCCTCCTTATTCAGATCCTCCAGCACGCTCGCGAGGGTGATGCTGTCGAGAAGATCATTCATCTTTTGAGAGAGGGATACCCAGACCGACCGCGCGTCGCAGTGCTCCCGCCAGGAGCAGGTGGCGTCCTCCGAGTCGCACTCGCAGAAGCGGACCGGCCCCTCGGTGGCGCTGATCACGTCGCCCACGGTGATGTCCTCCGGGGCCCGCGCCAGGCTGTAGCCGCCCTGTGCGCCGCGGGAGGTGCACACCAGTCCGGCCTTCCGCAGGGAGGCCAGCAGCTGCTCGAGATAATCCGGCTGGATGCCGGTCTCGTCCATCATGCGCAGGGGCAGCGGGCCTTCGTCCGCATGCCGCGCCAGATAGAGCATGGCCGTCAGCCCGTAGCGTCCCTTTGTCGAAAGCTTCACGCCGCCTTCCCTCCATTTCCGACAAAATCGATCGGGTTTGCGGTGCCATCATAGCATAGCCGGGTGATTTTGTCAACTTTGATTTTGCACCCGGATCCCCGGTTTCCGTGAAACACCGGAGCCGGCCAAATCGGACGGACAGAGACAGAAAATCGTACAGTTCTGTTGACAGATCGTACGGTTTCGGTTATCATGAATGCTGCAGAGAAGGAAAGGAGGGAGCGGTATGTCCATCACCGCCACAGAGCTGAAATCGAACCTCGGAAAATACCTGCTGCTTTCCGCCACGGAGGATATCTACATCACCAGGAACGGCAAGATCGTCAGCAAGCTGACCAACCCCTTCACGAACCGCACTGAGGTAGCCCGTTCCCTGTTCGGCGTCCTCCCTGACACCATGACGCAGGAGGAAGCCAGGGAGGAGCGGCTGAGCGAATTATGAAAGCGCTGCTTGACACCTGTGTGATCCTGGACGCGATCCAGAGCCGCAAACCGTTTGCCCAGGACGCGGAAGCGATCTTTCTGGCCGCAGCCGGCATGCGCTTTGAGGGCTGCGTGACCGCGAAGTCCATGACGGATATCTATTATCTGTCCCACCGGCTGACCCATGACGGCGGCCTTGCGAGAACCATCGTCAGCCGGATCGCCGAGCTCTTTGACGTGCTGGACACAGCCGGTTCGGATGTCCTCGGCGCCATCGCCTCCGATACGGCGGATTTTGAGGACGCCGTGATGATCGAGACGGCCCTCCGGGAACATATGGACTCCATTGTGACGCGGAATGAGCGGGACTACAGACGCTCCCCCGTGCGGGTCGTCACACCGGAACAGTTTCTCCGTATGCTTGCGGAAGACGCTGAATGACCCGAATTCACCCCTTGCATTTTCCCCAAAACCCGCTATAATACCCCTTGACGTTCACCGTGATGGGGACGGCGCGGGAGGGAGGCCTCCAAGCGAGCCGGGGTTGGTGCGAGCCCGGCGAGGAAAGCCCCGCGCAGATCACCCCGGAGTGAGACTGCCCGAAGCGTGCGCGTGAGGGCAGTCCGGGCGCTCCCGATACAGGGCGGGCAGGTCAGAAGAGCCTGCGTTGAGCGGACAGCTCCGGCTGTCAATGCGGGTGGTACCGCGGATGCAAAGACAACATCCGTCCCGGCAGAGCATGCCGGGGCGTTTTCTGTTCCCGGCCAGAGACAAAGGAGGCTGAATCCCCATGTACCGCAAAGTTTCCACCGACATGAAGTTCGTCGAGCGGGAGCGCGAGGTCATGCAGCTGTGGAAGGACAGGGACATCGTCCGCCGCTCCTTCCGCCTGCGCGACGGCGCGCCGACCTGGACCTTCTACGACGGGCCGCCCACGGCCAACGGCAAGCCCCACATCGGCCACATCGAGACCCGCGTCATCAAGGACCTCTTCCCGCGCTACAAGACCATGAAGGGCTATTCCGTCACCCGCAAGGCCGGCTGGGACACCCACGGCCTGCCCGTGGAACTCGAGGTCGAAAAACTCCTCGGCCTCGACGGCAAGGAGCAGATCGAGCAGTACGGCATCGAGCCCTTCATCGCCAAGTGCAAGGAGAGCGTCTGGAAGTACCTCCACGAGTGGGAGAAGATGTCCGACCAGGTGGGCTACTGGGTGGACATGGAGCACCCTTACATCACCTATCAGAACCCCTACATCGAGTCCGAGTGGTGGAGCCTGAAGCAGATCTGGGAGAAAGGCCTGCTCTACGAGGGCCACAAGATCGTCCCCTACTGCCCGCGCTGCGGCACGGCACTTTCCTCCCACGAGGTAGCCCAGGGCTACAAGAATGTGAAGGAAACCTCCGCATTCGTGCGCTTCAGGGTCAGGGGCGAAGAGAATACCTGGCTCCTGGCCTGGACGACGACCCCCTGGACCCTGCCTTCCAACCTGGCTCTGTGTGTGAATCCCGACGACACCTACGCGAAGTTCACCGCGGACGGCGACACCTGGATCATGGCCAAGGCGCTGATCCCCGCGGTCTTCGGTGACAAGCCCGTGGAAATCCTGGAGGAGAAGCCCGGGCGCGAGCTGGTCGGCCTGAAGTATGAGCCCCTGTTCCACTTCCAGCCCGGCCTCCTGCCGGAGAACACCAACGCCTGGCAGGTCGTGGCGGACAACTATGTCACCATGACCGACGGCTCCGGCATCGTGCACATCGCTCCGGCCTTCGGCGAGGACGACAACCGCGTCTGCCGCGAGAACGGCCTGCCCTTCGTCTGCCTGGTGGACACGAAGGGCTGTATGACGAAGGACACGGACTGGCCCGGCGTCTTCGTCAAGGACGCGGACAGGCTGATCCTGGACGACCTGAAGCAGCGCGGCCTGCTCTTTGCCGCCGTGCCCTTCGCCCACGACTATCCCTTCTGCTGGCGCTGCGACACGCCCCTGCTGTACTACGCCCGCCCGACCTGGTTCATCCGCATGACGGCCCTGCGCGACCATCTCGTCCGCAACAACCGCACGATCAACTGGATGCCGGACAACATCAAGGAAGGCCGCATGGGCAACTTCCTCGAGAACGTGATCGACTGGGGCCTCTCCCGTGAGCGCTACTGGGGCACGCCCCTGCCGGTCTGGCGCTGCCCGGCGGGCCATCTGCACGTCATCGGCTCGATCAAAGAGCTGCGCGAGATGGCGGTCACCGATCCCGGCCCCGACATCGAGCTCCACCGGCCCTACATCGACGCCGTGGAGATCACCTGCCCCACCTGCGGGAAGGCCATGCACCGGGTGAAGGAGGTCATCGACTGCTGGTACGACTCCGGCTCCATGCCCTTCGCCCAGTGGCACTACCCCTTTGAGAACAAGGAGATCTTCGAGGCCAACTATCCGGCCCAGTTCATCTCCGAGGCCATCGACCAGACCCGCGGCTGGTTCTACACGCTGGAGGCCATCTCCACCCTGCTCTTCGACCGCGCGCCCTTCGAGAACTGCATCGTGCTCGGCCATGTGCAGGACGGCGAGGGCAAGAAGATGTCCAAGCACCTGGGCAACGTGGTGGATCCCTTCGACGCCCTGAACAAATACGGCGCCGACGCCCTCCGCTGGTACTTCTACGCCACCAGCGCGCCCTGGCTGCCCACCCGCTTCTCCGACAAGGGCGTCATGGAAGGCCCGATGCGCTTCCTGGCCACCCTGCAGAACGTGTACGCCTTCTTCGCCATGTATGCGGAGATCGACGGCTTTGATCCCACGAAGCACCCCCTGACCGAGACCGGGCTGACGCTGATGGACCGCTGGATCCTCTCCCGCCTGAACTCCCTGGTGAAGAAGGTGGACGACGATCTGGAGCACTACCGCGTCACCGAGCCCGCCGCAGGCATCGAGGCCTTTGTGGACGACCTGAGCAACTGGTATGTCCGCCGCAGCCGCGAGCGCTTCTGGGGCAAGGGCATGGCCGGCGACAAGGAAGCCGCCTTCGCCACACTCTACCACGTCCTGCTGACCCTGGCCAAGGTCTGCGCCCCCTTCATCCCCTTCATGGCGGAGGAGATCTGGCAGAATCTGGCCGTCGGCAAGCTCCCGGACGCCGAGGAATCCGTGCACTGGTGCGCCTTCCCCGCCGCGGACGAGGCGATGATCGATCCGGACATGGAGGAGCAGATGGCCGCCCTGCTCGAGGCCGTGCAGCTAGGCCGCGCGGGACGCGCCCTGGCCAACCTGAAGGTCCGCCAGCCGCTGGCCGCCATGTACGTCAAGGGCGCCCGCTTCGGCGAGGCCTATCAGTCCCTGTGCGAGGACGAGCTGAACGTGAAGCAGGTGCGCTTCGTGGACGACGCCCGCGCCTTCACCACCTACACGCTCAAGCCGCAGATGCGCACCCTCGGCCCGAAGTACGGCAAGCTCCTCGGCGCGATCCGCCAGAAGCTGACCGAGCTGGACGGCAACGATGTGGTCGACGCCTTTGCGCGCGGCGAGACCGTGACCTTCCCCGTGAATGACACGGAGGTCATCCTCGCCGCCGACGACGTACTCACCGAGCCCGCGCAGAAGCCCGGCTTCGTGGCGCAGGAGGACAAGGGCGTCACCGTCGTCCTCGACACCAACCTGACCGACGAGCTGATCAACGAGGGCTTTGCCCGCGAGGTCATCAGCAAGCTGCAGAACATGCGCAGGGACGCGGGCTTCGAGGTCACCGACCGCATCGATGTCCGCTACGTCTGCGGGGACAAGCTGGCCGCCGCGATCGAAGCCGGCCGCGACATGATCACCCGCGGCACCCTCGCCGTGACCCTCGAGCGCGCCGAAGCCGACGACAGCTTCACCGCCGCCGAGTGGAACATCAACGGGGAGCAGGCGACCCTCGCCGTGCGCGTCAACGGATAAACACAGTTCAAAAAGCGGAGACCGTGTATCGGCGGTCTCCGTTTTCGCATGCTTCGACAGGCCACAGTCCCCGGGTTTACTCCGGCATCGGCTCCGGGTCATCCGTGACGCGCTTGGTTTCCGCCTCTTCCGGCTCAAGCTCGGCAGGATATTTCGCCAGGCACAGAGCGGCGAAAGTCGCGCCGATGACCGTCAGTGTGACAGCCAGCTCCGGCACATCGATCGGTTCAATCGTGCGAACGGGCCGGAACAGATCCGCGGTGTGTTTGCAGAGCATCGCCGCCAGTCCGACAGCCAGGGCTGTGAAGCGCAGACCCTTCGGCGCGCTGCGCCCGCTGCGCAGAGCGGTGACGGCCGAGACAAGCAGAAGAGCGAAGAAGAGTGCGGCGAGGGCGGGAGCGATGCTTCTGATCACAGAGGCGGCCGGGGCCGAGGCGCCCAGGGCCCTGATCCGGATGAAGGCGAAGAAGGCGTTTGCCGCAAGCCCCAGGAAAGCGCCGACGGCCGTCAGCAGCGCGCGGCGGCGGTGCAGCAGGGCGACGGCCAGCACGATCCAGGCCGCGACCTGCAAAAGCGGCATGACCAGCTTGTCCATGGTCCAGAGAAAGCCGAAGCCCCAGCTTTCGATATAGTACGACAGGCTTTTGCCGCTGTAGATCGTCAGATTGCTGAGATCAAGGATCAGGGCCCGGAGATCGGTGAACGCCTGCCAGCTCAGCAGGACCGTGCCCGCGATGCACAGAGGCGAGACGCGGATGTACCCGGCGAGAAGCAGGACCGGATGCTCCTCCCCCGCCCGAGCATGGGAGCGCCTGCAACCTTTGTGGAAGGCAAGGATCAGGCAGAACTGCGCGGCCGCAAGGAAGGTACTGACACCATAAGGCGCCATGGCTGAAATGTAGAGCGAGATCGTCTTCCTCTGATCATAGTCCAGCCACGCGAAAGTATTCGCAAGCAGCAGGAACACCAGGCTCAGGCAGGTCACCGTGATGAACAGGACCGCGATCCATCTCCGGATCGCGGGGACATACCCCGCGATCCTGCCCTCCGCGCCGGAGCTCCCCATCTCCTTCCGTACACATTCGGCGAGATCTCTCAGGTCGCCGATCAGGCGGGCGTAGAGGAGCAGGAAAGCGCCGATCAGCACGCCGGGCACCAGGATGCCTGCGAAGTATCCGGCGAAATAGGCGGTGACCCGGCCGCCTATGTAAGCCGAATACCCGCTGCAGTCGTTCATCCCCTTCAAAACCAGATACACCTCATAGGCGATGAGGAGGACGAAACCGGTGATGAGGATCCCGCGGCGGAAGGAGCACGCGTACCGGACCGTGTCCGCGCCCCGGACATCTCCCCGGTACATCCTGACCGCACCGAAGCCGGCCATGATGGTGGGGATAAAACCGACGCAGCCCAGGATCAGGACGGTCCCGAGCGGGATCTGTCCGTCGCCGAAGGCCCGGACGGCGCCGCAGAGCACCTCGATGATGCCGAAGACAGCCAGGATCGACGAGCCCATCAGCAAAATGGCCAGGCCGCCGGGGACGCTGCCCCGGAGATAGGGCAGGTTTGCGGAACCGCGTGTGTTTTTCATAGGGCATCAGCCTTTCCGTTGTCGGTTTATTGACTGCAATCATTATAGCAGACAGCGCCGGATTTGCAACAGAAAACCGCCGCCGTGCATCGCACACGGCGGCGGTTCTCGGGGCGGGTTTATTCATCTTCCGCCTCGTAGGTGGCGTCCTCCGGGATCTCGGGGATCCGCCAGGCCTCGCCGGCCTCGGTGAAGGTGAGGTCCGCGCCTTCGACCCAGACGGTCACGGTCTCGTTGAAGATCTTCGTCTCCAGTTCCTCCAGCAGCTGCTCGTAGATGGAGGTCCGCAGCTCCTCGGACAGCTCCACCGGGCCCTCGGGCACATCGCCGAGGTAGCAGAGGATGCAGACGCCGTAGCTGCCCACCACGGGCTCGGAGACGTCGCCGACATTCTCCAGGGAGAAAGCCGCGCTGATAAGATCCGGCTCGTGGATGATGCTGTCCTGGCTGATCATCAGGCCGTCGGCCGCGGCGGGCTCTTCCTCCGCGCCGGGGGCGCCGTACTCTGCCATGACCTCCTCGAAGGACGTGCCGCCCGCCAGCCTGGCGCTGATCTCATCGAGCTTGCCCTTCACGGAGGCGAGGACGGCCTGTCTGGCCGCTTCCAGTTCGGTCTCGGTTGCCGGCACATCCAGGTCCGAAGCGGTCGCGGGATCGGTCTCGAGGGCATTCACCTGCTCCTCCCATTTGGCGTTGACGGCGATGAAGTCGCTCATCGCGGTCTCGTCCGCCTCCAGGATCAGCATCTGCACCTTGCGGAAGCCCGCCGGGATGTAAGTCGGCTCATAGCCGTAGTAGTTGGTGTAGAACTCATAGGTCGCGGGATCCGGGATGTACTCCCTGTCCTCGGCCACCCGAGCCTCGAAATTCTCCGCGATGTCCTCCTCGGACACCTCGGCGCCGGCGGCCAGCGCGGCCTGCACGCGCTCGGTGATCATGCTCTGGCGGAGGGACTCGAGGGTCGTCTCACGGGTGTCGCCGTTCTTGTTGTAGAAGGCCTCCGCCTGCTGGCGCAGTTCCTCCAGGCGATCCGGGTTGGCGATCTCGGCCTCGGTGCCGTAGGTCTGCACATACTGCATGATCGCGTCCTCCCAGAGTTCCCCGTTCTGGCGGTCCAGCTCCGCGAGGTCTTCCGCCGAGAACTGATCCAGGCCGTTCTCCTTCGCGTAGGCCATCACAAGGCGCTCCTGCACGACCTGGTTGAGCGCCACGCCGCGCGCGAAGGACATGTTCTCCTCCGTGGTCATGTCATAGCCGTAGTAGGAGTACATTTCGATCAGATAATCAAAGAGGCCCTTCACTTCGGACTCGCGGATCGGCTCCCCGTTGAGATAAGCGAGCACCGGGTCCTCTCCCGCGTTCTCCGTTTCGGCTGTCGCGGCCAGGGTGCAGCCCACCGTCACGGCCAGGCACAGCAGCAGGGCAAGCAAGCGTCTGAAATTCATCGCGATCGTATCCTTTCTCGTGCCGGCGTCCGGCGCAGGCATCGCGGTTATTATCGCATGAAAGCCCCGCACGCGCAATAGATATTGCGAAAAAGTTACAGTCTGTTCATCCGATTTCACAATTTCACGCAAAAACCGGCGCCGCGGGGCGCCGGCCGATCTTTGAGGAGATCAATAGTTGTAGCCGCTGTAGCCGGAGGTCCCGTAGGACTGTGCCTGCGGGGCGCTGCCTCCGTCGGCCGGCTGATAGCCGACGATGAAGGCGATCAGGTCGGTCACCCGGGCGATGAGGAGGAAACCCAGCGAGACGTACGCATACCAAGCCATCGACGGCCTGAAGCCCGCGCCCCTGCTCGCCAGGATGATGAACTCCACGACGAACAGCAGGAAGCCGACGATCTCCAGCGCGGTGAAGATGATCGACATGATCATGAAGCCGCTGCCGTTATAGTCCGCGCTCGTGAAGGAGTATGCGAAGAACAGCAGGCAGCTGAGCGCAAACCCGACCGCGAAGGTGATGAGACCGATCTTCATCAGCGTGTCCGAGCCGTTGAACAGATCGTTAATGGAAATGTTGCTGACACTGAGGCTGGGGATCAGGGACGACTTGGCGTTGAACACCAGCGTCCCCAGCGGATACAGGAAGACCAGCGCCCGGATGCCCGTGAACAGCAGGGACGGGAGGTGCCTGCCCTCATACGAGAAGCTGAAGCCGCTGTAGATGAAGAGGAAAATCAGCGCGAAGACCAGCGAGGGCAGCAGGAGGCTGTCCCGGACCACGGCCCAGATCACCTCTCCCGTTACACGGCCATTGGCTTCGATGAGAGAACCGACCAATGAGAAAATCATCGCCAGCAGGACAGCCGCCCAGGCGGACACCAGCATGGCGCCGACGCGGGACAGCTTTTTTGAGCGCAGATCCATGAAAACCTTCCTCCTTCAGATATGAACGGAATGAAACGACGGTGTACGGAATCTGTTCTTCATTATGCCATAAAGCGCCGGAATGTCAAGTGTTCCCGGGCGTTTCGGAGGAAAAACGGGCGTTCATTCCGCGGTGAAGGCCATCGCGCCTTTCACGAGACGGAAGACGGCCGTCCCGTCCGTGATCACCGCGTCCTGCATGCCGTTGAAATCGGCAAGGGCGACGGTGCGCGTGACCCCGGTCTCCGTCTCGAAGGTCATGACCGTGTGCGGCGTTATTTCGCTCGTCCAGTCCTCGGGCAGCACGCCCGACACCGTGACCATCAGTAGGCGGTTGTAGTTGGCCTCGAAGACACTGTAAGCCAGAGGCTGTCCGTCGCGGGTGACGGTGATCCCGCCGTCCTCCCCCGCCCCGCCGTCCCCGGCGCGCGTGATCTCCCAGACGTGGGTCTCCCCGTCCGCATCGACGGTCAGGCGGCGCAGGTTGCTCAGCGACACCGGGACGACATAGGTGTTCAGGCTGTTCATCGGGGTGAGGCTCAGGATGCCGGCCAGGCGGAAGTGCGGGATCGTCCACACGCTGCCGGCCCACAGCACGCGGTCGACCAGATCGCTCTGCGGCGTGCCGAGCAGGAGCTCGAAGGTGTCGTCCTCCCAGTCCTGCTCCTCGATCGCGCCGCCCGCGCCCACGCCGAGGATCGTCCCGGCGGACTGATGCACGGTGATCCGCGCGCGGGGCGCGTCAAAGCCGTACGCCGCGCGCATCTCCGCCGTCGCGTCGCCGATCCAGGAGGCCATTGAGAGATTCTCAAGGTTGCGGCGAAGGTTCCGGATCATCCCGCCGTCGCAGGCGTAGCGGAAGGGCGCCGTGAGCATCCAGCGGTCCGCCGCGTCCGAATCCGCGATGTCCCCGTCCAGTTCCCACACACGCAGGCCGTCCGCATCCTCCACCTCCACCCGGTCAATCCGGGAGGCGTGCAGGACGGGCTGCTCAATGGCGCGCAGGAGCGGAGCCTCGAAGGCGAAATCCTCCGCCGTCGCCGCATCCACGGAGAAGAGCCGCGGGTCACCCTCCGCCGTCATGTAGTAGAAAGCCTCGTCGAGGCCGGCGTTTTTGGTGCCGATGCGCAGGGTCAGGCCGCTGCCGTCGGCATAGGTCAGGGTCACGGTCTGCCTCGGCGGATCGAGGCCGTAGGCGGACAGGGGCTCCGGCAGAGCGGACATGTCATCCGCCAGCACGGAGCGCGCGGTGAAGCCCGCGGCATCGTAGAGCATGGCGGCAGCCAGCGTGTCCCGCATCGGGTAGACCGAGCCGTCGGCGTGCACCGTCAGGACGCCCGGCTCCGTCTGGTACGCGGTCCAGAATGTCCCGTCCGGCAGGGTCACTTCGATCGAGGCCAGGTCGGGCGTGCCGCCGGCGGCCTCCGCCGTTCCGCCCCCGGACGGTGTCAGCGGGACGCCGCGCGCCGCGTGGGAAAAGCCGCTCGGCGTTTCCTCCGTCGCCGCAGGCGAAACACCGCCGTCCTTCGCGGCGGTCTTCAGGATGATCCATCCCACGGCGATGAGCGCCGCCAGGGCTGCGGCCAGGACGGCCCATCGCACCCACGGGCGTTCCCGGTGCTGCCTGCGCGTGATCTTCTGCATGGTCTGTCCTTTCCGGGTCCGGCTGTGCATAAAGGAAGAAGCTCTGCCGATCCCCGTCCGCGGGGAGTGACGGCAGAGCAGGCTGTCAGTCGAAAAGCCAGTGTTCCAGGGCTTCCGGGGTCTCGAAGCACTGATCGCAGACCGCGTGCATGTGCGCGCGGATCTCGGGAATGCTGTGCGACCACAGCGCCGCGGCGAAGTCGACCCCGGCCGCGCGGGCCATGTCCAGGCCGGGCTTGAGGTCGTCCACCATCAGCAGCCTGTCCGCAGGCAGGTCCAGCCGGCGCATGATCTCCCGCAGGGGCCACGGGTTCGGCTTGCGGCGCTCCGGGGGCTGCTCCCAGCCGAAGACGAGTTCCGGCTCGGGCAGACCGTTGGCCTTCCAATCGCGGCGGATGTTGGTGTCCACGGAGTGCGAGATCACGCAGACCCGGCCGCCCTCCGCGATCTGTCGCCGGACCAGATGCACCATGCCCGGGTAGGCCTCGGGGATGATCCGGCTCACCCAGGACTGCCAGATCTTGTACTCGGCGTCAAAGTCCTCGTCGGTGAAGCCGCACGCATCGCGCATGTACTCCATGAAGCCCGGGTCGAAATTCAGGCGGAAGTAGTCCTCCAGCGTCACATCACTGCCGCTGCGGAGTTTGTTCATCGCGTCGAGGAAGGCCGGATAGTGGATGGTGGCGGTGGAGTTGACCACGGTGTCATCGTGGTCCAGCACCAGGCAGGGGTATCTCAGCATCTCATTTCTCCGGGAAGCCGAACCAGCGCTTCGCGTTCTCATAGCTGACGCCGCGCACGATCTCGCTCAGCAGGTCAAAGTCGTCGGGGAAGCGGCCGTCCTCCACCCACTCGCCGAGTAGGCGGCAGAGGATGCGGCGGAAGTACTCGTGCCGCGGATAGCTCAGGAAGGAGCGGCTGTCGGTGAGCATGCCCACAAAGCCGGCGAGGTAGCCCAGGTTGGCCAGGCTGGTCAGCTGATCGGTCATGCCCTGGAAGTGGTCGTTGAACCACCAGGCGCTGCCGTGCTGGACCTTGGTGACGGCCTCGGAGGACTGGAAGCAGCCGCAGATCGTGTCGATGGCCTGGTTGTCGTTCGGGTTCAGGCTGTAGAGGATCGTGCGGGGCAGCTTGCCGGCGGCCTCAAGGCTGCCGAGGAAGGCTGCGGTCTGCGCGGAGGGAGCGTAGTTGTCGATGCAGTCATAGCCGGTGTCCGGGCCGAGCCGCTCGAACATGGTCTTGTTGTTGTCGCGGCGGCAGCCGTAGTGCAGCTGCATGGCCCATTTGCGGCGGGTGTACTCCCCGGCGGCAAAGGTCATGAAGGCGTGCTTGAAGGCGGCCTCCTCCTCGGCCGTGACGGCCTCCCCCCGCAGGCGCCTGGCCATGATGGCCTCGACTTCCTCCTCGGTGGCGGGCGCGTTCATCACATAGTTGAGGGCATGGTCGGAGAGGGTGCAGCCGTGGGCGGCGAAATAGTCCATGCGGAGCTGGAGGGCGACCTTCAGCGCCTCGAAGGAGTGGATCGTCATCCCGGTGACCGCGCTCAGCTGGGCAATGTAGTCCTTCCAGGTCGCCTTCTCGATGTTCATGGCCTTGTCGGGGCGCCAGGCGGGCAAGACGTTCGTGCGGAAGGTGGGATCGGCGGCCAGCTTCTCGTGGTACTCCAGGCTGTCCACCGGATCGTCGGTGGTGCAGACGATGGACACGTTGCTCCGCGTGATCAGGCCGCGGGCGCTGAAGCCGGGCTGCTGCAGCTTCTCCTTCGTCAGCTGCCAGACCTCCTCGGCGGTCTTCGCGCTCAGGGCGCCGTACCAGCCGAAGTAGCGCTGCAGCTCGAGATGGCTCCAGTGGTAGAGCGGGTTGCCGATGGCCTTGCCGAGGACCTCCGCCCACTTGATGAACTTGTCGTGGTCGCTGGCGTCGCCGGTGATGTACTTCTCATCCACGCCCGCGCAGCGCATCAGGCGCCACTTGTAGTGGTCGCCGCCGAGCCAGACCCGGGTGATGTTCTCATAGCGGACGTCCTCCCAGATCTCCTTCGGGTTGAGGTGGCAGTGGTAGTCGATGATCGGGCACCCCTCCGCGGTCTCATGGAAGAGGCGGCGGGCGGTGGGAGTGGAGAGCAGGAAATCCTTGTCCATGAATGCAGCCATTGTCATGTCTCCTTTGCCTGTCGGCGCGGTCGGTCGTGTGAGGTCACCAAAGTGCTTTTTCCGCGTCCTCCGCCGCGGCGAAGGGGCCGGGCATAGCGCTCAGGCCGCGGTGGTTGCCGAAGTAGTCGCGGTCGAAGACGATCGCAGTGCCGTCGGGGTTCTCGAAGCGCTGTTCGGGCTCAAAGGCACAGCCGAGGATATCGCTGGTGATGATGCCGCGCAGGCAGCCCTTCAGCTCTCCGTAAACGTCGGTGTCCAGGCAGGGCTTCCCATCCTTCTCCCCGAGGGTGACGGAAACGGGCTTTTCGCCCACGTAGGCCGCGTCCTCGTGGCGGCTGACGGTCGCGCCGTTAAAGTAGGCGTTGCCCTTCACCCACACGGGCAGGTGGCCGAAGTGTGCGGTGCCCAGGCCGCCCATGTTGGGCTCGGCGCCCTCTTTGAACGGAGCGTACCACTCATCGTAGGAGGGGAAGATGTCGAAGGGCGCCGTGCCGACGGTGCGGTGGTCGCAGACTGTGGGCTTCTTCTCCGGATCGGCGGGATGCTGCTGGACGAAGATATTGTTGTAGATGCGGTCGTCGCCGTGGAGGATCGTCATGAAGCCGGCGACCTCGGTGCGGTGGCGGATGTGGTAGGGCGTGTAGCGCGGCTCACGCTGGCCGTTGACGATGCTGTCCACGCCGCTGTTGATCAGGCTGAATCCGCCGAGGATCAGGTTGTGCACCACGCCGATGCCCTCCGAGGGGATGGTGACGGACACCGGGGAGAGCAGGATGTTGTTGTCGATCAGGGCCGGGCCGTGGCTGACCTCGATGAACACGTCGGTGGAGAACATGGCGCCGCGGGCGTGGGGACGGCCCTCCGGCGGCCAGTTGTCGTGCATGAGGTTTTGGGTGATCCGGGTGCCCTGGGCCTGCCAGTCGCACCAGACGCCCATGATGCAGTGGTGGATGTGGTTCCGGCGGATCGTCACGTCGATGGCCGCGTGGAGCTTGATGCCCGCGGTCTCCGCGCCGCCGAGCTGCTGAGAGTTGCAGACGTGGTGGATGTGGCAGTCCTCGATCGTCGAGAACACGCCGCCCATGCGGCCCACGATGCCCGTCTGCTCGCAGTGATGGATGTGGCAGCGGCGGATGATATGGCTGCCGACCTTCTCCTTCAGCCAGCCGTGATACTGTCCGCGGCAGACCGCGTCGCGCTCCATCTGGGTCGGGGACTTGACGCGCTTGTGGTAGAAGTACATGTCGTTCTCGGGGTCGAGGTACTTGCCCAGGGAGATGCCGCAGCAGCGGCTGTTGTGCACCTCACAGTCCTCGATGATCCAGCCTTTGGACCAGTGGGGGCCGATCAGGCCGTCCTGGTAGGCCGCGGGCGGGGCCCAGGTCGTCGCGCCCTTCTGGATGTCGAAGCCGGAGACCGTGATGTAGCCGATGCCGTTCTCCTCGGGCATGAAGCAGTTGCGGCGGACGGCGATCTCCACCTTCTCCGCGTTGGGATCCAGGCCCTGGAAGTTGGCGTAGAGGACGGTCTCGTTCCCGTTCTGCTCCGTGTACCAGAGGTAGCGGGCCTCCTCCTGATTCCACGCGCAGGGATCGGGCTCGCCCTTCATGCACTCCTCCAGGCTCACGGTCTCGTACATAGCCAGGTCGTTGAGGTAGACCGAGCCGGTGTGGCGCACGGTCGGCGCGAAGTACCAGTCGCCGCAGACGAAGGTCGTGTACGGGTTGTAGCTGCCGAAGACGCCGTTGTCGACGCGGTTGACCCATGTGGTGCCCGCGTGCAGCTTCCAGCCGGTCAGCACCTCCGCACCGGTGATCGTGGCGCCGAGGGGCTGCTCGGAGCGGTAGACGATGCGCTGCTCCTCCGTGCCCGCCCGGCGGGGATGGACGGCCTCGCGGTAGACGCCGGGGGCGACGATGATCTCATCGCCGGGCATGGCGGCGCGCGCCGCGTCGTCGATATGGCGGAAGGGCATCTCACGGCTGCCGTCGCCGTCCCTGGACGCGTCAGCGCGGACATAATAGATCATGGGCTCTCTCCTTTCGGGTGTTCGGTTGTATGAAAACGGGTGTGTCTCCGGGGAAAACGTAGCACAGTTTCACAGGGCTGTCAAGCGCGTCCGCGCCGCGATCCTCAGCGGATCAGGAAGCGTGAGGCGTCGAAATCGAGGGCCTTCATGTTGAGGGCATGGAGCTTCTCCGGGAGCACCGCCCGGACCGCGCCGCGCAGCTGCTCCTTGCCGAAGCCGATCGCGCCGGTGTCCGCCGCCAAGCCCAGCAGCAGCACGTTCAGCACGCGGTCGCTGCCGAGTTCCTTCAGCGCCGCGTCGCTGTCGAGGAGGACCAGCCGCCCGGTTCTCCGGCGCAGCTCGTCGAGCACGGCCTCCGGATCGTAGGCAGCGCCGCCGAGGGTCGCGGTCACCGGGATGATCGGGCGGATGCCGGTGACCACCGTGCCGCCTTCCTTCAGATACGGCAGCATCCGCAGGGCCTCCGCCGGCTCAAAGCCGAGGATGCAGTCCGCCTCGCCCGGGCCGATCAGGGGAGCATGGATGCCCTCGCCTACCCGAAGGTGGCTGAAGACGCTGCCACCGCGCTGGGCCATGCCGATGGTCTCCGCCGTCCGGACGGGGAGTCCGGCCTGCATGGCCGCCGCCGCGACAAGCCTGGAGGCAAGGATCGTCCCCTGCCCGCCGACGCCTGCCAGCACGATGTTCCGCCAGCCGAAGGCCTTCGGATCCATGGGATGCTCCGCCGGGGTCACCGCCGCGGCCGCGCTGCCGCCGTGGCCGCTCTTCGCCGGTCCGGCCTGGCGCAGGACCGCTTCGGGGTCCCCCGCTTCGCCGCCGCCGATCGCGCCGACCGGGCAGACCTGCTCGCAAAGCGTGCAGCCCGTGCACAGGCCGGGATCGATGACCGCCTTCCCGTCTTCGATGCGCAGGGCCGGGCAGCCGAGCTCGCGCACGCACTTCCGGCAGCCGATGCACTTCGCCGCGTCCACGCTCGCCCGCGCGCCCTTCGGGCGCACCTTCACGATGCACGGATAGCGGAAGATGACGGCCTTCAGCCCGGGCTCGTCCGCGACGCGCCGCACCGTGGCGACGGCCGCGTCCAGCCGCAGGGGGGTCACGGTCTCCACAGTCTTCACGCCGATGCCGCGCAGGACGGACTCCATATCGATGGCTTCCACGGCCTCGCCCATCATCGTGCGGCCGGTGCCGGGGTGCGGCTGGTGGCCGGTCATGGCGGTGGTGGAGTTGTCCAGGATCACCAGGGTCATGTCCGCCTGGTTATAGAAGCCGTTCACCGCGCCGCTGATCCCGGAGGCGAAGAAGGTGGAGTCGCCCACGAACGCGAAGGCCTTCGTGTCCGGCTCGATGCGGATCACACCCTGGGCGATGTTCACGCCCGCGCCCATGCACAGGCAGGTGTCGCACATGTCCAAAGGCTTGGCGTTGCCGAGGGTGTAGCAGCCGATGTCGCCGCAGAAGATCGTCTTTTTGCCCTGCATGGCGCGCTTGACCGCGTAGAAGGACGCCCGGTGCGGGCATCCGGCGCAGAGGACCGGCGGGCGCACGGGCAGGGCCACGGCGGGCGCGGCGGGCTTTGCTTCGGGCTCCGCCCCGTCCAGGAAGCGCCGGACCAGGCCGCGCACCTCGGCGGGCGTGTTCTCGCCGGAGGGCTTCACCCAATGGTCGCGCTTGCCGTGTACGGTGACGCGGATCCCGCGCCGTCCGCACAGATCCTGCAGAGCGCGCTCGATCACGGGATCCAGCTCCTCGATCACGAGGACCTCGTCCAGCCCGTCGAGGAAGCGCTCCGCCAGGACGTCCGGGAAGGGGAACGGCGTGCCGACCTTCAGCAGGCGCGGCCGGTCGTCCCCGGCGAGGGCGTCCAGCAGGCAGGCCCAGGAGATGCCCTGGGAGGCGATGCCCTTCCGGCAGGCGGCGTACCGTCCGCCGGCGTCCAGCAGGCGGTTCGCGGGATGCTCCGACAGAGTGACGGAGAGTTCCTCGTTGCGGCGCTCCATCTTCGCGTGGTTGACCACGGAGAGGCGCGGGAAGATGACCCAGCGGGAGGAATCCTTCACAAAGCCCTCCGCCGGATGCCGCTCCCACTCGTCCTCGTCCCGGATCATCACGTCGGCGTAGGCGTGGTCGATGCGGGTGGTGGGACGCATCAGGACCGGCGTGCCCAGCTCCTCCGACAGACGGAAGGCGTCCCCGATCATCGTGTAGGCCTCCTCCACCGAGGCGGGGTCGAAGACCGGCAGCTTGCTGTACATGGCAAAGGTGCGGGTGTCCTGCTCGGTCTGGGAGGAGATCGGGCCGGGGTCGTCGGCCACCAGCACCACCATGCCGCCCTTCACCCCGATATAGGCCAGGCTCATCAGCGGGTCGGAGGCTACGTTGAGGCCCACCTGCTTCATCGTCACGAGGGCGCGCGCGCCGGCATAAGCGGCGCCGGCCGCAACCTCCAGGCCCGCCTTCTCGTTGACGGACCATTCCACATAAGTATCGGCTGTCCTCCGCCGTGCCACGGTCTCCAGGACCTCGGTGGAGGGGGTTCCGGGGTAGCCGGCCACCACCCGCACGCCCGCCGCCAGCGCGCCCATCGCGATGGCCTCGTTGCCCATCAGGAATTCCTTGTGCATGACTGTTCGCCTCGCTTTTTTCCTGAATAATGTGTCCCTCCTATCATAGCACCGCGCGCGGCGGATTGCAAACCTTTCTTTTGATGAAACGGGCAGCGAAAAAGCCCGCCGCCGGGGATGCCGGAGGCGGGCCGGGGAAGACTGTGTCCGCGGTTTACTTGAAGAACACGGTGGTGTTGGCCACGGTCATGACGGTCATCAGGATGCCGTTGAGGAAGGCCGGGAGCCAAATGCTGCCCGTGCGCTTGTAGAGATACCGGCTGATGATGCCGGCGATCGCCAGCGTGGGCACCATGGCCACAAGGACGATGCCGCTCAGGTCCGCGCCGGGATGCGCGGCCACACCGGTGGAGAAGAGGGTCACATACTGACGGATCAGCCAGACCGTGATGCCGCCCGCATTCAGACAGGCCGCCAGGAGATAGCCCTTCCAGCCCTGGAGACGCTCGGTGTTGGTGTTGATGCAGATCGCCGCCGTGCTCACCATATAGAAGGCCAGGAAGGTGGGCAGGTAGCGCAGGATGGCCGGGAAGATGTTGGCGTCAAAGGTCTTGAATGCGAAGGTCCAGATGCGGAAGTCGGTCTTGAAGATCAGGTCGATCAGGAAAAGCAGACCGTATGCCGCCGCCACGGTCAGCAAACCGGTGCACAGGCCGGCCAGGATCGCCGTGGGCTTGAAGGTTACGCCGTAGTCGGCCAGCTTCACCTCATCCTTGTTCTTGAGGAAGACGAAGGACACGGCCATGATCAGGAAGGAGATGAAGGTGGAGCCGACGGTCCACTTGGCCACGCTGTTGACCACGGGCGCGGTCCAGACAGCGGTGTCGGTGTAGAGATTGTTCTTTGTGAGCACATACAGTCCGACGCCGGCGAGAATCGCGGCGATGGCGCCAAAGAGCCACTTCCTATTCTTGCTTTCGCCATATCCGTTCAGGCCAACAATCAAACCGCCAATTGCAAAGGAAAGGGCAACAGTGGACAGCTTTTGCATATTGACGTCTTTCGGACTCCATCCGTACATGGTCTCGAACAGGAGGGCAGGGAGCGCGATGGCGATCAAGGTGATGAGGATCGTGGCGACCAGTTTGATCCCCTTTGCGGAAGCCTGAGGCTTGAGTTCACCCGTGGCCGCCTTCGCCAGCCCGGGCACACGGATGAAGACCGACGCGACGGAGAGGATGAAGAGCACAAAGCCGACGAGAGCGACGCACTCGCAGATCTCCTTCCAGTACCAGATCTGACTGCCGGCACCGGCGGGTTCGGTCTTCACATAGTCCGCAAACGCGGTGTTGTAGAAGTCGATCGCATGGCCCGTGGTCTTCGTGGAGAAGTGGTTCCACGGGTGGGTCTGGGCAGGCTGATAGATGATGCGGTGCCCGCCGTCGGAGGTATCGTACCAGGTATCGGCCTTGGCCGGTTCCGCCTGCTGGAGGAAGGTCATGCCGTCGGGAGTGGAGACATAGTCCTTGTGGCGGACCGTGCCCTCGGGAGCGTCCGGCGCATTGAAGAAGAATTCGTCGTACTGCGCGGCCACCTTGCCCAGGTAGCGCCCGCCGCCCGCGGCGTCAAAGGTCTGCGCATTGACGAAATACCTCGGGGTCGTCTCCAGGCTCCATTCCTCAACGCCCAGGAAGGGCACGATGCTCGTATAGTAGAAGTCGCTGCCCTCCGTCAGGTTGGCGCGGATCATCCGGAAGCCCTGGGGAGCGTTGTCGAACTCGTCATAGTACACGGCCATGGTGCTGGAGAAGCCGCCCATGCTGTGGCCGGTGATGCCGATGATGCCGTTGTCTGCCTCGTCCTTGAGGACGTAGGGCTGGTCATACATATACTTGACGGCATCGTACATGGAGTGGACCCAGAACGGCGCCCAGGTGTTCATGAAGCCCGTGCCGCCGTGATAATTCTCCTCCATGATGTCGCTGTGGCCGTGGTCATACATGTCCAGGGCCAGCACCACATAGCCGCGGCGGGAGAGCTCGATCGCGTTGGCGTCCTGCATCTCCGCGGAGTTCAGATAACCGTGGGTCACGATGACCGTGGGGCGGGGATCCTCCTCCGACGCGCCCTTGGGCATGTAGAGCAGGCCGCTGAGGGTGCCGTGCTCGGTGTCGAAGCTGATGCGCTTCACGCTTGTGGAGAACATCCCCGTGTTGAACATGCTTGCCAGGAAGCTGAACAGCACGATGATCGCCAGCGAGATCGCCAGCATACGCCAGGGCAGACCTTTTTTCTGTTGGCTCATAAAGAAATCTCCTCCTGTTCAATTGTGTGCTGATACGGCATCCTCCGCCGTATTTCTGTCATCATTGTAACACATCGTCCAAAAAAGACAATAGCTTTTCGCCATTCCGTCATTTTTCTGTGCGCTTTCTTAGCCCGGGGAGCGGAAAAAACGTATTTCGGCGGCCCGATCGCCCCGAAATCCCTCTTCCCGCGGATTGACGTTTTCCCCGGCCTGTTGTACAATCTTTCATGACAGAACCGGCAGACACATCGACCATGACAGGAGGAACATATCATGAACCAGCTGAACGCAACCTTGGCGCCGGCCCCGGTGCGGCCCGTGCGCGTCCTGCAGTACGGCGAAGGCAATTTCCTGCGCGCATTCGCGGACTGGATGATCGATATCGCCAACGAGAAGGCCGGCTTCGACGGCAGCATCGTGCTGGTCAAGCCCATCCACATCGGCTCGCTTTTCCCTGCCTTCAAAGAGCAGAATTACCGCTACACCGTGATGCTGCGCGGCCTGGTGGACGGGGAGCCGGTGGAGCAGAGCCGCGTGGTCACCAGCGTCTCCGACGCAGTGGACTGCTACGAAAACTATGACCGCTACGCCGCCTATGCCAAATGCGAGACCCTGCGCTTTGTCATCTCCAACACCACCGAGGCCGGCATCGTCCTGGACGAGAGCGACCGCTTCGACCTCTGCCCGCCCAACACCTATCCGGGCAAGCTCGTCAAGTTCCTCTTCGAGCGCGCCGAGCACTTCGGCTACGCGGAGGACAAGGGCCTGGTCATCCTGCCGGTGGAGCTCATCGACGACAACGGCATCGAGCTGAAGCGCTGCGTGAAGGCCCTCGCCAAACTGTGGAGCCTCGGCGACCGCTTCGAGCGCTGGCTCGACACGGCCTGCACCTTCACCTCCACCCTCGTGGACCGCATCGTCACCGGCTATCCGCGCGGCGAGGATCAGGCCATCTGGGAAAAGCTCGGCTACGAGGACCGCATCCTGGTCACCGCCGAGCCTTTCGGCCTGTGGGTCATCGAGAGCGACCGCGATCTCTCCGCGGAGCTCCCCCTGCCCGCCTGCGGCCTGCCCGTTGTCTACACCGACAACCAGAAGCCCTACAAGCAGCGCAAGGTGCGCATCCTCAACGGCGCGCACACTTCCTTCGTGCCCATGGCCTTCCAGTGCGGCCACGACATCGTCCTGCAGGCGATGAATGACCCGGCCATCCGCACCTTCATGCAGCAGACGCTCTATGACGAGGTCATCCCGACCCTCACCCTGCCGAAGGAGGACCTGACCGCCTTCGCCGAGGCCGTCACCGGACGCTTCGCCAATCCCTTCATCAAGCACCGCCTGCTCGACATCTGCCTGAACTGCGTGAGCAAATGGCGCGCCCGCTGCCTGCCCTCCCTGCTCGGCTATGTGGAGCGGAAGGGCGAACTGCCCCCGCACCTGGCCTTCTCCATCGCGGCGATGATGAGCCTCTACCGGGGCGGCACGCTCGACGGAGGCAAGTTGGTCTGCCGCCGCGGCGAGGAGACCTACACCCTGCAGGACGACCCGGCCGTGCTGGCCTTCTTCGCGGAGAGCGGAGAGGCGGCCCCGGCGGAGCAGGTGCGCGCCTTCCTGTCCAGCGAAGCCTTCTTCGGTCAGGATCTGACGAAGGTCCCGGGCCTGGCCGACGCGGTCACCGACATCCTGACCGACATCCTCGCCAGGGGCATGCGGGCCGCGCTGGAGGAGCGCTTCCCCGGCTGACCCCTCCCCGTCACCGACCCGCCAAAGGAGGCTCCGCCCATGAACGATCTGCTCCGCATCACCCCCCGTGACAATGTAGCCGTTGCCCTGCGCGCCCTCTCCGCCGGAGAGACCGTCAGCACCGGCGACATGACCCTGACCCTGCGCACCGACGTCCCCGCCGGGCACAAGACGGCCCTCGCCGATCTGGCGGCCGGGGACAAGGTGATCAAATACGGCTTCCCCATCGGTGCGGCGAAGGAAGACATCCCCGCCGGGAGCCATGTGCACGTCCACAACCTGCGCACCCTGCTCTCCGGCGAGCTGACCTACACCTATCAGCCCACCCATCCGTCGCTGGACCCCCTGCCGGAGCGCACCTTCATGGGCTATCCCCGGAAGGACGGCCGCGTGGGCATCCGCAACGAGCTGGTCATCCTGCCCACGGTCGGCTGCGTCAACGACGTGGCCCGGGGGCTGGAGCGCGACGCCCAGCGCCTCGTCGGCGGCGGGGTGGAGCGGGTGTACGCCTTCTCCCACCCCTACGGCTGCTCCCAGATGACCGGAGACCAGGAGAATACCCGGCACATCCTCGCCGACCTTGCCGCCCATCCCAACTTCGGCGGCGTGCTGCTGCTGGGCCTGGGCTGCGAGAACAGCGGCATCGACATCATCCGCTCCTACATGGGCGATTTCGACCCCGAGCGCGTGCGCTTCCTCGTCTGCCAGCAGGTGGAGGATGAGCACGAGGCCGGGATGCAGCTGCTCGGGGAGCTTGCGGAGCGCATGCGCGGAGAGGAGCGCGTCCCCTGCCCGGCCTCGAAGCTCGTGGTGGGCCTCAAGTGCGGAGGCTCCGACGGCTTCTCCGGCATCACGGCCAACCCGGTGATCGGCGGCTTTTCCGACCGGCTGGGAGCCCGCGGCGGCACGACGATCCTCACCGAGGTGCCCGAGATGTTCGGCGCGGAGACCATCCTGATGGCGCGCGCGGAGAGCGAAGAGGTCTTTGAGAAGACCGTCGCGCTGATCAACGACTTCAAGCACTATTTTGAGGAATACCACCAGACGATCTACGAGAACCCCTCCCCCGGCAACAAGGCCGGCGGCATCTCCACCCTCGAGGACAAGGCCCTCGGCTGCACGCAGAAGAGCGGCTTCGGCCCCGTGCGGGACGTGCTGAAGTACGCCGAGCAGGTCAGGACCCCCGGTCTGAACCTGCTCTCCGCCCCCGGCAACGACCTGGTGGCCGCCACGGCCTGCGCGGCCGCGGGCGCGCAGCTGGTGCTCTTCTCCACGGGCCGCGGCACGCCCTTCGCCTGCCCGGTGCCCACGGTGAAGATCTCCTCCAACACGCCCCTGGCGGAGAAGAAGCGCAACTGGATCGATTTTGACGCCGGGCGCCTGCTCTCGGCCGGACGCACCCTCCCCTCCCTGGCGGAGGAACTGGAGGAGTTCGTCATCGCCGTCGCCTCCGGCCTTGAGGTCAAGGCGGAGCGGAACGGCTTCCACGACCTGGCGATCTTCAAGACGGGGGTCACCCTGTAACGGTATCGACCCATCTTTCCGGGAGCGCGGATCCGTACGCGCTCCCGTTATTTCGTGCGCGTATGATTTGACTTCCCTAACCCTCCGTGCTATCATAACCCCGACAAATGAACAGCCGGTGTATCTGCGCAGCGATGCGCGGCCGGCGGACGGGAGGCGGCGCTGCCACGCTGTCCCGTCAGGCCGGTCATGGGAACACGGATGAGAGTTCCGGGCTATCCCAGTAACCGTGAAGCGGACGAAAGCGCGACGGAGCCACTGCTCTGCCTCCGGGCGGGACGGGAAGGTGCGCGAGTAGGATGAGGCCAAGCCGGGAGACCTGTTTACACCGTGAATTTCTTTCCCCTGGGGGTGGGAATTGCGCGTTCTGCCCTGGCCCTGCGGCGAGGGCTTCCTGCGTGTTCCTCAGAAGGGGAAGCGCGCCTTTTGGTTTGCGCCGCCCTTTCGCCGTTTCATTTGATCAAAAGCGAAACGAGGAATTCCGACATGAAAAAAACCATTGGCATCCTGACCCTGGCGCTGGCGCTCTGCCTGTGCCTGGGGCTTGCGCAGGCCGACGGCGTCACCGTCACGGACATGATGGGCCGGGAGATCACCCTCAGCGAGCCCGCCACCCGCATCGTGGCGCTGACCGCCTCCGACTGCGAAATCCTCTGCGCCCTCGGCTGCGGCGACGCGCTGGTGGGCCGCGGCGAATACTGCGACTATCCGGAGAGCGTGCTGGCCGTGCCCTCCGTGCAGTCCGGCTATGAGACCAATCTGGAGCAGATCGTGGCCCTGCAGCCGCAGGTCGTGCTGATGTCCACCATGGCCCAGAGCGCGGAGCAGGTGGATCAGCTGACCCAGGCCGGCATCGCGGTGGTGGTCTCCGACGCCAAGGACATCGAGGGCGTTTACACCTCCATCCGCCTGATCGGCGCCCTGATGGGCAAGGACACGGAAGCGGAAGCCCTGGTCGGCCTGATGCAGGACGTCTTTGCCCAGATCGGCGAGCAGAGCGAGGACACCGGCAAGACCGTCTACTTTGAGGTCTCTCCCCTGCAGTGGGGCCTGTGGACCGCCGGCCGCGGCACCTTCATGGATGAGCTCGCGGCGATGTGCGGCCTGACCAACATCTTCGCGGATGTCGAGGGCTGGGCCGAGATCTCCGAGGAGCAGGTCCTCGCCCGCAACCCGGACTTCATCGTCACCATCACCATGTATTACGGCGAGGGCCCGACCCCGGTGGAGGAGATCCTCTCCCGCCCCGGCTGGGACACGGTCACCGCCGTGCGCAACGGCGCCATCCTCAACGCGGACAGCAACGAGATTTCCCGCCCCGGTCCCCGTCTGATGGACGCGGCGACGACCCTGCTGCACTTTGTGCAGGAGCACGAGGCGGCGGAGATTCCGGCGGCGTAAACCGGAGCATATCAGGAATAAAGAGGGAAAAAGCCCACAGCCAGGCAGCGGCTGTGGGTTTCTTTTTCGGCCGCGCATCGCGGCTGCGGTCTCGGGATTGCGGATTCGTCCGCCGGATCAGGTACTGTCAGTTCAATTGGCGAAATAAGCCGAATTCAGATCGACCCAAATCGCGGGGCACACATAGTGTTCGCTGGTGACGATGTCGGACCAGATGCCGGTTCCTTCCACGACACCCGCTGTTCTCAGGATTTCATCCCTGTCGCCGTCCATGCCCTGGTTCCGCATCCAGAAACCTTTCTCGACTGTCCCCTGATTTTTCGCAGAGACAGAAACGCTCGAATACAGACCGTGTTTGTTTGCCCGGTATGAATTCAGTTCCGCATAGCTGAGCAGGAACACCTGATCCTCGGAGCTCGCACTGGACGTCACTCCGTACAGACCGCCTCCCTGACTTGCGCCGTTATCCACCCTTGTCGTGGCGATGGCGGCCTTCTCCTGCTGTGTGAAGGCACTGTTCAGGAAGCCGGTATTCAACCACAGACGCAGAGTCGTGTCCTTCCATACTGAGAACGGTGCCGCATTGTAGATTCTGGCTTCAAGGCCGACCTTGCTGACGAGGAGCGCTTTGTCGGATTTCACCGCCACAACGACCCAATCGATGCCTTCTTTGCCGTTGCCCGACTTACCATCCTGCTCATAGGAACCGAATCTGACCGTCGCACCGACTGTCCGGAACGAGGAAACATCCGGCTTTGCGGCCGGCCCGGCGCTCTGATTGGCGCAGGCTGTGAGCAGAACAACAAGCAGCACGAGGGCGGCAAGGAACGCGGGGTATCTCATCTTCATGGTCTTATCCTCCTATTTCGGGCGTGCCGGATGCAGCCATTCTCATTTCTTTGTTTTCTCATCCGGCGTTACCGCATCCTCCGCCGGGCGGAGCACCAGCGCCGTGCGGGCGGGCAGGTAGAGGAGGACCTTGTGCTCCTTGCTCCCCTTGACCTGGGAGCTCACGCGATCGTGGTGATTGCGCCCGAAGCCGCCGTAGCAGGGGTCGTCGCTGGCGAGGATGATCTCGTAGTCGACCGGCTTGGTCACCGGAATCGGGTAGTCGGTGTAGCTGTTCACGGGATCGAAGTTGAACACGTACAGCAGGCCGTTGCGCTCGAAGGCGAGCACGTGCTGGTCCTCGTGGATCAGCGCGAGCGTGGGCCAGCCCACGTCGAAGATCCGGTACTGCCGCGCGGTCGCGATCATATCCTGATCGAACTTGTACAGGTACTGGTATTTCAGGTCCGGGTTCTTCATCAGGCTCCACTGGCGGCGGCAGTAGTGGAAGCTGTTGCCGTTGCCGGGGCGCGGGAAGTCGATCCACTCCGGATGACCGAACTCGTTGCCCATGAAGTTGAGGTATCCGTTGCCGCCGGCGGCGAGCGTCAGCAGGCGGATCATCTTGTGCAGGGCGATGGCGCGGTCGATGACCTGGCTGTGGCAGTCCTTCTGCATCTGGTCGTACATCGCCGCGTCGGCGAAGCGGAAGATCATCGTCTTGTCGCCCACCAGGGCCTGGTCGTGGCTCTCCACATAGGCGATGGTCGGGGCGTTGCGGAAGGTCAGCTCCCACCAGAGCTTGCCCACGCGCCAGTCCTCGTCGCGGGTCTCCTTCGCCAGGCGGATCCACAGGTCCGGGATGCCCATGCCGAGGCGGTAGTCAAAGCCGATGCCGCCGTCGGGCACGGGCTCGCACATGCCAGGCATGCCGGACATATCCTCCGCGATGGTCAGGGCGCCGGGCTTCACCTGGCGGATCAGCTCGTTGGCCAGCTGCAGGTAGGTGACGGACTCGGTGTCGGTATTCATCGTGAAGTACATGCCGAGATTGGAGAACGCGGTGCCGAGGCCGTGATCGAGGTAGAGCATGGAGGTCACGCCGTCGAAGCGGAAGCCGTCGAAGTGGAACTCCGTCAGCCAGAACTTGAGGTTCGACAGCAGGAAATGCAGGACCTCGGGCTTATCGTAGTTAAAGCACTTGGTGCCCCAGGCGGAATGGTTGCCGCGCCCGCCCTCGTGGAAGAACTGGTAGGGCGTCCCGTCGAAGAGGTTGATGCCCTCGAGGGTGTTGCCCACGGCATGGGAGTGGACCACGTCGAGCAGGACGCGGATGCCCATGCTGTGCGCCTTGTTGACGAGGTATTTCAGTTCGTGCGGCTGGCCGAAGCGGGAGGAGCACGCGAAGAAGTTGCTGACCTGATAGCCGAAGGAGCCGTAGAAGGGGTGCTCCATGATCGCCATCAGCTGCACGGTGTTGTAGCCCGCGTCCTTCACATGGGGCAGGACGGTATCGGCAAACTCGGTGTAGGTGGCGATCTTGTACTCCTCGGTGCACATGCCCACGTGCGCCTCGTAGATCAGCGGAGCCTCATCGCTCTGAAAGTCCTGATCGGTCCACGGGTAGGGGTCGGGGTCGATCACCTCGCAGCACCAGCTGCCGTTGGCCCAGTCCTGCACGGCGCGGCGGGTGTAGAGCGGCAGATGCTGGGTCAGGCGGTCGCCGTTGCGGACGATCGTGATGACGCGGCTGCCCTGGTGCAGGGTCTCGCCCGGGAGGAGCAGCTCCCAGTTGCCGTTGTCCTTCTTCTCCATCGGCCAGTCCAGCCAGTGCCAGTCGCAGAAATCGCCGCTCAGGTAGAGCTGGTCGGCGCCCGGGGCCCACTCGCGGTAGACCCAGCCGTCGGGGGTCTTGTGGAAGCCGTAGAACTCGTGGCCGTTGGCGAAATCCGTCAGCCTGCCGCCCTTCTTGAGCAGCTGCTTCTTCTTGGCCTCATAGCGGTCCATGCGCAGCTTCAGGTCGGACTCGTAGGGCTTCAGCTCGGGAAACTTCTCAAGGATGCGAAGCATGCGATCCTCTCCCTTCATGTTTTCTTTATCTGTATCGGGGACAGTGTCTTCTCATGCGGATATTGTACGACAGATTCCGCGAAAAGGCAAGCGGAATGTCGGGAGAGCCAGCTCTTGCGTTTTCCGCCAAAAGAAGGTATGCTTTTCCCATTCCGAAACATCAAAACGGAGGTGTGCTTTATGTTATTGATCCGGGGCGGTCTGGTGAAGCCCGTGTGCGGGCCGGATCTTGTGAACGGACAGGTGCTGATCGACGGCGGGAATATCGCCGCGGTCGGGACGGACCTCGATGTGCCGGAGGGCACGGAGGTCTTCGACGCGTCCGGATGCCTGGTGACCCCGGGCCTGGTGGATGCCCACACGCACATCGGCCTCGACGAGGAGGCCATCCGCTGGGAAGGTGCGGACTACAACGAGACCTCCGACCCGGTCACCCCGCATATGCGCGGCATCGACGGCATCAACCCGCAGGACGAGGCCTTCCGCATGGCCCTGGAGGGCGGCGTCACCGCGGCGGTCACCGGCCCCGGCTCCGCCAACGTGATCGGCGGCACCTTCGTCGCGATCAAGCTCTTCGGTCGCACAGCCGACGAGATGGTGCTGAAGGATCCCGCGGCGATGAAGGCGGCCTTCGGCGAGAACCCCAAGGGCTGCTACGGCCAGCAGGGCCGCAAGGCGCCGGTCACCCGCATGGGCGTGGCCGCCCTCCTGCGCGAGACGCTCGCGAAGACGAAGCGCTATGCCGAGGAGATCGAGGCCGCGGAAAAGGACACGAGCAAGACCCGCCCCTATGACATCAAGCTGGAGGCGATGCTGCCGGTGATCCGCGGCGAGATCCCGCTCAAGTGCCACGCCCACCGCGCCGACGATATGCTCACCGCGATCCGCGTCGCGGAGGAGTTCGGCATCCGCCTGACCCTGGATCACTGCACCGACGGCCACCTGATCGCCGACGTGCTCGCGGAGAAAGGCTACCCCGTGCTCGTGGGCCCGTCCCTGGGCAACAAGAGCAAGTTTGAGCTCAAGAACAAGACCTTCGCCACCCCGGCGCTCCTCCACAAAGCGGGTCTTCCCGTGTGCATCATCACCGACGCGCCCGTGATCCCCCTGTACTACCTGCCGCTGTGCGCGGGCCTGGCCGTGCGCGAGGGTCTGCCGGAGGACGAGGCCTGGCGCGCGATCACGATCAACCCGGCGCGGGTGGCCGGGGTCGACAGCCGCATCGGCTCCCTCGAGCCCGGCAAGGACGCCGACATCGCGGTCTTCACCTCCGACCCCCTGCACGACATCCAGGCCGCGGCCAGGCAGGTCTTCGTCAGCGGAAAGCCGGTGCTGTGACCGATGAACGCTTCCGTCATCGCCGTCGGCCAGCTGCGGGAGAAGCCCTTCCGCGCCATGGCGGACGAGTACCTGAAGCGCCTCTCGCGCTACGGGAAATACCGTGAGATCGAGCTGAACGACCTTCCGGAGCCGGCCAACTCCTCCCCCACCCTTGAGGAACAGATCCGGCGGAAGGAGGGCGAGGCCATCCTGAAGGCCATCCGGCCGGGAGACTATGTCATCGCCCTCACGATCCCCGGCAGGCAGTGGGACTCCCCCGCCCTCGCCCGGCATCTGGAGGCCCTGGCCGCGTCGGGGCGGGGCGACCCGGTTTTCGTCATCGGCGGTTCCCTCGGGCTCAGCCCCGAGGTCATCGCCCGCGCGGACGAGGAGCTGTCCATGTCCGCGATGACCTTCCCGCACCAGCTCGCCCGGGTCATGCTGCTGGAGCAGCTCTACCGCTGCTGCCGGATCACCGCCGGGGAGCGGTACCACAAGTAAGTTTCGCGAGGTGAGCGCATGACAGAGCTGAAACCCGTCACGGCGGAGAACCTGGAGGCCGTGCTCCGCCTCCGCGTACGCGAGGATCAGCAGGGCTTCGTCTCCACGGCAGCCGAATCCCTGGCCCAGGCCTACGTCTATTCCGCCACCGCCTGGCCGTTCGCGGTCTGCAGCGACGGAGAAACCGTCGGCCTGATCATGATGGGCTACTATGAGGCGAAGGGGTACTACACCCTGTGGAAGCTGCTGATCGACCGGCGGTATCAGGGCAGAGGGTTCGGCCGGCAGGCGCTGGCGCTCGGGATCGCCTTTTTGAAGGAGCGTTTCCGCGTGACGGAGATCTGCACGGGCGTCTCTCCCGGCAACGCGGCGGCAAAGGCACTGTACGCGTCCATGGGCTTCCGCCCGACCGGAGTCGCGGAGAACGGCATGGAGGAGCTGCGCCTGATCTGCTGAGCCCCTGTCGCTTTTGACCGCCATCTGCCCGCCGCGGCTATTGCGATTTTGGACAATGCGGGTATAATGATGACCGTACCTGTTTGAATAGGAGGTGCAGCATCTTGTACAGCAAGGAAGCCATCGAACAGTATCACGCCGCCCTCCGGCGCGGCCAGAAATATACCGCCGCCTGCGCTGCCCGCGGCGAAGACCCCTATCCCCGTGTCCTTCAGGACATTTTCCCGGAGGTTTCCTCCGCCGACCGTGCCGAGATCGGCACCCTTGAGATCCCGATGGACAGCATCGTCGGCACCCTCGCGGACGGGCGCAAGACCGCCTTCGCGGGCAACTTCATGCCCCTGCTCGCGGACAACACCGAGTTCGCGACAAAGTGGATCAACCTCTGCGACGCCCATCTCGGCGAGTCGGGCATCACCGACCCGATCCGCTGCTATGAATACTACGGTCAGTTCTACGTGCAGGAGGGTCACAAGCGCGTCAGCGTCCTGCGCTCCTACGACGCCCTGACCATCCGCGCCCACGTCACGCGCATCCTGCCCCAGGCCTCGGAGGAGCCGGCCTACCAGGCGTATCAGGAATTCCTGCGCTTCTACCGGCGCAGCAAGATCTACGTCCTCCACTATGACAAGCCCGGCAGCTGGAAGCGTCTCGAGGACGGCCTCGGGCTGGAGACCGACCACGAGTGGACCGAGGATGAGCGCAAGCGTTTCCTCGCCCTCTACTGGTCCCTGCGCGAGATCTGCCGGAGCATGAACATCGACCAGATGCGCAACCTGACCGTCGGCGACGTCCTGCTGACCTGCCTCGACGTCTACCCCTTCGACCAGCTTGCGGCCCTCGACCGCACGGAGCTGCAGCGCCGCGTGGGCGCCCTGATGCCGGAATTCCGCTTTGCCGCGGAGGACAAGCCCGTCGAGGTCTCCACCGAGCCGGAGATCCCCGGCAAGAGCATCGTCGGCCGCCTGCTCGACAGCATCTCGAAGCCCGTGCTGAACATCGCCTTCATCCATGTCAACGACCCGGCGGTCAGCTTCTGGACCCGCGGGCATGAGGAAGGCCGCGCCTATATGGAAAAAGCCCTGGGCGACCAGGTCCGCGTGCGCACCTACATCGTCGGGGAGGAGGATGCCGACGCCCTGATGGAACGGGCTATCGTCCGCGACGGCGCGGCCCTGGTCTTCGCCACCGCGCCGACCCTGCTCGGCCCCGCGCGCCAGGCCGCCGCCCTGCACCCGAACGTCAAGGTCCTCCTCTGCGCCCTGTCCGTGCCGGCCGTGGGCGTGCGCACCTATTACAGCCGCATCCACGAGGCGAAGTTCATCTCCGGCGCCATCGCCGGCGCCCTGTGCGGGAACGACCCCGTGGGCTACATCGCCCGCTACCCGATCCTCGGCGTGCCCGCCGCGGTCAATTCCTTCGCCCTCGGCCTGCGGATGACGAATCCGGCGGCCAGGGTGCTGCTGGAGTGGTCCTGCCTCGGCGGAGACCCGGCGCAGCGGCTCTGGGCGGCGGGAGCGCGGATCGTCTCCGGCCATCCCGTGGCGGCCAGCATTCCCGGCAACACCGGCCCCGGCTGGTCCACCTCCCTCCTCTCCGAGGACGGCTCCTACCTGCCCCTCGCCCGTGACGTGTGGAACTGGGGCAAGACCTACGAGCAGATGGTCCGCGGCATCCTCGCCGGCGCCTGGGAGCGTGAAGCCCCGCAGGGAACGGCCGTCTCCTACTGGTGGGGCCTGTCCAGCGGCGTGATCGACGTGGCGATGTCCGATGCCGTCCCGGAGGGCGTCCGCCACCTGGCGGAGATCCTCAAGCGCGGCCTGGCGGACGGCAGCATCCATCCCTTCGACGGTCAGGTGCTCGACCAGCAGGGCCGCGTCCGCTCCGAGCGGGACAGTTCCTTCAGCGTGGAAGAGATGATGCAGATGAACTGGCTCTGCGACAGTGTCATCGGCCACATCCCGCGCCTGGACGAGCTGATGCCTGCCGCCCGGGAGACGACCCGTCTCCTGGCCCTGACCGAAGACAAGCCGGAGCCCGCTCCGGCCGCCGCGCCCGTCCCCGCGCCCGCCGAATGACGGGCCTGACCGAATATTGACCGGAGGAGGGAGACCCCGTGAAGATCCTGCTTCTGTCCGACGTGGAGTCGCCTGCCCTCTGGGATCACTACCAGCCGAGCCGCGTTGAGGGGATCGACATCATCGTCTCCTGCGGCGACCTCAAGCGGGAGTATCTCGAGTTCCTGGTCACCCTGACCAGCAAGCCCGTCCTCTATATCCCCGGCAACCATGACGTCGGCTATGTCAAGGAGCCGCCCGAGGGCTGCGAGTGCATCGACGGTCATGTGGTCACCTGCAAGGGCGTGCGCTTCCTCGGCTTCGGCGGCTGCAAGCGCTATTCCGGCGGGGATTATCAGTATACCGAGCAGGAGATGGCCCGCCGCATCCGCAAGGTCCGCCGCGAGATCCGCCGCGCCGGGGGCGTCGACATCATCGTGACCCACGCCCCCATGACGGGCTACGGCGACGCGGACGATTTCGCCCACCGGGGATTCGACTGCTTCCTCGACCTGGCGGAGGAGCTGCAGCCCAAGGCCTTCTGCCACGGGCATGTCCACCGGAGCTACTCCTGGACGATCCCCCGCATCGTGGATTTCCACGGCATCCCGGTCATCAACGCCTACGAGCGCTACGTGCTGGAGCTGCCCGACCCGCAGCCCCGACCCTGACAAAAAGAGGCTCTTCAACGTTTCGTTAGGGAAGCTTTGTTGATGAGGAGATACGCTTGCGGGCGCACCAGAGGGCTTTCCGATCGATCCGGGGCTGCCGCCCATTCTCCGCTGAAAACTGTCCCCCGGACAGTTTTCCGGGCGCTCCGAATCCTCTGGACTCCTTCGGGGCCGTCCCGTTAATGATAGGACTTGGGACTGAAAGTTACTTTTTTCAACGATACTTTACCCAATACCAAACAAGAAAGACATGCTCCCGAAGGGTCCAGGGGCGATCGGAAAGCCCCTGGCGCGCTCCGCAGAGCGCGAACCCCCTCTCATACGGTTTTTCCGATCTTTCCGTGAAGAACCCGAAAAGAGCCTGTCCGGCAAATCCGGGCAGGCTCTTTCCGATGCTGTTTCAGGAATGCGGGGTCATGCCATCAGCGACCGCTCCGCGTCGGCGCGGGACCGGCCGTCACCGTTGGAGGAGAAGAAGCCCGGCCTGAGCGGGGCGACCTTGCAGCGGGACTTCAGATGATACACACTGCCCGTGGCCGCGGCCTCGTCGATGCCCTGAAGGATCTCCTGGCAGTGCAGGCCGTACTCCTTGCTCAGACGGTTCGGACGGCCCTCGCGGATGGCCCAGGCCAGATCCGCCACGCCGATGCCGCGGTGGCCGTAGAAGTCGAACCAGCCCTTCTCCGGCAGCATGTTGACGCCGTTGTAGCCGTGGGTGAAGGGCATCGTGACGGTCCCGGACTCCGGGAAGGTCAGCTTCACCTCGCCGGCAAAGGTGTCGGGATCGCCGACCTCCATCGCCGCGCGGGTGCCGAAGAAGCGCATGAAGCTGGTCTCGGAGCCGACCGCGTTGCCGTTGAAGTGGACGCTGACCAGCGCCCCGCACGCAAAGGAGAGGCTCGCGGTGACCAGGTTGTTGCCGGGGATCGTCCAGGCGTCCGGATTCGCCGTGTCGAAGAGGAGCTGCTTCTCGTGCAGCGGGGCCGGAGCGGCGAAGGCGCACAGGGACTCCACCGGCCCGAGCAGGGCGATCAGCGCGCCGATGTAGTAGATGCCCACGTCGTAGGGCAGGGTGCCGCCGGCCTTCTGCAGGAACTTGAAGCTCTCGGAATTCAGGTTCTGGTTGCGGGTCACGCTGACCAGGCCGGAGGTGATATCACCCACCAGCCCGCTGTCGATCATATAACGCGCGGTCTGCACGCCGGCGCCGAGGGCCGTGTCCGGCGCCACGGCGATCATCAGGCCCTTCTCATCCGCAAGCTTCACCAGTTCCTGTGCCTGCGCGAGGTCGGTGGTGAACATCTTCTCGGTGTAGACATGCTTTCCGGCCTCGAGCATCTGTTTGATGACGCTGTAGTGGGCCACGGGCGCGGTCAGGTTGACCACGAGCTCGATCTCCGGGTCGGCGGCGATCTCGTCGATTGTCATCACCCTCTCCACGCCGAAGGTCTTCGCCTTCTCCTGCGCGGCCGCGGCGTTGAGATCGCACACGGCCGTCAGGTCGATGACGGAGAAAAGCTGCTTCAGGTTGCGGATGTAGATGTTGCTGATCATGCCGCATCCGACGACCGCGGTCTTGACCTTGCGGACTGCTGCCATGCTGTATGTGCCTCCTTCGTGTGTCGGTTCCTTCCGGGTGTATCGTTATATGCGCTCACGCCCTGGTCAGGCGGATCACATTCCAGCTTTGGGGCGGCAGGACAGCCGTGAGCTTCCCGCCCTCAAGGGTATCTCCGGTCACGGTGACCGGGGCGACGTTGTCCGGGTTCTCCTCGGTGTTGACCGCTTTCACGTCGCTGTGGGTCAGGACGATGTGCTCGGCGACGCGCAGATCACCGAAGGCGCGCAGATCGCCGGTCAGCTCCGTCGCCTCATCCGTCGAACGGCTGACGGCGAAGATCGTCACGTTCCCGTCGTCGTCCGCTGTCGCGGCCGCATCCACGAAGGGCACGGCGTCGAAATCGCTGCAGTCGTAGACCGGGGACTTCACGACGGGCCGCAGGGCCGTTCCGCGGCCGTAGGTCGAGGCGTGGAGGAGCGGCCAGTAGATCGTCTGCGCCCAGGCGCCGCCGCCGGTGCGCGTCATGATCGGCGCGATGACATTGACGAGCTGCGCGAGACAGGCGACCTTCACGCGGTCGGCGTGCTTGAGGAAGGTGATGAGGATCGTGCCGCAGAGCAGGGCATCCTCGAGGTTGTACACGTCCTCGAGCAGCGGCAGGGCGCGGCTCCACTTCTCCCGCTTCCACACCTCCTGGTCCTGCTGACTGGAATGATACCAGACGTTCCACTCGTCGAAGGAGAGGTTCAGGTGCTTCTTCGCGTGCTTCTTCCCGCCCACGGCGTCGCAGATCGCGATGACCTCGGTGATGAAGGCGTCCAGGTCCATGGCCCGTGCGAGGAAGCCGGGCGTATCGCCGGTCGGGTTGCCGTAGTAGCGGTGGAGGGAGACGTAGTCCACCTGGTCATAGCACTCGGTGAGCATCTGATACTCCCACTCACCGTAGGTGGGCATGTCGTGGGCGGCGGAGCCGCAGGCCACCAGCTCGATGGAGGGGTCCACCCACTTCATCACGCGCCCGGCCTCGGCGGCGGCGCGGCCGTACTCCACGGCCGTCTTGTGGCCCATCTGCCACGGTCCGTCCATCTCGTTGCCCAGGCACCAGAGTTTGATGCCGAAGGGATTCTCCTCGCCGTTTTTGCGGCGCAGGTCGCTCCACGCCGATCCGCCGGGATGGTTGCAGTACTCCACCACATTGCGCGCGGCATCCGCCCCGCGGGTGCCGAGATTCACCGCATACATGACCTCCGCGCCGGCCTTCTTCGCCCAATGCGCAAACTCGTGCAGGCCCACCTCGTTGGTCTCGGTGGTGAACCACGCCAGGTCCAGGCGCTTCGGGCGCAGTTCGCGCGGCCCGACGCTGTCCTCCCAGTTGAAGCCGGAGACAAAGTTCCCGCCCGGATAGCGGACGATCGGCACGCGCAGGCGGCGCACCAGATCGATCACGTCCCGCCGGAAGCCGTCCTCGTCGGCCGTCGGGTGATCCGGCTCGTAAATGCCGCCGTAGACCGCCCGGCCCAGGTGCTCGATGAACGAACCGTACAGACGCGGATCCACCCGCCCGATGGTATAGTCCCTGTCCATGATGATGCTGGCCTTTTTCATCCGGATCCCTCCTGTGATAAGCGATTGTTTTCTGCCTGCATTATACCGGATACATCCGGCTCCGTCAAGCGCACCGGAAGGGCTGCATGGACCCCGGAGGCGCCTTTTTCTCCTCCCCGCAGCCGGAAAAGTTCTCCGCCGGAACAAAAGCGCTTGACAAAGGCCCGTTCACAGGCTATAATATCCAACGTTGCCAAAACATGCGGCTGTGGCGGAATTGGCATACGCGCACGTTTGAGGGGCGTGTCCAGCAATGGGTTCGGGTTCAAGTCCCGTCGGCCGCACACAAGCACTCCGGTTCCGGAAGGACCGGGGTGTTTCTTTTTGCGTTTGTGTGCGCGGATGCATCCGCGCGCGCTTGTGTTTTGGCGGGCATTGGCTTATAATGGTATTCAGGGAAGAAGGCGCCGGAGCGTCCTTCCCGGTTCACCGAACCATCATCCGCGCTCGCCGTCCCCGCCCGCGGGGAGAAGCGGCAGCCCGCCCAAGGAGGAATGAACGACATGCTGGATCGCAACATTGCGGCGGAGGTCCTGGCCCGCGCCGTACAGACCGGAGGCGACTTCGCCGAGATCTTCCTCGAGGACCGCATCGGGCACAACCTGACCATGCGCTCCCGGAAGCTCGAGACCGTCTCCACCTCCCGCGCCCACGGTGCCGGCATCCGCGTGCTGGACGGCACCCGCGCCGTTTATGTCTACACCAATGATACCAGCCGCGAGGGCCTGATGGACTGCGCCGCCCAGGCCGCGGCCGCCGTGCAGGGCGGAGCCGGGTGCAGGCCGGTCGCCTTCAGCCACTGGTCCGCCGCCCGCGCGGAGGAAGTCCGCCTGCTGCCCACCGACGTCAAGGCCGCCCTGAAGGCCGAAAAGCTCCGCGCCGCCGAGGCCGCTGCCCGCGCCGTCTCTCCGGAGATCGTGCAGGTAAACTGCAATTATGTCGACACGGTGCAGGATGTGCTGATCGCCAACACCGAGGGCACATTCGTCACCGACCGGCGTGTGCGCACCCGCCTGGGTGTGGCCGCCGTGGCCAGCGACGGCCATGAGAACCAGACCGGCAGCGAAGGCCCCGGCGCCTCCATGGGCTTTGAGATCTTCGACAGCCGCATCGACCCCGAGGCCAGCGGCAGGCGCGCCGCGGCCATGGCCCACACCATGCTCCACGCCGATGCCTGCCCCGCGGGCGTCTACCCCGTGGTCATCGACGGCGGCTTCGGCGGCGTGATCTTCCACGAGGCCTGCGGGCACTCCCTCGAGGCCACCTCCGTGGCGTATGGGCTGAGTGAGTTCAGCGGCAAGCTGGGTCAGCAGATCGCCGCGTCCTGCGTCAGCGCCGTCGACGACGGCACGATCCCCGGCGAGTGGGGCTCCATGCACATCGACGACGAGGGCATGCCGATGACGAGGCTGCAACTGATCGAAAACGGCGTGCTGGTCAACTACATGATCGACAAGCTGGGCAGCCGCCGCATGAACATGGCGCCCACCGGCTCCGGACGCCGCCAGGACTACACCTGGGCGCCCACCTCCCGCATGCGCAACACCTACATCTGCCCCGGCACGGACGACGAGGCGGAGATGATCGCGACCATGGGCACCGGTCTGTACGCCAAGTCCATGGGCGGCGGCTCCGTGAATCCCACCACCGGCGAGTTCAACTTTGCCGTGGCCGAGGGCTACTGGGTGGAGGACGGCAGAATCGTCCGTCCGGTACGCGGCGCGTCGCTGATCGGCAAGGGCGGCGAGGTGCTGATGCGCATCGACCGGGTCGGCAAGACCATGACCATGGCCCAGGGCATGTGCGGTTCGCGCTCCGGCTCGATCCCCGTCAACGTGGGACAGCCGATGATCCGCGTGAGCAGCCTGACCGTGGGCGGAAAGTGAGGGACGCGACATGAATACGCCGGATACATTCATCACCCGCCTGCTCCGGGCGGCCAAAGAAGCCGGGATCGACCCGGCGGAGGTCACCTATGCCGACCAGGACAGCTTCAACGCCCGGGCCATGGAGGGCTCCATCGACCAGTACGAGGTCAGCGCCACCCGCGCCCTCGGCATCCGCGGCACGGTGAACGGCCGCATGGGCTATGCCTCCACCGAAGCCTTTGACGACGACGCGATCGCCATGCTCGTCGAGGCCGTGAAGGAGAGCGCCGCCCTCGCTGAGGGAGAGGATCAGGACGAGATCTTCGCCGGCGAGGAAGCCTATCCCACGCTCGAGGCGCCTGAGAGCGACATTGGCAGCGCCGGCGCCGAGGAGAAGCTGGATCTGCTGCGGCGCATCGAGAAGGCCGCGCTCTCGACGGATCCCCGCGTGACGAAGAGCCAGGGCGCCTACATCTCCACCGGCCGCGGCACGGTCCGCATGGTCAACAGCCTCGGCCTGAACCTGTCCCGGGAGGCTCCCCTGGGCGGCATGGTCTCCTGCGGTGCCTTTGTGGTCGGCAGGGACGGCGATTCCGTCGTCACCGGCGCGAAGCACTTCGCGGGCCGCAAGGTCCGGGAGATCGATCCCGAGTCCGTCGGCGCGGACGCAGCGGAGGACGCAGCCTCCATGCTGCACGCCTCCCCCGTGTCCTCCGGCGTCTACCGCATGATCATCCGCAGGGAGGCCATGCGCAGCCTGCTGGGGACTTTCCGCGGGATCTTCTCCGCCGAGAGCGCCCAGCAGAAGATGAGCCTGCTCGCGGGCCGCGAGGGCGAGAAGATCGCCGCGGACTGCGTGACCCTGATGGACGATCCGCTGCTGCCCGGCGGCTTCGCCTCCATGACCTTTGACGCGGAGGGCTCGGCCACCCGCACCAAGGCCGTCATCGACGGCGGCGTCCTCACCACCCTCCTGCACAACCGCAAGACCGCGGCGAAGCAGGGCGTCGCTACCACCGGCAACGCCAGCGGCGGCATGGGCGGCGCGATCCACGTCTCCTCCACAAACCTGTTCTTCAGGCCCGGTGAGAAGGACCTGCCGGAGCTCCTCAGCGAGATGGACGACGGCCTGCTGATCACCTACTTCGCCGGCCTGCACTCGGGAGCCAACCCGATCAGCGGCGACTTCTCCCTGCTCTCCTCGGGCTATCTCATCGCCAACGGGCACATTGTCCGCCCGGTGGAGCAGATCACCGTGGCCGGCAACTTCTATCAGCTGCTCAAGGAGATCCGCGCCGTCGGCAGCGACCTGGAGTTCCTCGGCGGCGGCATCGGCAGCCCCTCCGTGGACGTGGGCGCCTTGAGCGTCAGCGGAGCGGAGGCGTAAACCATGCGCTGCAGCTGCAAGGAATGCGGGACCTGGATGGTCCAGGCCGACAGCGACCGTCTCGGATGCGTCTGCACCGTGTGCGGATACCGCTGCCGGGACTGCCTGGGCACGGACACCGTCGTCAGCCGGGAGAATCTGCGGAGCCTCGCCTTTGATCCCCGCTTCTCCCCCGACGCGCTGGCCGCCAACTTTACGGAATCCGACGATGAGGACGGCGGCGACCCCGGCGACACGGCCGGCGGAGCCGACGAATGGAGGAAATATGACGCTTTCTGAAAAGCTTCAGCAAGCCCTGACTTCCGCCGTCGCCAAGCGCGAGCTCCCCTGCGGGAACGTGCTGGTGCTCAAGGACGGACAGGAGATCGCCTACGCGGAGGCCGGCTCCGACCTGCTGACCGGCAAGCCGATCACCCGCGACACCATCTTCCGCCTCTACAGCCAGACCAAGCCGATCACCGCCGCGGCCGTGGCCATGCTGATGGAGCGCGGCCTGATCGACCTGATGGATCCGGTGGAGAAGTACCTGCCCGGCTTCGCGCATCCGTCCGTCATCCGCGCGGACGGCATGACGGAGTGGGCCGAGCGCAGCGTGACGCTGATGGACCTGCTCGGCATGACGGCCGGCCTGAGCTATCCCGGCGAGGACCCGGCCGCCGCCTATGCCGCACGCCTTTTCGACACCAATACCCAGGCCATCCTGCGCGGGGCCGGCATGAGCACCGTCGTCTTCTGCAATGAGATCGGCAAGCTCCCCCTGGCCTTCCAGCCCGGGCGGGAGTTCCGCTACTCCAGCTGCGCGGACGTGCTCGGCGCCGTGGTAGAGCTGGCGGACGGCCGCCTCTTCTCCCGCTTCCTGCGCGAGGAGTTCTTTGAGCCCCTGGGCATGAAGGATACGGGCTTCTGCGTCACCCCGGAGAACCGGAGCCGCCTGGTCACCTGCGCCCAGCGTCCGCACATGAACGTCTGGAACCAGATGAACCTGTGTGTCGGCCGCTACGACACCGAGCCGGCCTTCGCCTCCGGCGGCGCGGGCCTGGTCTCCACCCTCGATGACTACGCCCGCTTCGCCACCATGCTGCTGCGCGGCGGCGAGCTGGACGGCAGGCGCTACCTCTCCGAGCAGACCGTGGCCTGGCTCACCGCGCCGCAGGTGCCCGCGGGCCTCTTCTGGGACTGGAACAGCGGCTACAACTACGGCAAGCTCATGCGCGTATGCGTCGATCCCGGCAAGGCGGCCGGCCTGGCCCGCAAGGGCGAGTACGGCTGGGACGGCTGGCTCGGCACCTACTTCGTCAACTTCCCGGACATCGGCGTCACCCTGCTGCTCAACCAGAACGTGACCGACACCGGCACCGCAAGCGTCACGCGGCGGGTGCGCAACATCGTCCTGTCGGACCCCTTGACAGCCGGTGTATAATAGAGATAAGGCGATGCTAACCGTCGCCCGGCAATCATCCGACTAAGGAGTGACCGTTCCCATGGTAAAGATCAATGTCATTTCCGGCTTCCTCGGCGCTGGCAAGACCACGCTGATCAAGAAGCTCCTCACCGGCCGCCTGCGCAATGAAAAAGTGGTGCTGCTGGAAAACGAATACGGCGAAGTGGGCGTCGACGGCGCCTTCCTCAAGGAGGTCGGCATCACGGTCTCCGAGCTCAACGCGGGCTGCATCTGCTGCACCCTGGCCGGCGACTTCCAGGGCGCCATCGACGAGCTGATCGACACCTATCACCCGGACCGCATCCTCGTGGAACCCACCGGCGTGGGCAAGCTCAGCGAGATCCTCTCCGCGGTCGAGCTGGCCAGGACCCGCCATGACGATATCGAGGTCGGCGGCAGCGCCACCGTCGTGGACGCGGGCAAGTGCCGCATGTATATGAAGAGCTTCGGCGAGTTCTTCCTCGATCAGATCAAGAGCGCCTCCACCGTCATCCTCAGCCGCACCCAGATGCTCTCCCCCGAGCGCACGGAAAAGAGCCGCGCCCTGATCGCCGAGGCTCATCCCGATGCCCGGATCATCACCACCCCCTGGGACGACATGACCCCCGACTTCATGCTCGACGTCATCGAAAACGGCAAGCCCATCTTCTTCGAGGCCATGGAGCCTGAGGACGAGGATGAGGACGAGCATGAGCATCATCATCATCACGACCATGATGACGAGGACGGGCACGAACATCACCATCATCATGACCACGACGACGATGACGACGATGAGGATGAGCACGAGCACCATCATCACGATCACGACGATGATGACGACGATGATGAGCACGAGCATCACCATCACCATGACCACGAGGGCCATGAGCATCATCACCACCACCATCACCACCACGGCGAGGGCCACGACGCGGACGAAGTCTTCCACACCATCGGCGCGGAGACGGCCAACCGCTACACCCGCAGCGAGATCTGGGGCATGTGCGAAGAGCTCGCCGAGGAGGAGGAGTACGGCAAGGTGCTCCGCGCCAAGGGCATCGTGCAGGATCCCGACGGCAAGTGGTTTGAGTTCGACTATGTGCCCGGCGAGTGCGATATGCGCGACGGCGCGGCGGATTACACCGGCCGCCTGTGCGTGATCGGCACGGACCTGGACGAGAAAGCGATCCGGGAGCTGTTCAAAGTATGAAAGAGCAGACCATCATTCCGGTCTACATGCTGACCGGCTTCATCGAAAGCGGCAAGACGACCATGATCCGCTCCATGCTGGCCGACGAGAACTTCTCCTCCGGCCAGCGGACGCTGATCATCTGCTGCGAGGAGGGCATCGAGGAGTACGAGCCCGAGCTGCTCAGCAAGGCCAATGCCTTCTGCGTGCAGCTGGAGGAGGCCGAGGACCTCACCAGCCTCAGGGTCAAGCAGCTGAACAACGAGTACAAACCCGAGCGCGTGATCATCGAGTTCAACAACTTCTGGGGCATTGAGATGATGGCGAGGGTGAAGATGCCGCCGCGCTGGGAGCTGGTGCAGATCATCAGCCTGGCCGACGCCACCACTTTCGACAACTACATGCTCAACATGCGCAAGCAGCTGACCGACCCGATGAAGGCCGCCGACCTGATCCTCGTCAACCGCTGCGGTCCCGGATTCAACAAGAGCGGCTGGCGCAAGCAGCTGCGCGCACTGAACCCGTCGGCCAATATCCTCTTCGAGAATCCCGACGGCACCACCGAGGACGGCGTGACCGACGAGGACCTGCCCTACGACATGAAGGCGGATGTCATCGACATCACCGACGATGACTTCGGCATCCTGTACCTTGACGCCATGGATCACCCGGAGCGCTACAACGGCCGCGTTCTGCGCATGGTGGGCCAGGCCTTCCCGGACAGTCAGTTCCCGGCGGGCTACTACCTCTTCGCGCGCTACGCGATGACCTGCTGCGCCAACGACGTCCAGCCCTGCGGCTGGGTCTGCCGCGGCAGCGCCCGTCCCGACCCGAAGGGCTTCATCCGCCTGACCGCGAAATGCCAGATGGTCACGGCCCCCGACGGCCAGCCCGGCATCATGCTCATCGAGCAGAGCACCGAGCGCGCCTCCGCCCCGAAGGACAAGTACGTGACCTTCGGGACGGTGTGAGCGGACCGGGGGTCCCGCCCTTTCACGGCACCGCTTCGGTGTATCCGGCACAGTCCGTCCCGACAGGCCTGCAAGCCTGGGAGATCAAGGTCTCCCGCGCCTGCAGGCCTGTCTTTTCATGCCGTTTCTTTGCGTCGCGAAGAAAATCGATCTTACGGAAAATCGGTCTTGCCGCAAGCCGGAAAACCCTGTATAATAGCCACGATATACCCGCGTTTTCAATTGATCCATGCTGCCGCGGTGCCGGCAGGTGACAATTCCACATCAAACAGCATAGGGGGGCATCTGCAATGCGGAAGATCCTGGCCATTTCTCTGTTTCTGATCCTGATCCTTGCCGTCGGTTCGGCCGAAGAGATCGCACAGGGCTCATGGAACGGGCTGGACTGGACGCTGACGGACGACGGGACGCTCACGTTCACCTCGTCCTGGAATGACAACCTGAACGGCTGGGCTGATCCCTTTGATAACCAGGAGGCAGCGGCGGCAGCCCGGCACATCGTGGTCGGAGAAGGCATCACGACGCTTTCGGGCGAGGTATTCACCTTTTTCCCCTCCCTGGAGGAGGTCACCCTGTCGACCGATGTGACGTCGATCAGCTGGAACGCATTTTCCGGGTCGACGATCTCCTCGCTCACGATCCCATCCTCTGTGACGGAGATCGAACCATCCGCCTTTGTCGGCAGCAGCCTCGAGTCGATCCTCGTGGACGGGGAGAATCCCGCGTACGCTTCCGTGAACGGCAGCCTGTACAGCAAGGATCTTTCGACCCTGCTGTTCCTGCTGGTTCCGGACGGGCAGCGGGTCGATATCCCGGACGGAGTTCAGAGCATCCTGCCTTTCGCGCTGGACAGCTGCACTTCCGTCGAAACGATCGGCATTCCGGCCAGCCTCACGTCCGTTCCCGGGAATCTGGGGGTCACGCGCTTTAGCGTGACTGCCTACGATGTGGACGAGGACAACCCCGCGTATCAGTCCGTCAACGGCGTGATCTACGACAAGGCCGGAACAACGATCGTGGCGGTTCCCCGCGGTCTCAGCGGCGTCTTTGAGATCCCCGTCGGCGTGACCGCGATCGGCGATATCTCCTTCTGCAACTGCCAGGGCCTGACGGGCGTGATCATCCCGGCCGGCGTCACATCTGTCGGCAACTCGGCCTTTGACAGCTGCTCCGCCCTGACGGAGATCGCTCTGCCGGACACCGTCACCTTCATCGACAGCGGTGCATTTGAGTTCTGCTCGGCGCTGACAAGCTTCACCGTCCCGGACGGCGTGAGCCGGATCGAATCCAGCACATTCGTTTACTGCACCGCGCTGACCACGGTCTGTCTCCCTGCCGGCCTGACATCGATCGGCGAATGGGCGTTCGACAATTGCAGTTCCCTGACGGACGTGTACTTTGCGGGCACCAGAAGCCAGTGGAACGCCATCCCGATCCCCGAGGGGAATGATCGCCTCGCCGTCTGCCGGATCAGCTGCATCGATGATCCGCCTGCCACGCCCACCGATCTCGTCGTCAGCGGTGACTGCGGCGCTTCGACCCACTGGTGGTTTGAGGAGGACGGAACACTGACCGTCTACGGTTCCGGCTCGATCGACTGGACCGACTGGTATGAGTATACGGACAGGATCCTGAATGTACGTATCCTGGAGGGTCCGACCGCCATTGCTCCGGGCGTGTTCAGCAATCTCCTGTCGGTCACCGGGATATCGCTCCCGAACAGCCTGACCACCATCGGGGACAGCGCATTCCGCTATTGCAATCTGACAACGCTGCACATCCCGGCGGGCGTCACGCAGATCGGGGACAATGCCTTTGACGGCAACTTCTATCTGATCATCACGGTGGACGAGAACAACCAGTTCTACTGCTCGGATGAGGGCGTGATCTACGACAAAGCGAAAACGAATCTCATGATCTATCCCTGCTCCAAGCAGACGAAACAGTACACACTCCCCGACACGCTGGAAGTTGTCTCGACGGGTGCCTTCCATGACAACGGCTGGCTGGAGATCCTCACCGTTCCCGGGGATTCGGTCAGTTTCAGATATGACGCGATCGGCAACTGCCGGAGCCTCACCATCGCCTGCCACGAGGGCTCGACCGCCCAGGCCTATGCCCAGGCCCAGGACATCCCCTACGTGATCATCGCAAATTCGGGTTCCTGCGGCGACAACGTGGAATGGGCCTTCGCGGACGGCCTTCTGACCGTCACCGGCACCGGACCGATCGCCTACGACAGTCTGCACGCACCGTGGTATACCCACCAGTTTGAGATCGAACAGGTCATCTTCGGCGAGGGCATCACGCAGATCCCGACGAAGGCCTTCTATGGCTGCTCGGCGCTGACGCAGATCTCCCTCCCCTCCACCCTGACGGAGATCGGGGAGTCCGCATTCGAGGCCTGCACGCAGCTGTCCGGCGTGACGCTTCCCGAGAGCCTGACGACCCTGCGGAGGTTCGCCTTCTGGAATACCGCCATGACCGAAGTCGCGATCCCCGCGGACGTGACGGTCATCGAGGAGGGCGTCTTCGCGTGGAACGAGCATCTGACTTCCATCACCGTCGCACAGGGCAACTCCGCCTTCACCGTCATCGACGGCATCCTGTACACCGCGGACGTCACCAAGGTGGTCGCGTGTCCCAAGAACAAGGACCTCACCGGCTATACGATCCCGCAGAGCGTCACCGTCATCGGGGGCAGCGCCTTCCGTGGGAACAGTTCCCTGACGGCGCTGGTCCTTCACGAGGGTGTGCAGGTCATCGGGGAGCGCGCCTTCATGTCGTGCGGCAGTCTGACGCAGATCACGTTCCCCGCCGGTCTGCAATCCATCGAGGCAAACGCTTTCTGCATGGCCGCCCTGACGGAAGCGGTGCTGCCGGACGGTCTGCAGACCATCGGTCGGTATGCATTCAATAACTGCATGAACCTGACCAGCGCTTCCGTACCCGGCAGCGTGCAGGTGCTGGGCGAAGGATCGTTCGGATACTGCGAGCTGCTGCAGACGGTCGTGCTCGGAGAAGGTCTGACCGCTTTGGAAAACTATGTCTTCCAGGGCTGCAGCAGCCTGACAAACCTGTCTCTCCCCGTCTCGCTCACCGCCATCGGCGAATATGCCTTCTCCTACAACGATCAGCTGACCGATGTGACCTATGCAGGACTCCCGGAGCAGTGGGCCGGGATCGCCATCGGGCAGGGGAATGGTTCTCTGGATCTGGCCATCATCCACTTCTCCGACGGCAGCCAGAGCGGCATCTCCTGGAACCTGGACGAAAACGGCGTGCTGACGGTCGGCGGAATCGGCCGGATCCCGGATTACGACTGGGATGACAGTCTCTGGCATCCGCAGTCGGACGCCATCAGAAGCGTGGTGATCGAGGACGGCATCACCGCCATCGGCGCTTCCGCATTCAGCGGCAGCTGGAATCTTGCCGATGTGACCATCGCCTCCAGCGTGACAAGCATCGGAAGGGCCGCCTTCCAGAGCACGGCGCTCACAGAGGTCAGTATTCCCGCGAGCGTGCAGTCGATCGGCGACGGCGCCTTCGGCTATATCCAGACCCTGACAGCCTTCCGTGTGGCGGAGGACAACCCCGTCTATGCCTCCGTGGACGGCGTGCTGATGAATAAGGAACAGACGCGCCTGATCTCGTATCCGGCCGGAAAGACGGACAGCGGCTACGACGTCCCGATCGGCGTCACGGTGATCGATCCGTTCGCCTTCTCCGCTTCCCGGAACCTGTATGAGGTAACGATCCCGCAGGGTGTGACAGAGATCCAGGAGTTGACGTTTGAGATGAGCGGCCTGGAGCGCATCGTGCTCCCGGAGGGTGTGACGCGCATCGGCGGATACGCCTTCTCCCAGTGCTGGGACCTGCGTTCCATTGAGATCCCGGCATCCGTGACCCTCATCGGCGAATATGCGTTTGAAGGGTGCGAAAACCTGTCGGTCGTCTATTACGGAGGCAGCGCGGAAGACTGGAGCACCATCGTGATCCTGACCCGGAACGCGGACCTCCTCAACGCATTCTTCTACTATGACGGCGTCTTTGCCGCAGGTGAGATGCTCGACTGGTTCGGCAATCCGGCCGGATTCAACTGGACCCTGGCCAGGGACGGAACGCTCAACGTTTACGGTGTGGGCCAGATGCCGGACTGGATCGGTGTGCTCGACGGTTCGGGAGGAGAACTGCTGAATCCCGTGAGCCGCATCATTGTAAATGAAGGGATCACCGGGATCGGCTCGGGCAGCTTCGGGAATATCGATTCCCCGATTTCCGAGATGCTCCTTCCGGACAGTCTGACAACGCTGCATTACATGGCTCTCGCCGGCGGCCCGAACAATATCAGCCTGTCCGCCAATGTGACCCTCATCGACGACGGGGCTTTCGACTACAGCAACGCCTGCGTCACCGTGGACGCGGACAACCCTGTCTATGCGTCGCTCAACGGGAGCCTGTACAGCAAGGACATGACAACCCTGATTTACTGGGGCAACACCCATGAACCGGGAACGATCGATATTCCGGAGGGTGTGACATCCGTGAGGCCCTATGCCTTCCACAGCTGCTTTACCTTCACCGGGCTCAGCATTCCCTCCAGCCTCACCGATTTCGGCGGTGCCGATTTCACCAATATGTCTGCTCTGGCTGAGATCACCGTTGCGGAGGATCATCCGGCCTTCACCGTGATCGACAATGTGCTGTACAACAGGGAGGGCACGCGGCTCATCCTCTGTCCGAAGGGTGCTCAGAACGAAGCGTCCGCCTTCGTGATCCCCGACGGCGTGGAATCCATCGGTCCGCAGGCTTTCTATAATCTCAACGGTGTGACGATCCCGAACAGCGTGACCGTGATCGAGGCCGGCGCGTTCGAACGCTGCTATGAGCTCTACGAGATCCGCTACGAAGGCACCAAGCGGCAGTGGAATGCTATCCTGATCGAAAGCCCGAACGGCAATGTGGGCTATGACTCCGTCCTCACCTACATCGTCTCGCAGACCTATATCCTCCCGGCCGACCTGACGGTGATCGAATCCGGCGCGTTCACCGGTCTTCCCGCGGAAACGGTCATCCGCATCCCCGACAGCGTTGTCAGCATTGCCGCCGACGCATTCGACAGCGATGCGCTGCTGCTGGTACCCGCCGGAAGCCAGTGGGTCGAATGGGCGCTGGCCAACGGCTATGTACCGGTTGAAGAGTAACCGCGGTCCCGGTTTCGGCCGGCGGCATCCCTGCCGCGCCCGGAGCGGACTGATACCGATCCCGGGTGAGATGACAAAGCTCTGAATGCCGGCTGCGAAATTCATTTGCAAAGATCCGGCACTTCCATCCGTGATAGGTAAGGATCGCAAAAAGAGGTTCTTCACGTTTAGTTGGGGAAACTCCGCTAATGAGGGTATGCGCCTGCGGGCGCACCAGAGGGCTTTCCGATCGCCCTCTGGACTCCTTCGGGGCCGACCCGTTCAATAGTTCTTGGGGAATTGTTATGTTTTGATGGAATGCCAGGCTATGCGCTTAGCCTTACCCGACAGCTTTACAAGGAAGAGACGGCCCCGAAGGGTCCAGGGGCGATCGGAAAGCCCCTGGCGCGCTCCACAGAGCGCGGAACCCCTCCCATATGGTTTTCCCGAACTTTCCGTGAAGAGCCCAAAAGAGACTCCGTCTGCCCGTCAAGGGGCGGATCGGAGTCTCTTTTCGTGTGCTGGGAAATGCCCGCAAGGGTCACTTCTTCGCTTTCTGCGCCTCGCCGACCTTGGGAACGTGGTACTCCAGGCCGTGGTCGAAGAAGACCTGTTCCGGCGGCTTTTCGAGAATGGAGGGATCCTTCATCGCGCGCACGGCGTCGGCGAAGAAGCCCGCGTAGTGCGCACCGCCGCAGACGCGCTCGTCCGCCGTGATGCCGACGGGCAGGAAGCGCTTCATCCGCGTTTCGCCGTTCTCCACCACCGCGATCTTCTCGATCAGGCCCATGCCGAAGAACAGGCCGACATTGCCGAAGTTGTAGATGTGGTGGTTGACGTGGTGCAGGCCGATGGAGGCGTTGTTGGTGATGAACATGCCCACGTAGAAGGGCAGCTCGTCGATCAGCGCCCGCGGGGCGATGCCGTAGCGGTCGAGGAGGCGCACGATGGCCACGATCAGCGTCGGCAGGCCGGGGACGCCGAACAGGACGCTGACCAGCTTGTCCACAAAGTTGCTCGTGGACTCGTCCCGGCTGTCCTCCACCGCCGCGTTGAAGCGGTCGCGGACGTCGTAGACCGTGTCGGTGAGGTCAAACTTGAGCTTGACCGTGGTCTCGCCGGAGTCCGCGTCCTGCGGATCCTTGAGGATCGTGAAGGCCACGGAGCAGTTGTTCCGGGCGAAGTACTGCTTGTTCTTGATGAAGCGGTTGACCTCCGGGTGCTGGCTGATCGCGCGGACATAGGCCGCGATGATGATCTGCATGTGAGTCAGCCGCTCCCCCTTGGCCTGCTGCTGGGCGATGTACCGGGTCATGGCCTCGAAATCGATCTGGTGTTCGAGAAACACCTGCGCGTCACAGCGCATGGGCATGAGGTAGGGCGTGATCCGGACGATCGGATCGATCCCCTTCACGCGCCGGCCGTCCCGCCGTCTTCCGAACATGGAATCCCTTCTTTCTGCCGCACGGATGAAGACAAATGAATGATGAAATGCCGGGATGAATACAGTGCGGACGGCATTATTGTAACAGAAGGACAGGCAGGGGTCAAGCTGTCCCCGCCCGGAAAAACCGGGAATGAGCGAACGGGCAGCAAAAAAGAGGTTATTCACGTTTAGTTAGGGAAACTCCGTTCGTGAGGGAATGCGCCTGCGGGCGCACCAGAGGGCTTTCCGATCGGTCCGGGGCTGCCGCCCATTCTCCGCTGAAAACTGTCCCCCGGACAGTTTTCCGGGCGCTCCGAATCCTCTGGACTCCTTCGGGGCCGTCCCGTTAAATCATTCTTGGGAATTGTCAGGTTTTTAATGGAATGCCAGGCTATGCTCTCAGCCTTACCCGACAACTAACAAGAAAGAGACGGCCCCGAAGGGTCCAGGGGCGATCGGAAAGCCCCTGGCGCGCTCCGCAGAGCGCGAACCCCTCCCATATGGTTTTCCCGAACTTTTCGTGATGAGCCAAAAAAGACGGAGCCGCAGCCCCGTCTCTGTGGATCGGATTACTTGATCTCGCACTCCGCGCCGGCTTCCTTGAACTTGGCAACCAGCTTCTCGGCGTCTTCCTTGGAGATGCCTTCCTTGATGGTCTTGGGAGCGCCCTCGACGAGCTCCTTGGCTTCCTTCAGGCCCAGGCCCTCGACGACTTCGCGGACGACCTTGATGATGGCGATCTTCTTGGAGGCGTCGAAGCTCTTCAGCACGACGTCGAACTCGGTCTTCTCTTCCTCAGCGGCCGCAGCGGCAGCGGGGGCGGCACCGCCGGCGACGGCGATGGCACCGGTCACGCCGAACTTCTCCTTCAGCGCGTCGACCAGTTCCTTGACTTCCATGAGGCTCATTTTTTCAATGGCTTCGATGATGGCATTGATATCCATTTTGATTTTCTCCTTATTCATTTTTCTATGCAGCCCTCAGGCCGCAGTTCCGATCAGGCCGCTTCCTTCTTTTCGGCGATCTGATCCAGCACGGCCACCAGGCCGGAGATCGGGCTCTGCAGGCAGCCCACCAAGGTCGCCAGGAGCTCTTCGCGACCGGGCATCTTGGCCAGGGTCTGCATGGTCTTTTCGTCGGCCACCTTGCCCTCAAACACACCGCCGGTCATCTTCAGGCTCTGCAGCTTGTTCTTCTCGATGAAGTCGCTGATGACCTTGGGGCCGGAAACGGCGTCCTTCATGGAGAACACAAAGGCGTTGGGGCCGTTCAGCAGATCGTCCACACCCTCGATGCCGACCTCGTTCAGCGCCAGCTTCACCAGGCGGTTCTTGAGCACACAGTACTGCACGTCCTTTTCACGGCACTGCTTGCGCAGGTTGGTCACCTGCTCCACGGTCAGACCGCTGTAGGAGACCACGGCGATGGACTCCGCGCCCTTGACCTTTTCCACGATCTCGGACACGACCTGTTCCTTCAGTTCACGGTTCTTGCTCATCTCTGTCACACCTCCTTGCGGTTTGGGAATAAAAGAAAACCCTCGCATTGTCCCGGCGCGAGGGATGAGCATACGCATATCCTTCACACCTCGGCAGGCGGAGCGGAGCTCCCTTAACCTCCTTGCGGAGGACCGGCTGTCTTCGGCAATGGTTTCTTCGTCAAACCGAGAGGGATTATAGCATGCCCCGCCGCCGCTTGTCAAGCGCCGGGACGCACTATTCCGGCAAAATCCGCCCGTAAATCCGCCTGCTGCGCGCAAAACGGTGTAAAATCGCCGATTTCGGAAGGCGGACGCTTGCAAAGCGCATGCCGCGGGACTATACTATAAAGGAATGAGCGGCTCCGGCCGCCAACGAGATTCCGGAGGAAGCATATGATCCAACCCCGCAGAATGGCCTCTGCCCTGATGGAGAACGTCAGCCGCGTGATCGTGGGCAAGGAGGAGGCTATCGAATACGCGCTGATCGCCCTGCTGTGCCGGGGCCATGTGCTGATCGAGGACGTGCCCGGCGTCGGGAAGACCACCATGGCCGCCGCCCTCGCGCGCTCCCTCGACTGCAGCTTCCGGCGCATCCAGTTCACCCCCGACCTGATGCCCTCGGACGTGACCGGCTACACCCTGGTCAACCTCCGCAGCGGTGAGGAGGAGTTCCGCGAGGGCGCGGTGATGAGCCAGGTCGTCCTGGCCGACGAGATCAACCGCACCAGCCCCAAGACCCAGGCCGCCCTGCTGGAGGCCATGGAGGAGCAGCAGGTCACCGTGGACGGCGTGACGCACCCGCTGCCCAGGCCCTTCATCGTCCTGGCCACGCAGAACCCCAACGCCTTCGTGGGCACCTATCCCCTGCCCGAGGCCCAGATGGACCGCTTTTTCCTGCGCATCGGCATCGGCTATCCCACCGTCGAGCAGGAGATGGATGTCCTGGCGCGCTACACCGGGCAGGTCCGGCCGATGGACCAGCTCCAGCCCGTGTGCAGCGCGGAGGACGTGCTGGCCATGCAAGACGCCGTGAGCGGTGTCTACTGCTCGCCCGAGGTCCGCAGCTATGTGGCCAATCTGGCCGCCGCCACCCGGAACACGCCCTCCCTGCAGCTGGGCCTGTCCACCCGGGCCGCGATCGCCCTGCTGCGCGGAGGCCAGGCCTGTGCCCTGCTCTCCGGGCGTGATTATGTCATCCCGGAGGATATCCGGCACATGCTCCTGCCCGTCAGCTGCCACCGCCTGGTGCTGCAGCCCGAGGCGCGGATGCGCGGCGTCACCGCCGAGAGCGTGATGCAGACCGTGCTGAACTCCGTGCCGGTCCCGGTGCGGCTATGAAGCGCCGGATCGGGAAGCCGCTTTTCATGGCCGCGGTCCTCGCTCTCACCGCCCTCTCCGTGGGCAGCGCGGGCCTGCTGGCGGCGGCCGTGATGATCATCCTGCTGCTCATCGTCAGCGCGGTCAGCGTCCGCTGGGCCGCGTCCACCCTGACGGTCCGCTGCGCCCTCGCCGATACCACGCTCACGCGCGAGCAGTCGACGGAACTGAGGGCGACCGTCCGCCACCGCTGTCCCCTCCCCGTCGCGCCCGTCGGCCTGTTCGTGTCCGACCTGCCCGGATACCCGGAACGCCTGATCTCGCTGAAGGGACGGCGCGGGTCCGACAGCTACACCATGGGACTCATGGCCGCCCACGTCGGCGTTTTCCGCATGGGCGTGCGGTCGTGCATCGTGAGCGACCCGTTCGGCTTTTTCACCGTGGAAAGGGAGACGCCCGAGGCGACCGCCGTCCTGACCATCCTCCCCCGCACCTTTGACGTGGAAAAGCTGAAGTTCGCCCCGGCGGATACGGGCCTTGGCACCATGGCCACCGCCAGGGAGGATGCCTCCGACCCGATGGACGTGCGCGCCTGGCAGCGGGGCGACTCGCTGAAGAAGGTGCACTGGAAGCTCTCCGCCCGGAGGCGGACGCTGCTCACGCGGCGCTTTGAGGAGCCGGCCCTCCCCGAGGTGCTGGTCCTGCTCGACTGTACGCGGCCCGAGCGAGGCATCTACGAGGGGACCGTCGCCGACGCCCTGCTCGAGACCGCCGCCAGCGTCTTCGCAGTGCAGGAGAAGGAGAACTGCGAGCTCCGCCTCCCCCTCTGGGGCAGCCATCCGACCGAGCTGACCCTGCGGATGGGGCTGCCGCTGGCGCTTGAGCGCCTGGCGCAGGTCGACTTTTCGGTCACCGAGGGCTTTGACCGCGAGCTCATCGACGCGGCGAGGCGCGTGCGGCAGATCGGCGCGGCCGTGGTGATCACGTCCCGGCTCACCGGGCGCCTGCTGGATCCGCTGATCATGCTCCGCCGCCAGGGACCCGCCGTCCGCCTGTACCTGGTCACGGTCAACCCCGACCGCGAGGACTGGCAGCCGCTGATCGCCCGCCTCCAGCGCGTGGGGATCGAGGTCTGCTCCGTGATGCCGCCGGGCGGCAATACACCCCCGTTTGACCCGGAGAGCTATTTCCGGAACCGATAGAACAAAGGAGGGATCCCGATGCTGAAGCGCTGTCTCGCGCTCCTGTGCGCCCTGCTCATCGTCCTGCCCTGCCTCCCGGCCGGGGCGGATGAGCATCCGAACTGGTATGAGGTGTTTGTCCGGTCCTATCAGGACTCCGACGGCGACGGTCTCGGCGACCTGAACGGCCTGACCGCCCGGCTGGACGCGCTGCATGATCTGGGCTGGAACGGCCTGTGGCTCATGCCCGTGATGCCGAGCCCCTCCTACCACAAGTATGACGTCACGAACTACATGGACATCGATCCGGAGTACGGCACGCTGGAGGATATGCGCACGCTGATCGCCGCGGCCCATGCGCGCGGCTTCCTGATCATCCTCGACCTGCCGGTCAACCACACCTCGACCCGGCACCCGTGGTTCGAGGCCGCCTGCGACGCCCTGCGGCGCGGTGAGGAAAGCCCGTATACCGACTACTATCACTTCCTCGACCACCCGGCCGACGGCTATGTGCAGCTGGGCGGCACCGGCTGGTATTACGAGGAGCGCTTCGCGGGCGGCGGCATGCCGGACCTGAACCTCGACAGCGAGGCCGTCCGCGCGGAGATCACGGCGATCTGCGACTTCTGGCTGCGGGAGATGGACGCCGACGGCTTCCGCCTCGACGCGGTGACCAGCTTCTACACCGGCGACAGCGAGGCGAACATCGCCTTCCTGCGCTGGCTGAAGGAGTCCTGCGAGGCGATCCGCCCCGGCAGCTATCTGGTGGGCGAGTGCTGGAGCGGGCTGACCACGATCGCGGACTACTACCGCAGCGGGGTGGACAGCTTCTTCCTCTTCCCGGCCAGCCAGGCGGAGGGCTTTGTTGCGAGCAGTCTGCGCGGGCGCTCCAAGCACGCGGAGAAGTTCAACCGCGGCCTGCTCAACACCCTTGAGGCGATCCCGGACGGCCTGCTGGCGCCCTTCCTCTCCAACCACGACACGGGCCGCACGATCGGCAGCGTCCAGGGCCGCAGCAACAGGCCGGCCGCGAAGTTCGCCGAAGGCCTGCTCGGCCTCCTGCCCGGACGGACCTTCACCTACTACGGCGAGGAGATCGGCATGGTGGGCAGCGGGGATGACCCCAACAAGCGCCTCGCCATGTACTGGAATGACGGCGACATGACACAGCAGCCGCCCGGCGTCACCAATCTGGAGTACGCCTATCCCTGCTGGGACGACCAGATGGCCGACCCGGACTCCCTCCTGCACTACTGCGCAGCCGTCAACGCGATGCGCAGCCGCTGGCCGATGATCCCCGCCGGCACCCACGAGACCCTGCTCGCGGAGGGGGACCTCCTGCTGATGCGGCGCACCCTCGGCGAGGACGCCTGCCTGATCGCGGTCAACTTCTCCTCCTCGGAAACGCTGGAGCTCACCCTCCCGGCGGCCTGCCGGATGGAGGAGGAAATCGAAACCGGGGCGGAGACCGCCGTCCTCGACGAAAACGGCCTCGCCCTGAGCCTTCCCCCCTACTCGATCGTGATCCTGACCGAAAAGTGAGGTGCCTGTGATGAAACGCCTGGCTGCCCTGATCCTCTCCCTTTCCCTGCTTCTCTCACTGACCTGGACGTCGGCGGAAGAGGAAGCGCCGTCGCTCTTCGTCCGCAGGGTGGACCTGCCGGAGGGCTTCTTCCTCGGCATGGACGTCTCGAGCGTGCTGTCCCTTGAGGCCGCGGGCGTCGTCTTCCGCGACGAAGCCGGCGCGGAGCGCGACCTGTTTGAGCTCCTGGCGGAGAGCGGGGTCAATCTGATCCGCGTCCGCGTGTGGAACGATCCCTTCGACGCGGACGGGCACGGCTACGGCGGCGGCAACAACGACCTGCAGGCCGCCCTCACCATCGGCAGACGCGCCACGGAGGCCGGCATGCGGGTGCTGATCGACTTCCACTACAGCGATTTCTGGGCCGACCCGGCCAAGCAGCAGGCGCCCAAGGCCTGGGAGGGCCTCAGCATCAAGAAAAAGGTCCCGCTCGTGAAGGAGTGGACCCTGGAGAGCCTCACCGCCCTGCGCGACGCCGACGTCGACGTGGCGATGGTGCAGCTGGGGAACGAGACCAACGGCCGCCTCTGCGGCGAAAAGACCTGGATGAACATCTACAAGGTCATGAACGCCGGCGCGCAGGCCGTGCGGGAGATCTTCCCGGAGGCCCTGATCGCCGTGCACTTCGCCAACCCGGAGAACGCCGAAAACTACCTGACCTTCGCCTCCAAGCTCGACTACTATCAGCTGGATTACGACGTCTTCGGCACCAGCTACTACCCCTACTGGCACGGCACGCTGGAGAATCTCAAGACCGTGCTGAGTACCGTGGCCGACACCTACGGCAAGAAGGTGATGGTGCTGGAGACCAGCTACGCCTGGACCGCGGAGGACGGGGACTTCAGCGGCAACACGATCGGCGAGGGCGGAGCCTACGAGAAGCCCTATCCCTTCACCGTCCAGGGCCAGGTCAACGAGGTCACCGACGTGGCGGCGGCCATGGCGGAGATCGGCGGCATCGGCGTGTGCTACTGGGAGGGCGCCTGGGTGCCCGTGGGCACGGAATCCTGGGAGAAGAACCATGAGCTCTGGGAGACCTTCGGCGCCGGCTGGGCCTCCAGCTACGCGGGCAGCTATGACCCGGACGACGCGGGCAAGTACTACGGCGGCTGCGCCTGTGACAACCAGACCTTCTTCGACTTCACCGGAAAGGCCCTGCCTTCCCTGCAGGTGTTCCGCCTGATGCGGGAGGGGCAGGACGCCCCGCTCGCCGTGGACGCCCTGGACGAGATGTACCTCGACTGTGACCTGAACGGCGAACTGGTCCTGCCCGAGACCGTGCCCGCCGTCATGAGCGACAACAGCCGGCAGGATGTGCCCGTGACCTGGGAGACCGTGGACGCGGCTGCGCTGAAGGCTGCCGGGACCGCCAAATACACCCTGTCCGGCGTCACGGAGGACGGACGCGACGCCGTGCTCCACCTGAACATGGTGAAGTACAATTTCGTGGTCAACGGCTCCTTCGAGGATCCCGACAGCAGCATGTGGCAGTGCGTCGACCTGGCCGGCTGCGAGCAGCTGTACAACGAGGAGAAGCGCACCGACTCCCTGAGCGGCACCCGGCACTGGCACTTCTACTCCCCCACGGCAGACAGTGTGGACTTCGAGCTGTCCCAGGATATCACCGGCCTGCCCGCCGGACGCTACACATTCTCCGCCGCCTCCATGGGCGGGGATGCCGGGGACGCGAACCTGTATCTCTTCGTGCGGATCAACGGCGAGCTCACGGCCACCGCGCCCACGGCCATCACCAGCTGGAATGTGTGGCACACGGCGCAGATCACCGGCATCGAGGTGCAGGCAGGAGACACCCTCACCGTGGGCATCCACGTCACCGCTCCGGGCGCCGGCGCGTGGGGCAAGATCGACGACTTCATCCTGAACAGCGAAGGGGAATGATCGTATCCCCCGGGGGCACGATCGGAGAATGCTCCCGCCCGATGCGGAGAAAGTGGTTCTACACGTGGACTCCTTCGGAGCCGTCCCGTTAATGCCAGGACATGGGACTGAAAGTATCTTTTCTCAATGATACTTTACCCAAAACCAAACAAAGAAGACACGCTCCCGAAGGGTCCAGGGGCGATCGGAAAGC
>JAFRPG010000047.1 GCA_017429265.1 Clostridia bacterium | reverse complement strand
CCGATCGCCCTCTGGACTCCTTCGGGGCCGTCCCGGTAAATCATTCTTGGGGAATTGTCAGGTTTTTGATGGAATGCCAGGCTATGCTCTCAGCCTTACCCGACAACTAACAAGAAAGAGACGGTCCCGAAGGGTCCAGGGGCGATCGGAAAGCCCCTGGCGCGCTCCGCAGAGCGCGAACCCCCCAAATGCTTTTCCTAACTTTCCGTGAAGAACCTCTTTTTTCTCTCTCCGGGGGGGCCGGTTTCGGGCACGCTCAGCAGCCGAAGCGCACGGCGGTCTCCTTCATTCGGTCCGCGATCTTCACGCCGAAGGGGCAGCGGGTTTCACAGCCCCGGCAGGCGATGCATTCCCCGGCGTGGTGCGCGAGCGAGAGATAGTGCTCGCGCAGGGAGGCCGGGACCTCCGGCTGCATGGCGGCCAGGTCGCTGAGCTTGTTGACCATGGCGATGTCGATATCGGCGGGGCAGGGCTTGCAGTGGCCGCAGTATGTACACTCGCCGCCCGCAAAGGTGTGCTTCGGCGCGCCGGCCAGGACGCTGGCGTAGTCTTTCTCCGCGTCGGATGCGGTTTCGTAGGCGACGGCCGCGTCCACCTGCTCCGGCGTGTCGTATCCGCACAGCACGGAGACGACGCCCGGCTTGGTGAGGCAGTAGTGGATGCACTTGACCGGCGTCAGCGCCACGCCGAAGGGGGAACGCTGCGCGTCGAACAGGCGGCCGCCGGCGAAGGGCTTCATGCAGGTGATGCCGACATCATGCTGCTGGCAGACCCTGTACATCTCCGTCCGCACCGGGTCGACGCCACCGAGCTCCTCCGCGTAGGTGTCGGCGAAGTAGTTCTCCAGGTTGTCCGTGGGCGGCATCAGATCGAAGGCGGGATTGACGCTGAAGAGGATCATCTCCACCAGGCCGCTCTCCGCGGCTTTTTTCGCGATGACCGGGTTGTGGGTCGACAGGCCGATGTGCCGGATCTTCCCCTGCGCCTTCAGCTCCGCCACATAGTCGGAAAACGGACACGGGTGGGAGACCAGCTCCCAGTCGCTCTCCAGGTCCACATAGTGGATCATTCCCAGATCCACGTAGCCGGTCTGCAGGCGCGTCAGCAGATCCTCAAAAGCGATGCGGCACTGAGCCGCGTCGCGTGTGCGCGTATACTGGCCGTTTTGCCAGGTGGAGCCGATGTGCCCCTGGACGTACCACTCTTCCCGGCAGTCGCGGATCGCCTTTCCGATGATGTCACGGGATTTGGGGTCGGGCATCCAGCAGTCGATGATGTTGACGCCCAGCCCGTGGGCGTACCGGACCAGCCGGACGGAATCCTCCTCCGGATGCCGCTCCAGCCATTCCCCGCCGAAACCGATCTCGCTGACCATGAGGCCTGTCTTTCCCAGTCTTCTGTATTCCATGATGATTCCTCCTGTCCGCGGCGGTGCGCCGCTTCAGTCCGCTTCCTCATCCAGGGCTTCCAGCAGGAAACTCACCGGACGGAAGCCGTCGTTGCATGAGATCATCGCCGTTCCCGGATCCTTCATCCAGCCGCCGTAGAGATCCCGCGCACCGTGCGCCAGCGCCATCACGAAGGGGGATAGCGTCTCCCACGCGCTGTCGCACAGGCCTTCCGGGCGCGCCCAGCCGTTGCAGACGAAGGTCTGACCCAACCGCATCGCGCAGGCGTTGTCGATCGGGCTTTCGTACGCCCGCATCAGGTCCTCGTGGCGGGCGATCTTCTTCACCGTGATCCGGACTTTTTGCATGCTTCATTCACCTCGCAGCCGCGGTCAGATCAGGATGCCGTCGCAGTGGTCGATCTCATGCTGGATGATCTGGGCCATAAAACCCTCGTAGGTGCCTGTCCGCTGCCGGAAGGCCTGATCCTGAAAGGCGACCGTGATCCGCCGGAAGCGCTTCGTCCCGCGCACGCCTGCGAGGGAGAGACAGCCCTCCTCCGTCTCGTACTCCCCGGAGGCGCTTGTGATCCGCGGGTTGATCATCACGGCCTGCATCGGGCCGGAGCAGAAGACGATGATGCGCCTGCGCACCCCGATCATGTTGGCGGCCATGCCCACGCAGGCGTCGAGGTGGGCCCGCAGGGTGTCCAGCAGGTCGGTGACGACCGGGAGATCGGCCTCCGTCGCCGGTTCGGACTTCAGGGCCAGGAACAGGGGATCGTGAACGATGGGTCGGATCATGGGCTCTTCTCTCCGTCCTTTTGCTGCTCTCCGGGAACGCGCGGCTTCTGTCCCCATTATAACAGGAATGCCGGGCGCGTCAAGCCGACGCGCGTTTCCGTTTTTCCTCTTGAATGATTCCGGCCGGACGGGTATAATCCCAATGGAGGCCGTTTCCGCCTCCGAAAGGGGAGTATCCATGCGAAAGGGATTTGTCTTCGCGTCCGCCGTCTGCGTGCTGCTGATGCTCATGCTCGCACCGCTGACCGCCGGCGCTCTGGATATGGAGATCAACCGTCATGCCTTTATCCTGACCGGAACGGTGACCGACGGAAGCGCCGGTCTGTTCGCCTCGCCCAACAGCAAGCAGACGGCGATCGGCCGCCTGAAGAAGGGCGAGACGATCCGCGTGGTCGGCCAGGAGGGCAGCTTCTACGAGGCGGTCTGGGAGGGCCGGAACGTCTACGTCGCCAGAGGCAAGCTTCGCCTGACGGGCAACGAGGGGCCGGAGACGGACGTCAGCCCCGTCGTGACCGACTGCAGCGCGAAGATGACCCACGTCATGGTCCGGCACTACGAGGAGGCCTACATCGCCTTCGAGGGGACGATCAGCCTGTCGAAGCCCGTGGATCAGGTCGTCTTCTTTATCTACGACGAGCGGCGGTACAACGTGGAGTACGTGTCGATCCAGCGCCTCGGCGCCCCGACGGATGTCCTCGACATGACGGCCTTCCGCAAGGCGATCCCCACCGATCCCCTGCTGGCCGGGCGCAAGACCCTCACCCTGCAGGCGGTCATCGACGGGGAGGAAACGGTCCTGTGGCGCGTGCCGTTCTTCGCCTCCGCCATCGCGGCCAAGGATCCGCCCAACCTGACGGGCAAGTGCACCTTCAGCGTCAACGGGGCGCGGATGGTCGACTACCGCCTCGACAGCGTCTGGGCTCCCACGTCCAAGCGCCCCGAGATGGTCATCACCCTCCCGGAGAAGGAGCGGGCCACCCTCCTGCAGATGGAGTGGGCAACGCCTCCGCAGACCCTGACCGTGACGATCAGGGATGCGTCCGGCGCCGTGATCTCCGCTGAGACGAAGTCGACCGGCTTCTACATGGACGCCGTCTCCCTGCCGGCAAACGCCGCCGGCGTGACGATCCGGCCCGAGGGCGGCAGGCCGCAGCTCGCGAGCGTCCGCGTCTGGGGCACGCGCTATCCGCGCGACGTGGTCCAGCAGTGGACGGAGATCCCGGACAAGCTGGACATGCTGATCTTCTCGGCGCACCAGGACGACGAATGGCTCTTCTTCGGCGGGGCGATCCCGTGGGCCTGTGAACGGGGCAAGGAGGTCGCCATGGTCTACATGGCCGGCACGAACCGCACCCGCATCCAGGAGGCGCTCGACGGCCTGTGGACCGGCGGGCTGCGGCATCACCCGATCTTCCTGGGTTACCGGGACGCGGGCGTGCACAGCCTCGAGGTGGCGGCCAGCCTGTGGGAGGGCTCGCAGACGGCGATCGTGCGCCTGATCCGCTGCTACCGCCCGGACGTGATCCTCGTGCAGGACGCCGAGGGCGAGTACGGCCACACCCAGCACAAACTGACCAGTCTGCAGGTGCGCGAGGGCGTCCTGCTCGCGGCGGATCCTGACTATGACCCGGAATCCGCGGCGGAGTACGGCGTCTGGGACACGCCGAAGCTCTACGTCCACCTCTGGCCGGAGAATCAGATCACGATGGACTGGGACGTCCCGCTCGAGGAGACCGGCACCATCACGCCCTGGGAGCTGGCCCTGGAGGCCTTCGACAAGCACCGCACCCAGCAGGGCTATTTCCGCGTCGAGTACCACGGCGCGCTCTATGACAACCACGTCTTCGGCCTCTGCCATACGACGGTCGGCCCGGACGTGACCGGCGGGGACTTCTTCGAGAACCTGCCGTGACCCGATGAGATCCTGACATAACGGAAGGGAGGGAGCAGCGGATGTTTACCCGGATCATGTCCCTGGTGCTTGCGGTCATCCTGTTCCTGACGGCGGGGTCGGCCTTCCTCGGCGCCGTGCTGCTCCGCCGGGAGCGCATCAACACTCGCCTGACCGTCCTGCAGGACGATGCCCGGGATATCGCGCGCCTCGCGGCGGCCTGCGACTCCTTCTCCTACGTCTCCTTCCCGCGTACCTTTGTCCGCTCCTCCAGCCAGAACACCGCCTACGCCCTCCTCACCTGGAAGGTCCGCCAGGTCTACGAGGATTACCACGGCGGCTATATCGCCGTCGCCAACCGCGTCAACAGCCAGCTGGTGCAGATTTCCGACAACCTTTCCTACGCCGCGCAGGAGGACCCGGACTTCGTGGCCTCTCTCAACAGCCCGGAACTGACGGAATCCCTGACGCGCATGATGACCAACCGCGAGGAGATCCTCGTGCGGAGCACGGTGCGCGGCGCCCCGGCCTTCACGGTGGGCGTGCCGTACATCTCCGGCAATCAGGTGCTGGGCGCGGCCCTGATCCAGACGCCCGCGCAGAACATCGAGGGGAGCTTCTGGGAACTCGGCGCGCCGCTGATCATGATCGCCCTGGCGGCGATCGTGCTGGCGGGCGTGGTGATCTTCATCTCCCTGCGGCGCCAGCTGCGGCCTGTCACCGCCCTGACCCGGGCGGCGGAGGCGATCACGGAGGGCGACTTCAGCGTCCGCGTGCCGGACAAGTCTTCCGTGCCCGAGGTCCACGCCCTCTCCGCGGCCTTCAACGCCATGGCCAGCCGCCTGGGCCGCATCGAGACCGGCCGCCGCGAGTTTGTCGCCAACGTCTCCCACGAGCTCCGCAGCCCGATCACCTCGATCTCCGGTTTCGTCCAGGGGATGGAGGACGGGACGATCCCGGCGGAGGAGCACCCGAAGTACCTGGCCCTCGTGGGCCGGGAGACCCAGCGCCTGAGCAAGCTGATCAGCGACCTGCTCGCCCTTTCCCGCCTCGAGAGGGAGGACGCGGCCCTGAACCGCACCGACTTCGACCTGTGCGAGATGCTCCGCCGGGCCGTGATCCGCCGCCTCGGCGACCTCGAGACCCGCGGGATCGAACCCGTGACGGACTTCCAGGCCGATCCCTGCCGGGTGAACGCCGACGCGGACCGGGTGGAGGAGGTCGTCATCAACCTGATGGACAACGCGATCAAGTTCACGCCGGCGGGCGGACATATCACCCTGCGCACGGAGACGCGCCGCGGAAAGGTACAGGTCACCGTCGCCGACGACGGGCCGGGGGTCGCGGAGGAGGACAGGCCGCTGATCTTCGACCGCTTCTTCACGGCGGACCGCGCACACACGGCGGGCAAGGGCACCGGCCTCGGCCTGCCGATCTGCCAGCGCATCATGGCCATGCACGGCGAGCGCATCTGGCTGGCGGAGAGCGAGCGCGGCGCCGCCTTCTGCTTCACCCTGCCCCTGTCGGGGAAGGAGGCGAAGCATGAGGCTTCCTGACTATCTGCGGGTCAACGGCCTGCGCTGGACCCTGCGCCGCGCGGGGGAGAAGGCTGCGGACCGCGTCTTCCGCCGCTGGGACAGGGAATGGCGCCGGACCGGCGCGGACCGGATACCGGCCGGCCCGGAGCCGGACGCCGGGCTGATCAGCCTGCTGATCCCGGTCTACAACACCGACCCCGCCATGCTGCAAGCCCTGCTCGCCAGCCTGTCCGCCCAGCGCTATCCCCATTGGGAGGCCTGTGTCTGCTTGGCCGGTGACCGCCCGGAGACGGCTGACGTCCTCGACCGGGCCGCGGCGGCCGATCCCCGCATCCGCGTCCGGCGCGCGCGGGAGAACGCGGGCATCGCCGGGAACACGAACGCCTGCCTCTCGATGGCCGGCGGGGCCTGGGCGGTCCTCTGCGACCACGACGACCTGCTGCCGCCCTCTGCCCTGTGGGAGGTCGCCGAAACCATCGCAGCGGGGGATGCCGACGTGATCTACACCGACGAGGACAAGATCACCGCGGACGGCCGCCTGCACACCGACGTCCACCGCAAGCCGGACTTCTGCCCGGACACTCTGCGATCGATGAACTACGTCTGCCACCTGCTGGCGGCCCGGCGCGGGCTGATGGAGCGGATCGGCGGCGAGCGCCCGGCCTTCGACGGGTCCCAGGACCACGATCTGATCCTGCGCCTGAGCGAGGAGACGGACCGCATCCGGCACATCCCCTCGGTCTGCTACCACTGGCGGACGGTGGGAAGCTCCATGAGCCATCAGCGGCTGGACCGCTGCCTTGACGCCGCCGCGCGGGCGGTGACGGAGCACATGGCCCGCATCGGCTGGCCCGGGGAGGCGCTGCCGGAGAACGGTGTGCTGCGCCTGCGCTATGACCTGCGTCCGCTCACCGCGGCAGCTTTGGTGATCGGACGGGACCCGGAGCGGACGGCGCACTGTGCGGACGCACTGCGGGCGGTCCTGCCGGAGGGAACCCCGGTCCGCACGGAAGTGACCGACAGCCGCTTTGCCGCGATGAACCGCATGGCGGCTGGGGCGGAGGAGGACCTCCTGCTCTTCGTCGACGAGGCCTGCGAGGGCTTCGGCCCGGGATTTCTCGGAGAGCTGGCCATGTACGCCCAGCGCCCGGACGTCGGCGCGGTGACGCCCATGCTCACCGACCGCCGGGGACGCATCGCGCACGCAGGCTTCACGTCGTCGCCCGCGCTGGGGCTTCGCTGCCGGGATGAAGGTCTCCCGGCGCGCGCCGGCGGTCCGCAGCGCCTCAACCATGTCAGCCACAACGTGGGCGCGGTGAGCCCGGCCTGCTTCCTTGTCCGGCGCGCGGCGTGGATCCCCCTTGACGAGGGGTACCGCACGGCCTTCGGGCTGGCGGATGCCTGCCTCCGCATGAGCCGGAGCGGCCTGCGGCACGTGTTCACGCCCCACGCCCGCGCGGTCTGCGCGGACTGTCCGGATGCTCTCCTGCCCGGACGCGCGCGCGACGCCGAAGACCTGCGCCGGTTCCGGCTCGCCTGGCCCGACTGGCGCGACCCCTGCCTGAATCTGGCCCTGACCGACACCTGAGGAGGAACCGCCCATGCTGAACTCGGACGCCATGCTCCGCCGTCTGTCCGCCCTGCGCGGGCACATCGGCTTTTTCTGCAAAGACTTTGCCACCGGTGAGACCGTTGCCTTCCACGCCGACGAGCCCGTGGTGGCCGCCAGCGTGATCAAGCTCTGCGTGATGGCGGAAGCTTTCCGGCAGCGCGAGGCGGGCCTGCTGGACTTTGCCGCGAAGGTGACCGTCCGCCCGGAGGACAAAAAGCCCTCCTGCGGCGCCCTGACCTACCTCCACGACGACCTGACCGTCACCGTGCGGGACCTGGTCGTGCTGATGATCATCCTCTCGGACAACACGGCGACCAACCTCCTGATCGACCGGCTCGGAACGGAGGCCATCAACGCCTTCATGTCGGAGCTGGGCCTCTCGGAGCGGACGAAATGCAGGCGGAAGCTTTTCGAGCCGGAACTCTCCGCGCGGGGCATCCGGAACCATGTCACCGCCGCGGACATCGGGCTCCTGCTGGAGAAGCTGATGCGCGGGGAGGTCGTGAGCCCGGAGGCCTCGGCGGAGATGCTCGGCATCCTGCGGAACCAGCGGCTCAACGGCAAGATGCCCTTCCTGCTGGCACCGCGCCGCATCCGCTGCGCCCACAAGACGGGCGAGGACTACGACGACGGCATCACGCACGACGTGGGAATCATCGAGACCGAAAGACCGCGGATCTTCTGCTTCCTTGCGGAGGGTGCGGACGTCCCGGAGGCCGAGCGCGCCTTGCAGGAGCTGGCCCTCGAGGCCGCGGAAGCCTGAACGACAGAAAGGAAAGACGATTCTTCACGTTTCGTCAGGGGGAACTCCGTTGAAGAGGGAATGCGCCTGCGGGCGCACCAGAGGGCTTTCCGATCGCCCTCTGGACTCCTTCGGCTCCGTCCCGTAAAGTGAGGATTGTCAGGTTTTTGAGGGATTGTTTGGTTCTGTTCTCAGCCTTGCCCGACAACTAACAAGGAAGATACGATCCCGAAGGGTCCAGGGGCGATCGGAAAGCCCCTGGCGCGCTCCGCAGAGCGCGAATCCCCTCCCAAATGTTTTTCCCGAGCTTTCTATGAAGAGCCGGAAAAACGGCGTGTCCGATCCGTCATTACGGTGACCGGGCACGCCGTTCTTGCTTTTCGGAGAATGTGTGTCATGGGGCAGCCGCGGCGAGCAGCTCCTCCAGCATCTCGTAGGTCACGGAGGCGACGCGGTTGTAGGTGACCTCGCCGTACGCGTTGAGCACAACGGTCTGGGGCAGCATGGTCGAGCCGTTCACGGAGGCGATCACCGAGCCGCTCTCATCGACGGCAAAGCCGATCCGGTAGTCGAAATCCGCCAGGAAGGCCGCGACATCGTCGCTGATCATGTCCGAGTGGATGGCGAGGATCTCCACCTCGCCGGGATGCTCGCGCAGGAGGCGGTCGAAGTAAGGCAGTTCTTTGACGCAGGGCGCGCACCAGGTGGCCCAGAGGTTGAGGATGACCACCCGGCCCCGATATTCGCTCAGGGTGAAGACAGAGCCGTCGGTGCGGGTCAGGGTGAAGTCGGGCAGTTGCTCGCCCACCTCAAAGCCGTATGATGCGCTGCTGACGAAGCGCTCCGCGCTCGCCTCGGACGGCGCTTCCGCGGAGGCCTCCTGTGCGGCTTCTGCCGTCCGCGGCGCGGCAGCGGCCCGGTCGGACACGGGCAGGTTGAAGTACGCCAGCGCTCCGGCCAGCAGGATGAGCGCGGCGGCCCACAGGACACGGTGAAGGACGACGCTCACGACGGATCCCTCCTTTTCACCGGGGCGATCTCCGGGCCTTTCAGCACGATCTTCCCGGCTCTGAGTTCGATGGCCTTCTCCGGGCAGACGTCGATGCAGGCTCCGCAGTGGATGCACTCGTGGTCGCCGACGCGGCGGATGTCCATCGGGCAGGCGCTCACGCAGGCCCCGCAGCCGGAGCATTTCGAGCGGTCGATCCGCACTCCCAGCAGGGCGATCCGGGCGAGAAGGCCGTACAGGGCGCCCAGCGGGCAGAGGAAGCGGCAGAAGGCCCGGTAGATGAACACGCAGGCAGTCAGGACAAGGGCGAGGATCACGAACTTCTGTGTGAAGAGCGGGCCGAGCATGCCGAAGCGGTCGGCGTTGACCGGATTGGACAGCAGGCCGACCGCGCCCTCGAGCGTGCCGACCGGGCAGATGTACTTGCAGAAGGCCGGCACCGGGAACTTCCGCAGGGCGAACCAGGCCGGGATGATGATCACGAATACCGCCAGGATCACGTATTTGAGCCAAGAGAGCGTGCGGGTGAGGCGGTTCTTGCGCAGCTTGGGGGTGGGAAGTCGGTGGAGCAGCTCCTGGATCAGACCCGCCGGGCAGAGCCATCCGCAGATGACGCGTCCGAGTGCCAGGCCGAAGAGCAGCAGGACGCCGACGACATAGAAGGCCGGCCGGCTTGCAGAGGCCGCGATGGCGTTCTGCAGGGCGCCGAGGGGACATGCGCCGACGGCGGCCGGGCAGGAATAGCAGTTGAGTCCCGGCACGCACACCGCTTTGGTTGGGCCGGTATAGATCTCCCCGTCCGCGAATCCGCGCAGGTGGGCGTTTTGCAGCAGCGCGGCGTAGAGCTGGATCAGGCGGCGCGTGGTGGGGCGGTGCCGCTGCCACCAGCCGTTTTTTTTCGCGGGTGAACTCACTTTATCCAAGGCCGATACACTCCGTACAGATATTGATGGCTTTGATCAGCACGTCGCGCATGCCTCCATTCAGAACGCCCCGGAGGATCAGTGCGGCGGCGAGGCCGAAGAGCAGACCGCGGACCAGGCAGAGCCGTTCGGTTTCCCGGACGCTCTCCATTGGGACCCGGACTTTTTGCGCACCGCGTATCCGCGGCTCCGCGGTGAGGATGCCGATCTCCCGTTCGCGGCTGCTGTCGAGGATACAGGAGGTGAGATACACGCCGGCGAGGGCGAGGGCCGCGGGGGGCAGGACATGGATCAGCAGCGGCCCCATGACCTCCTCGGGATCCCTGTTGGCGAAGTGCTCTGCGTCCAGCAGCCAGACTGCCGCGAGCCATGCGCACAGGGCGATGACCGTGCCGGCGAGGACGGCGATCCGGCGGCGGAAGGCCTGTTCCTTTATTGCGGCCTCCGGCAGAGCGTCCAGACGAGCGCTGAGCAGGGTGAGGACGATCTCCGGGTTCCGGGAAACAGACCGGCGCGCCGTGCCATCTGCACGCCCTGTCAGTGCGGCTGCGATCATCACCGCCGCCCAGACGCCCGCGACGGGCAGTACCCACAGGAGGCGCTGTCCGACCAGCTCTCGCGTGAAGATCGGCAGGGTCGACGAGCCCGCCGCCGCGCGCCGGGCCAGACCGTCTGTGTACAGGGTGACCGCCGCCGCGCACAGCGACGCGCCTGTCAGCAGGGTCAGGATCGCGGCTGCGGCGGCAAGAACCTTGCTGCGTCTCATACTCTCTCCTTCCTCCCCGCGGGCGGGGCATGTCATGACCAGAGTATAGCACCCACCGCGCCGATCTGCAATCATGGGGAGGCGGCAAACACAAAAAAGATCGCTCACGCCCGCAGCATCCGCCAAAGATCGCGCTTGACACGGGACGAAAAATATGTAAAAATAGCGTCAGAATCATCCGGAAGAATGGGAGGACTGCCGATGCGTTTTCTGCACCTTGCGGATCTGCACCTGGGCAAACAGCTGAATGATCTTTCCCTCCTGCCAGACCAGGAGGCCGTGCTGGATCAGATCGCGGACATCGTCCGCCGGGAGGAGACCGACGCCGTCCTGATCGCGGGCGACGTCTACCAGCGCTCCTCGCCCCAGGCGGAGGCCATGGCGCTCTTCGACCGCTTCATCTCGCGGCTCGCGGAGATGGGTCAGCGGATCTTCATCATCAGCGGCAACCACGATTCGCCGCAGCGGATCTCCTATTTCTCATCCCTGCTGAAGAATGCCGGCGTCTACGTCAGCGAGGCCTTCGACGGGTCGCTGCAGCGCGTGGAGGTGACGGACGCCCACGGCCCGCTGACCGTGTGGCTGATGCCCTTCCTGCGCCCGTCGCAGGTCCGCCGCTTCTTCCCGGGCGAGAAACTGGTCACCTATCAGGACGCGGCGGAGGCGATCCTGCGCGCGGCGGACGTCGACTTCTCACGGCGGAACGTCCTCCTCTGCCACCAGTTCATCACCGGCAGCGAGACCTGCGACTCCGAGGAGCGCGCCGTGGGCGGCCTCGACAACATCGACGCGCGGGTGTTCGACGGCTTTGACTACGTGGCCCTGGGGCACATCCACAAGCCGCAGACCGTCCTCCGGGACACCCTGCGTTACGCCGGATCGCCGCTGAAGTACTCCTTCTCCGAATCCGCCCACCGCAAGAGCGTGCCGGTCGTCGACCTCGGCGAGAAGGGAAGCGTGACCGTGCGCACCGTGCCGCTGATGCCCACGCACGACCTGCGCCGGGTGGAGGGCACGATGGACGAACTCACCGCCATGCCCTACTCCGAGGACTATGTCTGGGTCACCGTGCGTGACGAGCTGGTGCCGCCCGACGCGCGGGTGACGCTCTCGGTCACCTTCCCCAACATGATGAAATACTCGGTCGTCAACTCGCACACGCGGTACGATATGGACGTGCAGGCGGCGCAGAGCGTGGAGGACAAGTCCGTGAGCGAGCTGTTCACCGACTTCTACCGCCTGCAGAACGGCGATACCGCGCCGGGGGAGAAGCACCTCGAGATCATCGGCAGACTGCTGCGCGAAATGGAGGAAACGCGATGAAACCGATCCGGCTGACCCTGTCCGCCTTCGGCCCCTACGCGAAGGAGATCGGCGTGGATTTTACCGCCTTCGGGGAGGACGGGCTGTTCCTGATCGCCGGGGACACCGGCGCGGGCAAGACCACGATCTTTGACGCGATCAGCTTCGCCCTCTACGGCGAGGCCTCGGGCGGCAAGGACAGGCGTACAAGCAAGTCCTTCCGCTCGGACTATGCTTCCCCGCGGGTGGAGACCTGGGTGGAACTGGTCTTCCGCCACCGGGGAGAGGAATGGCGCATCCGCAGGAATCCCGACTACGAGCGGCCCAAGCTCGTGGGTGAGGGCATGACGCGCCAGACGGCCGGAGCCGTGATGGAGAACCTCACCACCGGCGAGGTCACCGACGGCGCCCGCGAGGTCTCGGTGAAGGTGCAGGAACTGCTGGGCCTGACCCAGGACCAGTTCCGCCGGACCATGATGATCGCGCAGGGCGACTTCCTGCGCATCCTCAACGCCTCCTCGGCCGAGCGCAAGGAGCTGTTCCAGAAGCTGTTCAACACCGGCTTCTACGCCGACCTCCAGCAGCGCCTCGGCGACATGGAGAGCGCCTGCGTCCGGGAGAAGGAGGATCTGGAGCGGCAGATCGTCTTTGCCGCCTCGCGTCTGGATCCCGAGCCCGATGCGCCGGAGGCGGAGAGCATCGAAAAGTACCGCGGCGACGCAAAGTACGCCGATCTCCTGGCCGACGCGCTCGACACCCTGATCGCGGGCGAGCGGGCGAAGCAGGCGGAGATCGGGGAGGAATGGAAGCAGGCGGACGCCCGCGTGACCGGCCTGACGGCGCAGATCGAGCAGGCCAAGGCGGTCAATGCGGATTTTGGCGCCCTGGAGAAGACGGAGGAGAGCCTCCGGCGCTTTGCGGAGGCAAAGGCGCAGGCCGACGAAAAGGCGGAGACCCTGGCGGCCGCGCGGCGCGCCCAGAGCCTGACATCGGACGAAGCCCTGCTGCTGAGCAGCCGGAGGGAGAAGGAGGCGCAGCAGAGCGCCCTCGGCCAGGCGGAGGAGGCCCTTCGTACGGCGGAGGCGGCCATCCCGGCCGCGGAGGAAGCCGCACGGCAGGCGGAGGCGCACGCGCCCGAGGCGGACGCCATGCTGGCCCGGGCACAGCAGCTGGCGGCCTGCATCCCGGCTCTGCGCGAGATGGAAGCCGGGCGCGCGGAGGAGAAGCGGCTGCAGGCGCAGCTGCAGACCCTCCTCGAGGCCGGCACTCATGCAGACGAGGAGTACCGGGCAGCCAGGCAGGGCTACTACGGCAGCCAGGCCGGTCTGCTGGCCGCGGAGCTCACCGAAGGCCGGCCCTGCCCGGTCTGCGGCTCGCTCTCCCACCCGCACCCGGCCGTCCGCACCGGGAAAACCGTCACCGCCGAGATACTGGAAAAGGCCGAGAAGCGCCGCCGGAAGGCGGACGAGGACCTGCACGCCGCGGATACGAAGCTGACGGCCGTCCGCGCCGCGATGACCGCCACCGCGGCCCGGCTCCGGGAACTGGGCCTGAACGAGAGCGGGACCGAAGCCGCCGTGACCAGGGAGGCGCAGGAACTTCAGACCCGGGCCTCGCAGCTCCGCGCACAGGCGGAGCAGACCCGCAGGACGGCGCACGAACTGCGCGTGAAGGCCGAGAAGAGCCGCACGGCGGCGGACCAGTGCCGCGAGCGTCTGCAGGCCCTGACCCGCTCCGCTGAGGAGCTGCGGCAGATCTTTGAGCGGAAGTTGTCCGAAGCCGGGTTCGACGGGGACCATGCCTATCAGGCGGCGAAGCGCACCGCGGCACAGATCGCCGAGCTGGAGGACCAGATCCGCAAATACTCCGAGCGCAGGAAATCCCTGGAGGATCAGGCGGAACTCCTGCGCGGGAAGGTGAAGGACAAGGCCCGGACGGACGTCGCGGCGCTGGAGGAGTCCCTCCGCGCATGGCAGGACCGCCGCGGCGGGACCGAACGGCGCAGGGCGGACGTAGAACGGCGCCTGGCCCTGCACACGGACGCCCTGCGCGGGATCCGCGACGCGCGCCGCAAGCTCGCCGGCCGGCAGGAGTACCGGACCGTCGTGCACGACCTGTACACCTGCTGCGCCGGAAAGAGTGCGGCCGGGACCCAGCGCGCGAAGCTGACCTTTGAGGCCTATGTCCAACAGTACTACTTCAAGCAGGTGGTGGCGGCGGCCAACAAGCGCCTCACCGTGCTGACCGACGGCATGTTCACCCTCCGCTGCAAGGAGGAGGCCCGCGACCTGCGCTCGCAGAGCGGCCTGGACCTCGACGTGCTGGACCGTGGGACCGGCCAGTGGCGCGACGTCAGTACCCTCTCCGGCGGCGAGTCCTTCCTGGCCAGCCTCGCCCTGGCCCTCGGCCTCTCGGACGTCGTGCAGGCCCGCAGCGGAGCGATCCGCATGGAGGCCATGTTCATCGACGAGGGCTTCGGCACCCTGGACGAAAATGCCCTGCGCAACTCCCTGCAGGTGCTCTCGGACCTGGCGGACGGCAAGCGGCTGATCGGCATCATCTCCCACGTCCACGACCTGGAGGAGCGGATCGAGAAACAGATCATCGTCTCCAAGACCCTCCGCGGCTCAACGCTGACGGTGACCGGCTGAGACGGGACGGGAAACCGCAACGCAAACGAAAACACAGCGCTCAGGACCGTGGGCGCTGTGTTTTCGTAAAGGGGAAGGTCAGTCCGCGGACTGGGCGCTGCTCTTTTCGCGGATGCGGAGGATCAGGGTGTTCTCATCCTCATCCCAGACCGTCTCGGCCTTCATGGCCTTTTTGAGGAAGCTGAGCGAGACGTACCATCTGCCGTTCTCGGAGACGATCTCGCCTTGGACGACGGGCACGTTGACCCCGGCGTCGAGGCAGGTGAAGCTGTCGGTGTAGCCGTCGCTTCCGGTGCGCAGGCGCTGCCCGGCAGGGGTGACCGTGACGTCGAGGTCATAGCCCGCGCCCTTCAGCGTGAAGTGCTCGCCCGGGTCGGCCGAAAGCTCCCATCCGGCGCCCACGGCCAGGTCTTCCAGGCTCAGCATCAGTTCATTCCCGCGCAGCCACATATCGGGCGCCGAGCGCGGGAAGCCCTCGTGGGTGACGGTGATGGAGGCGTTGTTGTAGAGGATCGTGTGCAGGTGGATGGCCTGCCAGACGGAGGTGCCGCCCTCGGGCAGGGGGATCAGGCCGTCCGGGCCGGGTGTGGAGGTCGGCACGGGCGTGGGTGTGACCTTGGCCAGGTTCGGGACCACGTACGGCGACTCAAAGAGCACCGTCAGCGTCGCGGGGCCTGCGTCGCCGTCGCGGGTCAGGCCGTTGGCCTTCTGGAAGGCCAGGACGGCGGAGTAGGTCTGCTGGCCGAAGTTGCCGTCGATGCTCCCGTCCAGATACCCGAGCTCGCGGAGGCGTTCCTGCATCCGGCGAACCTCGGCGCCCTTGTCACCCCGGCGCAGGATCTTGTACGCCTTGTTGGGCGTGACGGTCGGCGCGGGCGTGGGGGAGGGCGTGGGCGTGGGCGGCGGGACGGGCGTCATGATGATGACCCCGGGCGCGACGGTGAACGTGTCGTCCGGGAGCTCCGTCTGCTCCGCAACGATCGGCGGCGGGGTCACCATGGGCATCTCCGCCGGCGGCAGGGCGTTGGAGACCCCGGCGGTGTAAGTCACTGTCATAAACAGCATCAGGGTTTCAATCAGATCCATAGCGGGCTCCTTTCGGCCGGCGGCCATGCTGTCCCTTCATGAATGCAGGTGAATTGTAGCACATCCCGGGCCCGGTGGCAAGCCCGCGCGGGCTGGGGACGCAAGATTTACGCATCCTCCGGCTCTTCCCGGCTCTGCTTCTCCCGCCAGCGGCCGGAGAGATAGAACGTGCCGCCGATGACGAAGGGCATGAAACCGGCCAGCGCGTCGCCGAGCCAGAAGCCGCGGGAGCCCATCCCCATCGCGAAGCCGAACAGGGCGGCCAGGCCGACGCGGCTGATCATGCCGTCGATGATGGCCACGGCAAGGTTCAGGTTGGACCGGCCGGAGCCGTTGATCAGGGAGAAGGCGGCACTGCGGAACGCCGAGCCCCAGAAGTTCAGGATGATGGGCAGGGTCAGCACACCGACGACCAGCATATAGTCTTCGCCGCTGTTGAAGATGCCGTAGATGGCCTCCGGCCAGATCAGCATGGCGGCCATGCCGATCAGGGACATCACCGCGCCCACGATCAGCACGGTGGCCAGGACGGTGTTGACGCGCCTGTACTGCCGCGCGCCGAGGTTCTGGCCGACCATGGTGCTGCCCGCCGTGGTGAAGGACTGGGAGATGACGCCGGCCATCATGTTGATCTTGTTGTACACCCCGGCGAGAGCGGAGTTCCAGTTGCCGACGCTGTCGGCGTTGATCCAGGCGGTCAGCACGATCTTGGAGAGATTGATGGCCGCGGACTGGATCGCCATGGGGATGCCGAGGGCGAGCAGGCGGCGGGTGGCGACGCGGTCCGGACGGAAACTGGCGGGCTTGAAGTCAAAGCCGAAGGCCTCGCGCCGGTGATACAGGTAGATGATGGACGCCACAAAGCTGACGCCCTGGCCGATAACCGTGGCCAGCGCCGCGCCGAAGGCCTCCCAGCGGAGCACCATGACGAAGAGCAGGTCCAGGACGATGTTCAGCACCGCGGCGACGGCGATGAAGACAAAGGGCCGCTTGCTGTCTCCCATGCCGCGCAGGATCGCGCTGACGATGTTGTACCCGTAGATGAAAGGCAGGCCCACGATGCAGGTCACCATGTAGTCCATGGTGAACTTCCGCGCGTCCTCCGGGACGTTGAGCCAGTCCAGCACGCTGTAGCGCAGGCCGAAACAGATCAGCGCGATGGCCACGGAGGTGGAGAGCAGGAGGGTGAACATCGTGCCGATGGTGCGGTGGATGTCCTCCGGACGGTCTTCGCCCACCGAGCGGGCGATGAGGACCTGTCCGGCGGAGGCGAAGCCCATGGCGATGAAGGTCAGCAGGTGCAGGATGTCGCCGCCGTTGGACACGGCCGTCATGCCGGACTTGCCCAGAACGTTGCCGACCACGACCATGTCCACCAGGTTGTACACCGCCTGGAGGGCGTTGGAGACGAAGAGCGGCATTGCAAAGCGGAAGAGGAGGGGGACGACGCTGCCGCGCGTCATGTCGCGGACCATGGTTTTCTGCATGTATATCATCCTTTGCCGGGATCGCGTGGGAAAAACGTTCCGTCCCGTCTATTATACATGCTCCAAATGGCAAAATCAAGGCTTGCCACACGCCCTGCGGGATGCTATACTGGAGGCGAAAAATGCGGAGGAGGCAGCGAGTATGAACAGGATCGGCATCATCGGTGTCGGAAACATGGGCGGGGCCATCGCGCGCGGCCTGCTGGAGGCCGGGACGGTGCGCCCGTCCCAGCTGGCGATCTGCGACCCCCACGTGGAGGCCCTCGAATCCCTGACCCAGGCCTGGCCCGAGATCACCTGCTTCACGGCGGCGGACGCCCTGTGCGAGGTCTCGCAGACGGTGGTGCTGGCCGTCAAGCCCTATCTGGTGCAGGACGTGATCACCCAGTGCGGCGATCTGCTGGCCGACAAGGCCGTGATCTCCATCGCCGCCGGCATCACCGTGGACAAGCTCAAAGCCATGCTGGAGCCCCTCGGCGCCCGCTGGCTGCGGGTGATGCCCAACACGCCGGCCATGGTGGGGGAGGCCATGACGGCCTTCTGCGCCGAGCACACACTGACCCCGGAGGAGTTCGCCTTCGCGCGCAGCGTGTTCGACTCCCTCGGGAAGACGGCGGTCCTGCCGGAGCGCATGTTTGACGGCGTTATCGCCCTCAGCGGCTCCAGCCCGGCCTATGTCTACATGCTCATCGAGGCGATGGCGGACGCCGGCGTGCGCGAGGGCATCCCGTGGGCGGAGGCCTGCCGGATGGCGGCGCAGACGGTGCTCGGCAGCGCGCTGATGGTGCTCAACACGGGCACGCATCCGGCGGCGCTGCGCAACGCGGTCTGCTCCCCGGCCGGGACCACGATCGACGCGGTGGAGGAGCTGGAGCGCAAGGGCTTCCGCGCCGCCGTGATGGACGCCATGGCCGTCTGCGCCGAGAAGTCCCGCGAGATGGGCCGCCGCTGACGGGAGAAGCTGCTGGGATAAGGGAGATGCAAAGTGACCGACACACCGCGTAAAAAAGTTGTGATCTATACCGACGGCGCCTGCTCCGGCAACCCCGGTCCGGGCGGCTGGGGCGCGATCCTCGAGTACGGCGCCCACCGCAAGGAGATCAGCGGCTCCATGCCGATGACCACCAACAACCGGATGGAGGTGCTGGCGGCCGTCAGCGCCCTGGGGGAGCTGAAGGTCCCCTGCGACGTGACCCTCTACTCGGACTCCACCTACCTGGTGAAAGCCTTCCAGGATCACTGGCTGGACAACTGGATCCGCCGCGGCTGGAAGAAGGCCGACGGCAAGCCGGTGGAGAACCAGGACCTGTGGTTTTCGATGAGCCTCCTGATGAAAAAGCACAACGTGCGCTTTGTCTGGGTGAAGGGTCACGCGACCAACCCAGGCAACAACCGCTGCGACGAGCTGGCGCGCGAGGCCATCGCCGAGTTCCGCCGCATGAACGGCCTGGAGGAAAAGTGACCCCGCCCCGATGACATCGGCCGGGAACCCGAGACGGGATTCCCGGGTTTTTTCTGATTCTTCGCGTTTAGCCGGGAAAACACCGCTGATGAGGGGATGCGCCTGCGGGCGCACCAGAGGGCTTTCCGATCGCCCTCTGGACTCCTTCGGGGCCGTCCCGTTAAATAATTCTTGGGGAATTGTCAAATTTTTGAAGGAATGCCAGGCTATGCTCTCTGCCTTACCCGACAATTAACAAGAAAGAGACGGCCCCGAAGGATCCAGGGGCGATCGGAAAGCCCCTGGCGCGCCCCGCAGAGCGCGACCCCCCATATGCTTTCCCTAACTTTCCGTGAAGAACCTTTTTTCAGCGAAACTTTACCCAATACCAAACAGGAAGACATGCTCCCGAAGGGTCCAGGGGCGATCGGAAAGCCCCTGGCGCGCTCCGCAGAGCGCGAACCCCTCCTGTATGGTTTTCCCGAACTTTCCGTGAAGAGCAAAAACCAAAAAAGCGCCGCCTGCAGTGTGGCGCGGGCGGCGCGGTTTCGGGGGTCAGGCCCCGCAGCGTATGCGTTATCTGGACGGGGTGGAGGCGGAGCGCAGCGTCACGTCGTGATAGCCGCCCTCCACGATGGAGGTGGAGGATACGAGGGTCATCCGCGCCTGATTGCGCAGATCCTCCAGGTTGGTCACACCCACGTTGCACATCGTGCTCTTGACCTTGTACAGGCTGATCTCCACGTTGTCATGCAGGGGACCGGCATAGACGACGTAGCTGTCGACGCCCTCCTCAAAGGTGAGCTTGCTCGCGCCGCCGAGGTCGTAGCGCTGCCAGTTGCGGGCGCGGTTGGAGCCCTCGCCCCAGTACTCCTTCATGTAGACGCCGTTGACCATGACCTTGTTGGAGGGGCTCTCGTCGAAGCGGGCGAAGTAGCGGCCCATCATCAGAAAGTCGGCACCCATGGCCAGAGCCAGGGTCATGTGATAGTCGTGCACGATGCCGCCGTCGGAGCAGATCGGCACCCAGATGCCGGTCTCGCGGAAATAGTCCTCGCGGGCCTTCGCCACCTCGATCAGCGCCGTGGCCTGACCGCGGCCGATGCCCTTGGTCTCGCGGGTGATGCAGATCGAGCCGCCGCCGATGCCGACCTTCACGAAGTCAGCCCCGGCCTTGGCCAGGAAGAGGAAGCCGTCGCGGTCGACAACGTTACCCGCGCCGATTTTGACGGGATCGCCGTAGCGCTCGCGCACCCAGCGCAGGGTCTTCTCCTGCCAGACGGTGTAGCCCTCGGAGGAGTCGATGCACAGCACGTCCGCGCCGGCCTCGAGCAGGGCGGGGATGCGCTCGGCATAGTCGCGGGTATTGATGCCCGCGCCGACCAGGTAGCGCTTTTTCTCGTCCAGGAGTTCCAGCGGATTCTCCTTGTGGGAGGCATAGTCCTTGCGAAAGACGAAATACATCAGGTTCCCCTCGCGGTCGACGATGGGGAGGCTGTTGAGCTTGTGATCCCAGATGATGTCGTTGGCTTCCTTCAGCGTGGTCTCCGCGGGGGCGGTGACGAGCTTGTCCAGGGGCGTCATGAAGCTGCGGACAGGGGTGTCGGTGGACATCCGGCTCACGCGGTAGTCACGGCTCGAGACGATGCCGAGCAGTTTGCCGGTGGCGGTGCCGTCGGCGGTGATGGCCACGGTGGAGAAACCGTTGCGGGCCTTCAGGTCGAGGACGTCCTGCAGGGTGTTGTCGGGGGTCAGGTTGGAGGCGGAGACCACGAAGCCGGCCTTGTAGCCCTTGACCCGGGCGACCATGGCGGCCTCATCGGCGATGGTCTGCGCGCCGTAGATGAAGGAGATGCCGCCTTCGCGCGCCAGGGCGATGGCCAGCTTGTCGTCGGAGACGGACTGCATGATCGCGCTCACCAGCGGGATGTTCAGCGAGATCGCAGGCTCCTCCTGCCCCTTGCGGTACTTGGTCAGCGCCGTGCGGAGACTGACATTCTGCGGGACGCAGTCTTCGCCGGTATAGCCGGGGATCAGCAGGTACTCACTGAAGGTGTGGCTCGGTTCCTCGTAATAGTAGGCCATTGGACAACCCCTCCTCACGCCGGTCCATTGGGAAATGGGATGGTTTATGATACCCCATCGGCGGAGGCTTGTCAACTGCCAAATATGCGTCGTGATTTCCGCGCTGCTGGGTAGTCAAACATAGGTAACACTGAGAGTGAAAGGGAACCGGGGCAAGATCCGAGCCTGTTTTGCTCCTGAGCCGAGGCAGCGGAACCCGGCAAGCAGCCGCCCGCTTGCGGGTTTACCCTTGACAGGTTGTGTT
>JAFRPG010000058.1 GCA_017429265.1 Clostridia bacterium | reverse complement strand
AGGTCCTGCCGGTGTTGCGCTCGATCTCGTCGATCGCCTGCCTGTACCCTAGCGCGAGAGAGCGGTACGCGCACCGGAAGTAAGCCATGCCGCACTTGGGCGGGTGGGGCAGTTTTTCATCGAAGGCGGCTATCATGCTCTCCGGGGCCAGAAAGACGGGGTCGTTCACGTCCACGGTGTGGTCAAAGTGCTTTTCCTGCGCCTCCGCGGTGATCTCGTCCCAGGGCTTGTCCGGGCAGAGCTCGGCGCGCAGGCGGTTGACGATCCACATGCCCATGATGTTCTTCTGGTACCGTGTGTAGCCCACGCCGCCCTCATTGGAATAGTTGGCGGCGCGGCTGGCCTCGTCGGTGATGGGCTTTTTCACTTTCGCGCCCAGGAGACTCCAGGTGCCCGAGGAGATGTACAGCGCGTCATCCTCCATGGGGATGCCCTCCACCGCGCTGCCCGTGTCGTGGGTGGCGCAGAGCATGACCCGGATGCCCTTGTACGTTCCGATCACCGTGCCGGGGCGCTGTAGAGGCTTGAAGAAGCGTTTGGGCAACCCGAGGGCTTCGATGATCGTCTCATCGTACTCCCCCGTCTCCGCGCTGACCATGCCGCCCGTGGTGGCATTCGTGTATTCATGACTCTTCACACCGCAGAGACGGTACATCAGGTATTCCGGGATCATCAGGAAATCCGTTGCGCTGTCCAGCCGCCCGGCCAGCTTGTCAGCGTACAGCTGGTAGATCGTGTTGAAGGGCTGGAACTGGACGCCTGTCCGGCGGTACAGCTCCGCGAAGGGCATCTTTTCGTGAACTTGCGGGATCACCGCCTCCGTGCGGCTGTCCCGATAGGCATAGCAAGGCAGGACAGCATTTTTGCCGTCCATCAGAACGTAGTCCACGCCCCAGGTGTCAACAGACAGGCTCCCGATCTCAGAAAACCGCTTCAGCGCCTCATCGATTCCTGCACGCACATGGGCTTCCAGGGCTTCGGCGTCCCAGGTCAGATGGCCGTCCCGCTCGGAGACACCGTTCGGAAAGCGGTAGACTTCCTCCGTCCGGAGTTCGCCGTTCTCGAGCCAGCCCACAATATGGCGGCCGCTGGACGCGCCGATGTCGATAGCCAGACTGTACTTCAAGATATCCCTCCTGTGGTACTGTTGTCGGATACATGGTCATGGCGGGATCATTCGGAAACAAACCGCCCTTTTCTTCGGTTATAGTCGACCGACGGCCGTCTGCCAGCGTTTCAGCTTCTCACGCCGCTCTTCGTCCCGCATACGCGGAGTGTAAGTGGTATATTGCAAGGCGCAGTGCGCAGCATCAGGATAAAGACCGTAGGAAACCCCTGCCATTCTGGCCGCACCAATGGCGGACAGTTCCTCCGCTTTGGGACAATTGACCGGTGTGTTCAGCAGATCACTCTGGAACTGCATCAGATAGCCGTTCCGGGTCGGACCTCCGTCCACCCGCAGGACGGGCAGATGAATGCCGGTGTCTCTTTCCATGGCAGTGATCACATCATAGATCTGAAAGGCAATGCTGTCCAGAGCCGCACGAACAATTTCGTTCTTGCCCGTGGTGCGGCCCATGTCGCAGAGTAAGGCACGGGCATCGCTCTTCCAGTACGGTGCGCCAAGCCCTGAGAAAGCAGGAACCAGACAGGTGGTATCAGCCGGATGCGCCTGCCTTGCCATGGCTTCCGTTTCGCCTGCCGAAGCGATCAGCCCCAGACTGTCCTTGAGCCAGGTAATCACCGCGCCGGTGTAATTGAGGTTGCCCTCCATCACATAGCTGATCCGGTCCTTGTGTTTCCAGGCCAGAGAAGTCACCAATCCGTTTTTTGAGGCGATGAAGTCCGGCCCGATGTTCATCATGATGGAGGAGCCCGTACCATAAGTCGCTTTGGTCATACCCGCGTCGACACAGCCGTGGCCGAACAACGCGGCGTGGCTGTCGCCCAGCACCCCGCAGACAGGAATCTTCCCGGGCAGCCAGCCGTCCAGATCCGTCTTGCCAAAGACGGCGTCGGAATCCGTCACGGCGGGCAGGCCGTCAGGATGAATGCCGAAGGCAGCACAGATATCCGCATCCCATGCCAGCGTATGAAGGTTGAACAGCTGCGTACGGGAGGCATTGGAATAATCGGTCCTGTACTGTCCTGTCAGCTTCCACACCAGCCAGGCGTCGATGGTGCCCATGCCTAACTGATTCTTTTCCGCCAGGTTTTTCGCCTCAGGCACGTTTTGAAGGATCCACGCCATTTTGGCTGCCGGAAAATAGGGCGAGATGGGGATGCCGGTATGATCCCTCACAAGATCGCCGATCCCGGCTTTCTCCACTCTGGCACAAACGTCAGCAGCGCGGGCGCACTGCCATACAATGGCGTCACAGACGGGTTTGCCGCTGACTTTATCCCAGGCCACGGTGGTTTCCCGCTGATTGCTAAGTCCCATGCAGACAATATGGGACGGGTCCGCGCCCGCTTTCTCGGCGGCCATGCGCACGACTTTCAGCGTATTCTGATAGATTTCCTCCGGATCGTGAGACACCCATCCGGCAGCGTTGACGATTTGCCGATGGGGCAGGTCTGCCCGGGACAGCATTTTGCCCGCCGCGTCAAAGATCAGCGCCTTGGTGCCCTGAGTGCTCTGATCCACGGACAGCACGTACTTCGCCACAGTTCACTCCTCCAGCGCATTTTTCGCGGTGTCCGCGATCCCTGCCGCGTTCAGACCGTAATAATCGAAGACCTCCTGAGAGGTACCGGTGATCACAGGAGCATCCGGCAGAGCCAAATTGATGACCCGTTTCGGATCGTTTGCGCTGATCACCTGGGCTACCATGGAACCCAGGCCGCCAAAGGGCGCGTGTTCCTCGACCGTGATCACCAGCTTTTTGCCATTTGCGGCCTTCAGCAAGCCTTCCCGGTCCAGGGGCTTGACACAGTACATGTCCAACACACCAGCGGAGATGCCCTGACCGTTCAGCAGCTCTGCCGCATCCCGGCTTGGCTTCACCATTTCGCCGCAGGCCACCAGCAGCACGTCCGTACCTTCGGACAGCACGGTGGCCTTATCCATTTCAAAGGGCACGCTTCCTTCTTCGTATACATCTTCCACCGGATTCCGGCCGAGGCGGATGTAGGCGGTTTGCTTATCCTGGAGCAGTGCTTCGAACAGCTTCCGTGTCTGATGCCGGTCCGATGGCAGATAGACCCGCATGCCGGGGATGGCGCTCATGGCAGCAATGTCCTGGGCAGAGTGATGCGTCATGCCCAGCGCGCCATAGCTGACACCGCCTGAAATCCCCACCAGCTTTACGTTGGTATTGGAATAGGCGCAGTCCACTTTGCACTGCTCATAGCTGCGGGTGGAAATGAAAGACGCGGGAGAGACGGCAAAAGCTTTTTTCCCGCAGGAGGCAAGGCCGGCCGCAATGCTCACCAGGTCCTGCTCCGCGATGCCAACCTCCACAAACTGTTCGGGATAGGCTTCGGCAAAAGAGGCCAGGCTCGCGCTGCCCCGGCTGTCGCTGCACAGGACGATCACGTCGCGGTCTTGGGAGGCGGCCTCCTTCAGCACTTCGCACATCACGGCGCGGTTGGCGATCTTATTCATGAAGCAGTGCCTCCTTTCGTTCCTGCAGTTCCTTTCGGATCGCCGCATATTCTTCTGCGTTTGGCAGATGATGATGCCAGGATGCCTTGTTTTCCATCAGAGTGCTGCCCTTGCCCTTGACGGTGTTCGCGATGATAATGGTGGGCTGTCCTCTGGTCTGTTCTGCTCCGTCGAAAGCCGCGTTGAGCTGGTCAACATCATTTCCATCCGCCACATCGATCACGTGCCAGTCGAAGGCGGCAAAGCGTGCGTGCAGGTCGTGGTGACCCATCACGTCCTCGGTGTTCCCCGAAATCTGCAAATGATTGCGATCCACAACGGCACAGAGATTGTCCAGTTTGTAATGGCCGGCAGCCATCAGGGCTTCCCAGATGGAGCCCTCGGCCAGCTCACCGTCCCCCATCAGGGTATACACGCGGTAATTCCTCTTGTCCATTTTCCCTGCCAGCGCCATACCCACGCAGACGCTGAGACCGTGTCCCAGCGATCCGGAATTCATCTCAATGCCCGGCAGTGTGTTATGGGGGTGGCCGATGTACTCGCTGCCGAACCTGGAGAACCGGGCCTTGACCTCCCCGATATCCAGGAAGCCCTTATCCGCCAGCACGGCATACAGTGTTTCCACGCAATGGCCCTTGGAGAGGACGAAACGGTCCCGGTCCGGATCGTCGGGGCGCATCGGATCCACGTTCATGCGGCTGTACAGGGTCAGCATGATTTCCATACTGCTCATGTCGCCGCCGATGTGCCCGCCCCCGCCGTTCACGATGATGTCCAGAACGTCCCGGCGCAGGTCATAGGCTTTCAAAGCTAAAGCGTTCATCCTCACACCTCATCAAACACCACATTCTCACCGTGCAGGTATGCCTTGACCTTCTCCTCGATCGGGTCATACAGGTCAGGTTTCACGCCAATGTATTTGCAGGCCTCGTACACAACGGGCACCACGTCGCCGTGAATGGCCGCCACGTGATGGATATACGGGCCTTCCACCACCTTGGCTTCCAGGCGTTTCAGGTTGTTGACCTCCACCCACACATAGGTGCCGCGGGTCCAGGGACCGTCAATGCCCCGGGCGTGGCCCAGGAGGATACTGTATTCGCCTTCGTCGCCGTCAAAGCGCACCAGGCTCATGGGGCCGTGCTTAGCCTCTGCGGACACCGCGCCGTTTTCCGGGAAAGCGACCGGCACACAGATGGTGGGCTTTTCCTTGGCCACGGAAATGGGCCATGGACCGCAGTGCTGGAGCAATTCGCCGTTATCGTTATCGGGATGGCGCACCGTCCAGTCGGAGAACATGACCCGGCGCTCATTCATGCAGGCAGCTTCAGTGATCAACTGGGAAATCGCTCCGTGAATGTCCGTTTCACAGACCACGGGAATGCCCTCTTCATTCAGCAGACTGTTGGCGGCGCAGGGCATAATGTGGATCTCGTCCTGCAAGGCGTTCCAGCACTGGATGGCGATGGCGTTGCAGCCGTACTTTTCGGCAAGGGATTTCATCGCCACTTTCAGTTCCGCCACGCGGGCCAGATGGTCGTCCTCAATTTTGCAGATCATGTTTTCACGGCAATCGTCGACGACCTTTCGGACCTCCGTCTTTTCCGCCCGCCATTTCTTCATTTCGGCATAGAGTTCAGGCAGCGGAATGGGGGCCAGCTGGATATTGAATTTCTCCAGCAGCTCGCCCTCGTTGCACATGGTGGACCAGAAGTCAAAGGGCCGGGGGCCGATCTGCAGGATGCGGGTATGACGAAATACTTTGACTACATTGCACACCGCCAGGAAGTCCCTGATGCCCCGTTCAAATTCCGGATCAGTCAGGTTGCAGTTGTTCATATAGGTGAAGGGCACCCGGAAACGGCGCAGCACTTTGCCCGTGGCAAAAAGGCCGCACTGGCTGTCCCGCAGCCGCATGCCGTTTTCATCCGGCCGCTCATCCCGGGGACCCCAAAGCAGCACGGGAACGTTCAGGGCTTTGGCGAGCCGGGCGCACTCATACTCCGTGCCAAAGTTGGCATGGGGCAGGAACAGACCGTCCACCTTTTCCCGCTGGAACTTCTCAATGATCTTTTCCAGGCCTGCGTCGTCGTAGAGCAGACCTTCCTCGTTGATATCGTCGATATCCACAAAGTCGATGTGCATCTCCCGCAGCCGATTGGCGGTCAGATTGCGGTATTCCACGGCGGCCGGCGCGCTGAAAATGGCCCGGCGGGTAGGAGCAAAGCCCAGTTTGATGGTCGGTTTCGGCATCATGCGGCACCTCCTCAATGACATTCATGCATCCTGATTTTAGCCTTTCCGATGCAGAAACGCTTCCTGTGTTCCGATGACAATTCACACAAATCCGACATCGTTGGTGCGTCCATCCGTCCAAATAAAAAGGAATGCCCTTCCCCCTGCGGTAGAAGGCGCATTCATTGCTGCGCTCCATTGTTTCCGGGATCAGGGCACGACATGGACATGGACACCGGGCCGTACGGTTTCGTGCCTTCCGTCCGGCCAGTCAATCTCCGCCGGGACCGGTGCCTGTACGCGCAGATGCAGTCGGTTCCCTTCGTATTGCCAAGCGCTCCCGATAGGCCCGACAGGCGAATCCCAATGCGCTTCCGCGTGTCCCAGAGAAGGATGCGGGCAGGGCCGGACGGTCAGCTTTCCCGCTTCCAGCCGGATGCCGCAAACACTGTCCAGGAGCCAGCCGCAGATCGCGCCATAGGCGTAATGATTCAGGGAATCGTGCACAGTTTCGTCGGGACGGATCCCGTCCCAGGTCTCCCAAACGGAAGTCGCTCCTTTTTTGACGGCATACAGCCAGCCCGGGCTGGTATCCTGCAGCAAGAGCCGATAGGCCGTGTCCGTGTGCCCGTACTCCGACAGCACACGGCACAGGTCAGGCGTGGACAGGAAGCCTGTGTTCAGGTGGTTCCCGTTTTGCTTCACCAGGCCGGCCAATCGATCCGCAGCAGCCTGGGCTTCCTCCGCGTCCAAAAGGCCAAAGGCAATGGGGCGCACGTATTCACACTGGCGGTCAGAGGTAATCCTGCCGTTTTTCACACAGTGATAACGATATGCTTTCCGGGCCATGCCGGCGGTTTTTCGGTATTTTTCCGCGTCCTCGTTTTTTTCGAGGATGATGGCGATCCGCCCCATCAGGTCCGCCGAATGATAATAATAGGCGGTTGCCACTTCCGGCGCACCTTCCAGGCCGTTCCTGCGCAGGGCGTCCATGCTGTTCACGTCCGGCTCCAGCCATTCGCCAAAGTGAAAGCCCTGATCCTGTAAGGCGTCTTTCCACGGATTTTGCCGGTTTTCCGGTCTGGTTTCCCGGGCCCGTTCCTCCAGAAAGCCCATCCAGCGGCGCATCATGTCATAGTTCTCTTTCAGGATAGCCGTGTCGCCGTAAGCACGGTACAGCGCCCAAGGTACCAGCACGCAGGCATCGCCCCAGCCGGCTGAACCCTGCAGCAGCAAAGAGAACCGGTCCCGGCTGTCATTGATCGGGGCAATGTTGGCCATCAAGCCGTTTTCCGCCTGAGCCAGGCGGCATTCCGCCAGCCATTTGCGCAGGATGGGCCAGCAATCAGTCAGCATCACACCCGTCGGAGCAAAGGCTGCCGCGTCCCCTGTCCAACCTGCCCGCTCACGGGTCGGACAGTCTGTGGGGATATCGCAGAAGTTGGACTTCATGCTCCAAAGGCTGTTGCGGAACAGCTGGTTGACCGCCTCATTTCCGCAAGTGAAGAAGGCTGTCTGCGGCATATGGGAATAGACGGCAATGGCCGTAAACCGCGCATCCGCCAAATCCACGTCCGTTTCGATCTTTGCGTACCGGAAGCCGAAAAGGGTGAAGCTGGGCTTATACCGATTGAGGCCATCCTTGCAAATGTATTCGATTTTTTGCGGCACACCGCCGTTTTTGTTGCGTTCACCCGGCGCGAAATTCGACTGGGTGAAATTGCCGTTCTCGTCCAGCGTTTCCCCATGCCAAAGGACGATTCTCTGTCCGGCTTTTGCCTGTACACGCAGTTCCGTATACCCGGCCAGGTTTTGTCCGAAATCAATCAGGGTATCCCCGTTGGGCGCTCTGAATACTTTCCCGGGGAATCGCTCCTGCTCCCGCACGGGCACGCTGTCGGAGCAAACCAGATGATCATAGCCGGCATTGATCGGAATAACCCCGTGCCAATCCGTGATTTGTTCCATTCGGGCATCATAGTGTTCGCCCAGCTGCAGATCATTCTCCCGGATCGGCCCCATCTGACTGGCCTGCCAGCACTCATCACTGATCAGAATCGGCTGATGACCGACCTCCAGTTGGCAAAGCAGCGCCAGGTCATCCCCGTAATAATGGTTCAGCCCGTCAATGCCGTTATTCCCCCGGTACCAACCATCCCCGAGAACAACCAGCATCTCATTTTCACCCTCATGCAGCAGCGGCGAAACATCATATACCTGGTATTGCAGGCGCTGATGATAATCATCCGTGCCCGGGGCCAGCACAAAATCACCCACGCGATGCCCGTTCAAGTAAGCGACATACAAGCCGTGGCAGGTGATATACAACCGGGCATGATCCGTGCGATTCAGGGAAAACATGCGTTTCAGACAGCTCGCCGGCTGACGCCTTCCCTGATCAGGAGTCATCTCCGGACAAATCCATTTTGCCCGCCAGGATGAAGCATGCAGCAGCCCCATCTCATACCAGGCTTCATTCCATTCTCCGGGGTGATCATTTTCATCCCACAGGCGAATGCGCCAGGTGAGATGTTCCCGCGGCATGGCATCATAGCAGCACGGAGCCAACATTCGGGAGCTGTTCACTTTTCCGCTTTGCCAGACAGCCGTTTCCCCTATGAATACATTGATTTCATAAGCGCTTTGCAGTCCGCCGTCGGTATGCCAGGAAAAGACAGGAGCTACGGTTTGCAGCCCCAGAGGGTTTTTCATGTGCTCTGTCCGCAGATGAATCGCTTTCATGGACTGCATCTCCCATTCATGCGCAAGAAGTCAATGCCGCTGCTTTTCCCAGAAGGTCACCGCGTGCCCGATCCACCCTTCGGCTGCCGTTCCGGTGCCGGGGCCGACGCCATGATCCACGCCGGGGAAGATTTCACACTGATACGGCACGCCGGCCTTTTTCAGCGCTTCGGCCATGCGGCGGGTATTCTCCGGCTTTACGGTTTGATCCGCGTCACCGCACCAGATGTAGGTGGGCGGATAGTCTGCGTCCACCTGCTCATCCACGCTGGCGAAGGCTTCCATGGATGGTTTGGCGGGATCGCCCAGCAGCATGTTATGGGTCTGCTGCTCGGTGAAATCCGGACGCATGCTGATGACGGGGTAAGTCAGCACCAGGGCTTCCGGCTTGGGCAGATCGTAATGCGGATAGCCCATGCTGGCAGTGCCGAAGCTGGCTGCCAAATGCCCACCGGCGGAGGAACCCCACACGGACCAGTGGGCGGTGTCCAGACGGTATTCGTCCGCACGGGCAAAGATTTCCCGAACGGCCCGGGCCAGATCGTCCTGAGGCGCGGGGAAGCGCGCTGCTTCCTTCACCCTGTAGTACACAATAAAGGCGGAAATGCCCATCTCGTTCAGTTTCCGTGCGTAGGGCACGCCCTCAATAAAACTGCACACCATGGTATAGCCGCCGCCGGGGCAGATCACCGCGAAGGGATGCCGCTGCCCGTCCCGGATCACAAAGCGGTCATCCAGGGCATAGGCGTTCTCTTTCCGTTGTCCGTCCTTCTCTATCTGTTCCCTGTCCACGTCTTTCGGCAGAGCCACGCGCGAGATCCGGTTCAGCCGTCGGTTGATTTCAAGGATACGCTCCTTCGGCATGTCAGGCGCGCCCATGCGGATGAGCTGGAGGAGGCTGAACTGCAATGTGATAGCCATGCGGTCGGCAGCGCTGATGCCCTCGCCGCTCTTCACGGTCTCGCGCCCGGTTTCCCTTTCCTTCTGTTCCGCCTTCGCCGCGCGGGCCGCTGTCATTTCCGCCAGCAGGGGCTTGACAAGTGCCGCGGCGTCATGGGACAGGGAAATGTCCTTCAGGAGGTCTTTGACGGAATAGAAGCCCTCCGGTGTCTCAATGTCGAACCAGTTGAGCACCGTGCCCTGCTGGAAACGGTAGGAGGGATCGGGCTCGGCCACATGCGTGAACCGCGCCTGTTCAGAGAGATCCCCCGCGGACGCGGTGACGGTATAATCGCCTTCCGGCTGGGGCACAGTGAAATGGAAGAAATGATCTTCTGCCTGCTTTCTGTATTCCGTTCCGTTCACTGTCAGGGTGATTTCCGGCAAATTGCTGTATACCACGAATTCCGTCTCATCCCCGTCCCGGTTGACGAATTCCTTGCCGCACAGATGCAGCATGGGTTCGTCCGTCAGCCAGGCCTGGTAGGCGTAGAAGGCGTCCTTCCGGGTCCTGCGGTCAAAGGTCACCAGGCCCTTGTTGTTGCGGCCCTTGGTGCCGCCCTCCTCCCGGGCGTCGGCGGCAAAATCAAACATGTTCCACACATGGGTGGCCCACAGGTACTTGCGTGAAAACAGCTGTTTGATCAGGCTCTCGTGGTAGATCATCTGATATTCATTGCTGTAATCACCGGGTTCCGGATGGGAGGAATGCCACAGACTGTTCTCACATCCGTATTCCGAGACCCCGATGGGCAGGTCGGGGTGCATGGCGTGGAAACGGTCGAACCAGGGCCCGTTGTCTTCCAGATGCCCGCCATACCAACCGAAATAGTGATTGTAGGACAAGACATCCGGCACAGAAATCAACGGGTGATCCGTCGGCAGGGGCGAGATGCACGCCATCGTCGTGAGACGGGTCGGATCCATCCAATGGCACAGGTCATTCAGCTGCCGGTGAAAAGGCACGATGGTTTCCTGATCGCCGCGGGCCATGGTGATCTCGTTGCTCAGGCCCCAGACCACGATGGAAGGATGATTGGCATTCTGCTCGATCAGCTCCCGCATCTGGCTCAGGGCGTTTTCCCGGGCGTTGTCCATATGCTCGCTGATATAGGGAATCTCTGTCCACACCACCAGACCCAGCCGGTCACACAGGTCATACGTGTGCTGATCGTGCTGGTAATGGGCCAGGCGAACGGTGGTAGCGCCCATTTCAAAGACATGTCTCAGACTTTCTTCCATGTCCGCCTCGGATATGGCATTGCCCTTGCCCAGCCAGTCCTGGTGCATGGCCACGCCCCGCAGGGGGTAGCTTTCGCCGTTCAAAATGAAGCCCTCATTGGGATCGATGCGAAAGGAGCGGATCCCAAAGGGGATATCCAGCGCATCGCACAGAGTATCGCCATCGTACAGACGAACTGTCAGCGTATACAGATAAGGATTCTTCCGGCCCTGCCACAGAATGGGGTTTTCGAGATGGAAGGTGACTTCGTTTCCCGTCAGCGTTTCCCCATTCAACGCAAACATGGCCTGACCGCCGGTGATGCGGGCGGAGACCTGCACATTCGCAGAGCCATCGGCCAGCACCATTGGCGTCACCCGGATGCCGCAGCCGCCCAGGGTGTCCATGTCAAAGTGAATCTTCGGCAGCACGATCAGCCGCACTGCCCGGTAGATGCCGCCGTAGAAGGTAAAGTCGGCGTTCTGCGGGTACACCGTATCGCAGGCGGCATTGCTGACCGCCACGGACAGGCGGTTCTCACCTGTCTTCAGGTGTTCCGTGATGTTGAAGCGAAACCGGCTGTATCCGCCGTGATGCTCGCCGACGGGAACGCCGTTCAGGGAGACCTTCGCAGAGGCGGACACACCGTCGAACTCCAGGTATACTTCATCGTTTGCATTTCTGTCCGGAGCGATGAAAACCTTTTCATAGACGCATTCGCCCCGCCAGTAATCGCCGCCGCCGTCCTGGCCGTCCAAAGCGTTCCAGGTATGGGGCAGTGTAACGGGCACACGGTTCTCCCCCGGCTTCAGGAATGCCCAGTTCTCGTTGAAAGGGATAATGGTGCGCATATCCGCCACGCTCCTTTTACACTTGCACGGGAAGAATGATCTCCGCTTTCCCGAGTCCCTCAGCCAATACTGTCAGTTTGGCATCTCCGGCTTCATAACCCGCGCGCAGCACGGCCAGGGCTTTGCCCTGCCAGGTGGTGAACCGGCCTTTGCTGTAGTTTCCATCCGTGACGGGGTTGCCGCTGCCGAAGCCCAGAAGCTGCGCCGCGCCTTCCGCTTCTGCGGACAGCGGGACATCAGCGTCGGGCACCACCCGGCCTTCCTCATCCAGCAGTTCCGCATTCGCGTAACACAGGGACTCGCCATCAGCCTTCATGGTTTCCGTCTCAGCGGTCAAACGGATCGAAACAGGTTTGCCAGTGGATGTCAGTGATGCCCGGGAGACTTCTTCGCCGCCGGTATAGCTCACCGCTTCCAGCGTTCCCGGCTGGTATTCCGTGCGGAACAGGAAGGTCAGGGGCATGTCGTGGACCGGTGCCTCACCCGCTTTTTGACGGCCCCGGCTGACGCCGTTCACGATCAGCTCCACTTCCTCGGCGCTGCTGAACACGGCGATGTCCACGGGCTTGCCCTCCCGGCCTTGCCAGTTCCAGCGAGGCCACACGCCGGGGAAGCCCCAGTTGGACAGGGTCTCCACTTTGCCAATGACGGCGGGGTCATAACTGAAGAGACCGGTCTCCCGGCTGCCCCACACGATGCGGCGGTAAACGCCCTGCGGACGGATCTGTCCGGTGACATCGTAATCCGCGTCGTTGGCCGTGCGCCAGGGGAAGGGTGAGCCAGCGCCCCAGGGATTGCCGATCATCGGGTCCCCGGGTTCATAGAAGGTGGCTTTACCTAACCCGGCCTCGCCGATGTAATCCCAGGCTGTCCAGGTGAACTCACCGATCACCCAGGGTGTCTTCTCGATCATAGGCCAGTGCACGCCAACTTCCTTGGGATAGTTTTCGCTTCCCAGAATTACGCGCTCGGGGAACATTTCATGGTCCGCGTCGTATTTGTTCTCCAGATAATTGTAGCCCACCACATCCAGACCATTGGCGAAAGCCTCGGTGTACTGTTCCCACAGCAGATCTTTCTTGCCGCCGATGTCGGCGTTCTGCAGCCCGCCGGAAAGGCCCTCCGTCCGCTTTTTCATCTGATCAGCCATCACGATATCGTCCAGCCCGTTCCAGAAGGAGCAGATTGCGTTGCTGATGGGACGGCTGGGATCAAGTCTGCGGACGGCGTCGGCCAGTTTCACCGCCAGCACATAGCCGTCGCCCAGACCTCCGCGCTCGGTGATCTCGTTGCCGGTGGACCAGAGGATGACGCAGGGATGGCAGCGGTCGCGCTTCACGAAGGCCGTCATGTCCTTCTCCCAATCTGTTTCAAAAAACTGGTTGTAGTCGCCGGGCTGCTTGCCCATGCCCCAGGCGTCAAAAGCCTCGTCGAAGACGTACATGCCCAGTCGGTCACATGCCTCGATCAGGGCGGAAGAAGGCGGGTTGTGGGTGGTGCGGATGGCGTTGAAACCGATTTCCTTCAGCTTCCTGACCTTGCGGGCTTCCGCGTCGTACACCGTCACGGCGCCGATCGGCCCATTGTCATGATGGAGGCATCCGCCCCGGAGCTTGACCGTTTTTCCGTTGATCCTCAGCCCGTGCTTCACGTCCGCCTCAATGGTACGGATGCCGAACAGGACGCTCTCGGTGTCCTCGGTGGGGCGATCATTTGGGATGATATGCGTTTTGAATGTGCCCGCATCTTTGACGGTGGCCTGCAGGCGGTAAAGATCGGGATGCTCCGCGTCCCAAAGCAGAGGGCGGTCCACAGTTAACGTCATACAGGCCGTTCCAATAGACAAAGCCTCGATCTGTGTCAGCGTTTTGCTGCTCCTGACCGTTTCGCCGGTCTTGTCGTCGACCAGGGCAAAGGTGACTTCCGCCATCCGGTTCTCCGCACACTCGTTCCGGATCTCCGCGGAAACCTGCAAAAAGGCTGTCTCAGGCTTCCCGGCCTCATCAAATTCGATCTTTTTCGTGTAACCGGACAGCCCTCCGAAAGCCACATGCAGCTTGGGGGTATGCACCAGTTCCACACCCCGGAACAGACCTGCTCCGGAATACCACCGGGAGTTGGGCTGCATGCTGGGATTCACGGTGACCACGATACGGTTTTTCTGACCGGGATAGATAAACCGCGTAAGATCTGCCTCAAAAGGCGCGTAGCCGTAATGCCTCATGGCAACCTTGTCACCGTTCACCTCCACGGTGGCATTCATCATGACACCGTCCACGCGCAGAAAAACCCGGTCCTTTTCCCAGTCCGCAGGGATATCGATCTCCTTCGCGTAATGAGCGACACCCGCGTTGTAATAGCCGCTGGCTGCGCCGGAAGGCGCATCGGCGTATACATCGCTTTCGATCATGTAATCATGCGGAAGATTGACCTTCCGGTCCCCATATTTCCCGCGAAGGCGGTTCCCCAGTTCCAGCTGACCCGGTCCGAAATCCCAGTCCCGGTTGATTTTCATGCTGCGCACGACTTTGACCTCCTTTATTCCGCTGTCCAGAAGGTATACTTTCCCGGATTCACCCATCTTGCTTCACCGTTCAGGCAAACCTTCGTCCGGACCGGGGTTTCCAGCTCGTAACGGACGCCGTCCTTCTCACAGGTCCACAGCGCGCTGACCGTGCCGTGCCGTGTGTCCAGCCTGGCCTGCAGCCAGCCCAGCCGCTCGTCCGGATGCGGCGCGTAGATCAGTTCGGAGAAACCAGGATGGGCCTCATCATGCCGGATGCCCGCCGCCTGTTCAAAAATCCAGTCCGCCACCGCGCCATAGGCGTAATGGTTGAAGGAGTTCATGTCCTTCGACCAGAAGGTGCCATCTTTATGAATGCCGTCCCAGTGCTCCCAGATCGTGGTGGCGCCTTTGGTGACCGGGTACAGCCAGCCGGGGTACTCCCGGCGCAGCACCAGCGACCACGCCAGGTCGGCGTGACCGTAATTGCTCAGCGCATGCAGGATGAAGGGCGTGCCCACGAAACCGGTGCGCAGCTGCACCCCGTCGTGCCTGACCATTTCCGCCAGGGCGTCCGCGGTCTTCTGCGGATCCTCCGCCAGCCCGAAGTGCACGGCCAGCACATGCTCGGTCTGTGTCTGATACTCCGGGAAGGCTTTGCGGAAGGCCGCCACGATCTCCCCGTACAGCTTTTCATAGGAAGAGACGTCTTTGCCCAGCCGTTTGCCCGCTTTCACCACCAGCTCGGTGGAATGGGCGTAGAACGCACTGGCGATGAAGCCCTCACGGCTGCTGCCCTTGTAGCTGCCACTGGGCGCGTCCAGGCCCAGCCAGTCGCCGAAGTGGAAGTGATCGGTCCACAGGTTGGGCGTGGTCGTCACGCCGGTGATGTAATCCACCCATTTCCGCATGCAGTCAAACTGGTCTTCCAGGACGGATGCGTCGCCGTAGGTCTGGTACACCTGCCAGGGGCAGATCGTGGCCGCGTCGCCCCATGCGGCGCTGCTGTCTCCCTCAGGCATCACATCCGGGATCACTTGCCCGATCTCTCCGCTCTTCCTCTGATCCGCCGCCATGTCATGCAGCCACTTTTTGAAGAAGCGCTCGGTGTCAAAGAGGTAGCTCGCGGTTTTGATGAACACCTCGGCGTCGCCCGTCCAGCCCAGGCGCTCGTCCCGCTGCGGGCAGTCGGTGGGCACGTCCAGGAAGTTGCCCCGCTGGCCCCAAACGATGTTGGAAAACAGCCGGTTCAGCTCCGCGTTCGCCGATTTCAGCCAGCCGGTGCGCTTCATGTCGGAATGCACGACAATGGCGGTGAAATCCTCGGCCCTGGGTTCACCGGGCCAAGACAGGAGTTTGATGTACCGGAACCCGAAGAAGGTCAGCTGCGGATGCCAGGTCTGTTTCCCTTCCTTGCAGGTGTACTCCACCAGGGCTTTGGCGCTGCGATAATTCTCGTTGTAGAAGTTCCCGTCTTTGTCCAGCACTTCCGCGTGGGTGAAGGAAACCGTATCACCGGCTTTCGCGTTGATCGTGAATTCCACATAGCCCGTGACTTCCTGCCCGAAATCGATCACCGTTTCCCCGGCGGGGGTATGCAGGATCTGCTTTACCGCGACCCGCTCGGTCTCCCGGATAGCCTCGCCCTCCTGGGGTATCAGGATCTCTTTGGACCAGTCAAGCGGCTTCACCGGCTGCCAGTTTCCCGGCACAACGCGGGCATCCGCCCGTTCCCCGTCATAGATCTCGCTGAAGTGTACCGGACTTTCGGCCCACTGCCAGCTGACATCCGTCTGAACCGTTTCTTCCGTCCCGTCGGCATAACCGATCTTCAGGGAAGCAATCAGCCCGCACGGCTGCGCATACCGCCGCTGCTTGTCCGCGGAGTCCATCCAGCCGGGCATCGGCGAGCGGAACCAGCCGCGGCCCACGGTAACGCGCAGCTCGTTCTCCGCCTGCAGCAGCAACGTCACATCGTAAGTCTGAACCTGCAGGCGGTGGTCGTAGCTCGTCCAGCCGGGCGCCAGCACAAAATCGCTCACGCGCTGGCCGTTGAGGCAGGCTTCGTATACGCCCAAAGCCGTGATTTCGAGCTCGGCTTTCGCGATCTTCCTGTCCGTCGCAAATTGCTTCCGAAAAACGGGACAAACGTCGCCGGGTTCCTGGGATACGGTGATCCACGGGCTGGTTTTGATTCGCATAAATCGGCCTCCTTATTCAGTCCTGCCCAACGCACAGAAGGCACGGGTCCGACCGGACAGATAAGCGCTTTCGGTCACCGTGAAGGAATCCGTCAGGCGGATATCCTCCGAGGAAGAACCGATCTGCACCTCGAACTCGCCCTTTTCGATCTTCCAGCGCATGTCCTCATCCAGGAAGGCTGTCTGGCTGGGCTGAAGGGTGAAATGGACCGTCTTTTGCTCTCCCGGCCGCAGTTCCACCCGGACAAAGCCCTGGAGCTCCTTCTGCGGGCGTGTCATGGACGCATGGACATCCTTCACATACAACTGCACGATTTCGGTTCCGGCACGGTCTCCGGCATTCCTGATTTTCAGGGCGATGCTCACGGCTTCAAAAGGCCTGGTTTCCTTTTTCTCTATTGCCAAATCGCTGTATTCGAACGCGGTATAGCTCAGTCCGTGGCCGAAGCCGTAGCGGGGCTTATGAGGGCAGTCCACATAATCGGTAAAGCCGATGCTGGGGCCCTGGGTCCACATGGAGCCGTTGGGATGATTGTAGTAAACGGGGATCTGTCCGGCGCAGCGGGCTGTAGACAGCGGCATCTTACCGGAGGGGTTCAACCGGCCCAACAGAGCGTCCGTTACAGCCTCGGCAGCGTAGGCCGCCGGATTCCAGCACTCGAGGATGGCGTTCAGGCATTCATCCGCCGTGTCGCTGGAGATGGGCCGCCCGTCAAAGTGAATGCCGATCAGGGGCTTGCCCAGCTTCCTCGCCTCCCGGATAAAGGCATCCTGGCAGGCGGGCAGATTGATGTCCGTGCCGTCCACGCCCTCGCCCATGGTGGCGATGGAGCCGGAGCCGTTCTTTCCGCCTAGCGTCAGGAGGATTACATCGGCTTGCCGGGCGATCTCCAAGGCTTCCGGGAACAGGCTCTCATCCGCTCCGGCTTTGTGATAGCCCTGAGCATACAGGATCCGGCAGTCCGGCAGCTCTTCGCGCAGCACCTCCGCCAGGTTCCGGCAGTTGGGTTTCAGTTTGGCAAGCACACCGTTGAACTCATCGTTTTCATCGTCTTCCACATTTGTGCCGGGAACGGTGACTGCCTGCTTTTCCCCGCTGTTGCCGTTGACGCCGGCCATGGAGTTTTTCGCCGCGTGCTTGGCCTCCACCATGGACAGATGGGTATAGCCCCCGAAGTAATACCGCGCGTTGGCCGCGGCGGGACCGATAACGGCAATGGTCTTTTCCTTCCCGGAGAGCGGCAGGGCGCCGTCGTTTTTCAGGAGGACAAGCGCTTCCCGAGCGCTCTGCGCCGCGATCTGTTCATCCTCCGGCTGATGGACGGTCCGGTCCAGCGCTTCCCCTTCCAGTGCGAAGGGGTGTTCGAAGAGGCCCATACGGAACTTCGCTTCCAGCACGCGCAGGACCGCTTTGTCCAGTATGGCCTCATCGGCTTCACCGGATGCGAACTTCCGCTTCAGTTCATCGGCATAGGCCACCGGCATGGGCAGCTCCACATCCAGCCCAGCGGTCAGGCACCGGAGGCCCGCGTCGCCCATGGTCTCCCCGATGCCCTGGTACTGGAAGGCGTTGCTGGCTCCGCCATAATCGGACACCGTGACGCCCTCAAATCCCATCTCCCCGCGAAGGATGCCGTTCAGGTAGTGCCGGGACGCGTGGATGGGCAGACCGTTCAGGGAACCGTAGCAGGGCATGACACCCTTCAGGCCGGCCTCGGTGATGGCGGCCTGGAACGGCTTGCCGTAGATTTCCAGCAGCAGGCGGTCTCCCGCATCCACATGAGCGCCGTGGATCGCGCCGGCGGAATTGTGGAAGCCGAAGAAATGCTTGGCGGCCGCGTCCGGCCTGCGGCCGTCGGTAACCGTCTCCTGGATGCCGCGGGTATAGGCTGTGCCCATGGCAGCGGCCAGGGTGGGGTCCTCCCCGTAAGGCTCGCACTGGCGACCCATGCGGGAATCCCGGGAGATGTCCAGCACCGGCGCCAGGACCTGGGTGATGCCGAAAGCCGCCTCCTGGCGAGAAACGATCTCACCGATCTTCCTTTCCAGTTCCGGATCGAATGAGGAGCCTCTGGCCACACCCGAGGGAAAGGTGGTCGTGTCCTGCATCAGCGGGCCGCAGAGGCCCTCCATGTGAAAGGCGGCGGGGATGTGATGGGGGCTGTTCTCCATCACGATGGTCTGCAGCCGGCGCTGCCAGTCGGCGATCTCTTCCACGGTGTCGCAGGATCGGAACTCCAGGGTGCTGATCTGGCCGATGCCGTTCTTCAGGTAGAGCGACATGCGCTCTTCCATGCCCCTGATGGCAAAGATGCCTGCGATCTGGGCCATCTTCTCGTCAAGGCTCAGATCCTTCAGCAGCGCTTCCGCCCGCTCCCGGGGAGACAGGGACGTGTTCATATAATCCGTCATGGTGATTTCCTCCGCTCATTGGATTCGGGTGATCAGGAGTGCCAGATTGTCCCGCCCCGGCAGCTTCAGTTTGGCTTCTCCGCTGATGACCTCCGCGATGACCTCGCGGGTCATGTTCCACACGTCGATCAGTTCGGCTCTGTAGACCTTGTCCTTCGGCAGGTTCACCGTCTGCTCGCCGTAGCACTGTAGATCGAAGTAGGTCAGGTACGCTTCCTCGCCGCAGCAGCTTTCCCAGGCGTGCTCACCGCCCAGATGGGCCGTGCGGTCACAGGCATCCATCCGATGGATGCTCTCGGAGAACATCCGCCAGAAGCCCCTTGTCTCTTCCGGCATCCGGGTGAGCGCTTTTTCCAGCGCCTCGCCTTCCTGCAGCACCGTATCCCAGATGCTGCCTCTGGGCGTCAGCGGGCCGGGAAGGCTCTCCATGATCCCGCGCAGGAAGGCGATGCGTCTGGGGCTTTCTCCCTTCAGCTTTCCGCCGCGTGCCCACCAGAGGATTTCGTCTTCCGAAAGGAAGGTTTCTCCGTGGGTGCAATACGCGCCGGACGCACAGCAGCGCCAGAACCGGCGCACCATCTCCTGCCCGCTGATGCTGCCCCAGAAGTGCGGCAGATTGCCCTCGTAGCAGCACTCGTCAATGATGACGGGCTTCGTGTATTTCCGGATCCAGCGCGGGATTTCGGATAAGCCCTTGGTCTGCAGACTGGCGTGGGTGATATTCTTGCGGGTATGATCCCAGAAGCACATGCAGTTGTGATTGGACAACAGGTGATGGAAGGGATCGTTCCCGGCGACGTATTCCTCGATCTCCTGCCAATCGTTCAGGGATTTTTCCATGTTCAGGTCATACTCATTGGCCAGGCTCCACCAGATATTGGGCCATGCGGCCAAACGGCGCAGCACGGTATCCAGATAGATCAGATTGTCCCGTTGGGCAAGTTCGGAAAAGCCCCATCGGTCATAGGGGTGGAACAGGATCAGGTCGATCTGGATTCCAATGTCCGCAATCCGTTTCAGGATTTTTTCAAACCGGTGCCAGAAGGCGATGCATGGCCGGTTCACGTCCCAGCCGCCATCCTCCTTCTTCTCAAAGGCGTAACAGGGCGGCTCGTTGTGGTTGTAATCATAATGCTTGGGAAACACGCACATGCGAACCTTGTTAAAGGGTGCGCTTTGCAGACTCTCGAGTGTCTGTTCGACCAGTGCGTCCTCCTGATGGGCCAGCGCATAAACGGTCGTGCCAAAGGGGAAGAAGAGCGTGCCGTCCTCATACTCGAAGTGCGTCTGAACGGCCTTCACCAACCCGCGGGATCCATCCGCCGGTTTACAGACTTCCGTACCCTCGGCGGTCACGGCCCCACGTACCTTCCAGCGCCACTCACCCGGAATCTCGGGCAGGAAACGGACAACATACCTCCCGTCCCCGTCATAGAAACCCCGGACAGTCTTCACCGTATCCCCGCAGGTGAACTCGGCGGTCAGATCGATCTGCGCCCAGCTGCCTGTCAGCACCTGCCCGGAAAAGACCTGCTCAAACATTTCGTATTGTTTCATGATGACCGCACCCCTCACTCGAATTCGTCCAGAGACCACTCGTCCCGCCAGTCCAGGATCCCCATCTCGCCCTCAAACCGGAAAGGGAGCCACACATAGCGCGCCTTCGATGTGTCCAGGCCGCTGTCCGGCGGCAGCAGCTCCTGCAGTTCCGCCATGCGGGTCTCTTCATCCGGCGTCCGTTCATCCTGAAACCGCAGCCGGAACCACTCACCGTAATCCGCATATTTCAGATGCATATACTCCGGTGCCCAGCGGTCCGCCAGGGCGATGTACAGGTCCCGCTTGCCCGGCACCCTGAACACCGAGGAGATCTGGGAGTGGAAAGACGTGCGGCTCGCATCCCCGGGGTGCGGATCCCCCAGCACGGTATAGGGTCCGTGCCAGGTGTCGGCTGCCGCGATCTCCGAGGGATTGGGCAGATAGCCCGTGGTGCCGGAGGTGACCAGATAATGCTTGCCTTTCCGCACAAAGTGAGCGGTCGCCTCCCGGACGAAAGGCGGCTGGCTGTGAGGGAAATGCGTGGAATAATAGCCGGTCACGCCGGTGTAGTCCTCCGTCAGATCGGCGACGATCGTCTCGGAATGCACGCGTTCAAAGAAATAGTATCCCTTGCCGTCCGGCGCTGCGGCCAGGTCGAAATCCCCGGCGTTCATGCCCAGCGGGCGCAGCCCTTTGCGGACGATCGTATAAGGCCCCAGGATCGTGTCGGCGGTCAGCACCGTTTCGGTCTGGTCACCGTTTTTCTCCATGATCTTCAGCCAGCACACGTACTTTTTCGTCCGCGGGTTGTACAGGATGTGAGGCCGGTCCATCATGCTGGCCGGGTACAGGGGCGAGGTCGCGTCGGCCTCGTCCGGGGGAATGATCAGGCCGCAGTCCTCCCAGTTGTACAGATCGGAGGATCGGTAGCAGCGCACGCCCCAGTGCCAGACGCCGTTCTTGCCGTCGGTCTTTTCCTTGTTCTCGCCATACCAATAATATGTATCGTCCACGGTCAGGATACTGCCCCCGTGAGCCTGAATGGGCTTTCCGTCGGTATCCTGCCATTCCCGGCCCGGGCAGAACAGATGCCGCATTGGGAACACTCCTTTGAAAAGTGCCGCCGTCCAAAGCGGGCGGCGGCACTGATTGGATCAGAGGCAGCCTCTGATGATCTGCAAGATTCGGGTCACTCGGTCACGAACTTCAGGGTCTGTTCGATAGCGCCGAAGGGCTGCACATCGTCAGCCTTGTAATTGAGCACCATGTCGGCGGCATAGCCCTCGGTGGTCAGGTCGCCGGCGGTCTCGAAGTGGATCACGAAAGAATAGGTGGTCATGTCGATCTCGTAGGTGCCCTTGTCCACGTCCATCTTGTTGCCCATGAAGTCGGCGTACAGCTGCACGGAGCCGTCGTTGTACAGGTTGCAGATGAAGTCAGCGTTCACACCGTCCATGCCGGGCACGGGGATCTGGCCCTTCAGGGCATAGGACACTTCCAGGCCTTTTACTTCCACCAGGGTGACCTCATCACCGTCGGTGGAGACATACGTGTAGGTGTCGTCCTCGTTCTTCGTCACGGTGGCGCCGGGATCGCTGTCGTCAGAGGGGGTCAGGATGATCACGGTCTGGTCTTCATTCATGGAGAAGGTGCCTTCGACAAACAGGACCACCAGATCCTCGTACTTGCCGTTGACCTTCAGGGCCAGGGTCGCGGTATCATCGTCCGGGGAGACGAGGGAAAGCAGTTCCACGGCAGACTCGCCGGCATACTGAGCGGCAAACTTGCTGTTCTCGGGATCGGTGTCCAGGTTCAGGGCGCAGTTCTCGCCGCCAACACCGGTGATGTTCTTCATGTCGTTGTAGATGTGCTCGGCGTCCATGGCGCAGCGGTCCAGTTCATTGCCGTCGAAGTCATAGAACACCACGGTGAAGGGCGCGGTGCCCTCGGTCAGGGTGCCGGCTTCGCTGGCTGCCCGGTCCATGGCCACACTGTAGGCGCGCTCCTCGGCGATCACCTCATAGGTACCGTCAAAGGTGATCTGGTCCATGCACATGCCGGCGTGGAAAACCCTGCCCAGGCCGGGGATCTCGCCATAAAAGTGGATGTAGTAGTTCATGAACATCGTGCCCACGTCATAGCCATAGGCATAGTAGGTGTCAGCCAGTTCGGGCACAGCGCTCTCGGCCGCGGCGAAGGACGCCAGGGACAGAGGCAGCGCCAGACAGAGCAGCAGGGCGATCATCTTTTTCATCTTGTGTTTCCTCCTTGTCGTTTCTCCGGTGGGGATACCGTTCGGTGGGCTCTTGGCCCGTTTTCCGGCTCCATTATGCCATCGGCGGGAGGAAAATGCTGTATGAAATCCGATGAAAAACCCTGTGAATCCGACATGAATCCTATCTGCGGACCTGCTTCTGGTATTCCCGCGGGGTGACTCCGTAATGCTTCTTGAACTGCTCGGTGAAGTAGGAATAATTGCCGAAGCCCACCGTGTTGGCCACCATGGAAATCGTCATGTCCTCCCGCTGAAGGAGTTCGCCCGCCAGATGGATGCGCTTGTCCTGGATATACTCCGAGACCGTCATGCCGTATTTCTTTTTGAAAAGGCGGGTCAGATGATCGGCACTCACGTAACTCAGCGCTGCCAGTTCCCTCACGGAGAGCTCTTCGGACAGATGCCCGTCGATATAGCCGACGGCGGTCTCAAGCGCGTTGGCTGTATCGCCCCGCGTTTCCCTGGCCAGAGAATCGATGTACTGCTGCCCGAACTGCCGGATCTGTTCGTTCTGCCGCCGCTTGGTCACCTTTTCCTGCGCCTGGATCAGGATCTCCGTCAGCTTCGCATAGCGGACGGGCTTCAGCACATACTCCATGCAGCTGAGCCGGACAGCGGTCTGCGCGTAATCAAACTCGTCGTGACAGGTCAGGATGATGCATTCGGTGTTGGGGCTGTGCTCGTTAACATAGGCGATCAGCTTGAGCCCGCTCTCGCCCGGCATCTCGATATCACTGACCAGGATGTCGACATAGGTCTTCTTGAAAACGTTCACAGCCTCATCATAGCTGCCGGCCGTCAGCACCTTGTCAAAGCCGAGCAGATCCCAGTTGATGCCGTCCAGCATGCCCTGCACGGCAAAAGGCTCATCGTCCACGATCAGGATATTCATGCCGGCAAGCCTCCTTTCGGTTCATCGTGGGTCCGGAACGGCACCACGAGATAAATCTGGGTCCCCATGCCCTCCCCGCTGGCAAAGCTCACCTCACCCTCTTCCCCGTAGAACAGCTCGATCCGGCGGAGACAGTTCCAGATGCCGATGTGTTTGTTTCCGCTCTCATCGATATAGGGCTCATGCGCTTTCAGCTTTTCCAGTACCTGAGGATGAATGCCGCTGCCCGTGTCGGTGATGGCGATGTGCAGGGCATCCTTACCCCTCTTGTTCTGGTCCTTTCGGACAGAAACCACGATCTCGATGGCTTCCCTGGGTTCCAGCGCATATTTGACCGCGTTTTCCACGAAGTTTTCGATCAGCAGCGGCGGGATCAGGGCATTCAGGCATTCATCCTCCGCCTGATACACATAGGAGAAACGCCCCGGGTACCGGATGCGCTGGATCCGGATGAAATTCTCCACAAAATCCAGCTCCTGCTTCACCGTCACCAGCTGCTGACCCCGTCTGAGCACATACCGGAAATAGTCCACCAGGCACAGGGCATAGTCCTGGATCACCGGGTAGTTCTTAGACTCCGCCAGCGCATAGATCGTGTTATAAGAATTCAGCAGCATATGGGGATTCACCTGCAGGCGGAGGTTATCCATCTCTGTCTCCAGGAGTTTGATATCCTTTTCATAGGAGCCCTGGACTTCCGCCGCCATCCTGTTGAATTCCTCATAGAGCCCCAGAAAGTCGTCACTGATGGCTTTCGTCTGCGGCGGGATCCGGGCGGTACGGTCTTTGCGGAAAGCTTCGATGCCCTTTGTCATGATCTGCATGGGGTTCAGGATATCATACCGCAGGCGGGCATACAGAACAGGACAAGCCAGGATGGTGAGAAGGGAAATCATCATCGAGATCCAGAACCAGGCCGGGATGCTCTGCAGCGAAAAGTCATACGGGAAGGCAACCAAAACCTGAAACGGCTTACCTTCCTTTTCCCATGCGTAGTATTCACGCGTCTGTTTCAGTTCGGAAAACGACTTGTCTGTCACATCCCACGTTCCGTCCGGGTGAACGAGAAATGCCTGTTCACCGTCTCTGGAAACATAAACACTGCTGCCGTTATTTCTGCCGGGCTCTTTGCTCCCCGTGTTCCAGTACATCAGCGTCATGGACTTCGCCAGGGTAGCGGGAAAGTCCGAAATCACGTCAATATCCCCCAGCTCATTGCGCAGCGCGACCTCGTCGATATAAAAGCTGAATGCGTTCCGGTTCGCGGTACGCGTGGCTTCCGCGCTCTGAAAAACGGAGATCAAAGACAATGCCAGGCTGATCAGGCTCACCGGCATCACCAGAGCCAGGATCATGGTCATCAGCCGGGGCCGCAGACGGTGAAACACGGGAAGATCCCAGAACCGTCTGTGTACGGGGGGTCGGGCTTTCATGAAGGAGCCTCCTCATATGTTCCGCATTTCGTGATGATATTATACAGGAAAAGCGGCGATTTGAAAAGGGCAAAACAATCTGAAGGATTCAGCAGACTGTTTTGCCCGGGAGGAAGGGAACCCATGTTAACCGATCTTGTTTATCCCTTCACGCCGCCCTGGATCACGCCCTTCTCCATTTTGTCCTGGAAGAAGGGGAAGGCGATGATGATCGGAGCAATGGCCGCGATGATCACGGCAAACTGGATCAGGTAACGGCTGTAATTGGGGTTGGAGGAGTTGAGGAAGTCGGCATTCTCCGAGGTGATCTGGCGGATCACCAGCTGCAGGGGCCACATGGCCTTTTTGTTCGGCACATAGATGGAGGCCTGGAGCCAGGAGTTCCACTGGCCGATCACCAGGTTCAGGATGATGACGGAGCCCATGTTCATGGCCTGGGGCAGGGTGATCTCGAAGAGGGTGGAGAGGTGTCCGGCGCCATCGATGTGGCTGGCCTCATACATCTCTTTCGGGATGGAGTTGAAGGCGTTCATCATCATGATGCAGTACATGGAGTTGGTGCAGCCGGGGATGACCAGCGCCCAGGGGGTGCCGACCCAGCCCAGCGCCCGGATGACCATGTAGGTGGGAACCATGCCGCCGCCAAAGAGCATCGTGACCATCAGCGCCATGGTGACGGGCTTTTTCAGTTTCGTGTCGCGGCTCAGGGCATAGCCTGTCACTGCGGAGAGAAGGAAGCCGATCACTGTGAAGGACACGGTGTATAGGATGGTGTTGATATAGCCGCCCACAATATCGGCACGCTGGAAGATCAGGCTGTAGCCGTCCAGGGTGAAGCCGCCCACAGGCCAAAGCACCAGGCCCACATGGGTCAGCAGAGATTTGCCGTCCGAGAAGGAGGACATGAGCACGTGCCACATGGGGATCACGCTGCACAGGGCCACCAGCGCCACCAAAGAATAGACGACAACGTCCACAATCCGGTCGGGAATGGTTTTGGTCTCCACCATGTTGCTTTCCCATTCCTGCTTTTTCTTTTGCTTTCTTGCCACGGTGATCCCTCCTCTCAGAACAGGCTGCTTCCGGCGACCTTGCGGGACAGCGCGTTGGAGCCCACCAGAAGGATGGTAGAAACCACGGACTGGAACAGGCCGGAGGCCGCGGACAGGGAGTAGTTGGTGTTGCCGCCGCCGAAAGCCTGGCGGTATGTGTAGGTGTACACGGTGTCGGCCACGTTGTAGGTGCTGGGCATGTACAGGAGTAGGATGTTGTCATAGCCCGCGGCCAGTGCCGTGCCCACGTTGATGACAAACATCATCAGGATCATGGGCATGATGGACGGGAGCGTGATCCTGAACATCCGCTGCATACGCGTGGCGCCGTCCAGGGCTGCCGCCTCGTGCAGATCACCGCTGACCTGGGAGATGGCAGCCACATACATGATGGAACCCCAGCCGACGCTCTGCCAGATCCCCATCAACAGATAGATGATCCAGAAGGCCGGCGGGTTTTCGACGGCAAACCAGTTCTGGTTCTCCGCCCCGAAGACCTTGGACAGCAGGAGCGTCAGCGGGCCGTCCTTGGCCAGGAACTGGGTGAAGAGGGAACAGACGATGACCGCCGCCACAAAGTTGGGCATGTAGGACATGGTCTGGGCGATGCGCTTGAACTTCTTGGAATTGATCATGCTCAGCATCAGCGCAAAGATGATCGGGGCCACAAAGCCGAAGGTGCAGCGCAGGAGGCCGATGACCACCGTGTTGCGAATGGCGATCGGAAATTCCTCGCCGGAGAACAGATCGACAAAGTGCTTAAAACCTACCCATGGGCTATGGAAGTATCCGTCCACCACGTTATAGTCTTCAAAGGCCATCACAATGCCGAACATCGGAAGGTAGTGCAGCACGACCTCGTACACGATGATGGGCACAAACAGCATGTAGACCACCCAATCGCGCCGGAATTCCGTCTTCCAGCTTCTCCGGGCGGAGCCAGACAGATCATAGGCGTTCTTTTTTGCCATGTTTCACACCTCCTGTCGCTCAGCGGAAGGGATAATTGTCCACATAGTACTGGAAGATTTCGGTCACGCTGTCGACCTTGTACTTTTTCAGCACCGTGCACCACTTGTCCCAGTCCTTGTCGAAGTTTTTCTTGCCGGTGATGAAGTCGGCGGCATTCTTGGTCATGTACTCCAGGACTTTAGCCCGGGTATCGTCACACTTCTTGCTGTCTTCCTGAGTCATCTCATTGGTGGTGCGGCTGCCCTGGAAGAAGCCGGTGTTGGGGTAGATCAGCCACCGGTCCAGCGATGCCTGATAGGTGTCCGCGAGTCCCAGGTCGATCCTGCTGACCGGACGTATGCCGGGCGCCTTGTTGAAACCGACGGCGGTGTTCAGCTGGCCGCTGTCCTTCACAAGGATCTCGCTCTTCTGATACCGGCCTTCCTCATTGACGAAGTAAGCGCCGTCGGACAGGCCGTGATCGGCATAGAAGGTGTTGCCGGAGAAATCCGCAACCTGTTCTTTGTTCAGACCCAGCGCACGGATCATGGAGCCTTCCTCGCCGTAGAAATAATCCAAGTAACTGCACAGTGTTGCGAGATCCTTGTCCTTCGCCTTGGGGGTGATGATCACACCGCCGCCGGTCAGGTCGCCGCCCATCACGCAGTTGGGCTCAACGAAGCGGCAGCTCTCCGGGCCGTACATGTCATTGATCGGATAGGCCGCGCCTGCCACGAAGATTCCCTCGGTCAGTCCGCCGTCGTGCATATTGAGGCGTCCGCCAAGCTCGCTCTGCTGGCCGTCCCACATACCGATCATGCCCTGGCGCACGGAAGTGGAGTCGATCTGGAAGAAGGAGTCGCCGGTGCGCTGGTTGAAGTCGTGGTCCAGCCAGCCCTTTTCATACCAGGAATGCATGCACTCCAGATAGGTCTTGAAGGGCTCCTCATTACCGCCGAAATGAACCTTATTCTCCGCGTCCTGGTACCAGACGTTCACGCCGCCGCCGAAGCAGGAGAGCAAACCGCCGGACCATGTGAAGCCCTGGTAGAACAGGCTCATGCAGTACTTGTCCGTGATGCCCAGATCAGCCTGCGCTTTCGTGAAGATATCGAACATCCACTCCCAGTCGGAAATGTACTTTGGATCCGTTCCGCCGGAGGGGAAGACCACGTCGTCCACCCAGCTGTCCACGTCATTCGGGTCTGTGTATCCGCCGGTGAAGCGCTCGCCGGTCACGGGGTTCGTGCCGTACTTCACGATCCAGTCCCTGCGGTACATAAAGCCCTGGAATACGGCATCCGGCGCGTCCAGAAAGTTGGTCAGGCCGTAGTAGTGCTCGTTGCCCTCCGCGTCCAGGCTGACGGCATTGTTGAAATAGACAGGGTTGGCGTGCACCAGCGCCATGTAGTTGGGCATGTACTGCTTCACATATTCCGTGATCTCCATGCCGTAGCCCTTCTCACACATGATGCGCGGCGGCTCGCAGATGACCGCGTCGATAATGTCCGGCAGGTCGCCGGAAGCGATCATGGTGGTGTAGTTGTCGTTTTCAGAGCCGGGAGGCGGCTGGAGGAAATTGAGGGCAATGCCCTTCTCCTCCGGGCCCCAGCCGCGCCGAAGCGTATACTGGACCGCCGGGTTTTCCGCGTAATTGCCGTAGTATTCCGAAGAAGTTCCCGAATAGATCCACCAGTCGAACGTGGTCTCCGGCGATGCGTTCTGAGCTCTGGCCTGGCCGATGTTGCTGTAGTAGATCTGCATGCCGACCAGCAGAACCACCACAGCGGTTATCAGAGCGATCCATTTCATGCGAATTGACATGGCGTTTCTCTCCTTTCCCGGTTGAACAGCAAAGCACCGCTTTCCTGCTGTTGATCATGATACGGATTCCGTCCCGAAAACGCTTTACCAATTCCGATCAAAACTAAGACATATCCGACGAGTCGGATCTGTCGGACCGGTGTCCGGTTGTCTTTGTCACTCCATGATGTTCAGAGACCCCGTAAAAGGAATTTGCTGCCCGGACGGAGTGATGAAAAGGCCCCTGGCCCCTTCGGGAAGGCTCACATCATACTGATGCGTCCCGTTTCCGTCCGTGCGGCAAGCACACCGGACCGTTCCCAGCGGCGTGACGACTGTTCCTGAAAAGTCAGGCAGATCGAACATCCGGGGCCGGATGACGATCTTGTCGCTCTCCTGCCGGACGCCCGCCATGGTGCGCGTAAACTCATAAAGCGGCAACGCGCTCCAGGCATGGCATTCGCTGCGGGGATGATGCGGTTCCTCCGGGCAGGTCGTGCTGCCCCGCCCGATCAGGGCGATCCAGTCGCCCAGGGATCGGCGCATCTCGTCCTCCAGCCCGACCTTCTCCAACGCACGGAACCATTCGTACGAGGCGGCAAAGGAGCAGGGCGGACAAGCCAGAGCCGCCTGCATGGCATGGCGGCTTTCCCGATCGTCGAACAAGCCGTTAATCACGGCCCAGGCCTGAGCGTGACGCGTGAATTGGCTGCAGGACGGGCCTTCCCGCACCATGCCTTTCTCCGGATCGAAACACAACGCTCTCACGTTTTGCAAAATCTCCGCCCGGCGCTGCCGGTACTCCGCCGCCGTGCCGGGGCGGCCCGTGGCTTCATAAAGTTTTGCTCCGCACTCCAGGGCGTACGCATACATCAGATTGATGATGCTGCTGGGGCCTTCAAAGTACGCGGGCGATACACCGCCCGTTTCCCGCCAGTCATCCTGCCAGTCAATGAAGGCCCAGGGATCAATCTTTCCCACCAGTCCCGATCCATCCCGTTTGCGGTCATAGGCATCCAGAATGCGGTCAATGTCCGGGCGATACAGGCGGCCTAAAGCCGCATCGCCGGTATGCTCCACATACTCCCAGAGGGCAAACACGTAATGCAGTGAAAACGTGGAAATGATCTGGCAGTAGGCCGTCGGCGTCTTCCCGGGCAGCAGGCCCTCGGGCCGCAGGCCGCAGTGGAAGTCCAGCAGGGCCTTCCGTGCCAGTCTTGTGTCATCGCTCACGGCATAGCTGAACAGCATCTGCAGCCGGGTGTCCATGATGAACTGCAACTGCTCGTAATACGGGCAGTCCATGTAGGTCTCCAGCATGCAGTTTCGCAGCGTGCGCAGACAGATGTCCCACAGCTGTCCCACCCACGGGACGGAGGAGGAAACCGTCGATTGCACCGGCAGCGGATATCCTGTCATCCGGTATACCGGTGGCAGAGACAACTGTCCGCCACGGATGACGATGTACCGGAAGGTGCGCACCCAGAAGGGCTCATAGCAGACAGGGCCGCCGTCCAGGATAACATGGTCCGTCCGGCCCGCGGCGGTTCCGTTCGTGTCATCGATGCGGCAGCCGTCCGACCCGTCGCCGAAGCGTTCCAGATACGTGACGGTGATCTCCGTTCCGGCCTCCCCGTCAAAGGAAAAGCGCGGATACCCGTTCACATGGGCGCCGGCATCCAGCACGGTATCATTCTCTCTCCGGATGATCCGGTCGAAAGCTGTCTCCGCCTCGTCCATCAGGGGAATCTCCCGGGGGATCACATGGATCCGGGGTACCAGCCCCACACTCTGAAACGCGGGAGACAGCACCACCGGTCCCCAGGACAGGGCCGGTAGCCAGGCGGTATCGTCAAAGTCCGCCGCCCGCCAGCGGGCCGGAGATCGACGGAAGTCGACAGACTCCTCCACCGCGCCCAGATAGACGGTGAATTCCGTGGAGTGCAGATGAAACGTGTTATCCAGCCATACACGCCATGGCGCCTGCCCGGTGGTAACGGAGCCGATGACCTGGCCGGCGGCGTCCGTGATCTCCCCTTCCACCGCCAGGGCATGGCAGTTCCCCGCGCCCACCACGCCGTAAATGGCCGCCCGCTCGTCCGTCTGGTCCCGTGCCATGTCCGGGTCATTGTACAGGACCTGCACGGCGAATACATTCTTTCCGGCACACAAAAGCGGCGTCAAATCGACTGTCTCGAAATACTGCCGGTCCAGGTCACCCTTGCAGGGGCCGGACAGCACAGGCTGCCCGTTGACCCATAGCCGGTAACGGGAGACGGCCGTGATGCGGACCGTCAGCCGGGCATCCGCCGGAAGGACCTGTTCACAGCGAAAATACGCAAACCGGCCTCCCAGATCGCCGTGGACGATCCGTTTTTGTTCAAGTTCTTCCCTGGGGATCCTGATCCACTGCGCGTCTTCCCACATACCCGATCCGCCTTCTGAAAACGGGAAAGACCGGCTTCCCAATCTTTCCCGTAGTTTTATTCCACAATAATCCTGGCTCTGTCCAGGTTCAGCACCTGCGTAAAGGGGTCGGATATGCCCTGCCGCTGGGTCGCGATGCGTACGGTGGCAAAGTAGGTCCCCGGCTGATCATAGCTTGCCACGGTCTCCGCGTGGGCGGTGTGGACTTCGCCCTTTGCGCCTTTTTCAAAGTCCAGGCTTGCGTCCCACATATCCTTTCCCAGCATCAGCCGCGCCACGCCGTTGGCTTCCGTCTCCCTGGCAGCGAGCTGCTTTTCCTGCTGCGCGAACAGGATCTCCGTCACCTCACCCGCATGGATGGGAACCTCCACGTCGACCGTAAAGCGGACGCACTCGCCGGCCTTGACATGGGCGCACTTTTCACCATTGGCCCGCAGGGTGGGGATGGCCTGAATGCCGCAGCGCTTGCTGACATCCGTTTCGGGATGGATTTGTCCGTCCTCGCCCAGGGTATAAACCGTGCGCTCCAGTGGCTCAATGCCTCTTTCCACCCAGTCGGAGAGATCGATCAGCGCCTGCCGCAGCGCACCTACATAGTTGACCACCATGTAATTCCCGATGGCCGCCACATCGCCGTGCATGCACCGCTCCATGAAATAGGTACGGTGATCCGCGTCGGAGCCCTTGGCTTCGATGATCTTTTTCCGCCACCAGTCGGCACACCAGGGGCAGGTGCTCTCGTCCATCAGGGCCTGGATGTTGATGACCTTGCCCTGGATCTCGCCATCTTGCCGGACACCCACGCCGGTAAACGGCACCGGGAAGGGAGGCCGCTGGGGTGTTTTCGGACTTCCGTCCGGATTGCGGAACTGATCCCAGGCATGGAAGGACAGGTCTTCCGGCACCTGATAGCGGTAATAGCTCTGGGCGGCGATATAGTCGGAATTGTCCAGCAGGATCGCATCCCCGGGCCGGACTTTTTCCAGGGTTTCACCCAGATCGCTCATCCCGTAGCAGTCACCGATCGTCACGATACCGCCCCTGCCATCGGCGGCGCGCATCATTTTGCCCATAAGGAGCGTGGCGCCTACCGCGCCGCCGTCCTGGAAGGTCATGGAAAGGCCTTCCTGATACAGCTGATCGCCCCGGGGCAGGTCTTCCAGTTCAAGATACGCGCCGTTGCCGCTGACCATCTGCTTTTTGTAGGCGTCGTCCACACCGTTCTGGCCGTCCTCGGCGGTGCGGGCGTCGGTCTGATCTGCCCGGTGAACGGATCTCACCTTTGTGCGGAAACAAATCCGGTCCTTGGAGGAGGAGCTTTCGGGATCCGATCCCGCGTAGCCCGTCTTCGTCCAGAAATCGGTAAAGTAGCCGGGATCCATCCGCTTGACGCCGGGCAGCAGCACGGGCAGGGAGCCCGGGTCGATGACGCCCTTCGCTTCCAGATACCAGGCCAGCGGCGGGAAGCCCATCTTTGTCAGTTCCCGGAGCATATCGGCTTCATCTTTGGTCAGGTGCTCATAAGGGTCGCCGGAACCGCCCGCGTCCAAAGCATCCAGGATTTTCCCGAAGGCGTTGCGCAGGACGCGCTGACCCTGGACGTGCATGGTAATCGTGTTGGGCAGGGAAACCGGCGAGCCGATCACATAGGGCGCCGCACCGTCCCAGGCCCGGGTGTTCTCGATGCAGGCCATGGTTTTGTATCCGCCGCCGGATCCGCCGTAGACGTAGCCGTAAGGGCGCTGGGACGTTTCGTAGATTTCCATGGCTTTTTCCCGGGAGAACTCCGCCGCCGCGGCGGAAGACTGCCAGGTCAGCTTATCGTCACGATTTCCGCCGAACTGGGAGCGTGAACCCATGTTGGTCTCCACATAATACGCGCCGCATTTCAGCGCGAACCCAATGCGGTCCTCCGCACCGGTATGGCCGATGGAAGCTACTTCTTCATCCGGCCCGGGGAACGGGGACAAATACTGATGAAAGCGGTTCCCGTAGCGCTCAGCTGGCGGGAAGCAGAAGACAAATTTCACATCTGTTCCGTCGAAGGTTCCGTGCATATATCGGTAAGGGATGGTTTCACCGTTTTCCAGATAGCGCTCCTTCCACTCGTCCTGATCGATGACTGGATGCGCAAAGCGCGGGTCCTGCCCGGGGTCATAGATGGCCTTCTTCAAGGGGAATACACCTTCCTTCCGTGATACCGTTCTCATTAAAAGCATCTACTCTCACATAACAGCGGCGTTCTTTGACTAGCGCGCCGATGCGTTTCTCGCCCGGAGAGAATACCATCCAGCTATGGTAGAGCTTTTCGGGGGAAGATCCGAAGAGAATATTGTAGCCCAGCGTGTTCTCCTGTGCCCTGATGGTCACTGTCATGTCCAGCGCGTCGGCTCTCTCCGCTGAGAATGACGAGATTCCAGGCTTTTCGCCATATCCCCTGCCGAAAACCCGCAGACCGGACACGCAGGGATTCTGACCATAGGGCACGGCCATGTCGGTCAGGCGAATGAACCGCGTCCTGAAGCCCTCTTCCCGGAGGACCAAATCGTGAGAAAGGTCGGTATGCGCGTCGAACTTGTCCTCGATGCTGAACCAGTCTTCCCCGTCCGTGCTGCCCTCCAGCCGCCACTGCGTTTGCAGGTTCCGCTCTTCAATATACCGGTCCCGACCTTTTGCGATCTCGACTGGGCATGGGATGTCGATGGCATCGTCAGCGAAGTTTACCTGGATGGCGTGAACGTCATAAATCGCTCCGAGGTCGACCTGAAGCCATTCACTTCGGCTGTTCGAAGCAGCCCGCCACCAGGTCTGCACGTTTTCTTCGGTCGCTTTGTTCGGCTCGTGTCCATCCAGGTAGGAGGACGCTGCGGCTGTTTTGTTCACGCTCAACAGCATCCAGGCCGGATCCCGCCAGGGATCTCCCTCCGTTGTCATAGGCCAGTCACCGTAGCGCTGGTTGCAGAACAGTTCGCCATCCGCATCAAAACCCGCAGGCCACAAGCCCACCCGGCGCTCAAAGTTGTGATTCACGCTGATGCGCATTGTCGACGTGTGCCACCATTGCCCTTGCCGGTCCCGCATGGTGGAGCCGTGACCCGCACCGGGCAGAAAGCCGCCAGGATGGTAGGAATAGGGATTGTTGTCCGCCAGGGTGAATGGGCCAAGCGGACGGTCGCTGACATAAACGCCATCTGCATAGATATTGAATTCCGTGCCCGGGCATGCGTATTGAAGATAGTACCTGCCCCCATGCTTTGTCATCCATGAGCCTTCGATGAAAGGCGCGTTGGAAAACATGCCCCGGATCATCGCCTTGCGGTCTTCCGGGATCTGATCCTCCCGCATTCCTCTGGCAGCCAGGAACGTTCGCATCTCCGCTTCGGCCTCTTCCGGACAGAGGGGAAGAAGGCAGTGATCCTCTCCTGAGCGTTCATACCCGATCTCAAAGGGATGCCCCTCGATCAGAACCGTTCTCTCTCCCTTGGGAAGCATGGTCACGGGATCCAGTTCCACGCCCCAGATCGGTGTAGCGTTGGAGCATCCCCAGTAGAAATACACCCGCCCGTCATCATCCGCAAAGAGGTTCGGGTCCCAGAAGGGAAAGTTCCCCGGGATTCGCTCATAGGGGCCGTTCAGAATATCCCTGGTACGCCATCGATCGCAGTTTTCGTCCCGGCGGGAGGCACAGAAGTATACCCAGTCGCCTATCACGCGCACATCGGGGGCGTAATCATAAAGCGGGAGTTCCGGGGGAAGCCGGTGGTTTTCCCAGCGAACCAGATCATCCGATACCCAGACGCCCAGGGTCATGGATGCAAAGATGTAATAGCGATCCCGGAAGCAGATCATGGAGGGATCCGCCGCTTCCCGGCAGATCCTCAAAGCTCCGCCCCGGCGCTGATCCAGATTGAACTGGTAGCGGTAGTTGATGTTGATGGGATTGCAATAGACAGCCACGCGGTGCGCCTCCCTTGTTCATCAGTTCAACTGCAGCGGCTGCGCAGCCCCGATATTCCGCGCCTCATGCGGGGACTCTTCGTATTTTCTCTCCAGCGCCGCTTCCGCCTCCTCCCGTTCAGCGCTGCCGTCAAACTTCCGGAAGCGTTTTACGCAGGTCCTGGACATGGTCCAGACCACATAAGCCGGTACGAAGAAGGTGATCACGGGCATCACCTGGGGAAAGATCGCTGCCAGGATGAAACCGCCCACCGCCGCAAACAGGGCCAGCAGTGTCCTGGGAAAGCAGGAAGCCATATGGATCATGGCGTTATGGATGACCTGCCGGTTGGTCAGCTCGAACCGCGCCAGCGTCGGGAAAACCCAGAGCATGAGGGACGCGGTCAGGAGCGCCAGCAAAAAGACCAGAGCAGTCAGGAGCCGGATCAGGAGCGTCCCCTCCATCTGCAGGAGCACATACCAGTCCGCGGCCAGGAAAGCGATAACCAGCATGAACAGCAGCGTCAGCGCGGTACCTTGGCGAAAGTTATCCTTAAAGGCCTGCCAGAAGGGCCGGAAGATGACCGGCGCTTCCTTCCGCTCAATGCGCATTCCTACCGTCATCACGGCGGCCGCTGCGGCTCCGGTGGTGATCCCCGGGATGGAGAACAGCAGGAAAACAAGTCCCAGCTTGATATAGTCAAGTGCCAAGTAGATGAACTGGGAGAATTTGCTGTCCGGGTTGAACATTCGCATCGCGATCCCTCCTCCGCGTTTGTCGGGGAAATTGTAACAGACCGCCCTGTGGAATTCTTCCCGAATTCCGACCCGAAATGACAGAAAACCGACATCGTCGTGCGCTTTGACCGGCATGTCGGATTTGTGGGAGAAAGCGTCGGAAATCAAAAAGACACGGGCCAGGCAGCCGAATACAATAGGAACTGTTCAATGGGAACAATGGGAAGATTTTCGATTCCGGAAACAATGAGGAGAAAACATATGCCGAGGAAAGAGAAGCCGACAAACAAGACAGCTAATGAGGATATGCTCCGGTCCGGCAATTACTGGACCCTGGCTCGCAAGCTCTGCCTGCCCGCCATCCTGATCATGCTGGTGATGGTGCTCTATCACATGGCGGACGTGTTTTTCATCGGCCAGACCGGTGATCCCAATAAGGTGGCCGCCGTGACGCTGGCTTCGCCCATGTTTTCGATCCTGTCCGGCCTCGGCGTGCTGCTGGGCAATGGCGGCTGCACCGCCATCTCCCTGGCTCTGGGCAGAGGCGAGTACGACCGGATCAAAAAGATCAGCGCATTCGCCGTCTGGGGAGCCATTGCGGTCGGCGTCGTGTTCACGGCCGTGGTGCTCCCGCTGATGAACCCTGTTTGCAAGCTGCTCGGCGCCAACAAAGATACCGAACAGTTTACCGCGGAGTATCTGCGCGTCATCGCGATCGGCGCGCCTGTCATCATGCTGACCAACGTGGTGCCTGCCCTGATCCGGGCCGACGGCTCCACCACCGATTCCATGATCGGCAACATGATCGGCACGGTGCTGAACATCGCACTGGATCCGCTGCTGATTCCCTCCATGGGGGTATCGGGCGCCGCGGTGGCCACAGTCATCGCCAACGCGGTCAGCCTTGGCTACTACGCATATTTCCTTCGCACCAAGGGCAGGATCTACTCCGTTTCGCCCCGGGATCTTTCCTTAGCGAAAGATGTCGCCTGGACAGTGATCAGCCTGGGCCTGCCCATGAGCGCCGCCACGGTGCTGGGCAGCGTATCCAGCACGATCGCGAACAACCTGATGATGCAGTACGACGCCATCGCCGTGGCCGGGCAGAGCGTCGCCGCCCGCATCGGCCAGTTGATCTCCATGACGGTCATGGGCGTGTGCATGGGGATGCAGCCCGCCATCTCCTTCAATTACAGCGCGAAGAACCACAAGCGGCTCACGGAGATCCTGATAAAAACCACCGGCCTTGCGGTGATCGCCGGGACGGTCCTCTCCGCCCTTTGCCTGATCTTCCGGGATCCGCTCCTCAACGCCTTCCTGGACAATCCCGATGTGCTGGAGATCGGCCGGGTCTGCCTGTTCGCGTCCATCGTCATCGGTCCCTTCTTCGGGTTCTACCAAATCTGCACCACCTATCTCCAGGCAGCGGGAAAATCCCGGCAGGCAATCATCGTGTCCCTCCTGGAAAAGGGCATTATCTATATTCCCATGCTCTTCCTGATGAACGCCCTGTTCAAAATGTACGGCATCATCTATTCCGCCACGGTCACCACCGTATTGTCCGCCGTGGCCGCGCTGATCTTCTGCTATAAGGATTATCGGAAGGAACTGAAAGACGTAAAGGAATGGTAAAGGGGGATGCAAACCATGAATGTGAATGAGATTCTGGCTCAAATGACCCTGGAAGAAAAGGCCGCTTTCTGCTCCGGGCATGATTTCTGGCACACCAAGTCCATTGAGCGCCTCGGCGTGCCCTCCGTCATGATGTGCGACGGCCCCCACGGCCTGCGGAAGCAGGAGGGCGAGGGCGACCACCTGGGCATCAACAAGAGCATTGAGACCGTGTGCTACCCCACCGCCGCGGCACTGGCCTCCTCCTTTGACCGGGATGTGATGCGGCAGCTTGGCGATGCCCTGGGACAGGAATGCCAGGCCGAAGACGTGGCCATGCTCCTGGGACCCGGCCTGAATATCAAGCGCAGTCCCCTGTGCGGCCGCAACTTCGAGTACTTCTCGGAAGACCCGTATCTGGCGGGTGAGATGGGCGCCGCCTACGTTCAGGCGCTGCAGGGTCAGGGCATTGCCGCCTGCGCCAAGCATTTTGCCTGCAACGATCAGGAGACGCTGCGCATGAGCGGATCCTCCAATCTGGATGAGCGCACCCTGCGGGAGATCTATCTCCCCGCTTTCGAGGCCGTGGTGAAAAAGGGCAAGACCCGCAGCCTCATGTGCGCCTACAACGCCATCAACGGAACCTTCTGTGCCGAGAACAAAGCGCTGCTCACCGACATCCTGCGGGATGAGTGGAAATCCGACGCCTTTGTGGTCACCGACTGGGGTGCCATCAAGGACCGGGCCAAGGGCACAGCCGCCGGTTTGGATCTGGAAATGCCCGGCGGTCCCAACGCCACCGGCGAGGAAATTGTGGAAGCCGTTCAGTCCGGAACCCTTTCCGAGGCTGACCTGGACAAGGCTGTGCTGCGTCTGCTGCAATTCGTGAAGGATTCTGTGGAACAGCGCCGGCCCGACGCGAGCATCGACCGGGATGCATGCCGCAAGCTGGCCCGGAAGCTGGCGGGCGAATGCGCTGTGCTGATGAAGAACGAGGGCGGTCTCCTGCCGCTGAAAGAGAAACAAAAAGCAGCGTTTATCGGAGAATTTGCCGACAAGCCCCGGTATCAGGGCGCGGGCTCCAGCCACATCAACGTACCCCACGCCGTCAGCGCTCTGGAAACAGCGGGCGATGCTGTCCTCTACGCCAGGGGCTACGACGCTCACAGCGATACCACGGATGAAGTGCTGCTGAACGAAGCCATCGATATGGCGAAAAAAGCGGAGGTCGCCGTGATCTTCGCGGGTCTGCCCGACGCCTTTGAAACCGAAGGTGCGGACCGGGACCATATGCGTCTGCCGGATAACCAGAACGAGCTGATCGCCGCTGTGGCCGCGGTGAATCCCAACACCGTGGTGGTGCTGCACGGCGGTTCCCCGGTGGAGCTGCCCTGGCTCGCGCAGGTGCCTGCCGTGCTGTGCGTGTATCTGGGCGGTGAACAGGTGGGCGCGGCCACGGTCGATCTGCTGTATGGCAAGGTGAACCCCGGCGGCCATCTGGCCGAAACCTGGCCCATCCGTCTGCAGGACAATCCCTCCTACCTCAACTTCCCCGGCGAGGAAGGCATTGTCACCTATGCCGAAGGGAACTATGTGGGCTATCGCTATTATGACAAAAAGGAAATGCCCGTCAATTTCTGCTTTGGGCACGGACTGAGCTATACCCGGTTTGCGTATTCCAACCTGAGAACGGACAAAGAAAAAATGACCGACCAGGATACCCTGACCGTATCGGTGGATGTGAAGAATGTCGGTTCCGTCGCCGGCAAGACTGCTGTGCAATTGTATGTGCGCGACACGGAAAGCACCGTGCGCCGTCCGGTCCGGGAGCTGAAGGCCTTTGAGAAAGCAGAGCTTCAGCCCGGTGAAATGAAGACCGTGACCTTTGTACTGGACAAACGTGCCTTTGCCTACTGGGAGCCCAAATGCCACGATTTCTTTGTGGAAAACGGGGAATTTGTAGTCGAGATTGGCGAAAGCAGCCGGGACATCCGTGCAAGCCGGTCCGTCCGGGTGGAAGGCACGGTGGTGCTGCCCTTCACTGTCACAGAGAACACCACCATCGGTCAACTGCTCAAGCACCCCAAGGGCAAGGAAATCATCGGGAATATGATGCGCTCCTCCGCCATGAGTCACGTGGATCAGACCGACACCATGGGCGAAGGCAGCGAGCGCATGATGCAGGGAATGATGATGGGCATTCAGCTGGGCGCGCTGGTGAGCTACGGGCGCATATCCCGCAAGCAGCTCAAAGAGTTGATCGCTTCCCTGAACGCGTAACGAAGGAGGAATGAGCCATGGCACGGTTTGAAAAGGATTTCCTGCTGGGCGCGGCCACCGCGGCCCATCAGGTGGAAGGCAACAACACGAACAGCGACAACTGGGTCCAGGAGCAGATGGCTCATTCCAGCTTCACTGAGCCCAGCGGCAATGCCTGCGACCACTATAACCGCTTTGCGGAGGATATTGCGCTGATGGCGAAGGCCGGACTGAACGCCTACCGTTTCTCCATCGAGTGGGCGCGGATCGAACCGGAGGAAGGCGTTTTTGACGAAAAGGAAACGGCTCACTACCGGGACGTGATCCGTTGCTGCAAGGATAACGGCCTTGAGCCTATCGTGACCCTTCACCACTTCACCAGCCCGGTTTGGCTGATCCGCAAGGGCGGCTGGGAAGCCGACACCACCCCTACCGATTTTGCCCGGTATGCCCGGTATATCGCGGAGCAGTACGGCAGCGAGCTTCAGTATATCTGCACCCTCAATGAAGCCAATATGGGCATTCAGATCGCGGTCGTCGCGCAGCAGATCTTCCAGGCCATGGTAGCGGCCGGCAAGGTACAGGTAGGCGTGAATCTCGAGGATCTGATGAAGGGCAATCCTCTGCTGGCGCAGGAAAACATGGCTGTCTTCGGAACCGACAGGCCTGCTGTCTTTGTGTCTCCCCGCACACCCCATGGCGATGAGATTGTCATGCAGGCTCATGCTGCAGCCCGGAAAGCCATCCGGGAGGCGGCGCCTCACATCAAAGTGGGCTGGACGCTCAGTCTGCATGACGTGCAAGCCGTCCCCGGCGGCGAGGCAAAGGCTGTGGAGGAATGGGATCAGGAATTTTCCCATTACCTGCCGGTCATGGCGGATGATGATTTCCTGGGCGTACAGAACTATTCCCGCACGCTCATCGGCCCCAACGGATCCCTGCCCGTGCCCGACGGCGCGGAGATCACACAGATGGAGTACGAATACTATCCCGAAGGCCTGGCCCATGTGCTGCGCCGTGTGGCAAAGGATTTCCATGGCGATCTGATCGTGACGGAAAACGGCATTGCCACAGCCGACGACAGCCGCAGGGCAGCCTTCATCGACACGGCGACGCAAGGCGTCGCGGACTGCATCGCCGACGGCCTGCCGGTGAAAGGGTATTTCTACTGGAGTCTGCTGGACAACTTTGAATGGCAAAAAGGCTACGCCATGACCTTCGGCCTGGTCGGTGTGAACCGTGAAACGCAGCAGCGCCAGCCCAAGGCAAGCCTTTCCTTCCTGGGCACATTGAGGTAATCGCTATGAAAAAGCAAGCCGTGAATCCCTATCTACCTCTGAATGTATATATCCCGGACGGCGAGCCTCATGTGTTCGGAGATCGGGTGTATGTTTACGGCTCCCATGACGCGGAGGGCGGGAACGATTTCTGTGTGCTTGATTATGAGGTTTGGTCGGCACCAGTGGATGATCTGTCCGATTGGAGCTGCCCGGGCACCGCATACAGCGCCAAGCAGGATCCGGACTGGACACCAACACGCGGCTATGCCATGTATGCCCCAGACTGTGTACAAGGGAACGACGGCCGCTATTACCTGTATTACGCGCTGGCGGGAGGCGGCTTATATACCGGGCCGATTCACGTGGCAGTCAGCGATCATCCCGATGGCCCCTTTCAATATCACGGCTCAGTACGCAATCCTGACGGCAGCCCAATGACCGAATACATCACCTTTGATCCGGCAGTCATCAACGATAACGGCATCATCCGCCTGTATTATGGCACATCGATCTTTGTGCCGCCTGAACGCATTCCCAGGGACGGGGTACCAAAGGATATGCTAAGGAACGTGCTGATCCGGCTGTTCGACAAAAAGGATGAAGAAATCAGTGAGGTTCCTTCCCATATGATGTGGGCCAACACGGTGGAGCTGGAAGCCGATATGCTCACCATCCGCCATCATCCCCGGCGCATCGTGCCTGGACAGCTGGACGCCGCGGGCACCAGCTTTGAAAACCACGCTTTCCACGAAGCCAGCAGTATCCGCAAAATCGGTGGTGTGTATTATTTCATCTATTCCAGCCAACATCAGCACGAGCTGTGCTACGCTGTCAGCAAGTATCCTGATAAGGATTTTGTCTATGGCGGCGTCATCGTGGATAACGGGGATATTGGCTATCAGGGGCGCATTGAAAAAGACCGCATAATGATGACCGGCAACAACCACGGCAGCATAGAGCAAATTGGCGGACAGTGGTATGTCTTTTATCATCGGCAGACACACCGCAATACCTTCAGCCGTCAGGGCTGTGCGGAAAGAATTGACGTGCTGCCGGACGGACGGATTCCTCAGGTGGAAATCACCTCCTGCGGTTTAAATAGCGGTCCGCTTGCCGCCAAGGGATCTTATCCCGCTTCCATTTGCTGCTGCCTGACCAATGGCCACATGCCACATATTGGCCAACATGATCATATGGATCCCATGCCTGTCATCACCCATGATGGTGAGGAGCATTTTCTCTCAGGCATAACAGACAGGACGCTGGTAGGCTATAAATTCTTTTCCTTTAATGGCTCCTGCACGCTGAACCTGATTTGCCGGGGGACAGCAGAGGGAGTGCTGAAGGTGCGTACCGATGAAAAAACACAGGGAATCGTTTCGCTGCAACCAGCAAACGCATGGACGAGGATTCCTCTCTCCTTGCACGCAGCCGGCAAGGAGGCGCTTTATCTTTCCTTCCAGGGCATAGGAATGCTGGAACTGAAAGAATTGATTTTTGAATAACAGGAGGGCACTATGTCTTTGGACTACGAACAGATCAAACAGGAAGTCAAGGAAGAAATCATGCAATCCCTCTCGACGCGATTTAACCATGAAAAGGAACGTAAGCTGATCAATTACCGTCAGCAGAACGCCTATGTGCAAAAAGAACGGACGCTGTTCACCGGTTCTTCCTTGATGGAGTACTTTCCCATCACCGAATACTGTCTGAACGAGGGCTTGCCCATTGTCTACAACCGCGGCATAGGCGGCTATACCACGGATGAATTCCTGGCCGCCATTGAACCAATGCTGCTGGACCTGCGGCCGGCAAAGCTATTCATCAACATCGGTACCAACGATCTTCGTCCCCTTCCGGATGGCGCAGACTGGTTTGCCCATCTTGCCGGCAATTATCGCAGGATCTGTGAAATCATCCGGGACAAGCTGCCGGACACCCTCGTTTATATGATGGCCTATTATCCTGTGAATAGCAGTGTTCCCCTGGCACAGGGCAACTCTTCTATGCTGGTGCGCACCAATGAAAACATTGCCCGTGCCAACAAAATGGTGGAGGGCCTTGCGGATGAATTCGGTTTCTATTATATCGATGTGAACGATGGCCTCAAGGATGAAAACGGGAACCTGAAAGCCGAACATACCCGGGACGGCATTCATTTTGACGCGGCTGCCTATCGGACGGTATTTGAAAGCTTGAAGAAGTATTTGTAATCAAGCAGAAAGGAAGGGTCATCTATGAACGCGCTCAAAGGAAAGGTTGTGCTGGTCACCGGATCGGGTCAGGGAATCGGCAAGGGAATCGCTATGTATTTTGCCCGGGAAGGGGCCATTGTGATCACCAACAACCGCAGCCCCATGAAAAACGTGGAGCCTCCCCAGGAGCTTTCCAGGGAAGAACAGGCGGCCTGGCTTTCCATGGTGGGCGATGCCGAAACTGCAGCCAAGGAGATCCGAGCCTTTGGCGGGCAGGCGGAAGCCATGTTCTGCGATGTAGCAGATTATGACGCCGTCGGTCAAATGATGGAGAAAATCGTTGAAAAATACGGCCGCATCGATATTGTGGTCAACAACGCCGCCATTACGGAATCCGGCGCTTTGCTCTCCCTGACAGAAAGAGATTATGACCGCCAAACCTCTGTCAAGATGAAAGGAGCTTTCAACTGCTGCCGGCATGCGGTACCCTATATGATCAAACAAGGCGGCGGTACCATCCTGAATTGCGCCTCCGATGCTTGGGTAGGCCTGGGCAACGCCACGGTGTACAGCGCGGCCAACGCCGGCATCGTCGGCATGACCAAGGCCATGGCCATGGAGCTTTGGCGGCATGGAATCAACTGCAATGCTTTCTGTCCCCAGGGCGCTTCGCCCGGCCATGTGGCAGGCTTTGCCAAGACGCTGAAAACGCTCTCTGAAGCCATGGGCAAGGAAGTGACCATGTCAGCGGAAAAGAAGGCGGAGATTGATGCCAATCATGCAGACAGCGAAGGCCTCGCGCCTTTCCTGGCTTATCTGTGCACTGATCAGGGCAAGCAATACACAGCCCAAGTGTTTTCCGTTACTGCATCCGGGAAGGTGGACGTGTATTCCGCGCCTGTGCGTCTCCGGGAAATCTCCAAAGGCGAATCACTTTGGACAGTTGAAGAACTCGTCGCCTGCGTTCCCGATCACCTGATGCAGGATTATCAAAATCCGGCTGAATCACGACATTACTGATGGATCAGCGAGGATGAAAATGAAGCAAAACGCAGAATCACAAATGACACGTACCGCGAAGGCTTCTGTCCTGTGCGGCGGCCTGATCGTCATTGCAGGATTGGTTTCCTTTTTCGCACCGCAGCTGCAAAGTTTCGCGCTGACCTCCATGTTCGCAATGAACACTGGATTACACTTCGCAGTCTGGAAGCGGTCTGTTAAGCGTGGAAAGCCAATGGGCGCTACGCTCAGCATCACTTTGGCAGAGGCTTGGTTCCTTCTGATGCTATTGGTCTTCTTCGCCACAGGCAAGCCGTCTTTCGATCTGTTGCTTGCAGCATACTCCTTTTATCAAGTCACGCATGGTTCATCTCTCCTGACGATCCCAACCGGCTTATCCCGTTCACTTGGCATGCTTGCCCTTGTAATGGGCACGCTGACGATCCTCATCCCTGCGCCTGCAATCATTGGAATCAGTATCATGCTGAACGGCGCGGAAAGACTGATCATGGCGTTGGCAAACAAAAATGATCAATCAAAAGCCAACAAAAGCCTGACAGGACAATGAGCACTTTTTCTCTGTTTCATAAAACAGAAGATGTGTATGCTAGCTATTGCTTCTCTTATCTTTTACAAGATCCGTTCGACGGGAAGCTTTTGCTGAAAGAATATATACTATAATTCAGATTCATGATCCTTTCACTTCGACTAGGAGAGCTGCTCCTCCAACTGACCGGGAACTGCGCATCCAAGTCTCGGAAGAATCAGGCGATGCGTATGATTGACAACCTTCATCTCCATTTGATCGCACATCATGTCATCGAAGGCCACCGTCAGGAGGCCGTCCTCGCAGACCAGCCCGGCGGACTCGATCACGTCGACGATGACCTCGGCCTTTTCCGACAGCTTGTCCACCTCGTCCCGCGTCAGCCCGTCACCCCGCGTGTCGGCGTAACGCAATTCGATACCGCTGTCCGGGTAGCTGGTGGGGATGATAAACTCCACGCCGGGGTTCGCCAGCACCTGCCGGCGGCTGCGGTCGTAGGCTTCCTGCTCGATCGGCGTCAGAACAGGCGGCTTTCCACTCAGTGCGTATTGCAGAATCGCCCTTTGTATTCTCTCATGCATGATCCGTCTTCCTCCCCCCTGCATTGATGGATACAATTCTCTCACAGCACCCGCTTGAAGGTCTCCAGCAGGCTGATGATGCTGTAGCGCAGCAGCCAGGCGGCGTTGTTCCATTCGGGCACGGCCTTGATCACATCCAGCAGCGGCAGAATGTAACACTCCGTCTCCACCACATAGGTGGCCTGCTTCTCCCTTGTGAAGCCGTCCGCCATGCAGGAGAGGTTATTGCAGCGGTCGATGCACTTGATCAGGGCGGCGAGGGGATTCTTTTTGATGTTGGCATAGTATTCCGGCTTAATCCGCTGCTTGATCGCCTTCTCCTCGTCATCGGACGGGTGCGGGTTCTCCGGCGGATAGTAGGTGTTGTAGGACACAAGCTTCACGGCTTCCCGCACACGCTCGTTCACCGGGAGCTCCTCCGGCTTCGTGTCCGTGTCCTCCACCACATCGTGCAGGAGCAGGGCCGCCAGCACGTCATCCTCACCGATCCCCATGGCCAGCGCATGGCAGGCCAGGGTCAGCGGATGCACACGGTACGGCACCCTGGCCACCATCCCATTGCGGGTCTGACCGTCGTGCTTCTCCCGCATCAGCGGCAGGGCGGCCAGGGTCTGGGTCAGGCCGAGGCTCTGGGCTCGGGCCTTCAGGAAGGTGTACTGATGCTCCGGGTCAAAGTTCGGGTCCCGCAACTCCCAGGGGTGTTCCGTCTCGTCGATCAAGGCGTCCAGGGACGTGTTCAGCGTCCGAGCCAGGACGACGAGCTTTTTCGTCTCCGGCAGATACTCGTCCCGCTCCCAGGCGCTCACTGCCTGAAAGCTCACGTCCAGCTTTTCCGCCAGCTGCTCCTGGGTCATGCGCTCCCGGCGGCGGAGCGCCGCGATCTTGCTTCCGATACTCATATCGGCCACCTCCTTCGTACAACCTGATCATAACAGATTCAACGCCTCCTGCCCATCGACAGAGGGTTGAAGTTTTGTTAATACGCTCAAGCTGAACTTGAGTTTCGACACGCTCCACGGATTTCCTGCAAGGTCAGGGCAGATCGGCACAGTCCGCCATCACGGTTTTGATGATCTGCCGGATCTTTTCGGTTTTCCGCTGATCGGTCTGACCGCTGCCGTCGCAGTATGTCCGGCGGTGGAATTCCAGCATGACACCGATGAAGTCGTAGCCGACGCTCCCGTCCGTCACGGACTCAGGGATGTAGAGCCCGCCGTAGGGCTCGTTCTCCGCCAAGGTAAACCCGGCTTCCCCGAAGCGCCGCCGGATGATGGCTGTCAGCGCGGGCGGCGTGAAGCGCGGGTCGGTGCCGATGCACAGGTCGGGAGTCGGCTTTCCGTGTGCCCGCGCAAAGGGCGGCAGGATCGCGTCGTGATAGCTGTGCATGTCGAAGAAAATCATGCGCGGATGCCGCTCGCACAGATGATTGACGGCGGCGTGGTGCTCATCGTAATATCGGCGCGAGGCGGCTCTCGTCGCCTCTGTCACCCGCTTGATGACCGTGCCGTCATAAGCCTTCTCATAACAGAAGCCCATGCCGTACCGCTCCATGACCTCCTCCGGGCCGATCAGCCGCTCCACGTCGCACAGCAGGCGGCTGACGCCGAAGACTTGCCGCATGTCCCCGGTGTACGCGCGCGGAATGAGCCGCCGCACGTCCCAGTCCCGCATGGCCTCGTGATACGCCATGAAATCCGGCTCAGGAATCGTCACGTCAGCCTTCAGTTCCTCCGGGAAATCCCGGCCGTCATGCGGCACATGGAAGACAGGGAACCTTGGAAGCCTCCGGTAGCCCTTTTCCGCCATCTGCTCCGGCTCTGGGACTGTGTACAACCGAGCGCCGCCGCTGACCATTGCCGCGCAGATGAAGGGCCGCGGGCAGTCCACCAGGCGTTTCGCGCGGCAGTCGGCGTGGATCAGGCTGGTGGTTTCGGGATAGTACCGGATCGGTACACGATCCCGGATCGCATCGGAAACCGGGATGCCGAACCGCTCCAGCGCCCGGAGGGCCCTCGCCCACTCGTCCGCAGTATCATAGGCCACGATCAGGATTCCGGTCTTGCGGTAATCTTTTTTTCATAAAATGTCGCTCCTCTCGTTTGCCGGAAGAGCGACAAAAACAGTCCCATTGTTCCGACAGGACTGCCGTTTCAGCCATCGTCCTATCGGTCAAGCTTTGGCACCTTGCCGTTCCCGGCAGGTTGTCGTGCGGTCGTCGAGCTTGTCTCTCGCGCACTCTTCATACACTATCCCGAAACCGTCTCCACAGATCACTTCAAGAGTGACGAGCACCAACGAGTAGCCGTCTATGCCAGAGTATCTACAGATGACATCCGACAGACCAGCTCCTTTGAGCTTCAGAAGAAGTACTACCGGTATCTGGACTGCCACATCCTCCTATGTCTATGCCTTTGATGCTGAGGTTTTTGACATCAGCCACATGTATGCGCTTTTCCTGCAGGGCGTTTCGTCCATTGTGCCAGATTTTGAGTGTACGGATGTGACAGAGGTCATCGACGAATGGAGCGAAGCGGAGATCGCAGCGAAGGGACTGCTGGCAGGAGGTGCAGAGGGCACCACCACTGTTCGATTTGCCCTGAATGGCCATATCTATGAGCGGCAGCTGGCATTTTATGGGGACTGGTTTGATACAGCAGCCATCGACTGGATCAATGAAGTGCTGACTGCAGAAGGCTATGATGGCCAACTTTGCGCTTTTTCAGACGGCGGACAGGGACTGATTCTGTTCTACGGAGACGAAGCTCGTTTTGAGCAGCTGCAGAGGGTCATTGCACAGCCGCCGTGGGGATTCTGATAAATGTGTGAAGATCGATGACCAGCGAGGTCGAACCATCTCTCCGAGTTCTTTTGTTTTTCTCCTCGAAAGGCGCATCATGCCAATTGGAGGTGAAAATCATGATTGTCACAACCGACCCGGATGAGATTGAGAATTAAGATGACAAAAACCGCCCCCGGCGTGACTGTGGTGCGGCAAGAGAAATGACAGCAAACGAGACAATACAAACCGCGGCTATTCCCCAATTTTTCAAATTTCTTTGATTTTGGGGAATAGCCGTTGTATAATGAGGCCATCCGGAGAGGAGGGCTGCGTCTTGAAACTGATCGTTCGCTCTGCGTATCTCGAGGAAATGGCAACGCTGGCGCTGACGCCGGACATCAAAGTAATCACCGGTGTCAGGCGGTCAGGCAAATCAAAACTGATGGAAGCGTTTTCGGAGCGGCTGAAACAGGCGGATGCCGGCGCAAACATGATCCATATCAACTTCAACCTGACGGAGTTTGAGGGCCTGCTGGAGTACCACGCGCTGGAGCAGTATATCGAGGCGCGGTATCAGCCGGGGAAGAACAATTATGCGCTGATCGATGAGGTACAGATGTGTCCTTCCTTCGAAAAGGCCATCAACAGCCTGCACGCGAAGGAGAAATATAACATCTGGGTGACCGGTTCAAACGCCTTCCTGCAGAGCAGCGACCTGGCCACGCTCTTTGTGGGAAGGACCTATTGAGCGCAGCGAGACTGAGGTGTGGGAGGAACAATGATTCATGAAGATACGATGGGTGTCGGCGTTTTTGGCAGCTGTGCTTTGCTTGTGCTGCCTTCCCTGTCTGCATAGCGAGGCCGAGGAGGAATACACCATGACAAGTCCTGCGATTGAGACCCTGCGCAACTGGGGCTTTTCCCTGGATGATGAAATACTGAGAGAGGCCGAAATGCAGCTCAAACCGGGCACCGATATCCGAGAACTGGATACTGCTTCGCTGCTTTTTCTGCTTGGGCTGGGAAAGTACGATAATCTAACCGATGAATGGGAACCCTTCTCCCACGACGTGTATATCATTGACGCCGAAGTGGTTTCAATTGATCGCATGTACACAAACATCCTGACCGGCATAGCTGCCATTGTGCCAGATATCAGAATCACGGGCATTGAGGAGGACCTCTCCGGCATGACAGTCGAGATGGTCCCGAATGAGATCGGAAGGTTGACGGACGGAAAGAGAACCGTCTCGTTCCAGTGCAACGGGCACCCTTACAGCATAGAACTCGTCAGCTACGGTGATTGGGTCAATGAAGAATTCTTCAGTTTTATGGATCAAGTGCTTGAACAGGAGCACTGTCCTCATCAGTTGCTCCAGATAACTGTTTACGGTCAGTATGTGGCGATGGTCTATGGGCCGTATGAACTGGCGGAGAGGATCTATTCGATACTTGGCCCATTCTGATGGACTGATCTTGCATGATGGCAGGAGGAGATAGCGACAGCGCTATCCGTTCTTGAGTACACTTTGAGTACACTTTTTCTGCGAGCCAAAACAAAACAGGCAAAAAACGCGAAAAACCACGCCTAAAGCAAGTGATGTCGCAATTTTCAAATGGGTTTTGGCTATGGGCCTCGATTCCGAATTGCCTGCAAGTCCGCGTGTGTTGATCTGTGGGAACAGGAGCGATGACCATGAAACGCCTGATGCTGGTTTGGGTGATGATGCTGTGCCTGGTGCCGCTGGTCAGCCTCGCATCCGGGGATAGCCTTGTGCCTGCAGCGGCCGAGGAATTCATTCTATCACACATTCTGCCCGGGTATTGGGAAATCTGGGCCGGCGGTGGACCGGAAGGATTTTGCTTCAGGGATGATGGCACCGTGACGGTGTTCCGTTACGACTCGACCTCCTATGAAACCACATGGCAGTTGAATAAAGCTACCGAATTACAAAAGCAGGAGATCTGGAGCCATCCGCAACTTGTGCTTCAGGTTGGAGAAAATATTTATGGGATCCATCTTGAGTTGGAAGGTCTCACGGTGAACGGCGGGGAACGAATCTCTGAAATTCCATGGTCGTTCTCTCTCACCATTGGCGAGGGCGGCGGCGGTTATATTCGACCACGTCAATCGGACAGATTGAACGGATTGGAGGAGCGTGCAGAATGACAGAATCCATCAATCCCAACGGCTCAAAGCATAACGGCAGCAAAGGCCTGGCAGAAGGCTCCTGGAAGGGGATGAAGAAGTACCTGGAGAAGGACATGCTCTGCGAGGCCCTGCGGGGGCGTGTTTCATATGATTTCACCTGGTATCCGGCCTTTGGAGGGTTAAGCGCTGTTTTCACGGTACTTCTGAATGGCCAGCCGGCAAAGAAGTTCGGTGCCGCATACGCCTGGAAGAAGCTGACTGAGCAGGGGTTTGAGATTCGATACATTGACAATGTTTGCTGTGTTCCCTTCACCACAAGAGAGGAATATACTGACTGGGAATTCAGCGATGCCCTCCAAGCCTACCGAAACCAGCCCATCGTCCAGTCCATCGCCAGCGAAAACCCGATCATCCGGATGTTCGCCATCGTGGACCGACGGATCGGGAAGCGGCGGCTGGAACGGTTGAAGGATGAAGTGGATCAGCAGCCCAAATGGCTGAGACTTCTGTATGTGGCACGGCTGCAGGCAGAGGGAATCATAACCGGATGAGCAGACATAAACCTGACGACTATGACGGGTATGTGGGGGAGCGATGACCATGAAACGCCTGATGCTGGTTTGGGTGATGATCCTGTGCCTGGTGCCGCTGGGTGCGTGGGCAGAGGCTGAAACCATCCCAGAGGTTCATTCAGGTATGTCCTTGGAGCAAGTGGAAGCCATCTGGGGAAGCTGTGCCGGAAGTGACAGCTATAACGGGAATTTGCGATGGTACGTCAAGGACGGTCATACGCTGATCTGCGGCTTTGCATGGTACAACCCCTCAAAGGACATATGGTACAATGGACAATTGAGCGATGATGATATTTGGGGGTTGACGGATTGGATTGAGTTTGACTCCAATCGACGTCGCGTGGGAGGAAACATCGCTGCTTCGGATTCTGTCTGGCATGTCATGTGGGAAATCGCTGTATGGAATGAAGAAAAATACAATCATATGTCCCCCGAGGAGGAATCGCGTATCCGAATTCATGAAATTGGCAGCGGCTATGCAATTCCTGCAAAAATCACCGGAGACGGTTGGATCGTTGAGTGGGACATTCTTCCTGTCCCGATTCCATGTATAGGACAGTCCGTCGCAGAAATCATCCTGCCGCTTATTCTTGTGATCGTACTGTTACTCGGGTGTCTGATTCTCATACCTGCACATATCATCAAAACTGTGAGGAGAAAGACCAAAGAGAGACAAGCCCCATGACACAGCTGACGTGAGTACACTTTGAGTACACTTTTTCTGCGAACCAAAACAAAGCAGGCGAAAATCACGAAAAAACGGGTTCTTCACGGAAAGTTAGGGTAAGCATATGGGGGTTCGCGCTCTGCGGAGCGCATTCCCTCACCAACGGAATTTCCCTAACTAAACGTGAAGAACCATAAAAAGGTGGCAGCTGCCAAAGAAAAGCGGGACGGATATGGTTGATGTGCATAATCCTGCGATTCAGCCCCGCATCACTGCAATGCTTGGATTCCTGAACCCGTCGAGCCCCGTGCAGATCAGCCGGTTGCTCATGGCGATGACCTCCTCCACGGAGGCCTTTTTGCCGTCCGCCACCCACTGCTTGTACATCTCAACAATGGTATACTGCACATAGACGATCAGCAGGTGCCGCTGCCATTCCGGGATGTTGTTGAACCAGGCGCTCCTGTGCCAGGTGGCCGCGTTCACCCGGTCGATCATCGTGTTGCGGATGGGAACGTAGCCGGACGCGCAGGTGATCTTTTCGTAGACCTCGCCCTTGCGGACAGAGTAGCGGAAGAAGGCCTCGTTGACCTTGTCCATCTCCTCCGGCAGGCGGTAGCGGGAGATCAGCTCGATGTACTCCGACGACATCTCGGTCTGCAGCTCCAGCAGCAGGTCGTCCAGGGTGGGATAATAGCGGTAGAAGGTCTTCTTGTTGATCTTCGCCCGCTCGCACAGCTCCTTCACCGTTATCTCGTGGTAGTCCATCTCGCAGATCATCTGCTCAAAGACGGTGCGGATGGCCTCGACGGTCTTCTGCACACGGAGATCCTCGGTTCCTGTCAGTTTCATGCTGTCCTCCGAAACTTTATGCAACCCTTTCCGCAAAAGCGTGGCATAAGGGGCTGCTGATGAAAAAGTGACCATTGTTTCCGCTTCTGTCATGGATTATAATGCAATTGTAAGAATTATGCAACCTGCGTTTCAGAGGAGGACAACGCCATGATCGAGAATCGCTTCTTTCCGGAACTCCGCGGCAACTTCGGCTTCGGCTGCATGCGCCTGCCCATGAAGGACGGGCATGTCGATTACGATGAGTTCAGCCGCATGGCGGACGCCTTCATCGCCGCCGGCCTCAACTACTTCGACACCGCCCACGGCTACATCAACGGCCAGTCGGAGACCGCCATCCGCGACTGCGTGGCGAAGCGCCACGACCGCAGTGAATTCCTGCTGACGGACAAGCTGACCGATCCCTACTTCCGGAAGCAGGAGGACATCCGCCCCTTCTTCGAGAGCCAGCTGGAGGCCTGCGGCGTGGACTACTTCGACTTCTACCTGATGCACGCCCAGGACCGGAACAACTATCCGAAATATCAGCGCTGCAGGGCCTACGAGACGGTGGCGGAACTGAAAAAAGAGGGAAAGATCCGCCATTTCGGCATCTCCTTCCACGACAAGGCCGAGGTCCTGGACAGGATCCTGACCGAGCACCCGGAGATCGAGATCGTGCAGATCCAGTTCAACTATGTGGACTACGAGGACGCCTCCGTGGAGAGCCGCAAGGTCTACGAGGTCTGCGAGAGGCACGGCAAGCCGGTCTCCGTGATGGAGCCTGTCAAGGGCGGCAGCCTGGTGAACCTGCCGGAGAAAGCGGATCAGATCCTGCGCGGCCTGAACGGCGGCAGCAACGCCAGCTACGCCCTGCGCTTCGCGGCCAGCTTCCCGAACATGGCCGTGGTCCTGTCCGGCATGAGCAATATGGCGCAGATGGAGGACAACCTGAGCGCCATGGCGGACTTCCGGCCCCTGGACGAGACCGAGCGGGAAGCGATCCGGCAGGTCTGCGATATCTTCCATGGCCTGAACCTGATCCCCTGCACCGGCTGCCGCTACTGCGTGGACGAGAACCACTGCCCGAAAAACATCCTGATCCCGGACGTCTTCTCCGCGATGAACGCCCGGGAGGCCTTCCACAGCTGGAACTCGGGCATGTACTATGGCGTGGCCACCCGCGGAGGCCACGGAAAAGCCTCCGAGTGCATCCGCTGCGGCAAGTGCGAGAAGGTCTGCCCCCAGCATCTGCCGATCCGGGAGCTGCTGAAGAAGGTGGCCGGAGCGTTTGAAGGCTGATCCCGTTGACTCAGGAAACGTGTGCCCGGAAACAGCGTGCCGGAAGTCTCGGCCATCGATCCGGGCTGCACAGGGATGAGCGATACGGACGCAGACCCGCACAATGAAAGCATCCGCCATGAACGGCACTGCACCCGCACGGCGGAAGCGCCGGCCGGGTTCACGGCCCGGCGGCCCGAGTATGGGGCGGAGTGACCGCAGAATCCTTTTCCGGATGATTCCGCCACTGCCCGGATATACGCAATTCGTTATACTTCAGTCATCATGTTCAGGGTATTGCGATCAGCCGGAGCCACTGCCTGCGAGTCCTTACAGAATATGGGCTCGCAGGTTTCTTTTTGTTCCTGCACAAGAGTGTATAGAAGATATTTCGGGCTCTTCACGGAAAGTTCGGGAAAACCATATGGGAGGGGTTCGCGCTCTGCGGAGCGCGCCAAGGGCTTTCCGATCATCCCGGACCAATCGGAAAGCCCTCCGGTGCGCCCGCAGGCGCATTCCCTCATCAGCGGGGTTTCCCTGGCTAAACGTGAAGAACCTCTCTTTACAGAAGAACGGGGATTACCGGTTGAACAGGCCTTCCAGCGTCTCCTGATTCTCCCGGAGCACCTTCAGCACCCATTCGCTCCAGTGGCGGGCATCGGTATCGCTGTCGCCGAACACATAGTCTTCCTGGCCGTAGTCGATGACGTCGAAGCCCGGGACGGCCTTGCCGGCTCCCTGGGTACGATAGGCCATGCCGTCCGCCAGGGTGAAGGAAACCTTGCCTTCTTCATCGATCGTGACCCAGCCGGAGAGATCCGTGCCGGTGGCGGATTCGGCGGTGCCGTTGGAAGTCTGCGCCTCGGCAGCGGGTTTGACGGTCTCCACACCGCTGACATATTCGCCGTACATCCTGTCCACCCACAGGGGCAGGCTGCTGCCGAGGATCTCGCCGGGCACGTGACCGCCGTCCCACTGCCATTCAACGGTGGCGTCGATGCCCGCGTTCAGGGCGGCGATCTGCATGTTCAGAGAGTTGAACATGGCGATGTCGCCTTCCTTCGCCCCGCAGACGATGCGCATCCAGGCAGGATCGGCCGTTCCCTCCGCGCCGATGTAGTTCAGCGGATCGTAGAGGTTTACGATGTTTTTGCCGTAAGCGTCGCCCGCCGCGAACTCGGCCACATCAGCCTCATACGCGGCCAGCATCTCCGCATAACTCGAATAGTTGTCGGAGTCGGTGCTGCTGCCCGCGGCCTGGGTCGTGCCCGCGCCGGGTGTACCCACATCCATCTCGTCGCCGCCGCTGTTTGCGGCCACATCCGTGTTATCGGAGCCGCGCCCGGAGAAACCGTGCCTCTCGCCGCCGGGACCGCCGTTCATCCCATCCGGGGGCATGCCGCCGGGGCCGCCATGACCGCCGTCCGGAGGATTCCCGCCGGGGCCGCCGATCCTGTCACCGTCCGGGCCGCCCATGCTGCCGGAGCTGCCCTTCGCATAGCGGCCTTCGATGAACGCCTGCGCCTTGTCAGCTGCGGTCATGGCTGCCGCCTCTTCATCGGTCAGCGCGGCTCCGTTGCTGCCGAACCACGTCCAGCCCTCCGCATAATCCAGATTGTCCACATACCACTGGAGGTTTTCGGTCAGCTCGGCAAGGTACATTTCCAGATAGGTTCCGCCGTAGCCGTTGGTGTCGGCGTACTTGTCTTCGTCATACTCAATGCTCAGCGTCACGGTGCTTTTCAGCTCTCCGTCGCCGTCCAGGTCGAAGCCGACCTTCGCCTCCTCCACGGTCAGGTTCTGAGCGTTGATGCAGTCCATGTATTCCCGGGAGAGGAGCCCGGCCATCGCCTGCTGGAAATCCGTGTTGTAACGGAAGCCGGTGTTCAGCGTATACTCCATGGCCAGCGCCATGTCCGCTTCATACAGGGATGTGATCGCGCTGTAGGCCACGCAGCCCCACGCACCGTCGGAGAGCTCGACTTCTTCTCCGTTGATGTTTACCGTTGTGCAGTAGCTGCCGTCATCGTTCCGATAAACACCCACCGCGCCGACTTCGATCTGGTAATCATAGAAGTCCGGATGGTTGGAGGTCGCCGCGAACATCGCGGCGTGAGCGCCGCCGCCGGAGCCGCCGGTCGAGACCCAGTACTCCACGCTGCCCGGCAGATTGCCCAGCAGGATGTTGTACTTCACATACCGGGTCGCGGCCTTCTGATCCGCCAGGCAGGAGGGCGCGTCGCCGGTATAGACGGTATTGCCTTCCGCGTCGGTATAGCTGTCCTGCTTGCCGCGGTTGCCGCAGGCCACGTTGATGTAGCCCTCGGCGGCATAGGTGGTCGCGGCGGCGGTGTTGCTGCTGTTGCCGTATCCCGCGGCGCCGGTGTTCAGGATCACGGGGGCGGTGGCGGCCGTGTAGGTCTGGCCGTTGGTGCTGGTGACCGTCGCTTCATAGTCGATGACCAGGCTGCCCTTCACGGCTTCCGTGGCCGTCGCCGCGGTCACATCCGCTTCGCCGTCGCCGTCCGTGTCGATGCCTTTCACATAGGCTCCGGGCACACAGACGGAAACGCCCTCTTCGCTCTCGATCACCGGCCTGGTCACCGCGGTCACGGGAGTAAGCACCCAGGCGTCCGCTCCGGATTTGTAGGTCCATTCCTGATCCGGATTGTTGGCCAGATTCAGCGCCGCTTCTATGATCTCCTTGTCGGAGGCTGTATCCGCCGCTTCGGTGATCTCATCGGCAGCCGTGTACTCAGAGGAAGCCGTGTCGCCGTCGGAAGGCGTACCCATCTCACCGCCGGAGCCGTTTTCGGCAAACGCCGTCACGGAGAACAGCATCATCAGCACAAGCAGAATACTGAGTATTTTCTTCATAGGAATCGCTCCTTTCGTCTCTTCACATCACCGGCCGGGATGCCATCCCCCGCCGCTGACAATGGAAATATACATGCCGTTCATTGAAGATAGATTGAAGAAAGCCGTTCAGGGTTGATCGCATAAGCCGCTTGTTTATGCTGCCATGCCGGAAACCCTCTTGCCTGAAGCAGTCAAGGGGTCCCGGTGGAAAAGGGGCGGGAAATATGGTATACTCCTGATGCTTTCATTGTGTCGCCCTTTGAAGGTCATGCAGGGCAGACAAAAAAGCATGCACAGATCCGGCAAGGGAGGTGTTCTTATTTCGGCTTATCAAAGAATGATTTGGTTTCACAACAGAGTTGCGGAGAACGCATATCCGAATGCCGGAACTCTGGCGGAACAATTCGAGATTTCCAACAGGCAGGCACAGCGGGATATTGAGTATTTGAGGGATTCCATGAACGCACCGCTTCTGTATTGTGCGCGCAAACGAGGATACCGGTATGAGAAAGAGTATGTGCTGCCGAGTTTCTTTCTGTCGGAAAGTGAGCGGGAGACAGTACGGCTGCTGGCCAGGCAGAGTAAGGAATTAAGTTCCTTTGGGTATGGAAAGTATGAGGGACAGGCTGAGATTTTGTCCAGGATAGCCGCAGAGTCGGGGAATGGTAAGGATGAAAGCGCCATGACAAGAGAACCGTACATTGCGGAAATTGAGATGACCGGCGGAAGAACATCGGCAGCACCGCTGGAATACTTCCTTTGCGGGAAGGCGGAAGGACACACCTTTACCTATGCGTTTTTTGATCCGGATATTTTTATCAGCGTTCTGATTGCCGGCGGTCTGGATTTTCGTATTATCAAACCAAATTGGTTAAGAGCGTATATGAAAGAGAGACTTTCCGGAATTTTGAAATTTCTATGACATCATATGTCATACCTCCTGTGGCATAATAGGGTCAGAAAGAAAGGAGGGTTCAACAATGGCAAAGAAGAAGCTGGACATTGAGGTGTTTTCCGCGTGGAACACTTATGCGGTCAGTATGATGAGTGTACTGGAGCACTGTGGAATGTGGAAGAAGGAGTACACTTTTCAGAGGTTCTTAAGTGTCACGGGAATCGCATCGCAGTTCTGTGTGGATGAAAACTGCAGTGCGCTGCCGATCACGGATTATGACTGGATGGAGGAACATGCCTGTTTTGCGGAGCGGATCGGTGTGCGGACGAAGAAGTATTATGCCGCGCCGGGTGCGGAGGAGTATTCCGCAAAGCAGAAGGAAGCGATTTCTGCCATCAAAAAAGGGATCGAGGATGGCAAAGCCTGCGTGGTATGGGGCATCGACACAGGCGAGTTTGGCGTGATTTACGGTTACGACGATGAGGACAGGGTGTTCTTTTCGAAAGGGATCGGGAGTCGCAATACGAATGCCAGCATGCCGGTTTTATACAACAATCTGGGGAAAACCTTTGAATGGGCCTCGGTGTTATATTGCGAAATCCCGGAAGCCGCACAAGAGACAGATTGGAATCAGGCTTATGCGGAGGCGCTTCGTCTGTATGTGCAGGGGATGAAGGCAATCTGTGAGAATGGTCGGTCATACGGTCTGGCAGTGTATGATGCAATCGTGAAAGCAATACGGGAGGATCGATTGGATTCCTTCGGCTTTAAGTATTGCATCGGGATTTTCTATGAAAGAAAGGGCGCATTATTACTGTATCAGGAGGAGCGGCAAAAGGTAGAGACGAATGCATTATCGGAGAAGCTGACAGAGTCGTTCCGGACGACAGTGGAGTTATACCGCAGGTTAATGTTCGAGATACTCGGCGGAGGGACCGAAGGATGGAATTCCCTGTTTGAACCGGTGGATAAGACGCGTTATCCGGAGATCGTTCATGTGCTGGAAGCGTTAAAAGCAAGCGAGGAACGGAGTGCGGAGCTTGCGAAGTGTGTGGCAGACGGGATACAGAGCAAACAGTAAGTACTTGAAATCAGTGCGGATGCCCCAAAACGATGATTTTTGAATCGTCGTGAGGGGCATCCGCAGACTTTGGCTCGGTTCATATCGACAGCCGGAACGGAATGACTGACTATTCGTTTTGCGGTGCAAAATAATGCGCGGCGGCGAATCGATAGTGGGCTTCAAAGCGTTCGATCGCCTCCCGAACGACCTTCTTCCCCGGGAACAGCAGATCATAGGCATGGAACCAGTTGGGATACACGTCGCAGGAGGCTTCCACCCCCGCTTCCCGCAGGCGCCGGACGTATTCGACCGTCTCACAGTAAAACGGTTCGATGTCGCCCACGAACGTATAGCAGGGGGGCAAGCCGCTCAGATCCTTCCGCCGGGCCGGCGCGGCATATTCCGAAACCATATCCGTGCCGAAGGCATCCCGCAGATAGCGTTTCCACGCCCTGTGATTGCGCTTCGTGTTCCAGTTAGGCGCATGATTGTCTGCCGACGAGGGTGTGTCCCGGTCGTCCAGCATCGGATACAGCGGCATCTGATAGGCGATCGCCACATCGCCCCGGTCGTGAGCCAGCATGCACAGCGCCGCTGTCATGCCCCCTCCGGCGCTTTCACCGCCGACCATGATCTGATCGGAGCGGACGCCGAGCTCCGCCGCATGCTCCTTCAGATAGCGAAGCGCTGTATAGCAGTCATGCAGCGCTGCGGGATAGGGATGCTTTTTCGACAGGCGGTAATCCGGCGCGACAAGCACCGCGCCATATTTGGCCGTCAGGGAGAGAGCCCGCGAAAAGAACACGGTTTTGGAGGACAGGGATTGATATCCGCCGCCATGGATCCACAGGACTCCCGGCACGTTTTCCGCGGTTTGTTCCTTCGGGCGCAGGATCAGCAGCCGGATGCTGTGTGACCCGACGGGGATCTGCCGCTTTTCGGTGATGAACGGATGCTTCGGCATGATGAACTCCCTTCACGCTCAAAAGAAGAAGCGTCGTTCCAGTGCTTCCCGCAGCGAGGGGACCGTACCGGCCAGCAGGAGAAAACTGCCCGCGGCGGCAAAAACGATCAGCGAATAGACACTCCACAGGAACATCGGCACGCCGAAGGCCAGATGCGCGAAAAACTCAATGAGGACCGTGAACCCTCCGAGGCCCAGCAGGAATCCGCCCAGAATGAAGAGCCGGCCGCCCCTGACATGCTTCAGCAAACAGGCCGTTGCGGTAATCAGCAGGCAGCTGACCAGGATGACCGGAAAGGCGAAACTCATGAACCAGTTTCCTCCGGTCTTCAGGCAGATGAACAGCACATACAGTGCGGCAGCGGCATGATCGACCGGCACAAAGACCTCGATCGGCGGATGCCGGAACCAATTCGGCAGTACAGCGACGACATAGAGCAGCCCGATGCCGCCGATCGCATATCCGCCCCAGTTCAGTTCTCCGTAGAGCCTGAAGCAGACAGTCAGGATCACCGCGATCGCCATGACGGAGATCACGGTCATGGCGACGGAGAACGGACGGTTCGACTCCTTATGCGCACCCGGATAATGATCCGAATAACCGTGTTCCGCTTCGGGCTGCTCCGGATTCCATACCGGAGTATTGCACAGAGGACAGCGGTTCACACCGTCCTGCAGCCGGACACCGCATTTGACACAGTACATGGTTCAACTCCTCCTGTTGCATTCGATCTCCACGGGTATGCCGAGCTCCACCAGGCGGGAAAAGAAGCGCCGCTCCAGCTCGGACTCGCGGATGCTGCGAATCATATTGATATAGGTTTTCCCTCCGTAGCTGAGTACGGAACAGTTGTTTGGATAGCTGCGCTGCGGCCCGATGATGAATTCCATCCGTTTCACATAGTCACTCATGATTTGCGGAAGCGGCAAGCCGGTGATATTGGAAATATTCAGACTGCCGCCGCCCTCTCCGATGCGCCGGTAGACGAAGTCCATCGCGAGGTTCTTGATCAGGACCGGGGCCAGCCGCAGCGCGACGAGCTGCTGCGGCTGAACGTTGGCGGCAATCATTCCCGCCATGTTCTGCCGCGTGGCGAAGGCGCAGAGCTGATGATAGACCGCGCAGCAGAGTTCCTCGAGACTGTATTCGCCATAGCGCGGATCGACCCCGACATTCAAGACGAGGGAAAAGTTGCGAAGCGTCCCGCTGCCAAACAAGCGCCGGAGATCGACCGGGATCGTGACCTTTGCCGCATGCTGCCGTTTTCGGGGCAGCCTCCCGTTCTGCATGCGGATGACGCTCTCCACCATGACCGCCGCAAGCAGCGCGGTCACCGTCACCTTGAAGCGGTGTGCCGTATCCAGCAGGGACTGTGTGTCGACGATGCCCGTGGTGAGCGTTCTGAAGCCGTCGGGCTCGGGGGTGCCGCGCAGGCGGAAGGACCTTTCCTCCCTGCGGCCCGAGGCAACTTCCGCTGCGTTTTTCAGGAAGCTGTCCTCCAGTTCCTCCTCAGACGGCGGCTCCGTCAGGTTTCGGAGCAGTCCTTCCTTTGGTACGCTTATGCCATATTTCATTTCCAGATAACGCGCTGTCAGATTGCACAGGAATACGCTGCCGCCGCGCCCGTCCGTAACGGAGTGAAAGCATTCCACGGCAATGCGGTTTTTATAATACAGCACGCGCAGGCAATTCTGAAGCAATTCCCGCCTGCTCATGAAGGTGAGCGGGTAGGCGTAATCCTCCCGGACCTTGACAGGGAGATCGCTCTGTTCCAGATAGTACCAGAAGAATCCCTTTCGGAGCGTCACGAAAAAGGACGGAAAGCGATGCCGCATATCGTCAACCGCACGCTGCAGGATATCCGGGTCGATCGCTTCTGTCAGCGTCGCGGAAACGCGAAACGCGTTGCTCCAGTTCCGGCGTGCAATGGCCGGAAAGATCAGGGCCGCGGTATCCAGTCGATACCATTTCTTTTGTTTATCAGGCATTGTTCTCCCCTCAGAAGATGTTCAGGCACGGCGCACCCCTGTCCCGGGCATGCTTGCGGTACCTGTCGACCGGCTTCCGCTGTCAGCGGTGCCGGGTGCCGGAGCACAATACGCTTCCCGATCCGGCAGGCGCATATGTATCTACGCCGATCCCGGCCAAGCTTATTATACTATATGGGAATACCGGCATCAAGACAGCCCGCTGTTTTCAGGCAATATCCCTGCGGAGAAAAACCGTGCCCATCATTCAGGAGGGAAGAAATGCCCGAAGATGGAACAGGATGGTCGCTTTCGATGAGTTCTGGTGGAAGGGCGAAGACATCGGGTCAAATGATGCGGATCACGTGGTGTATTATTTCTTGAAGACAGGCCGTGTGCCCGAATCCATCGAAGAAGCGTATACCATCACACCGTTTCGTTATACAGACGGCGGAAACATCATCTGAAACAGCCCAGTCGAACAAGGCGGCAAACAGATCCGGCGAAACAGGCGGATCCTGCATTCCGATGATGAATGCGGCCGGACAAAAAACGCAGCGGCACAGCCTGAATCACGTCAGGCTGCGCCGCTGTTTTGATCGCGGATTGTCGGCACGGCTGCCGCCGCTCCGTGCGATGCCCGTCCTTATCTCATGAACGCACAGACCGCGGCGAGGCTTCCGTCGGCGTGCACGGTGGCCAGCCGGACGGCGTCCCCGTCCTCCCGGCTGCGGACGGAGAGGGTCTCACCCTCCCGGCACTGCGACAGAAAGCAGAGCTCCATCTGCCGCGCGCCGAAGCGGTCCCAGAACGCCCGGTCATAAGCGTCCTGAAACATGTCGATATACCGCAGGTTGGTCATGTGGTTGTTCTTGTCCAGGTCGGAGCAGCGCACCGTGCGGGTGTACCGCTCCGCCATGCCTTCCGCGGTCTTCTCCAGGCGGATGAAGTCCGGAATGTCATGGGGGATCTCCTCCGGGATGCCGTCCGGGAATTCGACGGCGCTCAGGCGCTGCGGGCGCTGGCGCTCCAGGCTGAAGATGCAGCACTCCAGCCTGCCCGTGGCGGCGACCTCGCCGTGCTGCCGGAGGACCATGTCCAGGCTGACCAGCACGGGCTGCCGGTAGGGCTCCATCCACGTCTGCAGCGAGATCGGCTCCGTGTAGTCGATCTTCCGCGACAGGGTGACCAGGTAACGCGTATACACCCACCCGCAGCCGTACTGTTCGGGCAGCTCGTCATTGCCCTTGTGCAGGCTGTGCATGAACCATGTATGGATGTCCTGAAAGTAGTGCATGGCGCCCCGCAGGCCGATCAGGCCGTCCGGGTCGGCGTCTCTGTACTGGGGCTGAAAGGTCTGTTCAAAGGGCATGACGGCATTCCTCCGATCAGCGGTGTTCAGGTTCCTGTATGGGTGGATCACGCTTGTACAGTATAGCACAGATGCGGTGAATCGGGGTATCGACAAAACGGCGGATCATGACGGACGCGCCCGGCAGTTTCGGGAGCTCCGTTCCGTAAGCGGCATGACAAACCGGGATTGTCGGGATAAAGCGCATCACTTGAATGCAAACACGATATCATCGGAAGCTGCATTCCAGATTCCTCCTGCTTTCTCGTAACACCTGCAGGCGGGAGCATTGTGTTTATGAGTAAGCAGGAACATTTTGCGACAGCCCAGGGCTTTTGAATGATCGTGAACAAACCGGACAAGTTCCGTTCCGTAACCTTGGTTCTGCCATTCTTTCATGATGTCAATTGCATGCAGATAGTATACTTTTTGCCCGTTTGGCTCCTGCAGAACATAACCGTAGGCAAATCCGACTGCTTTTCCGTTTTCTGCAACAATATAACCGTATGCGTTTTTTTCGTTCAAAAACGCCTTCAGCATGGCCTCATCATATTTCGTATTCTCGTCATCAATAAAGTCAAACATCAGCGCAAGATTCTGTTCTGCTAATAGTTCACACTTCATATCATCCGTCCTCAAATCCGATTGGCCGATATTTCACAACGTTTTCATTGAAGGAGGGGCCTCCGTCTTTCGCTTTCAAAGCCCGTTCCGGGCCAGTGCTTCTCTGTACAGCGCAGCCGCGGACGGATGGCCTTCGCGGGCGTACCGGGCATACAGATCGGTCCATTTTCCGGCGCCGGCAAAGAGCGTCTTTCCGGTCACCTCCTTCAGATAGTATTCCGCCAGCCCCTCCGTGGGTTCCCAGGTCTCAAAGCGTTTGAAGGCATCCTCTTCGCGCAAAGCCTGCTTGAGCAGATAGATGATAAACTCATGCCCGATGAAAAGAAAACTGTCTTCAGGGCTGCGGCTGATCCCGAAAATATCCTGCGTGTCGGAAATATCGATCGCATTGGCTCCGCCCTGGATCGATGTGACCATCGTCGGGCAGAACGCTTCCACGGGCAGCCGGCAGCCGACGGCCGCTTCCGCCCGCTCCGTGAAGCCGTCCCGCTCAAAGAGCGGCATCACCCGGGCGATATAGTCCTCCAGCAGCTTCCTGTCCTCCGGCCAGATCTCACGGACATAGTGATCATAGTTCCGGACCATGACCTCCGCGATCCCGCGCGCCGCGGGAGCAAGGGCGAGATAATGTTCCGGCACCTCCCCGCGATCGGCCTGATCGATGATCTCCTGATAGAAGGATTTTGCGTCTCCGGTCCATTCCGCGATCGGCCAGCAGATCATCAGGGTGTACAGTTCGCCCCAGTGCGAGCCTCCCGCGCAGGTGATCAGCCGCTCATGCTTTTTCAGCTGGGCAAGGTCCTCCTGCGGATAATCGCCGCGGTATCTCGCGCCGTAATCGTTGTCATAGCCGCATCGGGCGACGGAGAGCATATGATAGATGTAATTGGCTTCGCGGTCGGCGATCATCCTGATCTTGTTCATTTTCATCATCTCCTCAAATCGCTGTTTCGTGTTCGGAAGTCATCTTCTTCAGCCTGCCCGTATGTGCCATGCCGATCCCTCAGCCGACGGTATACCCGAGTTCGTGCACAAGGGTTGAGAGGAACGATATCACTCACAGCGTACAAACGGATACGGGCAGTTCGATGATGACCGCGGCGGATCCCGACGGGTCAAATCACGCACGTGCGCAGCGGCTCACGGCCATGGATCTCATAGCCGATCCCTGCCAGATCCAGCTCATCCAGAAAACACCTGAAATATCCGTCCGAAGAATAAGGCTGCATGAACGCAAGAAAGAAGCTGTGGTTGAGGCAGGAGATCGTGCAGAGAATATCCGTGATCTTCGACAGGGAGGTCACGACATACTGCTCCTCGATATAGGGATCCAGCGGTCCGAAGCTTCTGCTGTTGACATAGGATATGCAGATGCTTGCCTGTGCGATATCCGGGGACGGGGGCGGCAGCATCCGTTTCATCTGCTTGATCTCCCAGAGGGAGTTTTCCGGCTGGGCCTGCAGCATCAGCTGTCCGCGGGCGATCGTGCATGTTTTGGCAAAGTCTTCCGTCTCCCGTGCCTTCGGGAAATCCAGCAGGGCCTCCCCCACAAACGTTCGGTAATTGGGATGCACCCCCAGCATCGCCTTGTGATCAATGCATACGGAAACGGTAACCGTCTTTTTGCTTTCCGGGTTCCAGCGTCTCGCCGCTTTTGCCATCATCACGGATATCAGTACATTCGGGCTGCCGTCATAATCTCTGCAGTATTGCATGACCTGCGCTTCGGAGAGCTTCAGATAATAAACCGTTTTGATGCTGTCCGCTCCTTCATTCAGGCGAAAGAAATCGGTGATCGGTTTCTTTTTGTACAGGGGAGCTTTCACCCTGTCGATATCCGGTTCGCTGAACGGGTCCCCTGTTTCAGATTCGGAGATCACATCACCCGGCAGGCGGAATCCGGCCGGATCAAAAGTCTGTCCGGTCGCCTTTGACAGATACAGGAACATGGTACTTTTGACATAGGGCAGCACGCCCGATCCGTCGGTCAGGGCGTGGTGGATCTCAAAGGCCAGCCGGCGGGCATCGTATTTCCAGGCCGCGAGGTGGTGGTTGGACGCTTCGGAATGAAGGCGGATCGGCTCCCACGTGTTCCGGACTGTCATGGGGAGATCATTCGGCACGGTGACCAGGTCGTCTCCCCTGTACGCAGCCTTGACATAAAAGTACGGAAAACGCGCTCTCACCTCTTCCACGGCCCACCGGAGGATCGCCCCGTCCACGGGATCTTTGAGGGAGAGGGCCACGCCCATGATGCTCTGGTGTTCGGGCACGGAAAAGTCCAGATGCGGTTCGTAGAATTTCAGCATAAATCCCTCCGCAAGTCCCGGTTTTGTTCATCATCAGGATCCCGACAAACCGGAATTTGCATGATTGACTTCCGGTTTTCCGGGCATTTTAATGTTCGAAGGGCATATGATTATGATGCTTTATTATGCTTCAGGATATGAATGATCTGCAGGCCGTCGCTTTCGAATCCTCTGCATATGACCCTGTAGCGCATTGGAATGGCAGTAAACAGGAATTGGAAGAAGTTAAAATACAGGAGAAAGGTGGGCACCGGAAGCAGGATTTCACTGAGACTGCTCCCGAACTGAACACTCCCTGAAATGCAGAAATAAGTAATCCAGTACAGAATAGCCTGCAGCAAAGAAAGGAAAGGCCCGCCGGCGAGCATGATGATCTGTCCTTTATCCGTTTCGGGTTCTTCTGCAGGAACGAAATTACCGCCTGCCGGGATAAGACCGAAGGTAAACCTGGATATGCTGATCAGCCTAGGTCCGGATCCCACAACGACCTTCCATCCTGCTTTTCCTCCGGAAATCCGATATCCCAGTGCATGGCCCAGCTCATGAAGAAATACGCTTAAAAGGCAAAGAAGCCATATAAGAAGGATCCTTGCCAATGAATACATATGTTCCAAACGCTCTTCAGCCTCCCTTCACATGCACAAATCCCGGTCTGTCGATCGCTTGTTGAATTCAAATCTGAAACGCTTGAGTCAATTCGCAACCGCGACCGTGCACAGTTTCCCCCGCAGGATATACCCGATCTTTTCATAGCAGGCGTTGGAAGCCTGATAATCCGCGTCCGTATACAGCATCGGGATACAGCCCAGCTCCGATGCTTTCCTTGTGACCTGCCAGACCAGATTCTGTGCGTAATGCTTCCTGCGTTCGTCCGGGAAAGTATATACGCTGCTGATTGTAGCGAACCTGCCGTTCAGCTTGCAGGAACAGCATGCGACTGTCTTTCCGTATTTGTTTTTCCAGAAGAAGAATCCTTGGCCCGCGATGTAATTCCTCACCTTTTCCAGACAATGTTCATACGGCGGTACTTCCTCGCCGATTTCCGTATAGAAATGCGGAATCATGGCTGCCGCTTCTTCCTCATCCTCCGCGGTACAGCAGTACAGGCCGCCGTCAGCTGCGGTATCCGGCGGGATCGGCGAGGGACAATCGTACACAAACATATTCATCGATATCCCCGCGTGAACTCCCTCACCGGCTGCCTTTTCAATAAAGTACTCCGCCAGTTCATATTTCAGATTATACCGGTACCCGCCGGCGAGCGGGCGAAGACCGCAGGCCAGTTCCCATGCGGTTCCTTTCACTTCATCCGGTGCATTGTCCGGCGTCCAGATCCAGACGGGATAACGGGATTCCGAATGGCATAACAGCAGATTCTCGTGATTGCTCCTTATGAGCTCACATTCTTCTTTCAGGATCCTCGCCAGCACTTCAAAGGTATAGCGATCCTGACTGAGCAGCGCGAAATCTTTCTCATTCACAAATGAATCCATGAACAGCGTCCTCCGGGGCGAAATCAGCCTCAGCATGTCCGGCTTCCGGTTTGCTCTCTTTTCTTGACCATTCTGACAATGGAAACCGGTGTGCCGAGGTTCCATTGCTTTCTGCATCCGTCGAATTCAAAACCGTATCTGTGATAGAAACGGATCGCTCTCTCGTTCTTTTCGAACACCCATACGAATATGGTATCGTATTCGCCGAGCCTTGCAAACGCTTCGTTCATCAACCGATATCCGATTTTGCGGCCGTAATACGCCGAGAGCACATAAATGGCGACAACCTCCCCCGCGTCCTTCAGATCTTCATCCCTCGACGGACCGTATACCGCAAATCCCACCACTTTCTCCCCATCCTTGGCGATCAGCGTGTTTTCCGGGAACTGCCGTGCGCGCGCCGTGGTGGCCGCCACGGTCATCGAATCAAGATATCGGTCGCTGACGATCCCTCTGTAGGCTTCCTGCCATGAGGTGCAGTGCACATAGCCTCTCCCGCACAATTCCTCGTCGGTTTCAGCCGGTTTGATGCATATCGGATCGTATTCTTCCATCGTCATTTCAATCCTCCGCCCAAATTCGGTTTCTTCGCCGTTTCCGATCCTAACTCTCTACCTTCTGCGCCCTTCCCTGTGGAAAAAGTATCCGAGGTTGATCCTGACTTCCCTGCGGCCGATGTCATTGTTTGTATAGCAGCAGGTGTCAAACCCGATCAGTTCAAATCCCTGGTGAAGGTAGAATCCGATCGCGTTTGTATTGCAGGATTGCGTCTCCAGGATGACGGCGCGCCTGTTCTGCCGGACAGCGACTTCCTTGGCCCGATCCATCAGCCGCTTTCCGATGCCTTGCCCGCGGAGCGCTTCACTCACCCACAGTTCGGTCACCATGAGCCTGTTCGACCACTCCTCGGGACAGACTTCGATGCAGGCCAGCATTTCACCGGTCTCGCTCACAACACCGTAGGCTTCCGCCCCTTCCCAGTGATCCGCATAAAGTCCATCGGGGAAATCATATTCCTCCGGCGTATGAACGATCTCCGCTTCGGCCGGTTTCCTGACAAGAGTGACCGTGCATCCCTCGCCGGTCAGCGGACTCAACTCAAGGTCATAATAACTGTCGCTTCTGGTGGTCAGCGGGATGGCCGTGCCTTTCCACTGGTCTTTGGGCAATGCGATGATCTCAACCTGCATGTTCTCTTTTCCTCCGGAAACCGAAATCGGTCTGACTATATCATTTCGGTTTCTGTATCACGTCCAAACACTTCGTCGAACAAGAGCGCAATGGATCCCTTGCTGCAGTATTGCCGGACCGAACGACGGAGATTCGGAGCCGTATAGGAAACATCCCCTCCGGCATCTATCAGAGCCTGTAATACACTCCTGAGATCTTCGTGCAATTCCTCCGTAAAAATCCTATCCGATTCCTCGCGATGTTCCGCATAATTGTATTGGGGCAGCACCTGCTTCGCCTGAAGCGCATAACGCACTAATCCGGAATTTCCATATGAATCCAGTGCATCCACATCTGCCCCCATCTCAAGCATTCTTTTCAGAACGTTCAGTGCTTCGATGAATTCCTCCTGGGTTGAGTACACCCGGAAACCCTCGAAATCATGATTTGTATTCCACCTGCAAGACATGACTGCACAGATGATTGCATCATGAATCACCGGTGCTCTCCAGGCGTTGCAGCAGGATTCGTCTTCGATAAAGTTGACATCTGCGCCACGATCCAGCAAGAAATTGGCAATGGATGTATTCCCTGTTTTGAGCGCAACCTGCAAAGGCGACTGTCCATCATCCTTCTTTGGCGGCTGCTTTGCGACACAATTGACCAGCGACGGGTTCTTTTCGATGATTTCTCTTACCATACCGAGATCAGAGTGCCTTATTGCAAGAAACAACTTCTTCATGTTGTACTCTCCTTTCAAATTCCTGTATGCTGTTCTGTCGTATGGCCGTGCCTTTCCACCGGTCTTTGGGCAATGCGATGATCTCAACCTGCATGTTCTCTTTTCCTCCGGAAACCGATATCTGTTTGCGGCTCATCTTTGCCGGTCATCAGGCTGTGTTCTGTCAACGCCCCGCCTGCGGCGGATCAGGAACACCGCAAGGTAGAATACCGCGATATACACCAGGAACAGCCCCACAACGCTCAGCGGATACAGCACAGGGCTGCCCCCCACCGCGTTATACACGATATCGTAAGGGGTGCCGTCGCCCCGCATGAGGAACATGTAGTTGTAGTCGATCAGCACATTCGCCGCATATGCCACAGCGCAGAGCCCTGTCAGAATGCTGAAGGTGATCCAGATGTCGCGCTTCCGCATGCTGTCCATCCCGGAAACGAAGATGTAGATGGCCGCAAAGCCCGATATACCGTGAATCAGGCCGGACTGCACATTGTTGAAAGAAAGGACCGGATAGCAGGCATAGTTCTGTCCTGCGCCGTAGGTGCCGAGCAGCATTCCCAGCACGCCGAAGATGGACACAAAGTCCAGCGCCGCCAGCTTCAGCCGCCCCTTGCAGAAGGCCGCCATGGGCAGCGCGATGGCCTGCACACTGCACAGGAACAGCGGCAGGTTTTTCACCCAGTTCAGGGGATCGTGGCTGCGGAAGCAGAGAAATACGATCTCGAACACTTCCAGAGCGTCAAAGAGCAGCGCCGCCGTGATCAGCACACGATTCTTCTCTCTGTACGAACGGCTGCGGCTGCGCTTTCCCAGGAGAATACCCAGGAGGATGGCCGTCAGGCAGATCAGGGTCACGAACAGCAGATGCTGCCAGGAAAAGTACCCCTCCGGCTCCCTCAGGTAGCCGCCGTTTTCCACTTCCAGTCCAAAGAATTCTCGCATAATACCACGGTCCTCCTTGTTTGAGATTTCAAAGCTGTTCCGTCCCGTCCGATCCGGGTTTGCTGCTTCTTTCCTGTTTAATGCCGGAAACGCAATGTCCGGAAGAACTGCTTCCGGCCCCGGGGGGCAACGCCTGTTTCCGAAAGCCCGGAGTTCTGATCCGTTCCCGTTCAGGAAGATCGCGGCCGGTTCTCGTTTCCCCAGTCGCACAGGCGGTCGAGGACCTGCATCAGGGAACGGCCGCGCTCCGTCAGGGTGTATTCCACCCGGGGCGGGACCTCGGGGTACATCTCCCTGTGGATCAGGCCGTCCCGCTCCAACTCCTTCAGATGCTGGCTGAGGGTCTTGTCCGCCACCCGGCCGAGGTACCGCTGCATCTCATTGAACCGCACGGGCTCATACTCCATCAGGCAGTACAGGATGATCGGCTTGTACTTCCCCGCGATCAGGGACAGGGTGTAGCTGTATCCGGTGGCGGAAAAGTCCGCTTCCTCGATCCGTTTCGTCACCACGCTTACCTCCCGGTAAGTACCTTTCTTTCATGTGGGTACTTGCTGTGTTTTCGGCTCCATGATATCATATTTCTGCCGAAAGGGCAATCACGTTTGTCAGGAGGGATTTCCCATGAAGAAGGATCTCGGTGTCGTGCAGGCCGTGTACCCCATGCCCGTGCTGATGGTCGCCGCGTATGATGAGGCCGGCAAGATCAACGTCATGAACGCGGCCTGGGGCATGATCTGCGCCATGGATAAGATCGCGCTGTTCATCGATGAAGACCATAAGACAACGCAGAACCTGCTGAATACGAAGGCCTTCACCGTCGCCCTCGCGGACCGGGCGCACATGGACGTCGCCGATTTCTTCGGCATCGCGTCGGGCAACAAGATGGACGACAAGTTCGAGCGCACCGGGTATCACGCGGTGAAGAGCGGGCACGTGAACGCCCCCATTGTGGAGGAGTTCCCGGTGGTGATGGAGTGCGAGCTGGCCGAGGTCATCGATACGGAAAACATGTACGCCATCGTCGGGAAGATCGTCAACGTGGCCGCCGAGGAGGCCGTGCTGGACGGGAAGGGCAAGGTCGACCCCGCGAAACTGGACGCGCTGATCTTCGACCAGTTCCGCCACGGATACTACGTCTCCGGCGAGCAGGTCGGCAAGGCCTGGAACGCCGGTGCCGCGCTGATGAAGAAGTGACGGGGAAATCCGCGCCCCCGGGGCGCATCTTTTCATCACATACCGCTTACTTCATCTGTTTCTCGAAGCGGAACATCCCGTCAAATCCGTCTTCTTCGTCATGGGCGTTCCGCTCCCCTGTCTCCGGATCGTGAGGATCCGGATGGAAGCGGTGGAAGAACTCTACGGCATGGAATCCGCATTTGTTGATGTAGAAGTGGATGTTCCGTTTCTCAAAATACGGCGTGCAGGTTCCCCAGACAACGGTATCGGGATACAGGCGTTCAACTTCCCGCCACGCGGCATAGCCGATACCCTTGCTGTGCGCTTCCGGAAGGATGAACAGGAGAACCAGACAGTTGTGCTGCGTCTTCCCGTCGATCTGAAGCACAACGCCGCCCGCGAACCGTCCGTCCTCCCGGATGCAGTATGCCACGCCGCTGTCGATGCTCCGCTCGATGGTTTTGCGGGAAATGATCTCACCGTCTTCTTCGGGACGGTCATCCCGATTCCCGAATTCTTCCGTCGCGCCATACCTGAAAGCGCGCTGATTTTCGAGGATGAACCGTTCACGGTCTTCGTCGGTGAGAAGGGTCAGTGTTACGTTGGACATGATGATGCCTCCTTCAAAACAAATATGCCCGGCAACAAAATGGCTGTGTGCCATTTGTTCCGAGCTCACCCGGCATCTTATCCGACAGGCGGCCTGCAAAGCTTTCGCTTTACGATCCCCTACGCTACGGCGTACTGTCCTCCGATGACCGATATTCAGTTGACGGTATGATGATAGCAGAGATGCCGGCTTTTTTCAATGGCGATTTCATTTATCCTGTGTACCTTTTCCTTGTCTGATCAGCCGCAGGGGCGAAAAAAGCACCCTGCCCGTCCTGACAAGGTGCCGAAAGGTTCCTTTGGATATTCCCGTATCTGCCAGGCAAAGCCGGACTGATCAGATACGCTTGTTTTTTGCTCTCATTGTATGGTTTTCGTCCCAGAAGGGGATCGATTCCTCAAGCGAAGCGGGGGCATAGCCTTTCACCGCGGTGAAATACACCACTGAGTTCGCGCCTTTATGCCCGATGTTCTCTCCGTTCCACCAGAACTCGTCCTTTGCGATGATATGGGACACGACCTTGATCCCGGCCTCTTCATACTCGTGGCGCCAGTAATAGTTCCAGTTAAGCGTCCCGCCAACGACTTTTTCAAGATCTTCCGGGTTCAGTTTCACGGCGTTCATATTCATCATCTGATCTCCTCATTCTTCGTGTTTCTGATTTCTGTCGGGCGTTGACCGTGCCGACATCAGTATATACGAAGGAAAGGGGAACGGCGGCAGTCATGATTTGCATTTACCGCAAGCACCGCAGGCTGACAGAGCGCGGCGCATCCCGGTCTGACTCCCCCGTGATCAGCTTACCGTGAACTCCGTCCACTCGATATGGTTGTACTTCATCACATCGTCGGCCTTCTTCAGGCCGCACTTTTCGTAGAAGGGCACGGCGTCTTCGTTGGCGATCAGATAGACCGCGATGTCCTTCTCGCCGCCGGCCAGCTCATGCGCGGTCTGCAGCAGGCGTCGGCCGATGCCCCGATGGGTATAGTTCCTGTCCACCCCCAGGTCGGTGACATACAGCCAGTAGGCGAAGTCCGTCAGGCCGAACAGCACGCCCACCGGCAGGCCCTGCTCGTTCCGTGCGATCAGGCTGACGGACACGGTCTGCACCAGTTTGGCGATGCGCTCCGCAAAGCGCTCCTTCGGGTATTGTGAGCCGAGGTCGGTCCGTTTGAGGAAGTCGATGTACTCCTCCGCGGTAAGCCGCTCCTCCCGGATCGTGATTTCAGATGGATGCTCTTTCATATCATACTCCCGATTGTACTGTCGTCGCTTTCCGGCATCGCGCAGATCAGCGTGTCCTTCCGGACGGGCATACCGTATTCATCCCTGCGGAACCGGATGTTCTGCCTGGGATGCGCCTCGCGCTTCAGGCCCGCCTTCTCCGGCAGCTTCCACGACGGGACGTTCCGCGGGGCGCATACGCCGCAGACCCTGTGGGCACCCTCCCGGAGCCTGCCGGCCCGATGGCATAGTACTCCCCCGATCCGAGGCGGCAGGCGCCCGGTCCGGATCTCCCGCATTTTCATTCCCCACTTCCGTGGTGCAAACGGACGCCGGCGTCCCGGGCCGCGCTCCCTGCCTGTATCATACCATCAGGATGGACAAAAAAGAAGGGGCTGTGAAGAAAAGATCGGAAATCTTCATCTTCACAGCTCCGCGTTTGGTGAACCGTGCTTCGGTTTATTTGGAGGTCACCGCGTAGTAGGTGGCGTACGCGGCGCCGCCGATGAGGGCGCCGCCGAGGGCCATCCAGCCGATCGGGCCGGCCGCCAGACCGAGACAGATCCCGAGCACTCCGCCCGAGGCTCCGCCGACCATGCCGCCGGCGCCGGCTGCCGCCGCGGTCTGGATCGGATCCACACCGCCGTTTACCATTTCCAGTTCATCCAGGCTCAGTTCCGTTGTATTCGTATTCATCATGTTTCTTCTCCTTTACATTTGCGTTGTTTTCATGTCTGCTTCAGCGTCGGCATTTTCCGATGCGCTGTGTCACTTCTTCTTTTTGTCGGGCATCACGGCGATGATGACGCCGCCGCTGGCGAGTGTGCCGAGTCCGATGAGGATCGGGAGGATCCCGCCGCTGGCCTGTTCCATTTCGTTGAGGTTCAGTTCCTTCATATTGTTTACGTTCATGGTATTCATAGTTTTCTCCTCCGCTTTACGCGTTATCTTTTCTAATTCATCGCGGGCGGCTGTTCGCGTCTGCACCGGTAGATACGAAATCGCCGGAGAACCTGGCAGTTCCCCGGCGATGTTGTTCACAGACAGTTCACAATCGCATCCCTGACAAAGATCGCGTGAGAGGCAGATGGATCCCCGACAAGGGCCGGGATCAGCGGCTCCGCCTTCTGACGGCATGGAGGATCAGCCCGTCCGTTTCCAGCCCTCTGATCGCCCCGTGGAAGCAGCGCATGGGGAGGGCGGACAGGACCAGGATCACCAGATTGACCGAGAGCGCGGTGTTCAGGAAGAACTCGATCGCGCCGTCCGCGAGGAAGCCTGACTGAAAGGACAGCCCGGCGAATCTCAGGGCTGAAAACCCCGCGGTCAGCAGAAGTGAAAAGACGGGGCCTCCCAGGAGCATCGCGATCAGCTTTGCTTTTGTATCAAGCGTCTTTTCCGTCGGAGCAAAAACCCGTCGAAAAGGAGATCCGCCAGCAGGGTGGTTCCCGCTCCGGCCGTCAGGCTGGACCCGGTCAATGCCATCGCCAGCAGCAGAACTGCGATGCTTCTCTTCATGATGTCAATCCCCCTCTGTGCACCGGGATTTCATTGGCGGACCCTTCCCGGTGCTTCAGATCATCTTATAAAGTTCGTAGCAGTTATGCCCCTTGGGAACGTCCCTGAGTTCGCCCCTGAGCAGATAGCCGTTCTTTTTGAAGAAACCGATGTTCCAGTCGCCCGCGGTCGTCAGCATCATCGACGCGCCGTTTTCCTTCGCGAACGCCTCCGCTTCCCGCAAAAGACGCGTGCCAAGGCCCCGCAGCCGCAGCGATTCTTCCACAAACACCGCATCGATGAAGCCATAGGATCCTTTGTTTGCGTCCGCGATCACGCCCGCCGCGAATCTCCCGTCCTCGTCAACCAGTTCCCTGTTGAAATCAACGCGCTCGTATTCCGGCTCATAGGCTTCGCTGTAGGCGTCGAGGCCGTTTTCGATCAGTTTTGCGTCGTCCTCATTGCCCGGCGAAACCCTGAAGCGCGCTCCGCTGTTGTGGGTCGGCACGTATTCCGGCATGTCCCGGTCGAGATATTTGACCAGGGAATAGCTGAGATAACCGTTGGGCTTTTTCAGCGTCGTGAAGACCGTGTAGCCGTGCTTTTCATAGAACGGCCTGGCCATATAGCCGGCGGTGCCGAGCGTCACGACCCGGCAGCCCTTCTCCTTCGCGATCCGCTCGACCTCCCGGATGATCATCGAGCCGATCCCCTGACGGCGCCGGCGTTCATCCACCCAAAGGGTGTCGAGGAACATCCTCGACCAGCGGTATTCGTAAGCTTCCGCGATGCATCCGCCGATGATCCCGCCGCTTTCGTCCTCGACCTTGAGGACGAATTCCTCCTCGTCCGCGTCCACCTCGTGCGGCACGATCTCATTGATCTTCTCGCCGATATAAGCGGCGTCTTCCTTTGTCAGGTCCCCGATTCTGTAATCCATGGCTCTCATCTCCGCAACCGGTATCTGTCACTCCGCTGTCATGCGGAAGAACAACCCTTCGCCGATCGGCGTTGTCCGCTGAACGGGTTCCCCCGCAATGTGAAAACCGGCCTTCTCATAACATCTGACCGCACGCAGATTCCACGTGCGCACTTCCAGATAAACCGGCTTTCCCGGATACAGCCGATGAGACAGCTCACGTGCTTTTCCGGCGATCCGCTGCCCATATCCCCGATCGCAAAACGCCGGATTGACCCCGATCCCGAAGCGTACGGCCGCCTCTTCTTCCTTCAGGTTGATGTACCCGACAAGACGATCCCCGTCCAAAAAAGAATAGTAGCTGTTTTTCGGATTTGCGAATCCGCGGTGCGTTCTGATCTGCTCCTCATACGGCGGAATGTTATAGATGGCATAGTCGCCGTCATACCTCCACCCGCAGATGGCATGTTTCTCCGCTTCCGTTGTTTTGTGGAAAGCAAGCAAGTCTTCTTCCTCCGCCGGTACCCGGTTTGTCTTACAGCTTCAGCACCGCGGGGACCTCGTCCCAGCCGTCCGGCCTGTCCTTCTCCTCAAACCCGAAAGAGCGGTAGAGCTTTCGCGCGACCTCGTTTTCAGGCTCATAGGAGAGCCAGCAGCAGGACCGCGATGCTTCTCGTCATGATGATGCCCCCTCATCGAATGAATCAGCCCTAAAGCTGTCAATCATCAGAACGGACTGAGGATCGAGTTCACTTTGACTGCCAGCTCCTCCGGCCCATAGACCATCACCACATACTGATAGTAAAACAAGATCTGATACAGCTTATGGGGACAGTTTTCCTGCTCCAGCACGTTGTCCATAAAATCAAAGAATGCTTCATTGACCCAGTCCCCGTAGCTGGTGAGCTCTGTGCTGTAGGGATGCCCGTTGCACAGGAACGAGACCGTTCTTTTCCCATCCGTCAATCTGCCCATCTCACCCGGAACCATCTCGGCCGTCATGCCGGAGAGATCCTCCGCGATGTCCGTGATTTCGATATCCGGCACAATGGCATCGATGCCGGTCAGGATGTTTGTGTACATGCGGTCGATGAATGGCATTTCGGCGTCGATAAGGTACACGTCGTGAGAGACTGGTTCCCATGCATCGGTCTGATCATCGTAGATCCCAAAGCCGAGCAACAAGAGCAGTGATGCGGCATCCAGCGACAGGATGTCCGTACCCGGCTCAAGCTGTGCCGCGGCTTTGTTCAGCGTTGCGTCGTCCAGGGTGAATCCCCAGCCGCGCAGGGTTTCGATCGCAGGGCTTGTCACGGTGTTTCCTCCTTCGGCCTCCGCATGCCTGCAGGGAACACAGCACAGGGCAATTATCACAGCCAGAATCACCGTCATCCATCGTTTCAGCATAAGCAATCCTCCTCTGCCTGATTCAGACAGAAACTGATATCGAAACAGGCAGTTCCCGTCTACTGCCGTGATTATATATCGAACCGGTTGCGATTGCAAGCCGGCACAGCCCCGATCCCACTCCCGCATCGGGGTGAGGCGCGTCCGCCGCAACCGGCGTATTGATCCGGCACGGGCACGGCGAAAGCGCCGGAGGCAAAAACTTTTCTTCGGAATCGCAAAAAGCGCTGCCATGCGGAATCAGGCTGCGTATCAACTCATGGCTGTCGGATGACGGCTGCCGGAATCTCCCGAAGCGAAAGGAGGTGCACGCGTCGGACCTGCGCTGCAGGCAGGACACGGTCGCCTTCCCCCGCAATGGGAGATTCAGCAGCCTGGCAGACTGACAGACCAAAGACAGGAGCGGTGATCCCGCTTCCGAAATGACGAAAAGGAGATCATTTTCTGAAAAAGATTCTGATTCTTGCCCTTGTGCTCGCGCTGGCCTCGGTTGTGTTCACTTCCTGTGCGAAGGAAGCGCCCAAGCAGCAGTCCTACACGGTGTACAACCGTTCCGGTGAAGCCATCACCGAATTGCGTGTCAGCAACAAAAGCGGCTCTTCCGCCACGACCTGCAGGAATGTCGGGGACGGCGCCTATATCAAGGCTGAAGTGATGCTCACGAGCGGTGAGGATGTCTCCGTCACCGTCACATTGGCGGGCATCACGGCAACGTTCCCGGTTCCGCAGGACAACCACACCGTCACGATCACGGCCGGCCCCAACATCACCTACGCGCCTCCCCAGGAGTGAGCGCCGGCAGGCACACCGTTACGGCATTCAGACCGGTTCCGAAGGTCATACCGGACAAAAAACAAGCAGGCAGAGGGCTGCAGCGGCGCTCTGCCTGCTTTTGCTTTGATGGGATCCGGTGCGGCTGGCCGGGGTTCAGGCCGGGTTATGAGGCTCATCCGTTGTCTGCCAGACATTGGTGTACATTCTGCCGGGCACGGGCTTGACACCGGCTTCGGCAAAGAGCTGCCGGACGGTCACGAAGGAGAAGCCCCGCTTTTTCAGCTCCGGGATGATGGTCTTCAGGGCCTCGACGGTGTTGACATTGCCGGGCATATCGTGCAGGAGCACGATCTGTCCGTCCTCCGCGTGAGCCAGGACGCGCGCGGCCCGGGCGTCGGCGGGCACCTCCGGCACCCAGTCCTCGCAGCCCGCGCCGCAGATGAAGGTCAGATCCACATTGTCGAAGAGGGTCCGGTTGACGGCGATATAGGGCGGCCTGAAGAAGGCGGGCGGCCGGCCGGTGATCTCCGTGATCCGCTCCGAGCAGTACCGGATCTCCTCCCGGATCTCCTCCGGCGTCATCCGGTTCATGAAGCTGTGGGTCCTGGAATGGTTTTCGATATCGCAGCCCATGTCAAAGGCGCGGCGGGCCACTTTCGCGGATTCCGGCGTGATGCTGTCCGCGATCAGGAAAAAGGACGCCGCGATGCCGTGCTCCTGAAGAATGTCCAGCACCTGCGGCGTGGTCTCGGTGTTCGGGCCGTCGTCGAAAGTCAGCGCGATCCGCATGGAAATATCTCCCTTCCGTTGATGTGTCTATAGTAGCATGGCAGGGAGGATTGTCAACCGGCATCGCTGAGATCACTTGTCCTGCTGGCCGGGAACCGCCTGCCTTTTTTCCCTCTCCTTTTTGTCGATCCGGACCGACGAAATGACCGCATAGATCACAGCACCCGCAACGAGCGGAATTTCAAGAAGATTGATCCTGCCGTCACGGAGGACCGCGGACAGTCCGATCACGAGAAAGACGAGGGACAGGATCAGGAAAACAACCGCTGTCTGCCTGTAATAAGGCTTCCTGTCCATGGATGCCCGCTCCTTCTCTGAGGCATAGAGCCAGGCGTTGTTGAGCAGGAAGCCTTTGTTCATGAAGCTCCTGATGCTGATGACCGCCATGCCGATCGCAATGGAGAATACCACGGCCGAGACGGTCCATTCCGCTGCACTCATCCTGTTTTTCCTCCGCGACGATGCTTCATCGTCTCCGGCTGCGCCGCACGGGCCCTGCCCTTCAGTCCTCGCATGTCACCGTCAGGTTCCGGAAGAAGCCGTCTGTGCCGATGTCCACGTACAGGCCCACGCTGCCGCGGCTTGCGGCGCCGTGCTTGAAGCCGCTGACCTCCAGCACCCGGACACCGTCCACGAAGAACACGCCCCGGTCCTCCCGGATCTCCGCGCGGATGCGGCTCCACTCGCCCAGCGCGATCGTATCGACCCGGCCCTCATAGCCGCCGATGCCGAACTCCCGGAAATACGAGAAGGTGTAGCCGGGATAGGAGAAGTACTGGCAGCCGTGCGCCTTCCGCACCGGGTCCGTACAGTCCTTCCCGTTGGTCGGCCGGATGTAGAAAGACTCGAACTCGCTGTCGTCGGCGCTCGCCCGGAAGACGATGCCGATGAATCCCCGCGCATAGCCCGGCGCGTCCGGCAGCAGCTTTCCGCAGACATCCGCTTCGATCACGCCGTTGTGAAAGTCCAGATCCCGTATCTTCAGGTAGGTATTCTCGTCCGGCTGCACCTTGTCGGTCTTCCGCAGCTCGACGATGCCGTCCGGCAGGAAATCCGCATGGGTGTGGACGACCGCCGTGGTCTCCTTCGTCAGTGTGATCCGCATGTGTCCGCTCTCCTTTTTTGCTTTCGGAAGCGCCTTCCGTATCAGCAGTTTATCATGTCATGATCAACGGCGCAAGTACGCACCTTTTTGTCACTGCCCGCTGAATGACAAGTCTTTTTCATGGTATGCGGTTTTTCGTCCGCAAACCGCATTTGCAGGCCCGCTCCGTTGCGCTTTTCGCGGGACAGGTGTAGAATGACTTGGAAGAATGCTGGAAACAGCCCGATCATGATCTGCCGGAAGGAGCTGCTGCCGATGGAGATCGGATTCAGGAAAGCCGATGTGTCAGACGCGGAGCTGCTCATCGGGATTTACAACGCTTCGTTTTACAGCGATTATCTCCGGTACGGCGAATGCCCCGCGTACGGAAGGACCGTGGAGATGATGAGGCAGTCCATCCTGGATGTCCCCAAATTCCTGATCGTCTGCGACGGCCGGCCGGTCGGCTGCATCTCCGTCAAAGCACCGGAAAAGGGGATCTATGAGATCGGATGCCTGTGCGTGATCCCGGCATTTCAGGGAAAAGGGATCGGAACGGCCGCCATGGAGTTCGTCAAAGCCCATTACCGGGACTGGCGCCGGTTCACCCTGATCACACCGCTGGACAAAGCCGAAAACGTCCGGTTCTACACGGAAAAATGCGGTTTTGACATCCGTTCCGTCGAAACGGACGGTCATGTGAAAGTCGCGCGGTTCGTTCTGGAAAGATGATCTGAATCTCAAAATAGGAAAGACCGCAGCTGTTTACCGGTTCCCATGAAGCATTATGGAATGATATCTTCGGCCGGACCTGACTTTCATTTTCGGGGACTGTCGGCAGACCGGGTTTTGCGGGAGGAAGAATCAATGGCTGAACAAGTGAGCTTTGTCCCGGCAAAAGCAAGCGATGCGGTCACCATCAGTACGCTCCGGCAGAGGATCTGGAATACGACATATCGGGGCATTTACCCGGATGCGGTCATCGACGGTTTCGACTATGACCGGCATCTACAGCGCGACCTGCAGAAGATTTCAAGCCCGTCCTTCACGGTATATCTGATCAAAGCCGGTGATGAGGATATCGGATATCTCATCTTTCAGGATACTGACACCGGGGTATGGCTGCGTTCCCTGTATGTCCTGCGGGAATATCAGCGCAGAGGGATCGGCAGACAGGCCTTTTCCGTCCTGAAGGATCACTGCAGGGAAAAGGAGATCAACCGTTTTTTCTGTAATTGCAGCCCTCACAATGAAAACGCCATGCGGTTCTACCTGCGCATGGGCGGTGTGGTGACAGAAACCGACACGGGCCATGAGAACAGGCAGGAAGACGGCGTCGTCTTTGAGTTCAGCTTCCCGGCGTTCTGACAAGCGTCACCGCAGTATTGTTCCGAAACGATGACAAGAGAACCGTTTGTCATCCGATCCATGTCTGATCCACCTCCGAAGGGAGAATACGCTATGCCCGATCATCGCCGCATCCCCGAACAGATCGAGATCCGGGGCGCAAAGGTACACAACCTGAAAAACATCGACGTGGACATCCCCCTGCACCGGATCGTCGGCATCGCCGGGGTGTCCGGGTCCGGGAAATCCTCCCTGGCGCTGGGCGTGCTGTACGCCGAGGGATCCCGGCGCTATCTGGAATCCCTGTCCACCTACACCCGCCGCCGGATGACACAGGCCGCCCACGCCCAGGTGGACGACGTGCGCTACGTCCCCGCCGCTTTAGCCCTGCACCAGCGTCCGGGGGTGCCTGGCATCCGCTCCACCTTCGGCACCATGACGGAACTGCTGAACAGCCTGCGGCTCATGTTTTCGCGTCTGTCGGCGTACTGCTGCCCCAACGGCCACGAGGTCCCGCCCACGCTGGACTTCGCGGCGGAGAAGGACGTCTTCTGCCCGGTGTGCGGAGCGCCCGTCCCGGTGATCGGCGCGGAGGACCTGGCGTTCAACAGCGGCGGGGCCTGCAGGACCTGCGGCGGCACCGGCTCGGTGCGCACGGTGGACCGCTCCACCCTGGTGCCGGACGAGAGCCTGACCATCGACGGCGGCGCGGTGGCCCCGTGGAACAGCCTGATGTGGTCGCTGATGACCGATGTCGTCCGCGCGATGGGCGTGCGCACCGACGTGCCCTTCCGCGAGCTGACGGAGGAGGAAAAGGCCATCGTCTACGACGGACCCAGAGTTAAGAAGCACATCTTCTACAAGCCGAAAAAGGCGGACAACATGTCGGCCGGGGAGATGGATTTTACCTACTACAGCGCCACCGCCACCGTGCTCAACGCCCTGAACAAGGTGAAGGACGAGAAGGGCATGAAGCGGGTGGAGAAGTTCCTGAAGGAGGATGTCTGCCCGGACTGCGGCGGCACCCGGCTGTCCGAACGCGCCCGCTCCCTGCGCCTGCGGGGCGTGTCGCTGGATCACGTCTGCACCCTGCCCCTGTCGGAGCTGATCGACTGGGTGAAGGCCGTGCCCGGCTCGCTGCCGGAGACCATGCGGCCCATGGCCGAGAGCATCTGTGCGTCCTTTCTCCACACGGCCCGGCGGCTGACGGACCTGGGGCTCTCCTATCTCTCCCCGGACCGCGCGGCCGCCACCCTGTCCACCGGCGAGCGCCAGCGGACCCAGCTGGCCCGGGCCGTGCGCAACCGCACCACCGGCGTGCTGTACGTGCTGGACGAGCCGTCTATCGGCCTGCACCCGGCCAATCTGGAGGGGCTTACCGGCGTCATGGACGATCTGGTGGCCGACGGCAATTCCGTCGTGCTGGTGGATCACGACACGCAGGTGCTGCGCCATGCGGACTGGCTGATCGAGCTGGGGCCGGAGGCCGGCGCGGGCGGCGGCCGGATCATAGCCGAGGGCACGGTGCGGGATCTCGAGGAGAATCCCGCCTCCCTGATCGGTCCGTTCCTGGCGGAGGGAAACGGGGCTGTCCCGCAGGCAAAAGCGGAGAAAGAGCATCTCTTCGACCTCGGTGAAATCCGCATGACGACCGGCGCCATCCATACGGTGCAGCCGCTGGATGTCACCTTCCCGAAGGGACGGCTGTCCGTGGTCACCGGCGTGTCCGGCTCGGGCAAAACAACAATGGTGCTGGAGAGCCTGATCCCGGCGCTGGAGGCGGCGATCGGCGGCCGGAAGCTGCCGGATCACGTGTGGCGCGTGACCGCGGAGGGCATCCGTCAGGTGAAGCTGATCGACGCCACGCCCATCGGCATCAACGTGCGCTCCACCGTCGCCACCTACGCCAACGTGCACGACGAGCTCCGCAAGGCCTACGCAAGGACAAAGGATGCAAAAGAAAACGGCTTCTCGGCCGGTGACTTCAGCTACAACACGGGTGCCCTGCGCTGCCCCGCCTGTGACGGGACCGGCACCGTGAGCCTGGACGTGCAGTTCCTGCCCGACGTGGACATCCCCTGCCCGGACTGCGGCGGCTCCCGGTACCGGAAGGAAGCTTACCGCATCAGGCGGCCCCGCAAAGGCGGGGAGGCCCGCTCCCTGCCGGAACTGATGGCCTGCAGCGTGGACGAGGCGCTGGCGGAATGCGGCGATCTGAAGCCGGTCCGGGAGCGGCTGCAGGTGCTGCACGACCTGGGCCTGGGCTACCTGACCCTCGAGGAGGAGACGCCCAGCCTGTCCGGCGGCGAGGCCCAGCGCCTGAAGCTGGCCGGCGAGATGGGCCGGGGCCAGTCGGATACGGTTTTCGTCTTCGACGAGCCCACCATCGGCCTGCATCCGCTGGACGTGCGGACGCTGCTGGGCGTCTTCCGCCACCTGATCGGCCTCGGCGCCACGGTCATCGTCATCGAGCACGACCTGGATGTGATCCGCAGTGCGGACTATGTCGTGGACATGGGCCCCGGCGGCGGGAACCGGGGCGGCCGGATCGTGGCGACCGGCACGCCGGAGGAGATCCGGGAGAGCAGGGAGAGCGTCACGGGGCGGTATCTGTGAGGGAACGGATGCAGCCGGAGACTGCGTGATGCCCTTCCACGGCCTTCCGGTGCGCCTGCAACCACAGGTTGCGCATTTCTGCAAAAGCGCAATTGCGGGTTGGTTGCCGTCGGTGCGCTTTTCTGTTACTCTGTTCCTGCGACGCGGCGCGAACGGACTTTACGGAAAGATCGAAGAGCGATTCGAAGGAGGGCAGTTATGAGCTTTGGGAAAAACCTGCAGTATTTGCGTCAGCTGAGCGGCGGCATGACGCAGGAGGCCCTGGCGGAGAAGCTGAACGTCAGCCGCCAGACGGTCTCAAAATGGGAGATGGACGCGGCTAATCCGGAGATGGACAAGGCGCTGGAGCTGTGCAGGGTCTTCAACTGCTCCCTGGACAACCTGTTCCGGGATGAGATGGGCCGGCACAGCAGTGCCTACTCGAACCTGCGCGTCGAGGAGGTGCCCGGGTTCCGCTACGTGTCGTATACCGTCATCAGCACGGAGCCGGAGAGCGACGCGCTGGGTAAGGTGTACAAATACGCAAAGGACAATGGGGTTGAGCATCCGCGGGTGATCGGATGGGATTTCCCCAGGCTGTCCGTCGAGCAGATCAATGTCTTCCGGATGCACGGATACACGGCGGCGTGGATCCTGCCGGAGGGCCTGACGCCCGAAGGGGTGGAAGTCAAAGAGCAGGCCACGCACAAATACGCGGCGATCCACATCGAGCGCCCCTTTGACCAGCCCTTCTCCACCATCCCGGGCGCCTATCACACCCTGGGCGACTACATGAGGACGAACGGACTGGTCCTTGCGGAGAACGAGGTCATCCCCTGCTTTGAGACCGACGGGGAGAGCATGGACGTCTACATGGCCTGCAAGTGACGGGCCGCCGGAGTCGGAGTTCTCACCCCCGGGCAGAAGTGCCCGGGGGTTTTACCGTACTCTGACCGGCGTCATTTCTTCCGGACGCACCAGATCACGTTTTTCGCGGACCCGTCCCCGCTTTCTCTGTGATAGCCTCCGTATACATGGACGATCTCGTATCCCGTCAGCTCCAGCAGATACTTCATCTCCTGGCGGTATGTCTGCCGCATCTTCAGCGGACGGACCCTTTCCCCGATGACGTTCCCGCTTTCGTCCAGCGTCTCGAACTTCCAGTTTCCGCTCATGATCTGCGTATGCGGATCGTAGGAGATGGCGTTGTAAATCCTCTCGCGCCGGCCCTGCCGGTTCGTGTACTCCAGGCGGAGGGTGTAGTCCGTGTCCTTCGTGTTCATCTGCTGCGCCTGAAAGAACGGATGCGGATCGAAGGTGTTGAAGGTCAGCATGCCCCCGTCCGTCAGGTTCTCCCGGATGTTCAGGAGGGCCGCGCGCTGGAGCTCCGGCGTCGGAAGATGCATGAACCCGCTCCGCGCGATGATGGCGCACGAATACTTCCGGCCGCTGCTGAATTCCGTCATGTCGGCGGGAAAGATCTTCAGCGCGAAGCCCATCCGCCGGGCCTTTTCATCCGCGACCCGGCACATGGCTTCGGAGAGGTCCGTTCCGTCCGCCATGATCCCGTGCTCCGCGAGATACAGCAGCACCGCGCCGGTCCCGCAAGCGATATCGATCACGCCGCCCTGCCCGTATTCCCGGGCGAAATCCAGGTAAAACTCCCGGAACCCGGCATGGCTGTCCTCGCTTCGGTACATGGCGTCCAGGTACAGATCATAGTTTTCAGCCACATCTTCGTAATCGTGCAGGTCCATGTTTATCCCCCTCCGTTTTTCCATGTTATTCTACTCATTATTCTCCGCGGAAAGAAGGTCTCCTGCCGCGAACGCCCGGAGCGCTCGTCTCTTGTCCGGGCGTCACGCGTTTTCACTCTCCGTCCGGCCCTCCCGGTGCACGATCACCGCGTCCGGATCGAATTTGCGCGCCATTGTGTGCGCCGCCTTCCGGTTGGCCACCGTGTCAAAGATGATCGAGAAATCGTAATCCGGCGGGTAAAGCTCCGAGGCCGGCACCAGCAGTTTCAGCCGGTCATGGCGAACGGTCCGCTTCTGCCCCTGCAGATGGATCACGACGATGCCATTGTCATCCGCTGGGCGGAAGACGATGGCCGTCACGCGGTCCGGCAGCAGCATCACGCTGTCCCCCACGGTGAAGCGCTCAAAGCTGCCCGCTGTGTTCCGCGGGAGGCGTTCAAGGCGGGTGGCCGGGATGCGCATCGGCCTGCTCACCCGCTCCGGGGCCGCGCCGATGCCGTGCCCGACGACCTGCTTTGCGCGCGAGAGCAGGCCCTCGTCCATACCCAGGCGGCGGGCGATCTCGATCGCGCAGCTCTCGCCGCTTTTGCCGAGTTCCAGCCTGTACAGCGGCCGGAGCGAGTCGCGGTCGAAGGCCATGCGCCCGGTCACAACATGCTCCGTCTGCTCCGCCCACTGCTTGATCTGCGGGTCGTGCGTGGTCACCATGAAGAAGCAGCCGCGCCGGAGCAGCTCCTCCAGGATCGCCGCGGCCAGGCCGGAGCCCTCCGCCGGATCGGTGCCGCTGCCCAGCTCGTCGAGTAGCACCAGGCTGTCCCGGCTGCACGACCGCAGGATGCGGATGATGTTGGTCATGTGGCCGGAGAAGGTGGACAGGCTCTGGCTGATGCTCTGGCTGTCGCCGATGTCGCACAGCACGGCGTCCGTCAGAGCGATCACGGTGCCCTCCCCGCAGGGGATGTGCAGGCCGCTCTGCGCCATCAGCGTCAGGAGGCCCACCGTCTTGAGGCACACCGTTTTGCCGCCGGTGTTCGGGCCGGTCACGGCGATGCCGGCGTCCGGCAGCGAGAGTTCCAGGCTGAGCGGGACGCAGGCCTCCGGGTCGAGCAGCGGATGGCGGGCCTCCACCAGGCGGATCCTGCGCTCCGCGGTCAGCTCCGCCGGGCGCGCGTGCATCTCCGCGCTCAGCTTGGCCCGCGCGAAGATCACGTCGAGGTCCGTCATCGCGCGGATCGCACCGCGCAGCGCGGTTTCGTGGGCAGCGACGCGGTCGCTGAGCGCCCAGAGGATGCGCCGTTCCTCCGCGTCGATGTCGACGGACAACGCTTCGAGATCCTGCCGGAGCGCCTGCACGGCCGTCGGCTCCATGAAGACGGTGTTCCCCTTTGCGGAAGACTCGACCGCCCGCCCCGGGAACGCGGACTGAAAGCGCCGCTGCACGGGAACGACAAAAGCCCCGCCGCGCTGCGTGACATAGCTGTCCGCCAGTTCGTTTTTGTGGCGGAGCAGGATCCGGTTCAGTTTCTCACGGATCTCCTGCTCCGCGCGCTCGCGCCGGCGGCGGAGGTCCCTGAGGTCAGGCGAGGCGCTGTCGAGGACCGCGTCCTCCCGGACAGACCGGTCGATCTCTTCCTCAAGACCGTCCAGGTCGGGCAGCTCGGCCGCCCACGACGCGATCCCGGCGCTGAATTGCCGCGCGCCCTCGAGATACCGCCGCATCCTACGCACGGTGCCGCAGAAGCGCGCGGTCCGGCAGAGCGCATCCGGCTCGAGCATGCCGCCCCGCAGGGCTGTGTCCAGGCTCGTCTCCGGGCCTTCGGTCTCCGTCAGCGGCGGCGAGCCCGCGTTGTCCAGCACGCGGAGCGCGGCGGTGGTTTCCTCCATCCGGGCCCTGCAGCGGCCCTCGCTGAGAATCGGGGCGGTCTCCGCGAGCCGCCGCCCCGCGGCCAGGGAAACGGCGTGCGCCTGAAGGCGTTCGAGAATGCGGTCAAAGCCCAGTGTGATCATATCCTGTGTCATGCGAATCCCTCTCATCGTTTTGATCGACATGACCGGGATACGGAGAATGCGCCGCGGAAAAAGGACAGCAAAAAAGTGCCCGGCATCCTTCGGCAGCGCGTCATGGCATCAGCAAACAGGCGGTCATGTCACCGCTTGTTCCGATCATCCATGTTCCCCGTTACCGAACCGATTCCAAACACTACCTCCCCAGGCTTGCCCGCTTGCGTCGGGATTCCTGTCATGCACAGTATAGCGCCGCGGGCCGGGTCTGTCAATCCCGGCTTTCACAGCATGTACGACATATCGCTGATGGACCGGATCCGGCGTTTCCCGTCATCATAGACGAACATGTGGGATACCCCTCCGGCCGGGCCGTGAATGTCCACCCGCTCAAAGGATTCCACGGGAAGCCCGAGGAACATGGCATTCCAGATGCTCAGGAGATCCCCGTGCGAGACGATGATCACGGTCTCATCCCCGCCGACCATCACTTCCTCAAAGAAAGGCAGCAGACGGTTCCACGCGTCGCGCCGGCTCTCCGCGTCGGAAAACAGCCGGTCGTCGACGGTCTTTTCCGGGCACTCGATGTGCTCGCGTAGCCACTGAACGGACTCCCCGCAGCACTTGCCGAGATTCCTCTCCCGCAGTTCCCGCCGGAGGATCGGCTCGACGCCCAGGTGTTTCGCGATCGCCTCGGCCGTCTGCCTTGCACGCTTCAGGTCCGACGCATACAGGACCACGTCCCTGCCGGAGAGCTCATCGTAAAGATTCGATCCGATCCGCTCGGCCTGCGCCCTTCCGTGTGCCGTCAGGTCCCAGTCCGTCCAGGAGCCCACCATGCCGTTTGTGTGGTGCACGGACTGCGTATGCTGGACCGTGATGATGTGCTTCATTTGGTTCCTCCAATCTCCGCAAGTCGGAATTCATGCTTTCTTCTGCGCCCTCAGGCCGCGAATGAACGCCGCCATCTCCGATTCCGTCTCTTCCGGGTACTCATATCCGCAGCGCGCCGCAACGTACCGCCCGGTTTTCCCCCACAGCTCCGCGACGGCTTCGAATGCGTCCCGGATCTGAGATTCCTCCGGACCCGGATACGTCTTCCGGTACAGGCGGAACAGGTCCGCGTCGAGGACCTCCCCCATCCGGCTGTCGAGGATCCCCAGATCGACGGGATGCCCCGCCTTCAGGAAGACATACCAGCGGATCATCCGGTTCAGGAGATCGCGCACGGCATTGTTGAGATAGAACATCGAAGCCGGCAGCTCGTCCCGGAGCGTATACTCCGCAAAGGTCTTCATCACCCACCAGAACTCCCGGTGGATACCGTCGAATTCCTCCGCGGCCGGCGTGCCCGCGAAGATCGTCTGCTTCTCTTCCATGCGCTCGATCTCCGGGAGGAGATGATCCTTGTCCAGCAGTTTCTGATAGGTGTCGCCGATCCAGACGTTCTCCGCCGGGCTTTTCCGGTCGAATCGCGCGAGGAAGGCGGTTGCGTCCATCGCGTGGATCACCAGGGTGACGCCGTCGCGGAACACCATCAGATGGGCCTTCACGCCCGGGAACATCTCCGGATAATTCCGGTCAGCGCGGAAGAGCAGGATCCTTTCCCCGAAGCACGACCGGAAGACATCCCCGTCGAATCGCGCAATGTCGTTCACGACAAAGCAGAAATTCCAGGTGTACAGGTAATCGCGCACCGGCAGCAGGTCCGTCCGGATGACGGCCCGGACTGTATCGTCCCGCCGTGCGGCATCGAGCACCGTCTCCAGGATCTCGCGTTCACTTCTCATGGCGGTCAATGCTCCTCGTTGATCGGTCGGGATTCCGCAGTCTTTCAGGCTCCCCCGACCGGCTGATCGGATCGGGGCAGGCGCGGATTTTCAGGTGCACCCATTATACCAGAATCTCCGGAAATATGGAACAGACAGGCAGATGAAATCTCATGTCCGGGCTGCATGCGGCGGAAAAACCGCACATACGGAGAAGGGATTTCCCGCAGAAATGCGAATGAATATGAAGGAACGGAATGCCGTCAGCCGGCTTCCCGGACCGACAGGTCCGGACCGTGATACCGAACGCCGCTTTGGCTGAGGAGGGAATGCCGTGAAGAAGATCCTTGTCATCCTGCTGGCCGTGATGCTGACGATGATCCGGACAGCCGCACCGGCGCTGAGTGAAAGCGAGGAGGAGAAACCCATGCTGCGGATGAAGATCAATGACACCCCGGTCGAAGTGGACTGGGAGGATAACGAGTCCGTCGCCGCGCTGAAGGAACTGGCCGCCGACGGGCTGACCATCCGGATGTCCATGTACGGCGGCTTTGAGCAGGTGGGTGCCATCGGCGAATCCCTGCCCAGCCGGGATGAACAGACCTCCGCTTCCTCCGGCGACATCGTGCTGTACTCCGGCGATCAGCTGGTCGTGTTCTACGGCCGCAATGCCTGGGCCTACACCCGCCTCGGGCACATCACCGACAAGACCCCGGAGGAGATGCGGGAGCTGCTGGGAAACGGCGACGTGACGATCACCCTGTCCGTGGAATGAGGTCACGCAGGAGCTCCGCTCCCCTGACAGAGAACCGGGAAACGCGCGCGGCGTGCCCGCGGGACATCAGATCTTCCGGAGGTCAGAAACATGAGATACCGAATCAACAAAAGAACCGGCGACCGGATCAGCGAGATCGGTCTCGGCTCCGCCTATATGCCGGAAACTCCGCTCCGCGAGGCGATCCCCGCCCTGCGCAGGGCCTATGAGGGCGGCATCAATTACTACGATCTGGCGGCGGGCGACGGCAAGGCCTTCCCCATGTACGGCGAGGCCTTCGCGGATGTCCGGGCGCATATCCTGTACCAGATCCATTTCGGCGCGGACTACTCCGGGGGCACCTACGGCTGGTCCCTGGACCCCGACGTCATCAAACGTTCCGTCGAAAAGCAGCTGAAGGAGCTGCGCACGGACTACATCGATTACGGCTTCATCCACTGCCAGGACGAGTTTTCCGACTGGGACACCTATCGGCGCAACGGCGTGTACGACTGGATCCTGCGGCTGAAGGAGCAGGGCGTCGTCCGGCATCTCGGACTGTCCTCGCACACGCCCGCGGTGATCCGGCGCATCATGGATGACGCCGCGATCGATATGCTGATGTTCTCCGTCAATCCCGCCTACGATTACGGTCAGGGCGAGTTTGCCAACGGCAGCGCGGACGAGCGGGCCGCGGTCTATCGCCGGTGTGAGGCGGAGGGTGTGGGCATCTCGGTGATGAAGCCCTTCTCCGGCGGGCAGCTGCTGAGCGCGGAGCAGTCCCCCTTCGGTCAGGCGCTGACGCCGTATCAGTGCATCCGCTACGCATTGGACCGCCCCGGCGTGCTGACCGTGCTCCCCGGCGCGCAGAGCATGCGGGAAGTCGAAACGCTGCTCCGGTATGAGGAACAGCCGGAGGAGGCATCGGATTATTCCGTCATCGGCTCCTTCGCCCCGCCCCAGGCCAGCGGAAAATGCGTGTACTGCAATCACTGCAAGCCCTGTCCCGCGGGGATCGATATCGGCCTGGTCAACAAGTACTACGATCTCGCGAAGGCCGGCGACAGGCTGGCGGCGGAGCATTACAAAACCCTGGAGAGGAACGCCGCCGACTGCGTCGGGTGCGGCCACTGCGACAGCCGCTGTCCCTTCTCCGTACCCCAGAGCGCGCGCATGCGGGAGATCCGTGCTTTTATGGAATCGCTGTAAATAGACAATCCCGAAAAAAAGCAGAGGCCCGGCAGGCTCCCGCCCGTCAGCATGGACGGAACGGGGGATGCCGGGCCCTTTGGCTTCGGGAAGAGGGCCGGATTCAGTTCACGGCCTCGCCGTTCACATAGAGCGTATAGCCGTTGCCGATGACGCCGGCGAGGTCGCCGTCGAAGGACGTGATGTACGTGTCCGCGGTGAGCGTCCAGGTGCTGGTGCCGTCGAGCGTCACGGAGACGGTGCCGACCTCTTCGGAGACCGTGCTGCCCTTGGCGTTGACGATCTCGCCGCTGACGGTGCCCTCAAAGGACGAGCCGTTCTTGAGCGTCAGGGTCAGGGTGGAATTGTCGCCCACCAGGATCGTGCCGCTCAGGGCCTGGGCGTCCGCCACCAGCTCCGCCGTGTTGGAGGCGCCGTGCCAGCCGTCGTCGCAGACGGAGAGGAGGACATCGCTGCCCTCGTTCACCAGGGTCACGCCGGACAGGGTGATCACCGCGTGGGTGTTGGTGACGTGGAACATGTGCCCGGAGAGGCTGGTCAGGCTGCCGCCCGTCATGGTGAAGGAAGAGGTGCCGCTGTCCGCGTCGCCGCTCATGGACTGGTAGATCATGATCGTGTCCAGGAAGGTGGCGTTTCCGTTCATGGCGGTGTTGTTCGCCGTCATGTCGCAGTTCTCGAGGGTGATGGCGTTCATGCCCTCGATACACACGCCCTCGGAGAGGTTGGAGACCAGGGTCGCGTTCTTCACGGTGATGTCCGCGGTGGAGTAGATCGCCGGGGAGCCCAGGCCGTTGGAGGTATAGGTGCCGCCGTCCGCCACCACGGTGCCTCCGCCGCGGTCGGTGCGGATCGCCGCGGAGGAGCGGCCGGAGGTCGTCACGGTCAGGTTATTGGCATAGGTAACGCCGCCGCCGGTGGTCATGATGCCGCCGGAGCCGTTGCCGGCGGTGGTGATCACGGTGTCTGAGATGATGACCGTGGTCCCGTCACCCTCCGCGCCGTTCCGGCCGCTGTTGCCGCCGTAGGAGAAGACACCGTTGGCGCCGTCCGCGTCGGAAGTGACGGTGCCGCCTGTGATCGTGGTGGTGGAGCCGCCCATGACCAGCACGGCTGCGTTCAGGCCGTAGAAGTTGCAGCTGTCGCCGCCGTCGGAAGAACCGGTCTTGGTGACGGTAGGGTCGGTGATGGTCACCGCGTCCGACGTATTGACGATCAGGGCGCTCTCATCCGCCGTTTCGGAAGCGTAGGTCCTGCCGGCGGATTCCGTGGCTCCGGTGATCTCCGTGGCCGCGGCATACTCAAAGGACGCGCTGCCGCCTCCGGGAGGGGTGCCGCCGCCGAAGCCGCCGGGGCCGCCGGGGCCGCCGGGCATGCCGCCTTCGGGCGGTTCAGGGGGTGTGCCGCCGGGGAACCCGCCTTCAGGAGGTTCCGGGGGCTGATTGGTTCCGTCCGCATATGCGGTCAGGGCGCCGCACACGGTGAGCATCAGGGCTAAAAGCATCGCAAGGATTCGTTTCATCGTATTCACCTCCGTATCATCTGTCAGCGGAACGGATCGGAAAACCTCCCTTCCGGCTGACAATGTCATTGTAAGGGAGGTTGATTGAAGGAAGATTGAAGTTTTCCTTTTATTTTTTGGTTCTTCACGTTTAGTTAGGGAAATTCCGTTGGTGAGGGAATGCGCCTGCGGGCGCACCAGAGGGCTTTCCGATCGCCCTCTGGACTCCTTCGGGGCCGTCCCGTTAAATAACTCTTGGGAAATTGTCAGGTTTTTGATGGAATGCCAGGCTATACTCTCAGCCTTACCCGACAACTAACAAGAAAGAGACGGCCCCGAAGGGTCCAGGGGCGATCGGAAAGCCCCTGGCGCGCTCCGCAGAGCGCGAACCCCCCATATGCTTTCCCTAGCTTTCCGTGAAGAACCTATTTTCTCATCGGAACGGAGACCGTGAACCGCACCTTCCCGCCGCCGCAGGAGGCGGTGATGCTGCCGCCGTGCTTTTCCGCGATAGCCTTGGCGATGGACAGGCCCAGCCCGTAGTGATGACCGTCATCGGTCCTGGCCTCATCGGCCCGATAGAAGCGGTCGAAGAGATGCGCCAGCTTCTCCGGCGGGATCTCGTCGCCGTCATTGACCGCGGTCAGCACCGCCGCGTGGCCCTGCCGCTTCAGGCTCAGGCTGACCTCGCTGCCCGCGGCATGCCGGACGGCGTTGTCCAGCAGGATGGACGCGAGCTGGGTCAGCTGCGTGGGATTCCCCGTCAGCCGGATCCCTTCCTCAATGTCGATCCGGATCGTCTTTCCGCTGTCGAAGGCCAAGGTCTCAAAGGCCAGCACCTCCCCGGTGACGAGGCGGGAGAAGTCCACCGGCTCCATCGGCACTTCCGCGTTCTCCGCCCGGGAGAGGTCCAGCAGCTGCCTGACCAGGCCTTCCATGCGCTCATTCTCGTAGCGGATGTTGGCCAGCCACTCGTTTTCCCCGATCTCCCCGGAGAGCATCTCGGCGTTGACGCCGATGACGGCCACCGGGGTCTTCAGCTCGTGGCTCGCGTCCGAGATAAACCGCTTCTGCCGCAGGTCGTTCTCCTCCAGGGGGCGGATGATCCGCTTCGACAGATACAGGGAGAGGAAGAACAGCACGACCATGGCCGCGCCGCCGATGATCAGCACGTTGCGCAGCAGGGTGTTCAGGCCGGCCTCCGACACCGTGTTGTCCATGAAGGCCACCAGCGTACAGTCCGGCCTGCGGCTCACGGTCCAGGTCAGGTTCCCGGTCCTGCCGGAGGAGGCGTTTCCGGCCAGGATCTCCCCGGCGAGGCCGGTCAGATCTTCCTCGCTGTATACATCCTTCTCCCCGTTGTCCACCGCGAGCAGCCCGCCGTCCTCCGAAAAAGCGACGGCGTAGAAGGTGGAGAGCCGGTAGTCCGGCCTTCTGTCCATCGGCGGCTTGTCCGGCGGGGCGTCCGGGATCGGGCCGTTCTCCGCGGCGGACTGCGGTTCGGGCCGCTGATCCGCCGGTTCACCGGGAACATACTGCTCCGCGTAGTGCGCGAGCATGTCCGCGTTCCTCTGCCGGACTTCCCGGTAGCTGGCCAGCAGGATGACGGACAGCGTGATCCCGAACAGCAGGATCAGCGACCCCATGATGGCCAGGATGATCTTTCTTCTGGATCGCTTAAACATCTCTCTCCCTCAACTCATATCCGAGTCCGCGCACGGCCTTGATCTCCACCCGGGAGCCGACAAAGGCCAGCTTTTTGCGTGTGAAGGACATATAGACCTCCACGTTGTTGTATTCCGCCTCGTTGTCGAAGCCCCAGATTTTCACCGCCAGCTGCTCCCGGGTCATGATCTGGCCCCGGTTGGCGAACATATACTCCAGAATCCGCAGCTCTTTCTCGCTGAGCCGGACGCTCTGGCCGTTCTGTTCGCAGGTCAGCGTCGCCGTGGCTGTATCCAAAGACAGATCGCCGTAGCGCAGGCTGCCGTCCCGGAAGCTTGCGCTGCGCCTGCCCAGGGCCCGCAGCCGGGCCAGCAGCTCCTTCGTCTGGAAGGGCTTGGTGAGGTAGTCGTCCGCGCCGCTGTCCAGCCCGGTCACCTTGTCCTCCAGCTGACTCTTTGCCGTCAGCATGAGGATCGGGGTCTTCACGCCCCGGCCCCGCGCGCGCCGGGCGGCCTCGAAGCCGCTCATCTCCGGCATCATCACGTCCAGCACGGCGATGTCGTACACGCCGCTCTCCAGCGCGATCAGGGCGGAGGCCCCGTCCTCCACATGGTCCACATCGTACTTTTCCTGTCTCAGCAGGGCAGCCAGCGCAGCCGCCATCCGTTTTTCATCCTCTGCGAGCAATACCCGCATATCATCACCGCCTTACCGGACCATTATAGCACAAAAAGATTGAGAATAGATTGAATATGATCCCGCTTGCCGCCGAAGTGCGGATATGCTATCATGGCATCAGGCCGGAACCCGCCGCGGGAGGCTTCCGACGGCGGCCGTCAGGGAGGGAAGCACGAGATGAGAGACCTGTATATCCGCCGGATGACGCTGCCGGTGCCCCTGCCGCGGGAGAGTTATCTGAACAGGCTGCCGGTGGTCAGGCATCTTTCCGGGCACGGCATCGGCTTCCGCCGGCAGGTGACCTTCTTCGTCGGGGAGAACGGCTCCGGAAAGTCCACGCTGATCGAGGCCCTGGCCATCTCCCAGGGCTTCAACCCGGAGGGCGGGACGAAGAACTTCAGCTTTTCCACCGAAGACTCCCATTCGGAGCTCTGCGATTATCTCCGGGTTGCCAGAGGCGTTCTCTATCCGCGGGACGGCTTCTTTCTCCGGGCGGAGAGCTTCTACAATGTCGCGTCCAACATCGACCAGATGGACCGTGAGCCGGGGCCCGGCGCGCCTGTCATCAGCAATTACGGAGGCATCTCCCTGCACCGTCAGTCCCACGGAGAGAGCTTCCTGGCCCTGGTGGAGAACCGGTTCCGCGGGCACGGCCTGTATATCCTGGACGAGCCGGAAGCGGCGCTCTCCCCCGCCGGCATCATCCGCCTGATCCAGAACATGGCCCGGCTGGTCAGCGCGGAGTCGCAGTTCATCATCTCCACGCATTCCCCGATGCTGATGACCTTCCCGGGCGCGGAGATCCTTGAGATCCGGAAGGACGGGATCGTCAGCCTGCCGTACAACGAGACCGAGCATTACAAGACGACGGTCCGCTTCCTGCGCAGCCCGGAGGACGCGCTGGAGGACATCCTGGGAGATCCGGAGGAATCGTAGACCGATGGTCCGGCCGCATGCCGACGCAAAAACGGGATCTGCCGGTGAGCCGGCTCCGTTCCCGGGGAGGAAGACACTGCCATGATTTATTACGAGGATGAAAAGCTGACCGTCCGCAGCATGGAAGAACCGGATGCCCGGGTCTTCACGGATGAATTCACGGCCCAGGGATGGCATCCGGAAGTCGACGGTTACCTGGCGCGGCTGAAGGATCAGGCGGAGGGAAAATGCGTGGCCCTGACCGCCGAATTCGAGGGACATCCCGCCGGGTATGTCTATGTGTACCTGCGGCCGGACGAGGACGGTCCGTTCAGGGGAAAGGACTGGCCCGTCATCGTGGATTTCAACGTACTGAAAAAGTACCAGCGGAGAGGCATCGGCAGCCGGCTGATGGACGCCGCGGAGCGGATCGCCGGCCGGTACGCGGATACCGTCTGCCTCGGCGTCGGGCTGTGTGACAGCTACGGCGCCGCGCAGCGGATGTACGTCAGGCGCGGCTACATCCCGGACGGCTCCGGCGTCTGGTACCGGGGCAAGCAGTGCGTCCAGTACGAAACGGTCTGCACGGTCGATGACGACCTGATCCTGTTCCTTTCCAAAAAGCTGCGCTGAGGATCGGGACCCGAAGGGAGGCTGCCGTCATGTTCACCTTTGTCCCCTCCGCGGATATGAAAATCAGTCTTCCCCCGGATCAGGCGGAGATGCTGTCGACCAGGGAGACCATCCGGGAGATCATCCGGAGGAATCCCGACACGGTCATGGCCTTCGATATCTGTGAGGGAAATGCGCTGATCGGCTTCGTTCTGGTGCACCGCTTTGAGGCCCGGAAGTATTTCCTGTGGGAATACGCCATCGACGAGGCCCATCAGAATCAGCACAAGGGGACGAGGGCGCTCACGGCCTTCATCGGATACATGAAGACCCGCCATGACGCGGAAGAGATCACGACGACCTACATCCGGGGCAACGATCACGCGAAGCATGTGTATGAAAAAGTCGGGTTCGTCGAAACGGATGTGGTGGACGAGCCCGGCTGCCATGAGGTCAACATGGCGTATGCCGTGCGGTGAAAGCAGTGAGGAGGTGTGCCCTGCATGGGGATCCTGATCTGCGGCCTCAACGGCGTCGGAAAAAGCACCCTCGGGAGACTGCTGGCCGATCGCCTCGGCTGGACGTTCATCGACAATGAGGATCTCTGGTTCCCGAAGGAAGACACGGCATATCTCTTTTCCGCTCCGAGAAGCAGGGAGGAGGTCATCCGGCTGCTGGAGGAAAGGATCGCGGGCAGCGGCCGGTTTGTCTTCGCCGCGGTGAAGGGCGATTACGGCGGCAGGCTGCTCGCCTCCCTGGATCGGATCGTGCTGATGGAAGCCCCGAAACAGGTCCGGCAGCGGCGCATCCGGGAGCGCTCGTTCGCGAAATTCGGGGACAGGATGCTCCCCGGCGGAGACCTGTACGAGCGGGAAGCCGCGTGGTTTTCTCTGACGGAGGGCAGGCCGGAGGACTACACGGAGACATGGCTCCGAACCGTCCGTATCCCCGTCATCCGCATCGACGGGACCCGGCCGGCCGAAGAGAACGCCGACCGTCTCGTATCGGTGCTGACCTGACAAGAACTCCCGCCATGCCGGACATGCGGGTGACCGACAGTGATGCTGGAGGGAGCGGATATGGACTATATCTTTATCATCGGACCCAGCGCGGTCGGGAAGACCACGCTGGCAAAAGCGCTGTATCTTCACTATGGCGGCGTGTATATCGAACAAAACATGGTTCCCGAGTTTGTGATCCCGGACGGTGTTGAAGACGTCGGCCTTTTCGAAGAGCAGCTCTGCTGGGAGAACACGCTCCAGCAGATCAGGTATTTTCGCGACAAAGGTTTCCGGAATATCGTCGCGCTGGATTTCGACGATGTCAGGGCCCGGGAACTGCCGGTCCTCTTCAGGGGCAGTGATTTTATCACGCTCAGGCTCGTTTCGGGCGATCCCGGACAGATCAGGCGGCAGATGATGCACAGAAAGCGTCATGAGGGCGGGCTGTATGCGCCGGATCGCGTGGAAAGGTCCAATGAAGTGATCAGGAGCAGGAGACTGCTGCCAAACGAAGTGCTGATTGATATCGCGGGCAAATCAAAGGAAGAAGTATTGGCGGAAGCAATCGGAATCATCGATCACTTTCAGCCTGACAAAGACTACGATGAACCGCCGGATGATGAGCGGAATTACTTGTCCTGGGTCCAAAGCCGCCGGCTGCTTTAGCGGCGCCCTGACGATCCGGCAGGCGGCAGCACGGAACCATGATCGGTGGCAGCAAAGATGAACGGATGAAACGGAGGGATCGGTATGAAAATCGCGGCATTCTATGAAAACATTGCCGACGGCGTGCGGGCCGCCGGTGTCTCCATGGAGGAGACGCTCGCCTCCCTGCGCGAGGAAGGCATGGAGCGGCTGTACATCTCGGTCGAATCCTGGAAGCGGGACGGGCACGCGCTGCAGGGCATCCTGCGCCGGCAGGACATCGCGCTGGAGGGCATGCACGGCTTCTGTGATTTCCCGGGCGATCCCGGCACCGGCGCCTACCGCGACATGATCGACATCGCGGCGGACAGCGGCGCGGAGCATCTGCTGTTTGTTCCCGGCATGCTGTCCACGGGCAACACTCTCCGGGACCTGGAGAGCATCACGGAAGGCATGTGCCGGGCGGTGGCGTACGGGCAGGCGAAAAAGCTGCCCATCCTGATGGAGGACTTCGACGGACTCCTGTCGCCCTACAACTGCATCGCCGGCCTGGATTATTTCATGCGGCAGATCGACGGTCTGGAGTGCGCCTTCGACACGGGCAACTTCGTCATCTTCCATGAGGACGAACTGGCCGCCTTCGACCTGTTCGCGCCCAGGATCCGCACCCTGCACCTCAAGGACCGCTGCACCGCTCCCCGCCACGAGGGCGACATCCCCCTGTGCTGCGCGGACGGCCGGCCGGTTTACTGCTGCACGGTCGGCAGCGGTGACATCCGCATGGCGCAGATCCTGGAGCGGCTGAAGCAGATGCGCTACCCCGGCAACGTGATCGCAGAGCTTTACTGCGTCGATCACAGGGAAGTCCTGGAGGACCTGCGGCAGTCCGTGCGCTGGCTGAGGGAGCAGGGGATCGGAGACGCGGTCGGAGAGCGGTAACGCACGCGCGGGAAAACCGGAAGAATCGGTCCTCGGCGCCGCTGAGACGATGAAAAACCCCCAGGCGTTTTGTTCGCCTGAGGGAGCGGGTACCGGGATCATTTCAGCAGTTCACCGTACAGCTCCTTCATCACTCTGAGGGCCTCCACACTGCCGCTGCCGTTTTCGTCGGAATAGTCCAGCGCGGGGATGCAATCTTTCATGCTGTCCAGGATCATGCGGATCCTCGCCGTTTTGGCCTCCTCGGAAGGAGCCGAAAAGTAATCATCGTAGATCTTTTCCAGGAACCGGAGCTGCTGCTGACAGGTGGCTTCTCTCGCTACGAAGCCTTGCGCAGTTGCCTGCGCTATGTGTCCTGCATCGTCTTCGCCGCCCTGATTGGTAATGTTCTCCATCGTATTGAAGAAATCGCTCATGAAGACCATCTCTTTCCGGATGGCATCCATCCGGTCGAGAAGGCCTTCGACGGTCAGGCCACCCGGTCCCCGATCCGCCTGCGCCGCGGCGCGGGCTTTTTCCATGCGTTCTTCCGCAGTCACTGCCTGCCTGCTGTTTTCCATATTGCTGTCCTCCGTTCGTTCCGGCGGACACGCCAGACAGATCGTTTTTTCGTCCAGCCAGCGCGCCCTGCCCTTTTTTACAAGACCGTTGGCTCTTTTCAGCCATGTGGATTCAAATACTGTCCCGTTTTCGTCCACCACAATGATGTTTTTTTCGATGGGTATCATCCCCCTTGCGGTGTCAGCCTGCCGTTTTTTGCAATGGGTGCCGTCCCCGTGGCCTGCATCCATTGTAGAGGAAGCGGGCCGCCGTGTCAAGACGCAACGGTATCCGCATGCGGCGCGATCGTGACCGAAAAAACACGGCATTGCATCTGTGCGGGGATCTGTGGTAAACTCGGTTCCGCGGAGGGAGTTGAGCAAGCGATGACGAGCGATCTGCAGCTGTATATCCCCCGGCCGGAGGACGGCTGGTTCTATGTGAAGATGATGTCCGATCCGGCGACGATGGCCTACAATGCGCCCTGGTTCCCGCCGGACGGCTGCATCCCCGACCCGGAATCCGGCTGGCGGAAGCTGCTGGAAACATGGATCGGCAGGGGGTCGGAGCGCTTCTACGCCTTCCTGCGGCGGAAAAGCGACGGGGCCTTTGTCGGGGATGTGAACGATCATTACAATCCGGAACGGGACCGGTGGGACATGGGGATCGTGATCTTTGCCCCGGAGCGCGGCAAGGGGTACGGCAGGCAGGGCCTCTCCCTCCTGCTGGAGCACGCGTTCCGGGTGGACGGCATTCCCCGCCTGCACAATGATTTCGAGCCGACCCGCAAAGCCGCTTACCGCATCCACAGGGCGGCGGGATTCCGGGAGACCGGCATCGTTGACGGGATCATCCAGCTGGAGATCACGCGGGAGGAATACCTGGGGAGCACCTGACCGGCGCTTCCACGGGAACCGGCATAAAATCGGCGCCGCCTGTTCGGGCGGCGCTTTCACATGGATGCAAGGGCGGCTTCCAGCACGTCGGCATACCGCTGCACGACCGGTCCCAGGCCTTTCAGCCATTGCCGGATATCCTCCCGGTCTTTGTACAGCAGCGGATGGCTGCGGACCTCCACGGTCTTTCTCAGCTGGTCCTCGTCCGGGAAGAGATGCTGCTCCAGCGCCCAGATCCCGGCCTGCGTCTTGGCGATGACGCCGCCGGTCCTCAGGGTGTACATGCACCGGGCGATGTCCAGCAGCCATCCGCAGGAATACAGGCGCTCGTCCGTCTGCCGCGCGTATTTCCGGATCGACTCAGCATGGGACCGGACAGCCTCGTTGAGGGCCTGTCTTCCGGGCATCGGGAAGAGGCTGCGGTCGTCCGCTCCATACACCGGCCGGCCGTATTTCGCCAGTTCACAGGCGGAAAAGGCGTCCTGCTCCCATCGGTCCGTGATGCGCTGCCCGCTCGTTCCCCAGTAGACCAGACGCGTGAAAGCCTTCTCCCGGTATTCGCCGGCATCGGCAATGACGCCCTCGAAGGAGCGGTAGTACGGGTTTCCGGGATTCTCCTCCGACAGGGTCTGCCGCAGGGTCAGCAGGCGGGCGGCTTGGGTTTCGCTGATGCTTCCGTCGGTCAGCGCGATGAAGTCGATATCGCTCCACCCCGGCCGGAAGTCGCCGAGCACAACGCTGCCGTACAGCCAGATCCCGCGGACCTTCCCGTCCATGGCGGAGACGATCGCGTCCGCCATCCTTTGAATCGCCTGAAGCATAGGGCGCATGCTCACCGCGGTCCGTGAGCTTCCCCTTTCCCGAGCACCGCGTCGATGCAGCCGTCAATGTCCTCCGCCCTGCGGAGCAGCCGCTTCTTCCGGAGATCGTCCCCCACGGGCCAGACCATCAGCTTCTTGATCCTGCCCAGGGCCAGCGTCGCGTGGAAACGGTCCCGCCAGCCCTCGTACAGGGCGGTGTACCAGGCTCTCAGCTCCTCCTCGCCGGCTGCCGGGCCTCCGCGGATCCGCCGCGCGAGGGCCGGGTCCGCGAGCAGTCCGCGGCCGATCATGACCGTCTCCGTCCCGGGGCAGCGGGCGATCAGGGACTGTACGTCCTCCGGCGTCCGCAGGTCCCCGTTGTAGACCGGGTGCGGCAGGCCGCGCGCCAGGGCCAGGTCGAAGGCCTCCGGGTGGATGCCCCCGGTGTACTGCTCCCGCATGGTCCGGACATGGACCGTCACATGGGCGAAGGGATAGTCCGCGAGCAGCGCCAGGATCTCCGGCCACTCCTCCGGGCTTTCGTACCCGATGCGCGTCTTGACCGAGAGCGGGACGGGGAGCGGGCCTGCGAACACCCGGTCGAAGAAGGCGCGCAAGGCGGGCAGGTCGCGGAGCATCCCGCTGCCCCTCCCCCGCCGCGTCACCGTGGGCGACGGACAGCCGAGATTCAGGTCCGCACGGGAATAACCGCACGCGCGCACGTATTCCAGCCAGGAGACCAGCTGCCCGGGATCCCGGGTCAGCGCCTGCGGCAGCACCGTGAGCCCCCGGTTCTCCTCCGGGTCGATGTCCCGCTTCTCGCGGGTCGTCAGGGACAGGGACTGCGTCAGCTTGTGAAACGGCAGGCCGTAGACGTCGATCCCGCCGAAGAGACGATGGTGGACCCGGCGGAAGACCCCGTCCGTGATGCCCTCCATCGGCGCGAAATATACGATCAACAGGATCCCTCCACGTCTCGGATTCAGCGGTCCACCAGACGGTGCCGGTTGATCCACCGGCCCTTTTTGTAGTAGATAACCAGCGCGGCGCTCGTGATCGTCCAGGAGACCGTATAGGAGAGGCAGAGGGACAGCAGCGTGCCGAAGTGCGCAAACACCGTCGCGACCCAGATCACCCGGAAGAGGCAGATCCCGATCCCGATGATCACCACCGGCCAGACCGCGTCGCCGGCACCCCTGAGCACCGCCGAGAGGACCTCCACGAGCACCCAGGTGAAATAGAACGGCACGAAGTAGGACATGACCTCAAAGGTCTTCTCCACGACCGCCTCGTCCGGCGTGAGGAGGCGAAGGACGGGGAACGCGGTGAGCATCAGCGCCGCGCTGACGACCACGGTGATCACAAAGTGGATGATCAGGCCCTGCTTGACGCACTGCCGGACCCGGTCCGTCCTGCCGGCACCGTAATTCTGCGCGATGAAGCTGGTGATGGCCGCGCCGATGGCGTTGCTGATGGCCCAGTAGAAGCCGTCCGTCTTTCCGCTCATGGCCCAGGAGGCCACGACCACCGTTCCCAGGGAGTTGACCGCGACCTGGATGATCATGTTGGAGACGCTGTACATGGAGGATTGCAGGCCGGCCGGGATCCCCAGCCGCAGCATGTTGGTCAGGTAGACGCCCTTTACCCCCATGTCGCGGAGGGTGAGACGGTATTCCCGGCCTCCGCGGGTCAGCAGCCGGGTCAGCAGCGCCGTGTTCACGACCTGGGCCGCCACCGTGGCAACGGCCACGCCGGCGACATCCCAGTCGAACGCGACCACGAACAGCACGTCCAGCACGATGTTCAGCACGCAGCCCACGACCATGTACAGGAAGGGATGGAAGGAATCCCCCAGCGCTCGGAGAATGCTGGACTCCATGTTCAGCACCATCAGGAACGGGACGCCCACAAAATAGATCCGCAGATAGAGGACGGCGTCCTTCATCGTCTCTTCCGGCGTGTTGAGCAGGCGGAGCAGGCCCGGCGAGGCGATGACGCCCACAAGCGTCAGGCCGATCCCGACCAGGCCCATCACCGTGACGGAGGTGCCGATCGCCCGGTTCAGGTCTTCCGTCCTGCCGGCGCCGTAGATCTGTCCGATGATCACGGACGCCCCGGCCGTCATCGCGACAAAGAAGCCGACCAGCACGTTGATGATCTGGGCGGAGCTGCCGCCGACGGCCGCCAGCGCCTCGGTGCCGACAAAGCGCCCGACGATCAGTCCGTCCACCGCGTTGTACAGCTGCTGGATGATCGTTCCCGCGGCAATGGGGAGGAAGAAGATCAGCAGCTTTTTCCAGACGCTGCCCTCGGTCAGGTTGGCCTTTTCTCTTGCGTTATTCATCTTTCAAACCACCGTGCGGAAAACTCCGCCACGGCCTCCGCCAGCTTTTTGATGTCCCAGTCCGTCGCGTTCACCGTCAGGTCGAAGGCACTGCCGTCCGCCGCGCTTTTCCCGGTCAGGACCTCGCGGGTCCGGCGCCGGTTCCGGTCGATCCGGCGGATGTTCCGGAGGATCTCCTTCTCCGTCAGGCGCTCCGAAGGTTCCTTCTTCTCCTCGTGGCGGACGCAGCGCGCGAGGCGGCTTCCGATATCCGCGCACACGCTGATCCGGAAGGGGTTCGCGTCGTGCAGGATGACGTCCGCGTCCCGGCCGACGATCACGCAGTCGTTGCCCTCCGCCGCGATCTCACGGATGATCTCCCGCTGCTTGACCAGGACCTCCGTGTGCCGCCAGGCCGAGCCTGTCGCCTGGTGGAAGCTGTTGCGGTAGGTCAGCTGGTACTGGTGCCAGCCGTGGGTGCTCAGCGCCCTGTGCACATACTCCGGGTCCAACCCCTGCTGATCGGACAGCATCTGGATGATCTCCCGGTCATAATAATCCCATCCCAGCAGGTCCGACAGCCGCTTGCCCAGTTCCCGGCCCCCGCTGCCGAACTGCCTGCTGACCGTAATGATCCTGGCCACGGTTCCCTCATCTCCTCTTCATTCTCCGCCGGTCCTCCCGGGCCGCGGCGGATCTGTAAACCATCCCCATTATAGCTGAAACCCAGTAAATTACAATGTGTCGGCGGAAAGAGTTTCCGTGCATTCCGTCATTGACGCGCAGGGCGCGACATGATAGAATAGCATCAGTGGATGGACGTGATCCCCGGGCCGCTGTTCTTTGTCAGGGTCCCGGTCATTTCACGATCCCCGTACCCCGGACGAACCGACCCGGAAGGAGGATACCCCATGGCGAACGCGATTGTCGGCCAGAGCGGCGGCCCCACCTCTGTCATCAACGCCAGTCTCGCGGGCGTTTTCCAGGCCTGCCAGATGCGCGGCGCAAAGCATGTCTACGGCATGCTCCACGGCATCCAGGGCCTGCTGGAGGAGAAGGTCTGCGATCTGTCGGAGCGGCTGGCTTCCTTCCTCGACATCGAGCTGCTGAAGCGGACGCCCTCCTCTTTCCTGGGCAGCTGCCGCTACAAGCTCCCCGCGCCCGAGGATGATCCCGCCGTCTACGAGAAGCTCTTTGTCATCCTGAAAAAGCTGGACATCCGCTGGTTCTTCTACATCGGCGGCAACGACTCCATGGACACCATCAACAAGCTGGCCCGCTACGGAAAGCAGGTCGGCAGCGAGATCCGCTTCATGGGCGTGCCCAAGACCATCGACAACGACCTGATGCTCACCGACCACACGCCCGGCTACGGCTCCGCGGCCAAGTACATCGGCGTGGTGATGAAGGAGATCATCCGGGACGCCACGGTCTACGGCACCAACTTCGTCACCATCGTCGAGGTCATGGGGCGCAACGCCGGCTGGCTGACCGCGGCGGCGGCGCTGGCCCGCGGTGAGGACTGCGAGGGGGTCGACCTGATCTGCCTGCCGGAGCTTCCCTTCCACACCGACCGCTTCCTCGCGAAGGTGGAGCGCATGCAGAAGGAGCGCGCCTCCGTGGTGATCGCCGTGTCCGAGGGCGTCAAGCTGCCCGACGGACGCTTCGTGTGCGAGCTCAGCGACGACCACCGCACCCGCGACGCCTTCGGCCACATCAACCTGACCGGCACGGCCCGCTTCCTGAGCAATCTGGTGGCCCGGAACCTCCCCACCCGCACCCGCGCGGTGGAGCTCTCCATCCTGCAGCGCTGCGGCGCGCACCTGGCCAGCCGGACGGACATCACCGAGGCCTTCCAGGTGGGCGGTGCGGCGGCGAAGGCAGCCTTCGAGGGCGAGACCGCCAAAATGGTCGCCCTGAAGCGTCTCTCCAACGATCCCTACCAGTGCACCACCGAGCTGGTGGACATCGACGCGGTGGCCAACTACGAAAAGAAGGTCCCCGTGGAGTGGATCAACGAGGCGCGCACCGACATGCTGCCCGAGTTCCTAGCCTACGCGCGGCCCCTGATCCAGGCGGAGCTGACCCCCATCTACATCAACGGCCTGACCCAGCACATCGTCGAGGAGTGAATCACGCCTCCGGAACAGTGCCGTCCGAACGGGCGGCGCTTTTTTGATCGTGTTTGCCGGGCTGAGCGTCCGGATTCCGTCTGGTTTTCCGTGCGCTCCTGTGCTACAATAGCGAAGGATGTCTGCCTGACAGCAGAAGAAGGGAGAACACCATGAACAAGATGAAACTGGATAGCTTTATGGATTTCCGGATGCTTTCGTCCCTGACCTTTTCCCCGGACGGCGGAAAACTGGCCTATGTGCTGACGGAGATCGACCGCGAAAAAAAGGAGTATGTCAGCCGGCTGCGCCTGCGCACCGGAGAGGACGACCGGCCGATGGTCAGCGACGGGAGGATCGGCGAGTTCTTCTTCGAAGATGAGGAGCACATCCTGTTCGCCACGGACCCGCGGAGCCGCAGGAAGGAGAAGGACGGTGAAGAAAAAGGTCCCTCCACCGTGCTGTACCGCCTGCCCCTGACCGGCGGCGAGGCGGAGAAGGCGTACGAGCTCCCCATCGATGCGGGCTCCTTCCGCCTGCTTGAGGACGGGAACCTGCTGATGACCGGCGAGATCCGCACGGATGATCCCGATTTTTATCTCCTGGAGGGCGACAGGCGGAAGAAGGCGCTGGAGAAGCTCGACGGGGAAAAGGACTATGAGGTGCTGACGGAATCGCCCTTCGTGTTCAACGGCCGCGGTCTGATCCAGGGGAAACGCAGCGCCCTGTTCCTCTATCAGGTCAGGGAGAAGAAGCTGCGCCGCCTGACCGGAAGGTATACGGACGTGAGCTCCTTCTGCGTCCGCGGTCAGGAGGTATGGTACAGCGGCGCGACATTCCGGAACCGCTGCCCCAACCGGGAATGTCTGTACCGCCTGAATATGGAGACCGGCAGGAACGAGCAGATGCTCGGGCCGCGCCTGCTCATCTACGACATCGGATGCATCGGGGACACCCTCGTCGTGATCGGCGCGGACGGGAAGCGCTACGGCGATAACGAGAACCCGCGCTTCTACACCTTCGATCCCGACACGAAGACGCTGAACCTCCTATGCGACGCGGACGAAAGCCTCGGCAACGCGATGCTGACCGACGTGGAGTACGGCGCCTCCCGCTTCACCAAGGCGGACGGCGGCTGCCTCTACTTCCCCGCGCTGGACAGGGACGGCTGCAGGCTGAAGCGCATCGGTCCGGACGGCGTGATCGAAACCGTGGCCGCGGCGGACGGGATCATCAGCGATTACGACGTGCACGACGGGAAGATCGTCTTCGCCGGCATGCTCGACATGAAGCTGCCCGAGCTCTACGCCGCGGAGAAGACCGGGCCCCGCCGCCTGACCGGATGGAACGCGGAGGTGCTGAAGAACGTCTACGTGGCGCAGCCTCAGCCGCTGACGGCCACGCTGGACGGTGAGGAGATCGACGGCTGGGTGCTCCTGCCGGAGGACTTTGATCCGCAGAAGAAGTATCCCGCCGTGCTGGACATCCACGGCGGGCCCAAGTGCGCCTACGGCCCGGTCTTCTTCCACGAGATGCAGGCCTGGGCGGCGAAGGGATACATCGTGTTCTTCTGCAATCCCCACGGATCCGACGGGCGGGGCAGCGCCTTCGCCTACCTGGATCTGCAGTGGGGCAGCATCGACTACCGCCAGATCATGGCCTTCACGGACAAGGTGCTGGAGACCTATCCCGCCATCGACACGGCAAAGCTGTGCTGCACCGGCGGCTCCTACGGCGGCTACATGAGCAACTGGATCCTCGGGCACACGGACCGCTTCTGCTGCATCGCCACGCAGCGCAGCATCGCCAACTGGGTATCGATGTACGGCATCAGCGACATCCCGCCGATCTCCAACTTTGAGGTCTGCAGCGCGGACCCGTATTCCGAAAAGGGCTTCGCGGAGATGTGGGACGTCTCCCCGCTGAAGTATGTGCGGAACGCGAAAACCCCGACGCTCATCATCCACAGCGAGGAGGATCACCGCTGCCCGATCGCCGAGGGCTACCAGCTCTACACCGCTCTGGTCTACCTGCGCGTCCCGGCCCGGATGGTCGTCTTCCACGGGGAAAACCATGAGCTCTCCCGCACCGGCAAGCCGGCGCACCGCCTCCGCCGTCTGGAGGAGATCATGGGATGGTTTGAGAAATATACCCGGTAACCGCCCGGAATGCGTGAACGACCGCTGAAACCGAGGTGAACATCATGACCGGCATCGTCATCCGGAGGATCGACGAGGAGCGCGAGGACATCGGCGAATTCATCCACGAAGCATTTTCCCGCTACGGCGAGGAGCACGGCGTGGCGCTCAACTATGAGGATTTCTGCTACGCGGCGGAGGTGCCCGGCGCGGGCATCGCCGGCGTGATCACCGGGCGGGCCTACTACAACGAGGTCCATATCGGGGACCTGATCGTCGCCGCGGGTCACCGGCGGAGCGGCATCGGGAGCCGCCTGGTCCGCACGGTGGAGGAGGCCTTCCGGGGCAGAGGGTACGACGTCATCACCCTGACGACCTTCGGCTTCCAGGCCCCGGAGTTCTACAAAAAGCTGGGGTATACCGTGGAATTCATCCGCCGGAGCGCGGATCCGAAGCTGGACAAGATCTTCCTGCGAAAGGACCTGTGAAGGAGGGATCAGGCCGTGAGCGACTGTGTTTTCTGCGGAATCGTGTCCGGGGAAATCCCGTGCATGAAGGTGTACGAGGCGGAGGCTGCCCTCGCCTTCATGGACATTGCGGGGGACGTGGACGGCCACATCCTCGTGATCCCGAAGCGACACTGCACGAACATCCTGGACTGTCACGGGGAGGACCTGTCCGCCGTCATGCATGCGGTGCGGAAGGTGTCCCTGCACTTGACCGAGGTCTGCGGCTACGAGGGCGTCAACCTGCTCAACGCGAGCGGCGAAAGCGCCGGCCAGTCCGTTCCGCACTTCCACATCCACATCATTCCGCGGAAATCAGGCGACGGCATCGACGGCTGGCCCGCGTTCGGCGGTGCGAAGGAGGACATCCGGGCCGTATATGAGCGCGTGCGGATGGGACGGGTCCCGCCCATGATCCCGTGACCGGAAAGGTGATGAAATGGAACTGAAGACAGAACGGCTCACCCTGCGGCCGGTGATGCCCGGGGATGAAGCCGGGATCCATGAATACGCGGGAGACCGGAGCATCACGATGATGTACTGGCTCCCGAACGAGACCTTTGACGAGACGGTCGATTTTGTCCGGCAGAGCGCCGCGGAGTGGCAGAGCGCCGACCAGACGGACTTCGCGTTCGTCATCCTGCTCGACGGACGGATCATCGGCGGGTGCGACGCCGATCTCAGCCACAGCGCGGGCCGCTCCTACGCCACGCTGGGCTGGATCATCCACAAGGCATACAGGGGGCGGGGCTTCGCGTCCGAGGCGGCGCGGGCGCTGCTGGATTTCGCGTTCACCCATCTGCGCATCGGCAAGGTCTACGCCCAGTGCGACATCCTCAACCCGGCGTCCTTCGCCGTGATGAAGCACATCGGCATGACATGCGTCAGCGACACGGGGACCCGCACCTATCCCAGGACCGGCGTCACCTCGGGCGAATACACCTGCCTGATCACGAAAGAAGAGTGGGAGCGGCTTCGGGCTCCCCGCAAGGAGGGACACACCTTGACAAACCGGGAGCTTCGGCAGATCTATTTCGGCGCATACTCGTTCAGGGAAACTCCCGACGGCTGGCTCCAGGCTTTCCAGTACTCGGACGCCCAGATGGCCTACTTCCGCTCCACCTTCGACTTCTGGTATGACCGCTGCATGGCCTCCACCGCGAAGACGCTGGAGATGACCACCGACGCGCGGACGGTCTCCTTCCGGTACAGGTTCATCTGGGAGGGCTCGCAGGATTCCTTCGAGCTGGCGGTGAACGGACAGATCACGGAGATCCGCTATGTGAAAGACCTGCCGAAGGAAGGCCGTCTGACCTTTGCGCTGCCGGAAGGGAAAAAGGACGCGGTGATCTACCTTCCGGCGGACGCCACCGTGCTGATCTGGGACTTTGCGATCGACGGCGCCTTCACGCCCGCCCGGAAAGGGAAGAAGGTCCTCTGGCTCGGGGATTCGATCACCCAGGGCTACGGGCCGCTCCGCTCCGGCCAGACCTATGTCAGCGTGGCCAACCGCCTGCTCGGCTGGGATATCCTCAACCAGGGCATCGGCGGCTATGTCTACGACAAAAAGTCCCTGATGAAGATGGACGGGTACGCGCCCGACAGGATCGTCGTGGCCCTGGGCACCAACCAATTCGGCTGCGAGACCATGCGTGACGTGGAGGAATACTATGAGACGCTGACCGGCATCTACGGCACGGAGATCCCGATCCTCTGCGTCACCCCGCTCTGGCGCGGCGACGTGCCGGACGGTCTTCCGACCCTGACCCGCTTCTGCGAAAACGTCCGGGCGATCGCCGGACGCTATCCCAACGTCACCGTGGTGGACGGTTTCACGCTCGTGCCGCATCTGCCGGAATACTTCCTCGACAACCTGCACCCGAATGCCCTCGGCTGCGAAGTCTACGGCCGGAACCTGGTCGAGGCGATCCGGAGGCTGGGATTCTGATCCGGCGCATCGGCGGAAACTTTTGCGGAGGCTGACATGATCATCACCGTAGACAAAACCACCCTGGATCAGGCCGCGGCCGTGCATTCCGCCGCCTGGAAGGAATCGCACCGCGCGTTCTGCACGCCCGATTTCGTGGCGCTGCATTCCCCGGAGCGGCAGCGGGCGTATCTGGGGCAGAAGCTCGCCGAGGGAAGCAGGCTGTATATGCTCGTAAAGGAAAAGCCGGTCGGGGTCGTCTCCGTGACCGGCAGCCTGATCGAGGATCTCTATGTCCTTCCGGATGAGCAGAACAAGGGCTTCGGGACCGAGCTGCTGCGTCACGCCATGGCGCAGTGCGGCGGGACGCCCGTGCTTTGGATCCTCGAGAACAACGCGGGAGCCGAAAGGCTCTACCGCCGGATGGGGTTCGCGCCGACCGGGCGCAGGAACAGGATCACCGACGGGCTGGATGAGATCGAGTTCACCCTGGCTGCGGCGGAGAGCGGCGGCGCGCGGCGGACCTGAACGCAGAGCCTTCCCGCGCTGTATGCAGCCTTCACTTCGGTAAGCCGTATTCGCGCTTCATCGCCTCGGCGGATATCACGGAATCGTGATATGTCAACCGTCCTTTTTGAACCGCCGGTTCAATGACACCGTCACGGTTTTGTGCTATGCTTGTCCCGCAGGACAGTCAGAGGATCAGCCGCGAGGAGGTGCTTGCCATGAAGACCCTGGTCCCGCTCCGGAAACAGACCAAGCGCCGGCAGAAGGAATTCAACAGCCAAAGGCGCGCCTCCTGGGGCGATGTCGTCCCGACCACCCGGGTAGTCCCCAGCGGCAAGACCTACCGCCGGCGGGATGCGAAGCGCCTGGAGCGCAAAGCCATGCTCCGGGAGGACGCATAGCCGGCAGTGCAAAAACCCCGCCGCGCGGTGCGGACAGAGCAAGTCCGCTTCCGCTGCGGCGGGGCTTTTGCGTCGGATGGTTTACGCGCTGACGGAGTTCCGGTTCCGCCGCCGTCCGGCAAGGAGGGCCGGCGGGATGGCGGAGAGGGTCACGATCCCCGCGGCCACAAAGCTGAAGGGATAGCCGAACCGCTCCGACGTGACGCCGAAGACAGCCGCACCGATGCCGCCGCCCACGTCCTGGAAGAGCATCATCGTGGAGTTCGCGACGCCCCGGCGGTTCCCGGGCGCCATCATCAGGATGTCCGCCTGGAGATACTGCGAGTACAGCGTGCCGCCCACCGCCATGACCACGGAGGCAAGCATCATCATCCAGGTACCGCCGGCGAAGGCGGTCAGGATCGTGCCCGCGCCGATGATCGCCAGGCCGCCCGTGATGATCTTCACGGAGGACAGTACGTTTTTCAGCTTGTTCGCGAACAGGCGGGTGACGATGATGGCGATGTTGTGCACCGTGAAGAACCAGCTCATGCCGGCGATGGCCCGGCTCTCGCCAAAGGGGATCACGAAGTTGTTCACCACGCTGAATCCGAAGATTGCCAGGAGGAACACCAGGCAGGGGACCAGCACGGAGAGCTCCAGTACATTCCCCAGGGCAAACCGCCCGACCGCCTTTTCCTTCGACTTCTGCGGAACGTATTCGTCCCTGTAGAGGAAGGCGAAGACGACCGACACCGCCGCCATGGCCAGGGTCACGATAAAGAAAGCGTCCGGACTGACCTGCTCATACAGGAACAGGCCCAGCGGAGAGGAGAACATGGCGGGCAGGGAGCTGGCGATGCCGAAGTATCCCAGGGCGTCCACCAGTTTCTCCTTCGGGGAAATGTCGGAAACGACGGTCGGCGGCACCGGAAAGAAGATGCCCTGGGAAAAACCGCTGAAGCAGCGCATCAGGATGACGCCCCACACCAGGTCCTTCAGCAGGAGGTAGCCCAGGGAATTGAGAGCGAAGAGAAAACCGCCCAGCAGGAGCATGGGCTTGCGGCCCCAACGGTCGATCAGCGGGGACAGGGTGAGGCGCGTCACCAGACCCACGACGGTCAGGGCCGCGCCCATCAGGCCCACATCCGTATTGCTGCCGCCGATCCGGAGCACGTGCACCGGCAGGACGTAGATGTTGGCGAAATTGGTGAAGGACGCGAAGAGTACACACAGATTGATGCAGATGAAGTTGCGGCTCCACAGCTTTTTCGTTTCCACGTTGTCCATCCTTTCGCGGCGCTCGGGCAGGGGCGCTCAGCCGAGCTTTGCGGAGAAGTCGGCCAGCACCTCGGAGATCCTGATCTGCTGCGGGCAGACCTGTTCGCAGCTGCGGCACTGCAGGCAGGCCTGGGGCCGCTTGTCCTCCGGCAGGGCGCTCAGCGCCATCGGAGCGATGAAGCCGCCGCCGGTGTAGGCGTGTTCGTTGTACAGGGAGAGCAGGTGCGGGATATCCAGGCCCATCGGGCAGTGGCTGACGCAGTAATGGCAGGCTGTGCAGGGCACCGTGCCGCGGGAGAGCATCCGCTCCGCGATCTCCTTCAGCGCCGACATTTCCGCATCATTCAGCGGCCTGTCTTCCGCAAAGGTGGCAAGGTTCTTCTCCAGCTGCTCCTCGTTCGACATGCCGGACAGAATCACCGTCACGCCCGGGATGCTCTGCAGGAAGCGGAAGGCCCAGGCCGGGATCTCCTCATCCGGGCGGAGCGCCTTCAGCGTCTCCTCATCCTGCGGCCGGAGCTTCGCGAGCTTGCCGCCGCGCAGAGGCTCCATGACCCACACCGGGATACCCAGCCGGCGGAGCAACTCCACCTTCTCCCTGCCGTGCTGGAAGGTCCAGTCCAGGTAGTTCAGCTGCAGCTGGCAGAACTCCATGTCCTTCCCGTAGGCGTCGAGGAAGCGCTGCAGGACGGGCAGGTCCCCGTGGCAGGAGAAGCCCAGGTGGCGGATGCGGCCGCGGCGCTTCTGCTCCGTCAGATAGCTGTAGATGCCGTACTTTGCGTCGTCCAGGTAGGCATCGATGTTCATCTCGCACACGTTGTGGAAGAGATAGAAGTCGAAATAGTCCACGCCCAGCTTCTCCAGCTGCCGCTCGAAGATCTCCTCCACCTTGCCCCAGTTGGCCGCGTCGTAGCCGGGGAACTTGGTGGCGACAAAGAAGCTGTCCCTCGGATACCGGGCGAGCGCCCTGCCCATGACGAGCTCGGAATGCTCGTCGTGGTAGCCCCAGGCCGTGTCGTAGTAGTTGATGCCGTTCTTCATGGCCGTGTCCACCATGCGCAGGGCGGCGGCCTCGTCGATCAGGCCGTCGTCGCCGCCGATCACCGGCAGGCGCATCGCGCCGAAGCCCAGGTTGGAAAGCTTCATCCCCTGAAAGTCCCTGTAGATCATGTTTCCGTCCTCCTTACCGCATCTGTTTTTCCTGCATGTGGATCAGCCAGTCCATCCGGTCCACCCGCTGCTGGCTCTCGTGCATCCGCTCCACCAGATCGCATCGCTGCTTTCTCATCCGGCGCAGCATCTCCTCGTAACGGCCCTCGCTGCACAGGGAGCAGATCTCGGCGGCGGCCTCCTCCGCGCAGCCCGAATCCCTCAATGCCTGCAGCAGCCGTTCTGTCTCCGGCATGTCCGCCGTCCCCTTTCTCTTTTCGGGTCATGTTCATTATAACCGCTTGCGGAAAACCGTGCAAATGGTTATAATGAATATCATGATATGCATTTCAAGAATATCACAAGGCGTGAACAGGAGGCATCCATGGAGATCAGAACGCTTCGGTATTTCCTCACCGTGGCGCGCGAGGAGAACATGACCCGCGCCGCGGAGATCCTTCACGTGACCCAGCCCACCCTGTCCAAGGCCATGAAGGCCCTCGAGGACGAGCTCGGAAAGAAGCTCTTCACGCGGCACAGCTTCAGCATCCGGCTGACCGACGAGGGACGTCTGCTGCGAAGCCGTGCGGAGGACCTGGTCAGCATGGCGGACCGGATTGAGCGCGAGTTCGTCTCGCTGGATGACATCAGCGGCGGCGACATTTTCTTCGGCCTTGCGGAGTCCTACCGGATCAGGACCCTCGCCCGGGAGATCCGTGCGTTCCGCCGGCGGTACCCCGATCTCCGCTACCACATCACCAGCGGCGACACGGAGCAGGTGACGGAAAAGCTGGACAAGGGCCTCCTGGACTTTGCCGTGCTGGCGGAGGAGCCCGATGCGGTCAAGTATGACTTCCTCGCCTTCCCGGACGCGGACGTGTGGGGTCTCGTCTTCCGAGCGGACGATCCGCTGGCCGCGAAGGAGCGCATCACGGCGGAGGACATCGCGGGCCTGCCGCTGTTCTGCTCGGAGCAGAGCTGGCGCGGCGATATCCCCCGGTGGTGCGGCGAGCGGATGCGGGAGATGCGCCTGGAAGGCTCCTTCCGGCTCTCCTACAACGGCTCCATGTTCGCGATGGAGGGGCTGGGATACCTGCTGACCTTCGATCGTCTGATCGACACATCCCCCTCCTCCGGGCTGGTGTTCCGTCCGCTCTGGCCGAGTCTGGAGACCCGGCTGTATCTGATCTGGAAGAAGTACCAGACCTTCTCCCCCATCGCGGAGCGCTTCCTGCAGCAGCTGCGGGGGGACTTCGGCACCGCGCCGGATGAGACTTTGATCGGGAAATCATAAATAAGCCATTGCGATTTCCGGCCAAATCGGGTATCATGGAGCCAAAGAAAAAACGCATACCCGGAAGGAGCATGACCATGAGCGAACTGTATTCCTGTCCCGAGAAAGGCCCCATCACCGATGAGCTTCTGGAACGCATGAACAAATGGTTCCGCGCGGCCAACTACCTGTCCGCCGGACAGCTGTACCTGCTGGAGAATCCCCTCCTCCGCAAGCCCCTCACCCTGTCGATGATCAAGAAGAAGATCGTCGGCCACTGGGGCACGGTGCCTGGGCAGAATTTCGTCTTCGTGCACCTGAACCGCGTCATCAAGCGGTACGACCTGGACCTGATCCTGCTCTCCGGCCCCGGTCACGGCGGCAACTTCTTCATCGCCAATGACTACCTGGACGGCACCTACTCCGAGGTCTACCCGAACATCTCCGAGGACGAGTCGGGCATGCAGAAGATGTTCAAGCAGTTCTCCTTCCCGGGCGGCATGCCCTCCCACTGCGCCCCGGAGACCCCCGGCTCCATCAATGAGGGCGGCGAGCTGGGCTACGGCATCGCCCACGCCTTCGGCGCGGTGTTCGACAACCCGGACCTGATCGCCGCGGTCACGGTGGGCGACGGCGAGGCGGAGACCGGCCCGCTGGCGACCTCTTGGCAGTCCAACAAGTTCCTGAACCCCATCAACGACGGCGCGGTCCTTCCCATCCTGCACCTGAACGGCTACAAGATCGCCAATCCCACGGTTTTCGCCCGCATGAGCCATCAGGAGATCGTCGACTTCTTCCACGGCTGCGGCTGGGAGCCCTTCTTTGTGGAGGGGGACGATCCGATGCCCATGCACCGCCGGATGGCCGAGACGATGGACACCGTGATCGAGCGCATCAAGGCCATCCAGAAGCATGCCCGGGAGACCGGGGACACCACCCGTCCCGTGTGGCCGATGATCGTGCTGCGCACGCCCAAGGGCTGGACCGGCCCCAAGGAAGTGGACGGCCAGCGCATCGAGGGCAACTTCCTGGCCCACCAGGTGCCCATCTCCATGTCGAAGCCCGAGGAGCACCTCAGGATCCTCGAAGACTGGCTCCGCTCCTATCATCCCGAGGAGCTCTTTGACGAGAACGGCCGCGCCCTGCCCGAGATCCGCGCCCTGGCGCCCGCCGGGAACGCGCGCATCGGCGCGAACCCCCATGCCAACGGCGGCCTCCTCCTGCGCGACCTGCGCCTGCCCGATTTCCGCGACTATGCCTTCGACACCCAGGGCCACGGTGAGCGCGAGGGCCAGGACATGATCGAGCTGGGCAAGTTCGTGCGCGACATCTTCACGCTGAACAAGGAGGCAAAGAACTTCCGCATCTTCGGGCCCGACGAGACCAACTCCAACCGTCTCAACGCCGTGTTCGAGGTGGAGAACCGCGACTGGAACGCGCAGCGTCTGGACACCGACGACCATCTGGCCGCCGACGGCCGCGTGATGGACGCGATGCTCTCCGAGCATATGTGCGAGGGCTGGCTCGAGGGTTACCTGCTGACGGGCCGCCACGGCTTCTTCGCCACCTACGAGGCCTTCGCCCGCATCATCGACTCGATGGCCGCCCAGCACGCCAAGTGGCTGAAGGTCTGCAACCAGCTGCCCTGGCGCGAGGAGCTGGCCTCGCTCAACCTGATCATGGCCTCCACCGTGTGGCAGCAGGACCACAATGGCTTCACCCACCAGGATCCCGGCTTCATGGACCACATCGCCAACAAGAAGGCCGACGTGGTGCGCCTCTACCTGCCCCCGGACGCCAACTGCCTGCTGTCCACCTTCGACCACTGCATCCGCTCCCGCAATTATGTCAACGTGATCGTCGCCTCCAAGCATCCGCGTCCCCAGTGGCTGAGCATGCCCGAGGCCGTGAAGCACTGCACCCAGGGCATCGGCATCTGGGACTGGGCCAGCAACGATCAGGGCGTGGAGCCCGACGTGGTGTTCGCCTGCGCCGGCGAGACGCCGACCCTGGAGGCGCTGGCTGCCGTGTCCATCCTCAACAGCGAGCTGCCGGACATCAGGATCCGCTTCATCAACGTGGTGGACCTGTTCAAGCTCCAGCCCGCCACCGAGCATCCCCACGGCCTGACCGATGCGGAGTATGACATCCTCTTCACCCGCGACAAGCCGGTGATCTTCGCCTTCCACGGCTATTCCAGCCTGGTGCACGAGCTGACCTACCGCCGCCACAACAACCGCCTGATGCACGTGCGCGGCTACAAGGAGGAGGGCACCATCACCACACCCTTCGACGTCCGCGTGCAGAACAACGTGGACCGCTTCCACCTGGTGCAGGAGGCCATCAAGTACCTGCCCCAGCTGGGCAACCGCGGCGCCTACCTCTACCAGCGCATGAGCGACAAGCTGGTGGAGCACAAGCAGTACATCCACCGCTACGGCGAGGACCTGCCCGAGGTAGCCGGCTGGAAATGGAACGCATGATTTCCCTCAATACGGAACAGGGAGCTGCCGCGCGGCAGCTCCCCGTCTTGCTGTGAGGCGGACTCAGTTCTTCAGTCGTCCTCACATCCCCATATCTCTTCCTCACCAAGCGCCCGGCGCGATTCACTGCTCAGCCACCGGCTGTAGGAGGCCTGGGCCTCCCGGCTCTCCGCCTTTGCGCGCCAGGCGTCGCGGTCGGCGCAGATGGCGAGCAGCTCGTCCGCGACGGTTTCCATGCTGCGGGGACGGGTGTACGCCAGCCAGGAGGCCATCCGGTCGATGGACTTCGGGCTCTGCAGCTGTTTGGCCAGCAGGTCCGCCAGCTCCCCCGGAAAGCCCAGATCGGTGACAGCCCGGGCCAGCCGGTCCCTCGCCTGCGCCCAGGCCCGCTGATTCGGCGTCATGCTCTTCGACCTCCCTTGTACGGTGCCGCCGCGGTTCATCTGCCCTGCGGGACGATCTCGCTGTACATGATCCTGCCGACACAGGCCAGCGCTGGGTCCCCGTTCTCCAGAATAGAGGCCTTCAGGCATTCCTCCGACGGGTTGACCCGCACCGTGCGGACGATTTCGCCGGTCCTGATCGTCACCGGTCTGGAGACATCCACGAGGGCCGGATGGAAGAGGATGGCAAAGTCCCCGTCCACATCCTCCGCCTCCACGGTGATCGTGTTGGTCTCCGCGTTATACGCGGCGGTGATGACGCCCCGGCTGACGTCAGGCCCCGCCTCGAGCCAGTAGAAGGTGTCCTTCTCCCTCATCCGCGCACGGGTCGAAAGGTCCCAGACGAGCTTTTCGGGCGCCGGGCTGCGGGAGTACTGCGACACCCAGCGCACTGCGTTGGTATTCTGCGTGACGGTCTCCAGCCCCAGGGTCTCTGTCACGGCCTCCGTCACGGCGCGGTCAAACGCCTCGTCCTCCCCTGCGCTGAAGTACGACATCGTCGGCACGTCGCGGCCCCGGCCGCAGGCCTCCTGCGCGTCCAGGAACACCTCCAGCACATCCTCCGATGCCGCGAGGGCGGCAAACCGCGCCGGATCCCGCAGGATCACGCCATTAGCGTCCCAGTTGTCGACGAAGTTATGCCCCTCGGGCACATGGATCCAGACCCGGTGCTCATAGCCGAAGCCGTATTTCTCCCGGAAGCCAGACAGGGCAGCCTCAAACTCGGCGGTCCGGACGGAGCGCATGGCGGATTCGCTGTACCAGTCGCGGATCCCGGCCTGCAGGCAGATCGGACAGTTCGCGAGGTTCAGGAGGGAGACGTCGTTCGGGTGTCCTGAGGACATGTTGGCCGCGGCAAACCGGTCCGCCAGCCGCGGCGCGACCTGGTAGACGCCGTCGCCGCCCGCGGAAAAGCCGAGCAGATACACACGGTCCGGGTCCGCGTTGTACAGGACGATCATCGCCTCGATCAGGCGTTCGTAGAGGGGGTAGGAGTCCTCCCGAAAATGCAGGTCCCACGTGTCGGTGATCCCGCGGCAGGCGACATAGATGCCGCTCTGCACGGAGCCCCTGTAGTACTGCGACATGGTGATCCACTCGCAGTTGTTCAATTCGGGCGACCCGCCTCCGCCGCCATGGAGGGTGATGTACAGCGGGTAGCGCCCGTTCTCCTCCGGCTCCCAGACGGTCTCCATAAAGAAGCGCATGCTCTTTCCCCCGTGCGAGAGGGTATACACATCATACTCCTCGGTCGGGTAATTCAGAGCCGGCACGACTTCCCGTGTCAGGGTGATCTCGGACGCCAACTCCTCCCGCAGGGCCGGATCCGCATAGAACGCGGCCGCGGCTTTCTCCGCCATTGCGAGGGTCTCCTCCCGGGTGAGCGGTGCCGAGGACGGATTCACGGTGATGACATCCTCCTCCGCGCGCGCCGCGGGCAGGCTCAGGGCGCAGATCAGCGCGGCGAGCGCGAGGCAGCAAAGCAAGACCGGTTTCCTCTTCATGTTCCATGCCTCCTTTCCCGTATTATATGGCCGGAAGGCCGCGTTTGCAAGAAGAACCTTTTTTTCACGCGGAATCGTCCGAAGGGATATTGCGTTTTCCGGACGTCTCCGCTATCATAGGATCAAAGCTGTCACCGTCCGATCCGGAGAGGAGGGAACCCGGATGAAATCGATCCTGATCAGAGACACCACGCGGGAGGAGCGCGAGCAGATCGTGCATCAGGCGCTGTGGGGCGCCTGCGGGATCGACTGCGAGTTCTGCTCCGGCTGCGACAACCGGGGCGGAGGCCGGACGGAGACCCTGTATCAGGACTACATCGACGGCAAGCGCGAGATCCGAGAGATCAACGAGCAGTTAAGGGCGCCGCTGGTGCGGGGATGACGAAAAAACGCAGCATCCTTTTCGCTGCAATCGGAAGTGAAAAGAAAAGCTTCCACCCGAAGGACAGGAGGGATCCGCATGCAGTTTGTGATCACGGCCTATGACGGCGAGAATATGCTCAACCGGCGGATGGAGGTCCGCCCCAGGCATCTGGAGAACCTGTCGAAGATCATGGGAAAGGTCGTCTGCGCCGGCGGTCTGCTGGATGACAGCGGCCGGATGAAGGGCTCCGTCATGGTCCTCGATTTCGAGTCCCGCGAGGCCCTTGACGCCTACCTGGCCTCCGAACCGTACATCGCGGAGGGCGTCTGGGCGGATGTCCGCGTCGAGCGGATGAACGTGGTCATCGTGGGCGGGCAGAAGGTCGGGAAGTAAGGCCGTCCGGCGATCCCCATGGATATGAGGAAATGTCGAGAAATACCCTTCCCGCCCCTTGCATTTCCCTCCCCCGTCTGCTACAATCCCCTGTGCCGCATTTCACCCGTGACAACCGAACAGACAACAGGAGGGGTCGCATCATGCAGATGAAGCACTATCCGGCCATCGATCCCGAAGCCACCGGGCGACAGATCGTCCAGCTGCGGAAGGAGCGGGGACTCACCGTCCGGGATATGCAGAACTGGTTCGGCTTCGACGCCCCGCAAGCCATCTACAAGTGGCAGAAGGGCCAGACGCTCCCCAGCGTCGACAATCTCTACGCCCTCAGCATCCTGCTGGAGGTCCCCATGAACGCCATCCTGGTACAAGTGAATCGTCCCCAGCGCAACGAGCGGCAGGACAATTCCTGCCGCCCGGTTTTTTTGGTTCTTCACGTTTAGTTAGGGAAATTCCGTTGGTGAGGGAATGCGCCTGCGGGCGCACCAGAGGGCTTTCCGATCGCCCTCTGGACTCCTTCGGGGCCGTCCGTTAATGATAGGCTCTGGAATTGCAAGGTTTTATCAACGTTGCCTTGTCCAATACCAAACAAGGAAGATGCGAAGCCGAAGGGTCCAGGGGCGATCGGAAAGCCCCTGGCGCGCTCCGCAGAGCGCGGGCCCTCTCCCATATGGTTTTCCCGAGCTTTCCGTGAAGAACCTTTTTTTGTTTTTCACGGAAAGTTCGGGAAGAACCGTTTCTTTCGATTTGGTTCTTTCGTCGTCATACTGTACCGGCAGCGCTCCGCACCGGTTGCGTCCGGTGTGAGCGGAGGTCCGGCCTTCAGCGCACAGGCGGCTCATGCGGGTTCGGGCTGCCGTCCCGCTGCATGGAGAAACGGTCCATCGGGTAGTCCTTCAGGTTGTCCAGGATCTTCCGCCCGTCGGCTTTCGCCAGCAGATCGCCGCGGGCCTTGATGACCAAGCCTTCCGCTTGGTGCTTGGACGGGCCTCCGACGCAGCCGCCGGGGCAGATCATCCCCTCCACAAAGTCGGCGTCCAGCTTGCCCGCCTTCAGCAGCATCATGGCCTTCCTGCACTCGTCTCCGCCCGCGCAGGTCATCAGGCGGATGCCGTCGGTATCCTCGCCCATCTCCTTCATGGCTTCCATCACGGCCGCCGCCACGCCGCCGGTGCCCGCAAAGCGCTTGCCGAAGACGGAGGATTCCTGATAATCCTCCTCCACCGGCTCGATGGGGATCTCCCGGGCGTCCAGCATGGCGACCATCTCGCCGTAGGTCAGGGCATAATCGGCGCTGTCGGTGATCAGGGGATTCTGCGTCTCCCCCTTCTTGGCGATGCAGGGGCCGATGAACACGGTCACGCACTCCGGATCGACAGCCTTCAGGTAGCGCGACACCGCCACCATCGGCGAGACCGTGGCGGACTTGTTCTCCTCATAGATCTTCGGGAAGTGATGGTGCAGCATGGAGATGAAGGCGGGGCAGCAGGACGTGGTCATCTTCCGGCCTTCTTTGCGCGCCTCGATCCACTCCAGCGCCTCATAGGCGGCAGTCATGTCGCCGCCGAGGCCCACCTCCACCATCTCCGCAAAGCCGTACTTCTTCAGCGCGGCGCGGATGGCGGCCATGCCGATCTTGTTGCCGAACTGTCCCTCGGTGGCCGGGGCACACATCGCGATCACACGCTTCCCCGCGCGGATGGCCCGGATGACGTCGACCGCGTAGATCTTGGAGCCGATGGCGCCGAAGGGGCAGCTGTGGATGCAGTGTCCGCAGTGGATGCACTTGCTCTCGTCGATCTGGCAGACGCCGGCGTCGTTGTAGAAGATCGCGCCCACCGGGCAGGCCTTCTTGCAGGGTCGCTCCTGGTGGATGATTGCGCCGTAGGGGCAGGACTTCGCGCACAGGCCGCAGGACTTGCACTTGTTGGGATCGATGCGCATCTTGCTGTCGCCTCGGGAGATCGCCCCGAAGTTGCAGGCGTTCAGGCAGGCCTTGCCCAGGCAGAACCGGCAGATGTCGGTCACGAAATAGTCCTGGATCGGGCAGTCGTCGCAGGCCGCGGGGATGACCTGGACCACGTTGTCCGATGTCTTCCCCGGCTCCGGCATCTGACCCATGGCGAGGCGGATCCGCCCGCGCAGGATCTCCCGCTCCTTGTACACGCAGCAGCGGTACTGCGGCTTGGGACCGGGGCTGACCTCGTAGACGATCTTCTCGGTTTCCTCGGTGTTCAGGCGATCCTCCCAGGCCAGGCGGCACACCTCGCGGAGGATGAAATGCTTCAGATCCACGATGCCCTTGTCATTGGTGATCATGGGGTTCATCCTTTCTTTGACCGATATTGCTTATACAAGTATACAGGATTGTCCGCCCCGGGTCAAGCCGGTTCCACACGGGGATCCGTTCACGCTGTTCCACACGGGGATACTTTCACGCTTCGTAGATCCGGATCCCGGAACCGGCGCGCACGAAGACCGGGATCACGGCCAGGTCCGCCTGCGCGGCAACCGTCTGTCCGCCCGCGAATCGCCGGCCGGTCGCGCTCTCGATCCATTCCTCGTCCGCGGGCAGATAGACCGGCCACTCGTTCACGCCCGGTTCGGTGACCGGTGAGACGAGGATCTCCCGGCCGAACATGTAGGCCGTCTCGCACGCCCAGGCCCCGGGATCCTGCGGGAAGTCGAAGAACAGCGGCCGGATCACCGGCTCGCCGGTCTCCGAGGTCCGGCGCATGGTCTCCCGGAGATACGGGCGAAGCTTTTCCCGGATGAAGAGATACCGTTTCATGATCTCATAGTTCCGCTCGCCGAAGGACCACAGCTCGTTCGCCGCGCCGGTGGACAGCACCTGGCGTCCGCCCTCGCGGATGACGACCTCTGCGGTCTCCCAGGGGGAGCGCTCCCCGTGCAGGCGAAACACCGGCAGGAAGCATCCCCACGCGAACCAGCGCGCCATCAGCTCCCGGAAGCCCTCGTCCGTCGGGTCTCCCCCGATAAAGCCGCCCAGATCGCAGGTCCACCAGGGGATGCCCGCCATGCCCATCGAGAGCCCGGCCTGCAGCTGCTCCCGCATGGCGCGGAAGGAGGAGTGGATATCCCCGGACCAGGTCAGGGCTCCGTATTTCTGGCTTCCGGCCCAGGCGCAGCGCACCAGGCTGATGATCTCCTCCTGGCCCTCCGCCTTCATGCCCTCGTAGAAGCCGCGGGCATACTCCTTCGGATAGATATTGCTGACCTGCGCCGCGGGTCCGAGGTAATAGCGCCAGTTGTCGAACTCATAGGGCATCTCCGGCTCCGCCTCATCCAGCCAGAAGATCCGGACGCCCTTCTCATAATAATTCTTCCTGACCTTGTCCCACACATAGGCCCGGGCGCCGGGATTCGTCGCGTCGAAATTCACCGTGGGCCCCATCCAGCCGGAGCCGTTCATGGCGTTGCCGCGGTCCGTGCACATCAGGTAACCCCGGTCCGCCATCGGGCCGAAGTTTTTGCTGCGCTCGTCCACGGTGGGCCAGATGGATACGACGGTCTCCACGCCCATCTCCTTCAGCTCCCGGATCATGCCCTCCGGGTCCGGGAAGCACTCCGGATCGAAGGCCCAGTCGCCCTGCAGAACCCAGTGGAAGAAATCCACCACGATGACGTCCAGCGGCAGGCCGCGGCGCTTATACTCCCGGGCCACCTGCAGGACCTCCTCCTGGGTCCGGTAGCGCAGCTTGCACTGCCAGAAGCCCAGGCCGTATTCCGGCATGGCGGGGGTCCTCCCGGTGGCCGCCGTATAGTGCTCCAGGATCTCCGCCGGCGTATCCCCCGCGGTGACGTAGTAATCCAGCTTCCGGGTGGAAAGGATCCGCCATTCTGTCCGGTTGCCGCCGAAGATCACCTGGCCGACGGCCGGATTGTTCCACAGGAATCCGTAGCCGAGGCTGGAGACGTAAAAGGGCACCGAAGCCTGGCTGTTCCGCTGCTCCAGATCCAGGACCGTCCCCTTCTTGTTCAGGCCGGCCATCTGGTACTGGCCCATGCCGTAGATGCGCTCCCGGTCGTTCGCCTCAAAGCGGATGTTCAGGCTGAAATCGCGGGTGCCGGGGATCGGCTTCAGCTCCCGGGCCGGGATCGCCACGGGCACCGCGTACCGGGAGACCCGATTGCGGTTCCGCCAGCACTCGGCCAGAAGGACCTCTCCCCGCTGATTCAGAAAAGACAGCCAGCCCTCCTCGTTGACGAGCGCCGTCAGTTTCCCGTTGATCAGGCGGTATCGGGTCCCGCGCCTGTGGTAGCGCGCATACTCCTCTCTGCGGTACCAGGGGTCCGTCATGTCGACCTCTTCCGTCTCGATGCGCCAGTCACAGGGCGCGGGCGTCTCCGTCAGCGCCCAGTCATTCCGGTCCTCCTCCGTCTCCGCCGTCAGCGTGACCCGGACACTGTCCGGCCCCCAGGGCTGCACGCGCAGGCGGTTGACGCCGTAAGAAAGCAAGATCCCCCGTTCGTCCGTCGTGATCCTCATGGTATCCCTCCCGATCGTTTGTGTACGGCATGTCTCGCAGGCCATGCGCCGATTGTCCGTATATTCTCCCTGTATGACAGCAGAACTGCCCGGTTTTTCAATCGTCCCGCCCTCCGCCGGTCTTCCTGAACCGGCCTGTCTGTGCTATCATGCCGGTGAGACAAGGCAGGCATCGGAACGACAGGACATCTGCGGAGGACATATGCACTATCAGGTAGACGACAAATTTCTGGAAGCGCCGGAATTCATCGCGTTTGTGAATCAGGTGTGGCCCGGCCGCTATGACCCGGACCGGACCGGGGACGCGCTCTCCAGGACCATGAACATCACGGCCTATGACGGAGACAGGCTGGTCGGCTGTCTGCGCGTGCTGACGGACGGATATTTCTTCGGAACGATCACGGAACTGCTCGTGCTCCCGGCGTATCGGAGAAAAGGGATCGGCAGCCGCCTCATCCGTCTGGCGAAAGAGCACACGCCGACCATGCTGTATTTCGGCGCTCAGCCCGGGCTGGAAGCCTTCTACGAAAAGAACGGCTGCCGGAAGGGCTTTCAGTCCTACGTGATCGACAGGCGAAGGGATCGGGCCGACTGACCCCGGGCGCGGAAAGGCAAGTCCCGCGGGGGCGGTGTCAGTCCTCCGCCGTGCTTCCCTCCGTCTGCACCGCCAGCGCGGCCGCGCGGTTGGCGAGCGCGACGGCGCGTGCGAGCGGTTCGCCCCGGGAGAGGGCCAGGAGCAGTGCACCGGCATGGGCATCCCCGGCGCCGACGGTGTCGGTCACCCGCTCTACCGGGCAGGCCGGAACGGTCCGGAACCCGTCCCTGTCCGCGAAGGCCGCGCCGTCCGCGCCGAGGGTAACGATCACGGGCTGACCGGTCCGCGCGAAGAGGGCTTCCGCGGCGCCGCGCACGTCATCCGCGCCGGAGAGGGTCAGCGCCTCCTCCCGGTTCAGGTGCAGGACGGGCCGCAGGGCCAGCATCCGGCGGATCCGCTCCGGCGGGATCTGTGCCGCGCGAGGCCCCGGTGCAAAGAAGATCCGCCCGGTCCCGGCGTTTTCGAGCCAGGTCACCAGGGCTTCGCCGGTCGGTTCCCCGATCTCCAGGCCGCAGACGTAGACCCAGCCGAAGCGGCTGCCGCGGTACGGCTCCATCCACGCGGGATCGAAGCCGTACTCCGCGCCGTGCACCGAGAGGAAGGTGCGCTCGCCGCCGGGCTCCACCAGGCAGTAGCAGCACCCGTTCTCCCGATCGGGCAGGATCACCGGCCTGGCCCACGGGAGCGACCGCAGCCGCCGCAGCACGAAGGGGCCGTACAGCCCCCGCAGCCCCACGGGCGTCACGAAGGTCACGTCCGCACCGCCCCGTCCCAGCGCGTGCGCCGCATTGAAGGCGCAGCCGCCGACCGTGAAGCGCTGGCCGGGCGGCTGAAGATCCTCCTGGCTTCTCGGCAGGTGCGGCACCCGCAGGAGGACGTCCACGCAGGTCGAACCGAAGACAAGGACCGGTTCGCCGGCAGGCTCCCGTTCCACCATGGCACCCTCTTTCCGTGAAAAACTGTCCCCGGGGCGTGATCTTCACAGCCCCATTTTCGTCATGATCCCGTCCGCCGTCACGCCGGGGTGCGTCACATACAGCCGCGCGATCTGCTCCGCCAGCGCCTCGTCCATGCCGGCGTGCCGGGCGATCTCCGCCGGACTCTTCCCCTTCCGGGTCTCCCGCATCACCAGTTCGATCTGCCCGCGGATGTCCGTGCCGGGCTTCGGAGCGGATTCCCTCGCGGCGTGCGGCAGATCGATGCGACTGACGTTCCACCCGTCCGGCCCGACGGTCAGCATGGCCATCGTGACGGGCTGGACGAACCGCCGCGGGCCGCAGCTGCCGGGGTTCAGCAGCAGGGTGCGCCGGCCGCCGGCCGCGGGCAGCCAGGTCTCGTCGTATCGGTGGGTATGCCCGCAGACCGCGATGTCGCAGGCGCTCAGGTCCGCGGGAAGGTCCTTCTTTTTGTGCGCCACGCAGAAACGCAGGCCTGCCAGTTCAAACTCCGCCCTCAGCGGCAGGCGGGCCGCCCATTCCCCGTCGTTGTTCCCGCGCACCGCGTACACCGGGGCGAGCTCCTCCAGCCGGTCCAGGATGTCCTGCCTGCTGATGTCGCCCCCGTGGAGGATGGCCCCGCAGCCCCGCAGCCGATCGAGCACCTCCGGGCGGAGGAGATTGTGGGTATCGGAGAGGACGGCGATCTTCACGGCCTTTTCCTCCTGTTCTCATGTCTGTGGCGGAACGATATCCCGCGGCAGAGTTTTCTCTTCGGAGTTCATGCGTCTGACAGCATCATAGCAGGGAATCGGAGGATTTGCAAGCCGCAGGCACACAAGCGAATCCTCAGGCTATCCCCTCTCAGTTTTTCCGGAAATCCTGTAACCTTTCGCGTGCCCCGCGGATATTACGGATGACAGCGATGGGACAAGCATCGCCGGAAAGGAGGGTCGCCCCGATGTTCATCCTGTTTGAAATTCTGCTTCAATTCCTGGACCTGATCTTCGATCTGGCCCAGCTTGCTTACCGGAGCCCGTCCCAGAGGGAAACTGACAGCCGCCGGTAAGCGGACCGGTGCGCATGAAAGGCTCCGGCGGCCGCATGGGTTGCGGTTTCGGCGCGATGGGTGTAGAATGGCCGTGATGATGAATCGGGACCGCTGCGGCGGCACCGCATCATCCGGAGGCTGATTCCATGATCATCAACACCGGCCAGCGCACGGATATCCCGGCCTTCTATTCGCGGTGGTTCGTGAACCGGCTGAAGGCCGGCTTTGTGCTCGTGCGGAATCCGTACAACCCGCAGCAGGTCACCCGCTACCGCCTGACCCCGGACGTGGTGGACCTCATCGGCTTCTGCACCAAGAACCCCGCGCCCATGCTGCCGCACCTGGAACTGCTCCGCCCGTTCGGCCAGTTCTGGTATGTGACGGTCACGCCCTACGGGAAGGATCTTGAGCCCCATGTGCCGGACAAGCGGCAGGTCCTGGAGAGCTTCCGGCGGCTGTCGGAGGCCGTGGGCATCGACCGTGTCGGCTGGCGGTACGATCCGATCCTGATCAGCGGGGAATGGCCGGCGGAACGGCATCTCCGGGCGTTCGCGTACATAGCCGGAGCCCTGTCCGGTTACACCCGTACGGTCGTCATCAGCTTCATCGACCTGTATGAAAAGACAAAGCGCGGCTTTCCGGAGGCGCGCCCCGTCCCCCGGGAGGAAAGGCTTGCACTGGGGAAAGCCATGATCGGGATCGCGCGGGAGCACGGGATGACGGTCCGCCCCTGTGCGGAGGGGAACGAGCTGGCCCCCTTCGGCGCCGACTGCGGCGGATGCATGACCGTCGCGATGTACGAGCGCGCGCTGGGGCTCCGGCTGAAGGTCCCGTCCTTCAGGCCCGCCCGTGGCGACTGCGCCTGTTACCTGGGCGGTGACATCGGGGCCTACAGCTCCTGCGGTCACCTGTGCCGCTACTGCTACGCGAACGACGATGCGCAGACCGTGAGGGCGAACATGCGCCTGCACGACCCCGATTCCCCGCTCCTGATCGGGCATCTGCGCCCCGACGACAGGATCCATGAGGCCCGCCAGGAGAGCTGGATCGATCCGCAGATCGGGATGCCCGGAGTGTGATCCGTGCCGTCCGTTCCCGGACCTGTTCCGGCACTCACATACATGGTTTGCCGCCATGTAGAATCAGTTGTGAAACTCACCCGAGCCGGGTTGTGACTATAAAAATGCTGTCATTGAATTGACAAATCGAAGGTTGTCGGGATAATTGAAGTTGGTTCTTATGTTGGATTTAGTACGGAGGGCAGGAATAAAGATGAAATACCAATACAAAGAAATGCCTGAATCTATGAGGGGGACATACGGAGAATTTGCAAAAAACTTCGGGTTTGACTGGAAAGAATTCATTATGGGAATACCAACACCGATGTTTCTTGTCACTACATATAAATCTAACGGACAGCCAAATGCTGCGATGCAGTCATGGGCAGGTTTTACGAGCGCGAATCATGGAGGCGGGTATTACGTGATTCTATGCAGCGTGAATAAGTGTGGGCATCTTTACCAAAGCCTAAACGAAAAGAAGGCAGCAGTGCTGAATTTCATGTCTTCTGATTTGTACAAAGCCTGCATGAAGACGATACAGAACAATCAGTTCGAGACGGATGAGATCACTTCATCAGGGCTTACTGCGGAAAAAGCTTCATGGATAGAAGCGCCGATGGTCGCTGAGTGTTTCATGAACCTTGAGTGCCAATATTTGTGGGAGAAAGAAATTGTGCCGGGTGATGATCATGTTATGATTTGCCTTGAAGTCGTAGGCGGGCATATAGAGAAGGATTATCTGGAGGACATGTTCGGAGGTAAAGGTGTACTTTACAATGTCCATTATCCGATAAATCCAGAAGATGTGAAAGAAAAAGGCTGCGATTATGTGGCTGCACTTAGGAAAGTAAATCAATCCTACGAATATTGATCATATACAAGGCAGCGCAATGCTGAAAGTAGTGAAAAATACCAGTTGCCGACATGTTTCCGTTTGCGGACGAGTGCCTGAAATCCGTTGACATGTTCCTGCCGAACAGGGAAAAGTTGATATGTTCCAAGCTGCGGTTTTTATGAACAGGCAGCTGTCAGTGGACATGTTTCCCATTACTGATGAGGGGTATGATTCAGTAGTTTCATTTCTTCGTGCCACATTGTGTGTTCTTCACGTTTTGTTAGGGAAACTCCGCTGGTGAGGGAATGCGCCTGCGGGCGCACCAGAGGGCTTTCCGATCGCCCTCTGGACTCCTTCGGGGCCGTCCCGTTAAAATATTCTTGGGAATTGTCAGGTTTTTGATGGAATGCTAGGCTTTGCTTTCAGCCTTACCCGACAACTGACAAGGAAGAGACGGCCCCGAAGGGTCCAGGGGCGATCGGAAAGCCCCTGGCGCGCTCCGCAGAGCGCGAACCCCCTCCCAATTTGCTTCCCCGAACTTTCCGTGATAAGCCACATTGTTCAAGGATTGCAGGGAACCCGGGATGAGCCCATGTTCCGCCTTCATCACCGCTTCCCGGTGCGCAGCCCGCGGAACACCGGAATGATCAACGATAACCGACCGATGAGAGAAAGTGAGGGACCCTCCGTGAACCAGAAAGAAAGGATGCTGGCCGGACTGCCGTACAAGGCCTGGCTGGACGGGCTGAGCGAGGAGCGTCTGGAGAATAAGAAGCGCATCCGCCGCTACAATCTGCTGCCGCCGGAGGATGAGGAGGAGCAGGATCGGCTCATCCGGGAGATCCTCGGGAAAACCGGCCGCGTCGTTCACATCGAGCCGCCGTTCCACTGCGATTACGGATATAACATCGAGGTCGGGGAGAACTTCTTCGCGAACTACAACCTGACCATCCTGGACGTGGGAAAGGTCCGGATCGGAAAGAACGCGCAGATCGCCCCGAACGTGTCGATCTACACGGCCGGACACCCCGTCCATCCGGATTCGCGCAACTCCGGCTACGAATACGGGATCGCCGTCACGATCGGGGACAACGTGTGGCTCGGCGGCAACGCCGTCATCATGCCCGGCGTGACCATCGGGAACAACGCCGTGATCGGCGCGGGCAGCGTCGTGACCAAAGACATCCCCGACAACGCCATCGCCGCGGGCAATCCCTGCAGGGTCCTGCGGTACATCACCGAGGCCGACCGGGATTTCTATTTCAAAGACCGCCGGTTCGACGTGGAGGATTACTGAGGTCCGGAGGCATCACAGCGCCGCGGCGATCTCCGAGACGGCCACGAGCACCGCTTCGCCGCTGATGGCGATCCGGCCGCCGCCCCGCATCTCGCAGCGCAGGTATCCGCCGCGCTTCGACGCCTGGTAAGCGGTGATCGTTTTCTTTCCCAGTTCGCGTGACCAGTACTCCGCGATCTGGCAGTGAGCCGACCCGCAGACCGGATCCTCTGGGATCGCCAGCTTCGGGCAGAAGCTGCGGGAGACGCAGTCGGTCTCCCTCCCCCGCGCCGTGGCGTTCTGGATCCGTCCCTCCAGGGCTTTCAGCAGGCCCTGGTCCGGCGTCATGGTCCGCACCTGCTCCTCCGTTTCAAACACGCACACCAGGTCCGTCCCCAGCAGCGCTTTGACCGGACGGACCCCAAAGGCCCGCTCCATCGCGTCGGTGACCGGGATCTCCTTCATGTCGCAGGTCGGGAAGTCCATCTCGTAGAGGCCGCCCTTCCGCCGGACCGTCAGGACGCCGCTTCGCGTAAGGAAGCGGACCGTATCGCTCCCCGGCTCGACGAGATTCAGGATCACGAAGGCGGAGGCCAGGGTCGCGTGGCCGCACAGGTCCACCTCGGTCCCCGGGGTGAACCAGCGCAGGCGCCAGCCGTCCTCCTCCCGAACGAGGAAGGCTGTCTCCGACAGGTTGTTCTCCATGGCCAGCAGCATCATGGAGGCCTCCTTCGGCCAGCGGTCCGCCACGCAGACAGCCGCCGGATTCCCGGAAAAGGGCCTGTCCGTAAAGGCGTCGACGATGTACTGTTTCAGCATCCTGCTTCTCCTCTCTCATCGGATCTCGCGGGTTTCCTCCAGGACCTCGGCCTCCGTGTTTTCCTCCACAAAGGCGGAGACTGCGTCCATCAGGCTGTCCGCCAGCGCGCGGTGCGGCACGACGGCCGCCGCGCCGATGACGATGATCTGATGGGTATCCTGCTCACCGATCTCCGCCGCCGAGACCCGGAAGCGGGTCTGCAGCTGCGCCACAAGGCTTTTGACGATCATCCGCTTCTCCTTCAGGCTGTGCACCCAGGGTGCGCGGAGGCGGAAGGTCATGACCGCGATCATCACACTAAAGTCCATCTCTCATCCCTCCGTGCAGGGCGGGCCGTCCGCGCCCTTTCTCTCCCCCCATTATACACGAAATACGCGCCGCGTGCGGCAAATTCTGCCGGCTTCGGCGGAATCATACACCAAAAATACGGCTCACGTTTAGTTGGGAAAACTCCGTCTATGAGGGGATGCGCCTGCGGGCGCACCAGAGGGCTTTCCGATCGCCCTCTGGACTCCTTCGGGACCGTCCCGTTAAGAAAGGTTTTGGCAATGTAAGGTTCGTTTATCAACACTACTTTGTAAAATGCCAAACAAGAAAGAGTCGATCCCGAAGGGTCCAGGGGCGATCGGAAAGCCCCTGGCGCGCTCCGCAGAGCGCGAATCTCCTCCCATATGGTTTTCCCGAACTTACCGTAAAGAGCAAAAATACCGAGGTGACCCCCATGATCGAAATCACCGGCAAATACAATCAGGCGAAGGTCTTCACCGACCGCTGCGACGACGCGACCGCCGCCCAGATCCTCAACCTGATGAACCAGCCCTGCGCGGCCGGCGCGAAGGTCCGCATCATGCCGGACTGCCACGCCGGCGCGGGCTGCGTCATCGGCACCACCATGACCGTCACGGACAAGGTGATCCCCAACCTGGTGGGCGTGGACATCGGCTGCGGCATGCTGGCCACAAGGCTGAAGGAAAAGCGCATCGACCTCCCGAAATTCGACAGCGTCAGCCAGGCGGAGATCCCGGCCGGCATGCGGATGCGCTCCTCTCCGCACAGTCTCTCGGACGGCATCTCCGCGGAGGAGCTGGCCTGCTTCCGCCGGCCGAACTGCAAGGTCTCGGAGCAGGTCTTCGACCTGAGCCTGGGCACCCTGGGCGGCGGCAACCACTTCTGGGAGCTGGACCGGGACGAGGAGGAAAACATCTGGCTGGTGGTGCACACCGGTTCCCGGCGCAGCGGCAAGGACGTCGCCGAATACTACCAGAAGCAGGCCTACGACCGCCTGAACGGCCTGGGTGACCGGCGCAAGGCCGAAATCGCCGAGCGGCAGAAGGCCTTCATTCAGCAGCTGCGTGACGAAGGGCTCGAGCGGGAGATCAGCAAGCGCCTGCCGGAGTGGCTGGCCTCCCTGCCGGAGGCGGAGGTGACGGTGCCCTACGAGGTCTCCTGGTGCTAGGGCGACCTCCTGGACGACTACCTGCACGATATGGGCGTCATGCAGCGCTACGCCGCCCTCAACCGCCGGATCATCACCGAGACCATCCTCAAAAAGTGCAAGCTCCACGCCGAGGAGCAGTTTGAGACCGTCCACAACTACATCGACCTGGAGCATATGATCCTGCGGAAGGGCTCGGTCTCGGCGATGGCGGGCGAGCGCCTGCTGATCCCGATCAACATGCGGGACGGCGCGCTGATCTGCGTCGGGAAGGGCAACCCGGACTGGAACAGCTCCGCGCCCCACGGTGCCGGCCGCCTGATGTCCCGCTCGGACGCCCGTTCCTCGATCTCCATGAAGGACTACAGGGAGGCCATGAAGGGCATCTACACGACCTGCGTCAACAAGGGGACCCTCGACGAGTCGCCCTTCGCCTACAAGCCCATGGAGGAGATCGTCGCGAACATCGCGCCCACGGCGGAGATCGTCTCGCACATCCGGCCGATCTACAACTTCAAGGCCGGGGACGAAGAGTGATCCCGACCGCGTGCGCACGGCATTCCGGAGCAAAAGCACCGCTGCGGTTTCGCCGTGCCCGCCGTAATATGGAATTGTCAGACAAACCGGGAAGACGGGAGAAAAGGAGACCAGCATGAAAAAGTGGTATGACGAGGAATACGCGTTCACCGTCGAGGTGACGGGCTTTCTGCACGGAGATCACACTGAGCGGTACTGCCGCAACGGCGAGGAGATCGGCGACACCTACACATGCACCTACGGCTGCCCGGTAAACCGGGACGGGTACGGGATCTGCTCGAAGACCATGATGATGCTCTATCCCGTGATGGAAGCCGTCCGCAGCGGCGGCGATCTGGAGAATCTCGGCGGTGACGGCAGGTATACGAAGACAGTCGTCTGTCCCGACGGCTGCGTGATCTTCCGGCTGACCGCCGTCCCGCTGGGAAACGAGAACTTCCACAAGGGCGGCTTCTACGACTACCCGGACCAAACGGTCTGAACAGGCACTGGCTCCCCCGGGCCGGCGATCCCGGGCGGCACGGCATGCGCGCCGGGATGGGCAGCCGGCGAAGCGGAAAGGATGGAAGCGCCATGAAATATCAGGGCATCCGGAAGATCCATGAGGGCAGGTTCATCACCCGCTACGACGTGGACTATGTGACCGAGGAAGGACACCCCAAGACCTATGAGATCATCAGCCGGAATAAAAACATCGGGACGCTGGAGCAGCTCATGAACCGGCAGGCCAACGCCGTGGTCATGGTGCTGACGGACGCGGACGGGGAGCGGATCCTCGTCAACCGGGAGTTCCGCATGGCCATGGCGCAGTGGATCTACAACTTCCCCGCCGGCCTGATCGATCCCGGCGAGACCCCGGAGGAGAGCGCCAGGCGTGAGCTGTGGGAGGAGACCGGCCTCACCCTCACCCGCGTCGACGACGTGCTGGACAACAGCTACAGCGCCGTCGGCTTTGCCAACGAGCGGAACGTCACCGTCTTCGGCACGGCCGGCGGGGAGTTCCGCAGGAGCACCTCCGACGTCGAGGAGATCGTCCCCGGCTGGTACACGAAAGCGGAGATCCGGAAGCTTCTCCGCACGGAACCCTTCGCCGCCCGCACCCAGGCCTACTGCTATGCCTGGGCGATGTCCGGCGCGGAGAGATAAAGGACGGTGAGCGGCATGAGCACCAGGGAAGAAATCATCGGCGGCTTTTACGGACAGGCGGACGAGAACAGCCGCCTGACGCGCTCCCGGCACGGTCAGCTGGAATACGCGACGACCATGGCCTATATCCACCGGTACGCGGGCCCGGGATCCAGGGTGCTGGAGGTCGGCGCGGGCACCGGCAGGTATTCCGTCGCCCTGGCGAAGGAAGGCATGCGCGTGACCGCCGTGGAACTGCTCGAAAGCCATCTCGCAATCCTGCGGGAGAACGGCAGGGGGCTGGAGAACCTCGAGGCCTTCCGGGGGGATGCCACGGACCTGAGCCGGTTCGCGGACGGCACCTACGACGTGACGCTCGTCTTCGGGCCCATGTATCATCTCTACCGGTCGGAGGAGGTGCACCGCGCCATCGACGAGGCCGTCCGCGTGACAAAGCCGGGCGGCGTGATCCTCTTCGCCTTCCTCTCCGTCTACGCCATCATGTACGCCAACTACCTCCAGGGCAACTGGGCGGCCGGCCAGGAGGAGAATTTCACGGCGGACTACCGGATCCGGCACTTCAAAGAACAGCTGTTCACCGGGTATGACGTGGAAGAATTTGAGCGCCTGTTCGACGGCAAACCGGTCGCGAGGATTACGACGGCGGGCGTGGACGGCCTGCTGGAGCCGCTCGAGGACCGAGCGGATTTCCAGATCCGGGACGAGGATTTCGACGCCTTCGCCGCCTGGTACCTGCATTTCGCCGAAAAGCGCGAGCTGCTCGGCCACACCAATCATCTGCTGTATATCTGCCGGAAAACGTGACTCCGGCAGACCTTCATCCGAACGCGAAAAGGCAGCGGAAGCCGTATGTGCCCGCTGCCTGTCGGGTTCCGTCGTGTCTCAGTGATCATCTCACCAGCGCAGCGCCCATGTCGAAGGCTTTCCGGCACTCCTCCGGGAAGACCGTCTCATGGCGCTTTTGCTTTGCCTCCGGATCGAACATCGTCCAGGGCCAGTCCGTCCTGCCGTAGTCCTTCAGCTGCAGGGTGTCGCCGCTGACGAGGATCTCCGTCGGGCCGACGAACCGGCTCAGCGTCTGCCGGTAGTTCTCGACAAGGCCCCGATACATCGTATCCGGCGCGTTGCTCGTCATGATCAGCAGCACCGGGATGGGCCGCGGATTGCAGCAGGGCGTCTCCCGGTTGTACGTCAGGCTTTGGAAAATCAGCCGCTCATACAGGGCGCGAAAGGATGCGGTCAGCTCGCTGAGATAGTTCGGGGAGCCGATGATCAGGCCGTCCGCCTCCCGGATCGCGTCGAGGACCGGTGTCAGGCCGTCCCGGCAGATGCAGTGCCCCTTGTTCTTCTCCCGCTTGCAGCCGAAGCAGGAGATGCAGCCCGTGTACCGCTCCAGGCGGAACAGGTCGAAGCGTTCCACAGCGGCCCCGGCGGATTCTGCGCCGCGGGAGGCCTCCGTGATCAGGGTATCCGTGTTCCAGCCCTTTCTCGGGCCCGCGTTGACGGCGATGATTCTTCCGCTCATGCTCTCACCTCAAATGCTGTCGTTCTGTTCCGGTATCCTGTTCCTGCGTCAGGCCGAAGATCTCCTCCGCCAGGCGGACCGTCTCCTCCTCGCTTCTCTTCTCGTCGCGAAAGAGCACGGGGAAGCCGGCGTTGAGGAGCGCGTCGTAATTCTCCCTCGAGCAGACCCGTGTCAGGATCTCCCGGTAGTTGTCCAAAGCGGCCTGCGGATCCGGCTCCTCCAGCATCAGCTGATAGAGGAACTGCTTCTCCGGGTCCGGCCGGTCGAAGAAGCGGCGGATGCCGATCTCCGGGTCGGCCAGCATCACCAGCACATGCCGCTCATCCGTGATGCGGTGCAGGGTCTCAACGCAGATGTTGGTGTCCGCGAAGACCGGCCTGCCCTTTGCCTCCGGCCTTTTAAGGAGTTCTTCGAGGATCCGCAGCTCGACGGTCTCGCACTCCTTCTTCACGTTGACCAGCCAGGTGACGTACTCGTCCGGCGTGCGGCGAATGAACTCGTGCCAGTCCTTCAGGTCGCGGGTATAGGTCAGGTTGGGGAACTCCCGGCTGTCCAGCTCGGGCAGCTTTGCGTCGTGATAGTTTTCGTTCAGCTCGATGCCGTGATGCTTTGCGGCCAGGTTCCTGACCACGGTCGATTTGCCCGCGTAGGACGTCCCGATCACAAAATACACATGGCTCAGATCCATCGGGTTCACCTCGGTGTCTCGCTCGATCCCGCTCCGGGGGCAGATCCGTCAGCAGAACCGCTCCGCCCAGGCCTTCAGCGCGTCGGCTGACGTGTCGGCGGGGAAACGCCTGCCCGGGAGGATCTCCGCCCCGGTGATTTCGGCCGCGCGGGCGGGGGCTTCCTCACCCAGATCGCTGCTGCCGGAGGTGGCGAAGAGCACGATCTTCCTGCCGGTGAAGTCATAGGCGTCCAGGAAGCTGTCGACGACGGACGGCTCGCGGTACCACCACACCGGGTAGCCCACAAAGATCAGGTCGGCGTCCGCCACGGGAGCGTCCGTGTCCGCCAGCGCGGGGCGGCAGTTCTTGTCCAGCATCTCCAGGGTGGAGCGGGACTGCCTGTTCCGCCAGTCCAGGTCGTCGGCGGTGTAGGGAACGGCGGGCCTGATCTCATACAGGGGCGCGCCGACGGCCTCCGCGAGGCGCTTCGCCAGCGCGGCCGTGACGCCGCTTGCGGAAAAATAGGCGACAAGTGCTTTCATGGTGTTTCCTCCTGCTCTGTTTTCGGTCATTCGGCGGCGGTCAGCGGATCCGGACCGTCGCGATGTACTCCGCGCCCTCCGGCACGGCGAGGCCCGGGTCGTCCACGGTGACCTCCGGTTTCTCTCCCCGCTCCTCCAGGCCCAGCACGAAATGGCACAGGGCGATCCCGACGTCGATCTTCTGCAGATCGCCGGTCCTTTCGCCGGTGTAGCGCATGTCGCGCTGCTCGTAAAAGTGCCGGCCATCCTCCGTGACGATGATCCGCCAGGGCTGTTTGTTCACGGCGGAGGGCGCCCAGCGGACCATCTCGATCAGGTCCGCGTCTTTCGCCCGCTCTTCGGCCGGCAGCGGATCGCCCCACGCGCCGCCGAAGAACAGCTTCTCCGCCGGCAGCCGCGTATCGGCGCCGACGCCCTTGCGCATGAGGGTCTCCCGGATCGAGCGCTTCTTCGCGGGATAGCCCAGCGGGGTGACGCAGGGCATCAGCTCATCCTCCCCGAGCCCGGCGGCCCGCTCGAAGAGCTCGCGCTTCATCGTGCCGCCGATCCAGGTGGTGCCGATCCCGAGCGACCACGCATACAGCACCAGCTTTTCGAAGGCGAAGCCGTAGGCCGCCTCCGCGTTAGGCGCCTTGCCGACGATGCCCGCCGCGTACAGGGATTCCCCGGTGATCACGGGGCTGGAGAGGCCGTGCTCTTTGGCGTCCAGCAGGACGAAGCGGACCGGGACGCCGAACGGGTTTCCGACCGTTGCGATGTACGCCTCCAGCCTGGCCCTGTCCTCCGCGCTGACGGGCCGTCCGTCAAAGGAGCGGACGCTCTTCCTGCCCCTGATCGTTTCCAGCAGTGCGGTCATTCGGCGCCTCCCTCACAGCAGGGCCTTGATGCAGGCCTCCACCGCGGCCATGTCGGCGGTGGGCTCGAAGCGGGCGACGACGTTCCCGTCGCGGTCGATGATGAACTTGGTGAAATTCCACTTGATGTCGGCCTTCTTGTCCCAGTCCGGGTCGGCCTGGGCGAACATGTTCTCCAGCAGGGCCTTGTAGGGATGCTCGTCAAAGCCGGCGAAGCCCTTCTGCGCCTTCAGGAAGGTGTACAGGGGCAGCTCGTCGGCACCGTTGACGTCCGCCTTCTTCATCTGCGGGAAGGTGGTGTTGAAGTGCATGGTGCAGAACTCGTGGATTTCCTCGTCCGTGCCGGGGGCCTGACCGCCGAACTGGTTGCAGGGGATGTCGAGGATCTCCAGGCCCCGGTCGTGATAATCCCTGTACAGCTGCTCGATGGGCGCATACTGGGGCGTGAAGCCGCAGCCGGTCGCCGTGTTGACCACGAGGATCACCTTGCCCCTGTAATCCGAGAGATTCAGCGTCTCGCCCTTGCCTGTGGTAACGGAGTAATCGTAAATCATGGTTCAGCCTTCCTTTCCGTCATTCGTCGTCTCTTTATTCAGCAGCGCTTCCACCAGCGCACGCTTCTCATACAGCACGCAGCCGCCCGCGTGGTCGTCGTCCAGGAAGCCGCCGCTGCGCAGCGCCCGGAACAGGGGCGACCGCAGGGCTTCCCGCAGGGAGGTATCCCGCACATTGATATCCGAGTAGGGGGAGAAGGGGCACGGCTCGGCGCCGCCGTGGGCGTTGATGTGGAAGAACCCGCGCCCCGCCGCCACGCAGCCGCCGCTCGATTTCTCGTCGCCGGGGAAGGCGATGTACACCATCTCCGGGCGCTCCCTGCGCAGGCGGGCGATCTGCGCGCTTAGGATCTCCCGCTCCTTATCGCCCGGCGCGAGCTCGCGGCTGTCGTCGGTCACGGGAACGAACTCCACGAAGATGACCGCCTTGCAGCCCCGGTCGGACAGCTTCTTCAGGAAGGCGTCGGATGTCACCTCCCCGATGTTTTTCGTGGTGACCGTGACGGACGCGCCGAAGATCAGGCCCCGCCGGCTGAGCTCGTCCATGTTGCCGATCAGGGTGTCGTAGACGCCCTCGCCGCGGCGGGCATCCGTCGTCCCGCGCTCCCCCTCGATGCTCATGATCGGCACCAGGTTCCGGCAGCGGTCGAACAGACGGAAGTACCAGTCGTCCATGAAGGTCCCGTTGGTGAAGACCGGAAAGAGGATGTTCGGCCGCTTGCCCGCCGCATCGATGATGTCGCGCCGGATCATGGGCTCGCCGCCCGCCAGCAGGATGAAGCTGACGCCCAGGTCATCCGCCTCCGCGAAGATGCGCAGCCACTCCTCCGCGGACAGCTGCCGCACCGGCTCGGCGTCCACGGTGGCGTGGTTGCAGCGGGAGTAGCAGCCCGCGCAGTGGAGGTTGCACTGGCTGGTGATGCTCGCGATCAGGAAGGGCGGGATGTGCTCTCCCGCCTCCTCGGCCTTCCGGCGCCTGCGGGTCGCGGCGCGGCTGGCCAGGGCGAACTTTGCCATGTAGGCGCTCTCCCGCGGATTGCGCAGTGTCGCCTTCACGATATCCCCCACCACGCGCTCCACACCGCGGGCCATATAGGACTGAATGTCGAATCCCTGCTCCATGCTACGCCTCCGTTCCTTCCGTCTTTCTCCGCGCCTTGCTCACAGGAAATCCCCGATGCCGCCGAGCAGCTTGCCGAGGCTGTGGTATTTGCCGGAATAGATCACGGGGTCGAGCACCGTCAGGTCGACGTCGAACGGATCCTTGCACACGAGCCGCTCGTCCATCTGGATGTTCCGGATCGCACAGAAAAAAGTCACGGAGTCGCCCGTCTCCACGGTTCGCGACACCTCGCACTCGTAGACCCAGCGGCTCTGGTCCACCACGGGGACGTCCAGGACCTCGCCGCGGCTGACCGCGCAGGCGATCCCGTCCTTTTTCCCGTCCTTCGCGTGGCGGGAGCCGAAGTAATCCATCAGCGGCAGCATGTCCGTGCTGACCAGGTTCGCGCTGAAGATCCCCGTCCGCAGCACGTTCAGCTTCGTCGCCTTCGTCCCGGACATGCTGATGACCAGCAGGTAGCCGTCGCCCGCCTCATGGGTGACGCTGACCCAGGTGATCGGCGCGAAGTTGGGCGAGCCGTCCTCATTGTTCGTCCCGATGATGAAGGACGGCTGCACGCACATGGAATAGACGGGCTTCACGTTTCTTCTCTTTGTCATCTTTCTTTTCGCTCCGCGCCGCGGGCCGCAGCCCCGGTCCTGCCGTGTCTTCGGTCAGCAGCCCTTCCGGCCGCTCTTGTGGTCCTCCACCGAGCAGGCGTTCGGGGTGCCGAATTCGATCAGCCCCGCGTCGGCCGGGTCGATGGACACACGGCCGTCCTCAAATACAAAGGCGGGCACGCCGACGTCCCCGATCTCCTTCATGCGGTCGAACACGGGATTCGTGTCGCGCAGGCGGATAAAGGCGCTCAGGTTCCGGATGTTCTCGCCGATATCGATGTACTCAAACTCGTCTTCGCGGCCCGCGATCTGCTCGTGGACATAATCGCAGTAAGGGCATGTGGGCATTCCGTAGATTCTGATCATTGTCCGCACCTCCGGTTCCGGCAGATGATTCGTCTTTGATGTGTCTGTGTCGTCAGTATACCGCAGAAAGCGGAAAAATGGAAGTCTTTTGCAAAAAGCCCCCCGGCGCGGACGCTGGAGAGCTGAAGGGACGCCGTCACCGCTGGCCGGCGATCAGGGTCAGGAGGTCGAGGTAGAAGCCGCGGATGTCGTGCCGGTGGAGCAAGCCGCCCTGCAGGTACATGTGATCGCCCCGCAGGACCGGGAAGACGTTCCATACGCCGGGCCCGATCCGCTCCCGGTCCAGGGGCTTCCACGGTGCGCCCAGCGGAAACGAGGCGGAGACCGTGTTCACCAGCCCGTCGTTCTCCCGCCAGGCCGCATCGAGGACAAACCCGCCCGCCGTCCTGCCCGTGTAGGCGCCGATCTGTCGTGAGCGCATCGCGAACAACGGCTCGATGCCCTTCCGGGGCGTGTGCGTGCCGTCCGCCTCCTCCTGCGTGAAGCTGCACGGCACGGAGAAATAGAAGACGCCCGGCAGCGGCGCGAGCCTGCGGTTCATGGTCAGCGCGCTGTCGATGTGCATGTCATGGTCGGCGTAGTCCCGCGGATCCCGCCCGTCCGGTCTCGGCTTTGTCCCGGCGGACATCATGCGGGCCAGCGCCCGGCTCCGCAGGGAGACCTTCACGCCGCGCGGGTCGAAATCCGGGTCGTCGAACATATCGTAAGCCGTCGTGCCGTTCATCGGGGACGCGAGGGTGACGACGGCGCGGATCCGGCTGCCGAGGCCTCCGGCAAAGAAAGGCGACAGATCCCCGTCTGGCGCCGCGGCCCGCTCGTCCGGGTCCCCGTTCGCCAGCAGCTCCACATGCGCACGGTCGCCCCGCCGAAGGAATGCCCGAGCAGGACCAGGCGGGTGTCATCCTTCCACGCGGGGATCAGCGGGCAGTCCGAAAAATCCCGCCCGAAGCGCGGATGGCGGAAGGTCCCGCTGTGGGACTTGCCGTAATCCGTCCGCGTCCCGGCGATCTGGGCATACAGCTCGCAGGCCCGGTCCCAGGCGCTGCCGGTGGGCGCGACGGAAGCAGCATGGCAGGAGAAGCCCTTCTCCCGCAGGAAGGCCATCAGGTCGCCGCCGCGCATGCCCCAGTAGGGTATCCTCCGGTAGGCGGCGTCATAGCTGCCCCAGCCGGACAGTCCGTGCACAAAGACAAACGTCAGGTCGCTCATACCCAATCCTTCGCCGGGTCACCCGCCGCCGCGGCGATCCGGCTTTCTTCCTGTGTTCCTTCGGTGAAGAAGGCCGAACCCTGAGCGCCGGCTGCGAAGGGGGCCCGGGGCGATCGCAAAGCCCCCGGGTCGTTCCGCAGAGCGAAATCCCTTTGCCGGGATCCGGCACACTTAACAGAGATCGGTGTCATCCTGCTTCTCCCGGGACCTCGGCGGTGATCGTGTCGCCTTCCCTGACCGTGCCGCCGGTCAGCACACGGGCGAAGATACCCTGATGCGGCATGATGCAGGTGCCGACCCGTTGGCGGATGGCGCACGCCTGATGGCACTCCTTGCCGATCTGGGTCACCTCGAGGACCGCTTCCCCGCAGCGCAGCACCGTGCCGACGGGCAGGGAGGCGCAGTCGATGCCGTCCACGAGCAGGTTCTCGCCAAAGGCCCCGTCCGTCACGCAGGCCCCGAGGAGGTTGAACTCCCGCACCTTCTGACGGCTCAGCAGGCTGACCTGCCGGTGCCACTCGCCCGCGTGGGCGTCACCCTCGATGCCCCAGTTCGCCCTGAGGACGGCGGTATGGACGTTTTGCTTCTCCGTCCCCTTCTCCTGGCTTGTGCAGACCGCGATGACCGTTCCGCTGATCACGGTGTTCCCTCCTTCTCCGGGCCGCCCTGTTTTCACAAACGAATTGTCGCTTCACAAAGCATTGTACAACAGAAACTGGCAAATATCAACAGTTTGTCCACCGCTCTGATAGATCAAGCGGAAACTGCGCAAAACACCGGACGGCGGGAATGATCCCGTCCGTCCGGCGCTTTGCGGTGATGGGGCTGTTCCGGCGCTTACTCGACCACGCCGCCCTCCACGACCAGGCTGTCCGCGTCCGCGTTGGGGCCGTAGGTCTCGCGGAGGGTCGCCTCATAGTCGGCGTGGAAGAAATTCTCCTGACCCAGCAGCACGATCTCTTCGTTGATCCAGGCGAGCAGGATCTCGTTCCCCTTGGAGACGGCCGGATTGATGGTGTCCAGGCTGCCCAGGGACTCGATGCCCACGGTGAAGCCGGGGTTCTCGATCGCCCAGGCCAGCACCTCGGTGTTGTCGGTGGAGAGGGCGTCGCCGCGGCCGTCGATCAGGGCGATGTAGGCCTCGGTGTAGCTGTCGAACTTCAGGAGCTTCACATCCGGATAGTTGGCCTCGAAGAAGGTCTCCGCCGTGGTGCCCTTGGAGACGATGAGGGTCTTGCCGCTGAGCTGCTCCGGCTCGGTGATCAGGGCGTTGTCGGGGCTGACCACGCCCAGGGCCACCTTCATGTACGGGAGGGCGAAGTCGACCTGCTGTGCACGGTCCTCGGTGTAGGTGAAGTTGGCCAGCACCACGTCCACCTTGAAGGACTGGAGGTATTCGATGCGGTTGGGGGCATCCAGGGAGACGATCTCGAGCTGCACGCCGAGATCCTCGGCGAGGCGGCGGGCCAGATACACGTCGTAGCCCTGATACTCGCCGTACTCATCCACATAGCCGAAGGGCTTCTTGTCGGAGAAGAGGCCGATGACGATCTTTCCGCTTTCTTTGATCTCATCCAGGGTGCGGTAGCCGTCCGCCAGCGCGGCGGAAACGGCGATCAGGGTCAGGACCAGGGCCAGGGTCAGAGCAATGATCTTCGCAATGTGTTTCATGACGGATTCTCCTTTTCAGTCATTCATTCTCTGCGGTGTGACGGGGGCTGTGCGGCTGCGTCTCAGCGCCGGCATCGGTCCTTCGCGCATCTGGATCGGGTCATCCTCGGAACCTTCCTTTCCGTTTCACACAAAGAGAGGCGGACAGTGTCTGAATCGTCCGCCTCTCCGAATGTGCGCTGTACTGTCCGCGCGTGTCAGCCACGCAAACAGAGCTTCAGGTGAGACGGACGCCTGAAACAACACATGCGGCACATCATGATCCGGTTGGCTGTCATGGCTCCGTCCTCCTTTGCTTTATTGTCTACCTTTCCGGTGGACAATGCGGATTATATACGCTGCGCCGTTGTCTGTCAAGGGGCGGATTGTTCTTCCGCTGTATTTGCTCCCGGCTGCGCGGCGCGCCTGCGGGGCGCGTAGTCGAAGCTCTGCAGGAAGCGCTTCGCCCGCTCGGTCTCGGGGCGGTGGAAGAAGACCTCGGGCGGGTTCCGCTCCACGACGCAGCCGTCCTCGAGAAAGACCACCTCATCCGCCACGGCCTCGGCGAAGCGCATCTCGTGCGTGACGATCACCATCGTCATGCCGTCCCGGGCCAGGTCCAGCACCACGTTCAGCACCTCGCTGACCATCTCGGGGTCCAGGGCCGCGGTGATCTCGTCCAGCAGCAGGATCTCCGGCTGCATGAGCATGGCGCGCACGAGGGCCACGCGCTGGCGCTGTCCGCCGGAGAGGGTGCGCGGGTAGACGCCGGCCTTGTCCGCCAGGCCCACCCGGGCAAGCATCCGCTCAGCCTCCGCCCGGACCTCCTCCTTCGGCCTTCCCAGGGCCTTGACCGGCCCCAGGAGCAGATTGTCCATCACCCTCATGTGGGGGAAGAGGTCGTAGCTCTGAAAGACCATGCCGATCTTCTGGCGTACGAGGTGCAGGTTCTTCCGCTGTCCGGAGATGACCTCGCCCCGGAGCAGGATCTCCCCGCTGTCGATCTGCTCCAGGCCGTTGATGCAGCGCAGGAGCGTGCTCTTGCCGCAGCCGCTGGGGCCCACGACGACCAGCACCCGGCCCTCGTCAAGCTCCAGCGAGACGTCCCGCAGCACCTGATTGTGCTCAAAGGCCTTGCCGATGTGTCTGACCTGAAGAATCGTGTCCATGCTGCCCTCCTATGCCCAGCGCTTTTCCAGCCAGCCTGCCAGCGCGGAGATCGGCCAGCAGATGATGAAGTAGAGGATGAAGATCGTGAGGTAGACCCAGAAAGGCGCCTCCCGCAGCCGGTAGAACTGGCTGATGATCTGCTGGCCCACCTTGAGCACCTCGGTAACGTTGATCATCTTGACCAGCGCCGTGGTCTTGATGATGCGGGTGGAGAGGTTGATGGCCTGCGGGAGCAGGCGGCGGACCGTCTGGGGGATCAGGACATGGCGGCAGACCTGCATCGGCGTCAGGCCGATGGCCTCCGCGCTCTCCCGCTGATGCGGGGGAATGGAGCTGACCGCCCCGCGGACCAGGTCCCCCATCTCCGCCGTTCCCCAGAAGGTGAACACGAGCACGGCGCTCGTCTCGCCGTCCAGATCCCAGCCGAAGAGGCGGGCAAAGCCGAAATACACCATGTACAGCAGCACCAGCTGCGGCATGAAGCGCACGATCTCCAGCCAGGCCCGGGAGATGCCCCGGAGGACCTTCCGCCGGCTGAGCATGATCAGCCCGAAGACCAGGCCCAGGGCCAGGGACAGGCCGATGGTGATCAGCGCAATGCGCAGCGTGACCCACAGTCCGCCCAGCAGGCGCTGGAAGTTGATGCCCTTAAACAGTATGCTGACGCCCGAATCCTGCAAAGCGCATCCTCCTCTCCGCAAACGTCGCCAGTAGGGACACCGGCAGCAGGATGACCACATAGGCGACGACCAGCATGGACAGCACCTCGATGGTGCGTCCGCCGCCGGTGCGCAGGGTATCCGCCACGTTCATCAGATCCATGATCGCCACGACGGACAGCATGCTGGTCTCCTTGATCAGGAAGATCATATTGGCGAACAGCGCGGGCGCCGCCGTGGCAAAGGCCTGGGGCAGCACGACGTAGCGCACGGTCTGCAGGGGCGTCAGGCCGATGCACTCCCCCGCCTCGCGCTGGGAGCGGTCCACCGCCTCCAGGCCACTGCGGAAGGCCTCCGCCATGTAGCCGCCGCCCAGGAAGGTCAGGCCCACGACCGCGCAGGCCCCGGCGCTGAGCTTCACGCCCACCCGGGGCAGGCCGGCATACAGGAAAAACAGCTGCACCAGCAGGGGCGTGTTCCGGGAAAGCTCCACGTAGGCCCGCACCAGCGCCCGCAGCACCGGCACCCGGAAGACCCGCACCAGGCTGCAGAGCAGGCCCAGCACGGCCGAGCACGCCACGCCGATGAGGCCGTAGCTCAGGGTCACCCAGGCTCCGCCGAGAAAATCAGGCACATGGGCCGCGATATATGACCAGTCCATCGTCCATCCTCTCACAAAAAACGCGCCCGTCAGCGCGGGCGCCATGATACACCGGTTCCGGCGTCATCTGTCTCCGCATGCTGAACATCGGTCCATGTGCATGGACCGACAGCGCATCCGGAAGAGTGTGTTCGTCGGCATCGGGGGAACCTCCTTCGGGTCGGCATGCCGTCCCTGCGGGCGGCCGCGGCCTCAACGTAGCACAGTTTGTTTTCATTGTCAATGGATTTGATGGACAATGAATGTTCTTCCGGTGTTTTTCGTGCGGAGCGTTCCTCCCTCCCGCACGGGCTTTGACATTCCGGGCGGACGGGGGTATAATGGGACCGACGCAGAGACAGGAAGAAGAGCGCTTCGCCGCGCGGGGCGTTTTCCCATACAGAACTCATCCGGAGGTGAGTGCCCGTGTTGATCTCCACCAGGGGCCGCTACGTCACCCGCATGCTGGCGGACATCGCCATGCACCAGGGCAGCGGCTATGTGCCCATGAAGGATGTGGCGGCGCGTCAGCAGATCTCCAAAAAATACATTGAGGCCCTGACCGCTCCGCTGGCGGAGGCTGGCATCCTCGGCATCCGCCGGGGACACGGCGGCGGCTACCGCCTGCTCGTGCCTCCGGAGGAGGTGACGCTGTGGCGCATCGCCTGCCTGACGGAGGCGTCCATGCACGCCGTGGCCTGCCTCGAGCGCCCGGTCAACACCTGCGCGCGCTGTGATTTCTGCATCACCCTGCCGGCCTGGGAAGGGCTGGAGAAGGCCGTCCGGGACTACCTGGAGAGCGTCACCCTCGGTCAGCTGATCGCTCAGGCAAAGCCCCAGCCCGAGACCCCCGAGGCCTTTCCCTGCGGGGTCTGAGCGCGATCCCGTCCGCCGAAAGCGACCGTCACGAAACTGTGCCTGTGCGCATGCCGGCCGGCGCGGGAGACCGCGTCCGTCCCGCCAGCCGGACCCATCGGGAGGAATAATCGATGAAGAAATACGCGATGCCGATCCTCATGCTGGCTGTCTTCGAGACTGTCGCCGTGACGCTGTGGCTGACGAAGCATGACATCTTCTACCTGTTCAACTTCAGCTATATCGGCTGCTCGATCGCCCTGGGGATGTTCCTGTTCATCCGGAAGAACAGATACGCCCGCCGCGTGGTCCAGCTGCTCGTGGGCCTGTACATGCTGGTCTATCTCGGGCTGATCAGCCGGGAAAACATGCAGATCGAGGGCTTCTGGTACTATCTGTTCAAGGGCGCCTTCGTCGCGGCGACGATCCACTACGCGGTCGCGAAGATCGTCGGGCCCCTCCTCTTCGGCCGGGGCTGGTGCGGCTATGCCTGCTGGACCGCGATGGTGCTGGACTTCCTGCCCTTCAAAACGCCGGCGGGGCCGCGGAAGAAGCTGGGCTGGATCCGCTATGTCACCTTTGCCCTGTCGCTGATCTTCGTAGCCGCCCTGTTCCTCGCGGGTGTCGGGGAGGAGCCGCTCGAGCGCATCATGTTCTGGGCTTTCATCATCGGCAACGCCCTGTACTACATCGCCGGGATCGTCCTCGCGTTCGTCTTCAGGGACAACCGCGCGTTCTGCAAGTACATCTGCCCCGTCACGGTGTTCCTCAAGCCCATGAGTTATTTCGCCCTCATGCGCGTGAAATGCGACAAGTCCAAATGCGTCTCGTGCGGGAAGTGCCGGCGCGTGTGCCCGATGGATGTGGACGTGACCGACAACTCGCGCAAGAGAGAGAACGGCACCGAATGCATCCTCTGCATGGAGTGCGTCCGGAACTGCCCCAAAAACGCGCTGTGACGGCGGCGGAGGAGACGGGAATGGAGAAACGGATCGTCCTGCTGAACGGGCCTTCCAGCAGCGGCAAGTCCACGCTGTCGGGAGCGCTGAAGGCCCTGATCGCCCGGGAGCTGTCGCGCACATACGAGGTGGTGTCTGTCGACGATTTCATGAAAACCGACCCGATGGAAACGATCTATGAGGACGACGTTTATGAGATCTCGGGCGACCTCTGCGCGCGCGTGCGGGAAGCGGCGGAAGCCTGCGACGGCGTGATCGTCGACCACGTCATCACCAGCGAGCGGATCTTCCTGCAGCTGCGGGAGGCTGTCCGCGCATACAGGCTGTGCACCGTGCATGTGACCTGCGCCCCGGAGATCCTCGCGCGCCGGGAACGGGAGCGGGGGGACCGGTGCCCGGGCTCCGCGGCCTCGTCGGCGGAATACCTGTACCCGAAGGAAGGCTACGACCTGACCGTCGACACCGGCATCCGCACCCCCGAAGAAAACGCCCGGATCATCCTCGGGCTGCTGCCTGAGTGATCCCCCGCCGCCGGTCGCCGAAGAGGCCGAAGGCGTTTTTTTTTGGTTCTGTCACGGAAAGTTCGGAAAAACCATATGGGAGGGGATTCGCGCTCTGCGGAGCGCGCCAGGGGCTTTCCGATCGATCCGGGGCTGCCGCCCATTCTCCGCTGAAAACTGTCCCCCGGACAGTTTTCCGGGCGCTCCGAATCCCTGGACCCTTCGGGAGCATGTCTCCTTGTTTGGTATCGGGTAAAGTGTCGTTGAGAAAAGATACTTTCAGTCTCAGGTCCTATTATGAACGGGACGGCCCCGAAGGAGTCCAGAGGGCGATCGGAAAGCTCTCTGGTGCGCCCGCAGACGCATCCCCTCATCAACGAACTTTCCCTGATGAAACGTGAAGAGACGTGAAACAAGAGGATTTCGCGGTCTGCGGACCGCGACCAGGGCTTTCCGATCGCCCTGGACCTTCGGGGTCGGCTCTTTCTTGTTTGGCATTTTGCAAAGCAGAGTTGATATTCGAACCTTACATTGCCAAAGCCTTTCTT
>JAFRPG010000046.1 GCA_017429265.1 Clostridia bacterium | reverse complement strand
CGCTCCGCAGAGCGCGGATCCCTTTCCTTTCACCTTGGCAGATCATTCCGTTGAGAAGGGGATGCGCCTGCGGGCGCACCAGAGGGCTTTCCGATCGGTCCGGGGCTGCCGCCCATACTCCGCTGAAACTGTCCACCGGACAGTTTTCCGGGCGCTCCGAATCCTCTGGACTCCTTCGGGGCCGTCCCGTAAAAGAAAGACCTTGAGAATTGTCAGGTTTTTGAGGGATTGTCAGGTTCTATTCTCAGCCTTGCCCGACAACTAACATGGAAGAGGTGTCCCCGAAGGGTCCAGGGGCGATCGGAAAGCCCCTGGCGCGCTCCGCAGAGCGCGGATCCCTTCATGAACCGGAATACCCGGAATCCCCATATGACCAATAAACAAGGAGGAACCATGACCAAAGACACAAGCCTTTCGGAGATCGTGCTGGGGCCCGGGGCCCAGGTGCGGGACTTTGACCCCTCGCGCTACCCCGACGACACCGACCTGATCACCGCGGCGAGGGCGGCCGTCCGCGGGGAGAAGCGCATCGGCGTGACCTCCGCCGACGGCGGGGGTGCGCGCTTCACCGTCACCGAAACGCGGCCCGACCTGCGCCCGGCGGGGACACCCGCCCCCCTGGCCGACTGCGGGCCCGTCCGCGTGACCGCCGAGCTGACCGCGGACCTCGCCTTCACCGGGGCGCCCCCGCGGCGCGCCCGCCACCTGTGCTGGATCGGCGAGCGCGTCGACGGCGGCATCACGCTGATCCACCTGCCCGTCGCGCACCGCATGCCGGTCTGGCGCATGGTCGCCAGGGGCGAAAAGGAGGCCGGGACCCTCGTGGGCTACACCGCCTGCGCGGAGCTCACCGACGACTGGACGGAGGACAGCCTCTACCGCGTGCGCACGGCCGGAGGGACACCCGCATGACCGGAGACGAGAGAACGGCGGACGCCCCGGTCCTCCCCGAGGTCGACTGGACCGAACTGGAGGCCGGGGCGGAGGCGGAGGAAGCCCCGCCCGCGCGGAACACTGACGCTATATATATAGAAGAGATCCTGCGGCTCACGGAGGAAAGGAACCGCAGGACGAGGATGGGATACGGATGGAGGTGGTGAGGGCTTGCAGCTCCCCTGGTTTATCTGGAACGGCCGGGACAGCCGGTCGATGAACGTGACGCTGGAGCGCTTCCCCGACCGGTCGGGGGCGGCTCTGTACGCGGAGGAGGTGACCGTCCCCGGGCGCAGCGGCACCCTCCGCCTCGCCGGGACGGAGCGCTGCGGCTGCAGCCTCCTCACCCTGCGCCTGCTCGTCCTGCCCGGGGCAGCCGCGGGACCGGTCCTCGCCTGGCTGCGCGGCAGCGGGGAGCTGATCCTCGGCACGGAGCCGGACCGCGTGTGCTTCGCCCGGGTGACCGGGGAGGTGCGCCTCCGCCCCGTGGCCGACGGCTGGCTCGCCGGGGCCGTGAGCTTCCGCGTCCAGCCCGGCCGGGGGCAGACGCCGCCGGAGGGCGTGATCACGGTCACGCAGGCCGCGGTCCCGGTGCACAACCCCGGCGATCTGACCGCGCGGCCCGTCTACCGCCTGTACGGGAGCGGGCGCATGTGGCTGCGGATCGCCGGATCGGGCCTGTGCGTCGACCTGCGGGAGGCGGAGGACGCCCCCGGCGGCGCGGTGATCGACACCGACGCGATGACCGTGACCGACCCCGACGGCACGCGGAGCCTGGCGGAGTTCACCGGCCTGACCGGCAGCGGGATCGCCGGGCTGTGGATCCCGCCGCACGCGACGGTGACCGTCGACGCGGGCTTTTCGGACGCAGAGGGTGAGACGGAGCGGGTGGAGATCACCCCGCGGTGGAGGTGGGTCTGATGATCACGGTGCACGACGCCTTCGCGGCCGGGATCGAGCCGACAGGCCTCGGCTTCGGCGCGGTCTTCCCGACGGAGTGCCTGGTGACCGAGGAGGCCGGCGGGTGCTATGCCCTCACCCTCACCCACCCGATCGACGCCGGCGGGGCGTGGAAGCTCCTCCGCCCGCTCAACCTCCTCTGCGTCCCGGTGCCGGTCTGCCGGACCCCGATGGTCAGCGCCTCCGAGGGCGAGATCATCGAGGAGGGGCTCGAGGTCTGGCGCGCGGGCGCGGGGGGAGCCGGCTTCTACCGGAGCACGGCCGTCACCCGCTATCCCGCCTACGTGAGCCCGCGCCTCTACGCCGCCGGCGACCGGATGCGCTGGGAGGGGACGAACTACCTGTGCGTCATGACCCACGCGGCGACGCCCGTTCCGTCCATGGCCAACTGGCGGAGCCAGGGCAGCGGCGCCCCGAGGCCGGTCCTGACCCTCGCGGCGGGGACACAGTTCACGGTCTCGGAAAACAGCGGGACCTGGCTCACCGTGCGCCTGCAGGACGGGACGAAGGGCTATTGCAGGGCCGATGAATGCGAGTACATGTACACGGCGGAGGAGGGCAGCGTCCTCCCCGGCGACGTGGACGCGCGGCGGATCGCGCAGCAGCTCTTCCGGATCACGGACGTTGAGATCGCCGAGCCGGAGGGCACGGTCCGCTGCAGCGCCCAGCACATCTCCTACGACTGGAGCGCCGCCCTGGTCGGCGCGATGATCCTCGACGGGACCGCCCTGCCGACGGCAGCCGCCGCCCTGCGCAGCGCTGTGATGCGCGGCGACGGCGAGGCCGCCCCGAACCTCTACGTGCAGGAGACCGGCAGCCCGGTGACCGGCTCCTGGCGCCGCGTCCCGGTGACGAGCGTCCTGCTCGACCCGGACAGCGGCTTCGTCGGCCGGTCGAAGGCCATGCTGATCCGCGACAACCGGGATTTCTTCCTCCTGCGGAACGAAAAGACGGACCGCGGCTTCCGCATCGCCTGCGGGGTCAACCTGACCGGCGTGCGGTGGCGGCGCGACTGGTCCCGCCTCGTCACGCGGGTCTGCCCCGTCGCGAAGGCCGCGGACGGCAGCGACCTGCTCCTCCCCGAGCGCTTCGTGGACTCGGAGCGGATCGGCGACTATCCCTTCCCGATGCTCGGGACGGTCCGCGTCGACGCCCGGGTCGGGAAGGACGGGCTGACGGAGGAGGAGGTCCTCGCCCGGATGCGCGCGGAGGCCCGCAGGGTGTTCGAGGCGGACGGGGCGGATCTCCCCAGGGTCTCGCTGACGGTCGACTTCCTGATGCTCGGCGATACGGAGGAGTACAGGCAGTACCGCGCCCTCGACAGCGTCTGCCTCTACGACACGGTGGAGGTCCTGCACCCGGACATCGGCCTCGCCGTGAAGGCGCAGGTCCGGAAATACGAGTGGGACGCCGTCGCGGAGCGCCTGACCCGCCTGGAGCTCGGGGATGTCTGCGAAAAGCCCGCCCACACCGTCGCCGGCTACGATCTCGGCGACGGATGCGTCACCGCCCGCAAGCTCAGCCGCGATGCCATCGATGCGATCCGCGGGGAGATCGGGGTGTGATCAGGAGCCGGATCGGCGGAAGGTCGGAATGTTCCTTCTATATGGGCTTTCCCCATGAGAAGGGGATGCGCCTGCGGGCGCACCAGAGGGCTTTCCGATCGTGTACGGTTTCAGGACATCGGTAACAGAAAGTTTCAGGACATCGGTAAGGGTTTGTGTCAGGACATCGGTAAGACTTCACGGTATAATTGGCACGAGGGGGGGGGTGCCGGAAATGCCGTGGAAGGAGACCGACGCAATGAGAGAGAAACGGTCGTTCATCGAAGCAATGCTGAAACAGGACCGACCTTTCCGGGAATTGTGCCGAGAATGGGGGATCAGTGAAAAGACGGGGTACAAATGGCGGAAACGGTTCTACGAGGAAGGCTACGCCGGACTTGCGGAGGAATCTCGCGCACCGCAGGAGCACCCAAATGCCATAGACGGTGACACAGCAGCTGAGATGATCCGGCTGCGACTGGCCCACCCAACATGGGGCGGTAAGAAGCTGTTGGTGGTCTACCAGCGTCTCCATCCGGGCATGCCGCTGCCTTCTCTTTCAAGCGTCAACCGCATCATAGAGAAAGCGGGATTATTGAAGAAGAAGCGGGTTCATACGGCAGCCATCACATCCGAGTGTCCACGGCTGAATCAGGCAATGGAAGCCCACGAGCCCAATGACGTCTGGTGCATTGATTTCAAGGGATGGTGGCGTTCCAGCGGTGAAATCTGCGAGCCCTTTACTGTCCGCGACAAGTACTCCAGAAAGGTACTGTGTGTTCGACTCATGACCAGCAAGAGCTCCGAAGCTGTCCGCGTTGTCATGACGGAACTGTTTCGCAAATATGGTCTCCCAAGGGCGATCCACAGCGACAACGGCACACCATTTGCCGCCACAAACGGCATTCTGGGGCTCACCAATCTGTCGGCTTGGTGGATCACTCTGGGCATTCTGCCCGAGCGATCCCTGCCTGGCTGCCCTGGTCAGAATGGTTCTCTGGAGCGCATGCACGCCGACATCGCCCGTGAGATTGAGGACAAAGTCCCCGGCGGAATCGCCGCCAACCAAGCTGCCCTGGATGCCTGGGTCGAAGAATACAACAGTGTACGGCCTAACGAGGCAATAGGAATGAGGACGCCTGATGAGATCTACCGCCCCTCAAAGCGGAAGTATACCGGGGATATCGACATACTCGAATACCCTGCGGGCTATCTTCCCAGGAAAGTATTCAAGACCGGCGAAATCGTTCTCTACGGCATCAGAGTCACAATTGGCTTTGCGTTGAGGGGCATGTACGTTGGTCTGCGGGAACAGAAACAGCAGGAAATGTACGACGTCTTTCTTGGAGAATTCCTGCTTGGAACCTTGGACATGACTTCCTGTTGCTTCACGCCTTTGACAGAGGTAAAATCAGACTGAAAACCAGAAAAACAGTTCAGGCATTCTGGTTTACGGTTCCTCCTGAATCGCCTCGATTTCTTCCGTGACCGGAGGGGCAGGCACGCCGGCGCCGCCAGGGCCTAAAGCCCTTCGTCGCTGCGCTCCTCAGGGCTTTAGGCCCTGTTTTGCCC
>JAFRPG010000071.1 GCA_017429265.1 Clostridia bacterium | reverse complement strand
TGTTGAGGTATAATACATAGGTAACAGAAAAGGGTAGCAAAAAAGAGAGCCAAGTGGTAAGGTTAAGTTCCCACACCAAACCAGAACCAGGAGGCTCTCTCAATGGGAAGGATAACACAGGAAGCACGGTGGCGTCAACATGTACTGGAATACTTTGAAGAGCATGGAAATGCGACAAGGACGGCAATTCGGTATCACATCAGCCGAAAGACGCTGTACAAATGGAAGAAGCGGTGGGATGGAACACCCGAAAGCCTGTGCGACCGGAGCCGAAGGCCGCACAAGGTGAGGGAAGGGCACAGCGAGCACTGGATCAAGCTGATCCGGCGGCTGTGCAAGAAGCACCGCTGGACTGACATCATCGCGGCGTATCAGGAAGCGGTGCAGCGATATGCATACCCGTACACCTACCAAACGTTCAAGAAGCGGGAGCGGGAATTTGTATGACGCGAAGAAAAGCAAGCGAAAGAAGCGGAAGAACAAGCCATATGAACGGGCTGCGTATCCGGGCCAGAAGGTTCAGGTTGATGTGAAGTTTGTCCCAAGTGCTTGCATCGCCGGCTGCAACGGAGGCAAGAAATACTACGTGTATATTGCGGTCGACGAGTGCAGCAGATGGGCTTACCGGCAGATGTACGAGGAGCACAGCACATACAGCGCGGATTTGTTTCTGCAGGAATTGGTGCAGCATGCACCCTTCCAGATCCGTATGATCCAGACCGATAACGGAACCGAGTTTACAAAACAGCTGCTGACGAACGATAAGAATGACCTGACCCTGTTTGAGCGGAGAATGCAAGAGTATGGGATTCTGTATCATCGGATCAGGCCCGCTACGCCCCGTCACAACGGCAAAGTGGAACGGCAGAACAGGCTGGATCAGGACAGGTTCTACGATAAGCTGAGGATGTTCTCGCTGGAGGACGGACGCACACAGCTGAGCACATATCAAAAGAAGTCGAACGACTGGTGGAAGACATGCCTGGGCATGAAGTCACCGAATGAAGTGATTGCAAGATATCTGGGGGTCATGTAATACACCCATTGCCCCCGCCGCCCTTGACAGAACGTGTTTGGCCGGTTGAAGCCATGCACGGCGAAGGGCGGGACGGGATCGGATCGGCAATGAAGGGAAGTCCGCCCTTCGCCCGATCGAGCGTAACCGGCCAAACACAACCTGTCAAGGGTAAACCCGCAAGCGGGCGGCTGCTTGCCGGGTTCCGCTGCCTCGGCTCAGGAGCAAAACAGGCTCGGATCTTGCCCCGGTTCCCTTTCACTCTCAGTGTTACCTATGTTTGACTACCCAGCACCGTGTTTACATAATATAAGACCGCTTTTCTTGCATTCATTCGGTGGATATGCTATACTGTATGCTGTATTTGTGTGGCCATCACGATACAAAAAGGAGTTACTGTCATGCTGAACTGGGTAAAGAAACTGCTGGGTGGTTCGAACGAGCAGCTGCTGAAGAAGCTGGATCCGATCCTGAAGGCCATCCTGAATCTGGAAGATGAATACCGCGCGCTGACCGACGAGCAGCTGCGCGCCAAGACTGATGAATTCAGGCGCCGCCTGCAGAACGGCGAAACCGAAGACGATATCCTGCCCGAGGCCTACGCCGCGATCCGCGAGGCCGACGACCGCGTCCTGGGCCTGCGTCCCTTCAAGGTACAGCTGATCGGCGGCATCGTCCTGCATCAGGGCCGCATCGCCGAGATGAAGACCGGTGAGGGCAAGACCCTCGTCGCGACCCTCCCGTCCTACCTCAACGCGCTCTCCGGCAAGGGCGTCCATGTGGTCACCGTCAACGATTATCTGGCCCGCCGCGACAGCGAGTGGATGGGCAAGGTGCACCGCTTCATGGGCCTGAGCGTGGGCCTGATCGTGCACGACATGGATTCCGACGAGCGCCGCGCGGCCTACGCTTGCGACATCACCTACGGCACGAACAACGAGCTGGGCTTCGACTATCTGCGCGACAACATGGTCATCCGCCGCAACGAGCTGGTGCAGCGCGGACACCACTACGCCATCGTCGACGAGGTAGACTCCATCCTGATCGACGAGGCCCGCACCCCACTGATCATCTCCGGCCGCGGCGAGAAGTCGACCGACCTGTACGAGCGCGTCGACATGGTCATCTGCGGGCTGAAGAACGAGACGCACTACACCGTCGATGAGAAAAAGAAGTCCGTGGCCCTGACGGACGAGGGCGCCCAGGTCGTGGAAAAGGCGTTCCGCATCGACAACCTCAACGACGCGGAGAACGCCGAGCTCAACCACCACGTCAACTGCGCCCTGCGCGCGCACACGCTGATGAAGCGCGACGTGGACTACGTCGTCAAGGACGGTCAGGTCATCATCGTGGACGAGTTCACGGGCCGCCTGATGATCGGCCGCCGCTACTCCGAGGGCCTGCACCAGGCCATCGAGGCCAAGGAGCATGTGAAGGTGGAGCGCGAGAGCAAGACCCTCGCGACGATCACCTTCCAGAACTATTTCCGCATGTACGAGACCCTCTGCGGCATGACCGGTACGGCCAAGACCGAGGAGGACGAGTTCCGGGCGATCTACAACCTCGACGTCGTGGAGATCCCCACCAACAAGCCCAACATCCGCAAGGATCTGGACGACGTGGTCTTCAAGAACAAGAAGGCCAAGTACGAAGCCGTCATCAGCGAGATCGTCCGCCGGCACGAGACCGGCCAGCCGCTGCTGGTGGGCACGGTGACGGTCGAGACCAGCGAGCTCCTCTCCGGGATGCTGAAGCGCCGCGGCGTCGAGCACGAGGTCCTCAACGCCAAGAATCATGCCCGTGAAGCCGAGATCGTCGCCCAGGCCGGCCACTGGGGCGCGGTCACGATCGCGACCAACATGGCCGGCCGCGGCACCGACATCCTGCTCGGCGGCAACCCGGAGTATCTGGCCCGCCGCCAGATGCGTCAGGAGGGCTACGAGGACGACATCATCGAGGCGGCCGTCGGCCACAACGAGGATGTCACCCAGGAGATCCTCGACGCCCGCGCCCACTACAACGAGCTCTACGCAGCCCACAAGGCGAAGACCGATGTCGAGCACGAGCGCGTGCTGACCACCGGCGGCCTGCACATCATCGGCACCGAGCGGCACGAGTCCCGCCGCATCGACAACCAGCTCCGCGGCCGTGCCGGCCGTCAGGGCGACCCGGGCTCCACGCAGTTCATCATCAGCCTGGAGGACGAGCTGCTCCGCCTGTTCGGCTCCGAGCGCATCGGCGGCATGGTCGACCGTCTCGGTCTGAAAGACGACGAGCCGCTCCAGGCCGGTCTCCTGACCCGTCAGATCGAGAACGCGCAGAAGCGTGTGGAGGGCCGCAACTTCGAGACCCGCAAGAACGTGCTCGAGTACGACAACGTGATGAACCGCCAGCGCGAGGTCATCTACGGCCAGCGCCGCCGCGTGCTCATGGGCGAGAACGTCCGCGACAACATTATCGGCATGGCGGACAAGCTGATCGAGGCGGCCGTGGCCCGGAACCTCTCCGGTGAGAGTAGCGCCGACTGGGCCCTGAACGAATTCACGCCCTACATCGAAAATCTCTGCGTCCGGCGCGGGTTTATGGACAGCCATCGCTATCTGATCGACAACGAGGACACGGATGCCCTGACCGCCGCCCTGATCGAGGAAGCGCACAGCTTCTATCAGGAGCGCGAGGATCAGCTGACCGAGCTCGGCATCAACATGCGCGAGTTTGAACGTGTGATCCTGCTGCGCTCCGTGGACCGCCGCTGGATGGACCACATCGACGCCATGGCCATGCTGCGCGACGGCATCGGATACCGCGCCTACTCCGGCAAGAACCCGGTCACCGAGTATCAGATCGAGGCCGGCCACATGTTCGAGGAACTCAACTTCCTGATCCGCGAGGATACGGTCCGCGCCATCTACCAGGCGCGCGTGGAGAAGACACCCGAGCCCACCCAGCAGGCCAAAGTCACCGGCGAGAACAATCCCGCCCAGCCCGCCGCACCGGCCAGGCTCAGGCCCTCGCCCGCCATGGCCCGCAATGTGCTGCAGAACATGAAGCCCGTCGCCGTGGCCAATCCCACGGGACCTCAGGGGCCGCGCAAGGCCAATCCCCTCAGCCGCATCGGCCGCAACGATCCGTGCCCCTGCGGCAGCGGCAAGAAGTACAAGAACTGCCACGGCAAGACCCAGTTCGAGGACAACTGAGCCGCGCCTGAAGCCACCCTATCCCCTTCCGATCGGAAAGGAGACTGTCACCCATGATCGCTTTTGACCAGTACGCCAATGACCTTGCGGGCATCCGCAAGAGCATCCTCTCCGCGGGAGAAGCCCTGCACATCGACCATATGCGCGAGCAGATCGAAGAGCTGACCGAGGAGATGAACCAGCCCGAGTTCTGGAGCGACACCGAGCGCGCCAACCGGATCAATCAGAAGCTGGGCCGCCTCAAGAACCGTCTCGCCCACTACGAAAAACTGCTCTCCACGGCCGACGACATCGATGTGATGATGGAACTGGCGCAGGACGAGGGCGACGAGGACCTGGGCGCGGAGGTCGGCGAGGAGATCGCCAGGCTGAAAGAAAAGGCCGACGCACTCGAGCTGGAGACCCTGATGCGCGGCAACTATGACAGCTGCAACGCCGTCCTTTCTCTCCACGCCGGCGCCGGCGGCACCGAGGCGCAGGACTGGACGCAGATGCTCTACCGCATGTACACCCGCTACTGCGAGCAGATGGGCTTCACCGTCAAGGTGCTGGACATCCTCGACGGCGATGAGGCCGGGCTGAAGTCCGCCACCTTTGAGGTGGACGGCGACAACGCGTACGGCTTCCTGCGCGGCGAGAAGGGCGTCCACCGTCTGGTGCGCATCTCGCCCTTTGACGCCAACGCGCGCCGCCACACCTCCTTCGCGTCCCTCGACGTGGCCCCCATGCTCGAGGACGACGACGGCGAGATCGAGGTCGACATGAAGTATGTCCGCGTGGACACCTATCACTCCTCCGGCGCGGGCGGACAGAACGTCAACAAGACCTCCTCCGCCGTTCGCATGACCTACATCAAGGACGACGTGACCATCGTCGTGGCCTGCCAGACCGAGCGTGACCAGGTGCAGAACCGCGCCACCTGTCTGAAGATGCTCAAGTCCCGCCTGCTGGAGCTCCGCGAGCGTGAGAAGGAGCAGCAGATGGCCGACATCAAGGGCGAGATGAAGAAGATCGAGTGGGGCAGCCAGATCCGCTCCTACGTCTTCCAGCCCTACACGATGGTCAAGGATCACCGCACCGGCTATGAAGTCGGCAACGTCGACGACGTCATGAACGGCAACCTCGAGGGCTTCGTCACGGCCTATCTGAAGATGCAGTGACAGCTCACGCTCCGCTGCGCCCGAGTCTTCGCAAAAGGCAGGAGGCATCTGTATGATGTACCCATTTATGACGCTTCAGGACGGAACGGAGATCGTGCATTCCGAGGTTCTGCAGGATGGCAGGGTCAGAGTGTATGCCGAAAAGCCGGACGAAAAAGACGGCTTTCACGACGTTACCTGTTACCTTCCCGACTATGAATGGGGGCCCGTTCACGGTTTTTCGGATGCGGAGATGGAACAGATTCGGGACGTTGTGGAAAGCACCGCACACCTGATTCTGCGTTTTGCGGCTGACGGAGGCGTTGAGCATGCCACAGCTGTTTAAAATCGGCTCTTATCACGTATATTTCTGGGCTAATGAGAATGAGCCGCTGGAACCTGTCCACGTTCATGTCTCGCAGGGCGTGCCGAATCCCGGCGCGACAAAAGTCTGGATTACAAAACGCGGGAAGTGTGTGCTTTCGCACAATCACTCCCATATACCGGACAATGTTCTGCGCAACCTTATCTCCGTCATCGAGGCCCGGAGCGAAGCGATTGTGGAAGCCTGGCGTTCATTCTTTGGCGAGGTTCGCTATTTCTGCTGAGGAGGCCCTGTCATGGTCAGCCGCACTTCCCGTTCCTCTCTTGCTCTGCTCTGCGGCATCCTGCTTGCCCTGGCCCTCGGCGTCGGCGTTCTTGGCGGGATGCTCTGGAGTTTCGGGACCAGCGCGGCGCTGATGGAGCCTGCCCTGCAGTGGGACGCCGTGCCCGAAGAACTCGGCCTGACGCAGGCCGACCGGGAGCCGATCGCCCGCCTGATCGCCGATACGATGGCCGGGCGGGTTTCGGTCTTTCAGTACAAAGGGCTGTTCAGCCGGCAGGCGGAAACCCACATGGCGGACTGCGCCCCGCTCTTCCGCCTGGCGCGCACCGTCGGGCTGATCGGCTTCGGCGTATTCCTGGCGGCACTCGGCCTGTGCTTCTTCTGCGGAGACTGGCGGAAGAGCGCCGTCGGCATCCTCATCGGCACGGGGATCCTGCTGGTCTGCGCGGCCGCTCTCGGCGTGTGGGGCCTGATCGACTTTGACAGCCTCTTCACCGCCTTCCACCGGCTGATGTTCACCAACGATGACTGGATGTTCCCCGCCGGCGACCTGCTGATCACCCTGATGCCGGTCACATTCTTCACCCGCTATGCGGCGATCGGCGGCGGATTGTGGCTGGCAAGCCTGATCGCCCTGGCCGCGGTCGCCGTCCTCCTGATAAGGAAAAGCAGAAAGAGGCAAGCGCAATGAACGATTCAGGCGCACCCGTGCGCATCCTCTCCCTGGAATCCTCCTGCGACGAGACTGCCGCCGCCGTCGTGGAAAACGGCCGCGTCATCCGCAGCAATGTCGTGTTCAGCCAGATCGACCTGCACGCGCTCTACGGCGGAGTGGTGCCGGAGATCGCCAGCCGCGCCCATGTGGAGGCCTGTGACCGCGTCATCGACGAGGCGCTGCGCCGGGCGGACATGACCTTCGGGGACATCGACGCCCTCGCCGTGACGTACGGCCCCGGCCTGGTGGGCGCCCTGCTGACCGGCGTCAGCTGCATGAAGGGTCTCTCCTACGCCCTCGGCAAGCCGCTGATCCCGGTCAATCATATCGAGGGACACATCTGCGCCAACTACCTGACCTCCCCTGATCTGGAGCCGCCCTTCCTGTGCCTGGTGGTCTCCGGCGGCCACAGCCATCTGGTCCATGTCCGCGACTATGCCGACTATACTCTCCTCGGGCAGACCTGGGACGACGCGGCCGGCGAGGCCTTCGACAAGGCTGCGCGCGTGCTGGGGCTTCCCTACCCCGGCGGCCCGCGTCTGGATGCCCTGGCAGAGGAAGGCGATCCGCAGTATCTGAAGCTCCCCGAGCCGCACACCGAGGGCCGCTACGACTACTCCTTCTCGGGCATGAAGACAGCCTTCCTCAACGCGGTGAACAAACTGGAAATGACTGGTCAGGAACTGCAGAAAGCCGACCTGGCCGCTTCCTTCCGCCACGCGGTGGTGGAGTCGCTGGTCGGCAAGGCCATGCTCGCCGCTTCCGAGACCGGCGCCGGCCGCATCGCACTGGCCGGCGGCGTCTCCGCAAACCGTGAGCTGCGCCGCCGCATGACCGAGGAGTGTGCCAAAGCCGGCCTGCCGCTGTACATGCCCGAGCTGAGCCTCTGCGGCGACAACGGCGCGATGATCGCCTCCGCCGCTTACTGGCGTTATCTGCGCGGGGAGACCGCGCCCCTGACCCTGAACGCCGTGCCGGGCCTCCGCCTGGTGACGGCCGCAACGAAAGGATGATCTGTCATGAGCGGGAAAGATAAAAAGCCGCTGATCCGGGAAACGGACAGGAACCGGGAGTGGCTGCGCACGCTGAAGTTCACGCTGTTCTCCATCTCCGCCGGCATCATCCAGATCGCCTCCTACGCGCTCTTCTATGAAGCGTTCCGCTGGCAGCCGTGGCTGGCGTATCTGGTTTCCCTGATCCTGAGCGTGCTGTGGAATTTCACCTTCAACCGCAAGTACACCTTCCGCAGCGACTATGACATCAGGCGGGCCATGCTGCTGACGCTCCTGTTCTACGTGATTTTCACGCCGGTCAGCACATGGTGGACAGCGGCGCTCACCGGCGAAAACCCCTTCACCGGCGCCGCGGCCAACGAAGCGACCGCCCTGGTCAGCCCGTGGATCGTTCAGATCGGCACCATGCTGGTCAACTTCGTTCTCGAGTTCCTCTGGCAGCGCCTGGTGGTCTACCGCAACCGGGTCGACACGAAGATGTAAAACAAGTCTCCCCCGGGATGAAGCCGGGCCCCGCAGCCGTTGTGTGGGTGAAGGAGGGATCCCCATGCTGAAGCGCATCCTTGCATCGCTGGCGGCGGCGCTGCTGCTGGCCATCCCCGCGCAGGCGGAGGACATGGCCGTGATCGACGCGTCGGAGGTTTCGACCGCCGTCATCACACAGCCCTATTTCACCGTATCCTGCCCCGCTGAGGGCACCGTCCTGATGACCATCACCGATGAATACGGCGCCCTGTGCTATGAACGGCTGGAAAACTGTGTCAGCGGGACCTTCGTCTCCGACGCGGTCTATCTGCCGATGCAGGAGGGCAACACCCGCTACACCGTCGAGGTCACCTCGGACGCCGGGACATGGCAGCTCGGCGTCGTGCGCACCCTGGCCTATCTGCGCGGCCAGCACGCCAGCGCCGGCACTTATTCCTTCGCGTCGGCGGCCGGCCGGCCTTCCGGTGAGCGGATCATGCTGATCGCCGGAACGGACGGCACGCGCAGCTTTCCCCTGATCGCCAACAACGCCTGGCAGGTCGGGACCGTGACCTGCGAGGTGGCGGACGGGCAGCTCCTGGTGAGCACGGAGCTCGCCGAGGGAGTCATCGGCAGCGAGCCGCGCATCGAGGTCGCCCTCAGCGCGCGGGAAATCGCCGGACTCACCGATGCCGGCAGCGGCATCCTCTGCGCCGGGGCCGGGGTGCCCGTGGACCTCGGCGACGCCGGTGCGGTGGCCGTCTGGGTCGGCATGACCGTCTCGTTTGAACCGGCCCTGTGCGGCAACGCTCCGCAGGATGGCCCTGAGGATCAGGCGCTGCTGTGGCGCCGCATGTGCGACGCGGCCCGCTGATCCGGCTTTCTCACCGTCAACCGTATATCTTTTTTGAAGAAGGGATTTCATCATGCTTCGACGCACGCTCGCATTGCTTCTCACCCTGGCCCTCTGTCTCCCGTGTCTCTCCGCCGCGGCCGAGGACGACAGCGCGCTGGACGCCGGCTTCGAGAACGCGTTCCGCCGCAACAAGACCATCGGCGCGGCCGTCGTGATCGCAAAAGACGGACAGATCGTCTATCAGTATCAGTACGGCGTGATGTCGAAGAAGACGAAGGAGCCCGTGACGGCGGAGACCTACTTCAAGATCGCCTCCGTGACCAAGATGATCAGCGGCATCTACATGATGCAGCTGGTGGAGCAGGGCGTGCTGGATCTGGACACCGATATCTCAAAGTACCTCGGCTACACGGTCCGCAATCCCTATTACAAAAAGATTCCGGTCACCCTGCGGAACCTGATGACCCACACTTCCTCCCTGAGCACGAAGGGCGGTTTTTCCAAGCTGTCCAGCACCCTGTCCTCGATGATCTCCACCAAGGGAAAAAACTCCAACTGGTATAAGGAAAAGCCCGGCTCCGTCTACCGCTACTCGAACTTCGGCGCGGGCATCATGGGGTCCATCATCGAGTCCGTCATGAAGCAGAACCTGAACGATGCCATCCGGGCCGGCGTTTTCGCGCCGCTGTCGATCGACGCCTCCTACGCGGCCCGTTATCTCGAGCATCCGGAGAACATCCCCACCATCTACAGTGAAAAGAAGACCACCTACATGACCGCCCAGGCCTCCATCGACGAGAAGTGGGACGAAGAGCCCGACCCGGACATGCACTTCCGTCTGACGGTGGGCGCGCTGTGGATCAAGCCCACGGACCTGTGCCGTCTCGGCATGATGCTCTGTGACGGCGGCACGGTGGACGGTGTGACGCTGCTGCAGCCCGAGACCGTGGCCCTGATGATGTCCGAGCAGCGCGGGCAGGGCAACATCACGGCCAAAACGCCTTACGGCCTGTGCGTCCACCACGAGACCACGCTGGTCCCCGGCCGCACCATCTACGGGCATCAGGGCATCAGCCACGGATATCTGTGCAATGTGTACTACGACCCTGAGACCCGCTTCGTCTTTGTGCTGTGCACCAACGGCTCCACCAACAGCCTCAACAACCATGTCACCAACCTGAGCAGGCGCACCTTCGCCCTGGCGTGGGAAGCTTACTCCGGTCTCGAATGAGATGACGGGAGGAACCAGTTCCATGAGCCGACTGCAACGCCTGCTTGTCCTCCTGCTGGCCTGCTTGATCCTGATCGGCGCGCCGTGCGCTGCCGAGGATGCGGCGGGTACGGAGGAAGCCCCGCCGTACCGGACTCTGAAGGTCGGTGACAAGGGGGACGATGTGCTGCTGCTCAAGCAGCGGATGTACGCCCTCGGCTATTTCAACACGGACAAGCTGAGCGCCGAATTCAACGCCACGACCAAAGCCCGCCTGCAGGACCTGCAGAAGAAGAACGGCCTGACCGCCGACGGCATCGCGACGCCGGAACTGCAGGCCTTCATCTTCTCCGGCGAATGTCTCGGAAAGAACGACCCGGTCCCCGGCGCAGCCGTCGAGATGACGCCCGGCATGCCCTCTCCCGCCGGTCCGAACGCGCCCGAAGCCGCGGCGGACGGCTATCTTCCGGAGGGTGCGGAGCCCTACGTTTACAGCAACCGGGATGAGGGTGTCTGGACCTATCTGAGCCATGATCTCCACATCGAGATCCGCCAGTACCGCGAGTCCCGCCACAATTGGCTCGTCGCCTCGATCCGCGTCCGGTATCCCGAGCTTTTCACCGCCATGGTCAACCGCAGCGAGAAAGCCGCTCCGGGCAAGAACGTCACCTTCCTGAGCATGGCGGACACCATTGCGAAAAAGAACGGCGCCGTCTTTGCCGTCAGCGACGACTTCTTCGGCTACCGGCTGCTCCACAAGCAGCGTGTGGGCGTCGTGATCCGCAACGGCATCGTCTGGTCCGAAAAAACGCGCGCCGCGTCCAGCCGCAATTTCCCGCCGCTCGACGTGATGGCCGTCTTCGCGGACGGCCGCATGGAAGCTTTTGAGTCCGACGCGCACACCGCGCAGGAATACCTCGACATGGGTGTCGTCTCGACCTATGCCTTCGGGCCCATTCTGGTCAAGGACGGAGAGATCTGCGCGGACCTCGCGAAGTGGAACGCCAAGGACCGCTCCCCGCGCATGGCCATGGGCATGACGGAGGACGGCACGATCATCCTGCTCGACGCGATGGGCCGCCGAAAGGATGCCCTCGGCGTCACCCTCCCCTGGATGGCCGAAAAGATGAAGGCACTCGGCGTCGTCGACGCCCTGAACCTCGACGGCGGAAACACCACCTGCATGGTCTTCATGGGCGACATCATCAACCGCCCCGCCGGCGTCCGGCGCAAGGACCTGCGCGCCGTCAACAGCGTGATCGGCGTTCGCGAAGCGGATCCGGAGGCAGACACGGAAGCCGCCGACGAGGCCCCGTAAGCCGACATAGAGCCAACAGAAAACCCGCTCCGGAAACGGAACGGGCTTTTCTGTTGCGCCGTGTGTCTCAGCCGATGATCTCGCCCTTCGCGTTGAAGACGGGCAGCTTTTCGAGATAGATCAGGTCGTCGCGATTCTGGGCCGCGCCCTCGGCGAGAACGGCCATGCGGCCCACGATCACACCGCCCACCTGGTTCACGAGGGTCTCCAGCGCGCGCAGGGATTCCCCGGTGGAGATCACATCGTCCACGATCAGGATGCGCTTGCCCTTCATCAGCGCGGCGTCGCTGCCGTCGAGGTAGAGTTTCTGCACGCCCGCCGTGGTGATGGAGTGCACCTCGGTGCCGACCACGTTGTTCATGTAGATCTTGATGCCCTTGCGGGCCAGCATCCATTTGCGGTCGCCGTGCTGGCGCGCCATCTCGTAGGCCAGCGGAATGCCCTTGCTCTCGGCGGTGATGAGGTAGTCGTACTCGGGAGCGCGCTTCAGAAGCTCGGCGGCGCATGCTTCCGTCATCTCGTTGTCGCCGAAGATGACGAACGCGCCGATATACAGATCGTCGTTCACGCGGCACAGGGGCAGCTCGCGGCGAAGGCCGGCAATGGTCATGGCATGGGTCAGCATGATTCTCATTCCTCTTTTTCTGTCGCTCAAAGTCAGTTCGCGCTCGGTTCCGCGCACCGCTATTCTATGCCATCCGGACCGAAAAGTCAACGTTTCCCCGAACGTTTCGCGCCATGCACGCCGAAAGGTTCGCCGATCTCGCGGTGGAAGGAGTCGAGGATACCCAGCGGGAAGAGCAGCAGCATGGCCAGCGCGATGCCGATCCCCACCTGGAGCAGTTCGATCGGCAGCTTGACGGCGACCGCATAGTGCCAGGTCTTCTGCCCGTAGATCAGGGCGCGGCCGAGTGTGTAGCCGGCCAGCTCGGCAGCCGAGCCGACCGCCATGGCTGTCAGGCAGCGCAGGGGCAGCTTCATCTGCGTCAGACGGCGGCTGAAGAGGGAAACCAGGAGCGCCTGCGCGCCGTGGGCCACCAGGGAGACAAACATGGCCGCGGGATAGGTCAGCAGGTCGCCGATAAAGGAGCCGACGCCGCCCACGACAAAGGCCGCCAGCGGGTCCACCAGCACGGCGGCGACATTGATGACCGCATTGCAGAAATATATGTTCCCCACCGGCGTTGGGATCGTCAGCGCAGAAAAACTGAAGACGATGTTCATCGACATCAGCAGCGCCGTCAGCGTCAGACGCAGGGTTTGCTTCGATCTGTTCATGGATTGCACCTTCATCCCGTAATGGCGGCAGAGCCGCGGAAGCTTAATTCCACATGACAGCCGGAATTCCTTCATCAGCCGCATGTTTTTCCTCAGAGGCTTGCATCGGAGGCGGGCTTGCGCTATAATGGTCGACGGACACGACGAAACCAACCCAATCTTGAACGAAACGGAGACGAAACCCGATGCGCAAGAAACTCTCACTGCTCTTCTGCCTGTTGGCCGCCGCCATGATGCTGACCAGCTGCGCTCTGGTCAAGAAGGACAACTCTCTGACCGTGCTGACCGTCAACGGCAAGACCCACACGCTCGGCGAGATCAGCAGCCTACTGGAGAAGAACCTATCCTCTCTCCTCTCGCAGTATAACGAGAAGCGGCAGGAAGCGAAGGAGTCTGTCGTCAGCGCGGACGACGCGGATTTCCTTGCCTTTGCCCGCGGCGAGGTGAAGCAGCAGGTCGTGGAGCAGGACATCACGAAGGAAATGATCGCCTCCTACGACGCGGCGCTGACCGAGGACGAGATCAAGCAGGTCAATGACGCCTATGACGCTTACGTGACCGAGTATCTGAAGGAGTGGGACATCGCCTACGCCGAAAACGAGGATCTCATCAAAATGCTCGTCGACGCCGGTTATGACCAGACCAGTCTGAGCAACATGCTGGCCAACAATGTGATCGCGAAGATCGGCGAGCCGCCGAAGACCGCCGACGAAAAGCAGACCGAAGCCCTGGTGAAGGCCATGGCGGTGAAGGACGGCGTCACGGTCTCCGACGAGGAGCTGCAGGAAGAATACACCGCCCACCTGGAGAGCGACAAAACCGCTTACACCGACAAGCCCTCCGACTGGGCCGACGCGAAGAACAACGGCAGCATCCTCACCTACGCACCCGCCGGCCTCCGCATGGTCCATCAGATCCTGGTCCGCTTCAGCGAGGACGAGCAGAAAGCCCTGAGCGACCTTGAGGGCAAAATCACCGAGATCAAGGGCCAGATCGACGCATTGACCCCCGCGCCCTCGACCGCCGAGGCCGGAACAGCCGAGGAAGCCCCCGCCGCGACCGCCGAAGCACCCGCGAAGGAAGAGGAAGCCCCCGCCGTGACCGCCGAAGCGCCCGCGAAGGAAGAGGAAGCTCCCGCCGTGACCGCCGAAGCGCCGGCTGAAGCCGCCCAGACCGCCGAAGCCCCGGCCGGCACCGTGGAAGCCAACGACCTCGAAGGCCTGAAGAAGCAGCTCACCGCGCTGGAAGGCGAGCGTGACGCGATGTGGGCCACCCTGTCGGAGAAGGCCGGCTCCGTGGTCGAAAAGGCCCGCTCCGGTGAAGACTGGGCGGAGCTGACCAAGGAGTTCAACAGCGATCCCGGCATGACGGAAGGCAGAGAAACCGCGAAGACCGGCTATGCCGTCTGCGAGGGCTTCACCTCCTTCGATCCCGACTTTGTCAAGGCCGCCATGGGTCTGGAGAATGTCGGCGACATCACCGAGCCCATCCGCAGCGACGGCTACAACGGCTTCTACATCATCCGCTACACCGCGGACGTGGAAGAGGGCGACATCCCGCTCGAGAACGTGAAGGATGCCCTGCACGATCACCTCTACGAGGAGAAGTGCGAATCCCATTATCAGGACGTCATGAAGAAAGCGCTGGATGAGGCTTCCGTCAGCTTCGACGAGAATCTGCTCAAGCGCTGATCCGAACGCACCACCGGAGACCGGCACGACACCGGTCTCCTTTTTTGCTTCCCGTGCGCATCAGGACCCGATCAATATGTTTTCCGAAGAATTTCCGCAAATTTCGTTCTGTTACACATTTAACAATCATTGAAACCTGTCCAAACCTGTGATATAATCACTGTGACTGATTTGGAAACTCAGGGAATTCTGTCACCATTTTCCGGAAGGGGGATTTTTCCCGTGTTTGGAAAACATTTGTTTCCCGGCGGTATCCATCCCGCGGAGGGCACGAACGGCAAGGCGGTGAACCAGCGCAACGCCATCACCGAACTGCCCGCCCCGAAGCGTGTTGTGATCCCGCTTTCCCAGCACATCGGCGCCCCGGCCAAGGCCATCGTCAAGAAGGGTGACCGTGTGCTCATGGGTCAGATGATCGGCGAGGCCGGCGGTTTCGTGTCCGCACCGGTGCACGCCTCGGTCTCAGGCATCGTCGCGGACATCGTGCCGGTCACGATGTTCAACGGCTCCGAGATTACGGCCATCGTGATCGAAAACGATTTCAGGGACGAGTGGGCGCCGCTGGACGCTCCCGCGGATCCGGAGAGCCTGAGCCCTGCGGAGACCCTGCAGCGTATCCGCCAGGCGGGCATCGTCGGCATGGGCGGCGCCACCTTCCCCACCGCCGTCAAGCTGACCATCGCGCCGGACAAGCATTTCGAGAAGCTGGTCATCAACGGTGCGGAGTGCGAGCCCTACCTGACCGCCGACCACCGGCTGATGCTGGAGCAGGCGGACGCCATCATCGACGCCGTGAGCCTGATCCTTCGCATCTTCAGCGTGCCTGAGGCGATCATCGGCGTGGAGGAGAACAAACCGGACGCCATCGATGCGCTGCGGCGTGCCGCTTCCGGCAACCCGGCCATCCGGGTGCAGGCCCTCCCCGTCCGCTATCCGCAGGGCGGTGAGAAGCAGCTGATCCACGCGCTGACCGGGCGCACGGTCCCCGCGGGCAAGCTGCCCATCGAGACGGGCTGCGTCGTGATGAACGCCGGCACCGCCTTCGCCGTGCACGAAGCGCTGCGCGAAGGCAAGCCGCTGATCCGCCGCGTCACGACGGTCGGCGGTCTGGTCGCGAAGCCCAACAACTGGCTGGTGCGCATCGGCACCCCGGTCCGCGAGCTGCTCCGGGCCAGCGGCGGCACCCAGAAGGGTACCCGCACTCTGATCTCCGGCGGCCCGATGATGGGCACGGCCTTCACCGAGATCGACATCCCGGTGACCAAGGGCTGCTCGGGCATCCTGGCCCTCGGCCGTGAGGCCATCGACCCGGAGGAATCCCCCTGCATCCGCTGCGGCCGCTGCATGCGCGCCTGCCCGATGAACCTCCAGCCCGTGCGCATGGACCACGCGATCCGCGCGCGCCGCTTCGACGAGGCGGACAAGCTGGGCGTCATGAACTGCATCGAGTGCGGCGCCTGCACCTTTGTCTGCCCGGCCACCCGCATGCTGACCCAGTCCTTCCGCGCCGGCAAGCGCATCGTCACCATCCGCCGCAACCAGCAGAAAGCGCGCGAGGAGGCTGAGAAAGCCGCCCTTGCCGCCAAGGCCGCGGCCGAGCAATCCAAGACCGACGGAAAGGAGGCCTGAGCCATGCAGCATAATCTCGCGATCACTCCCTCGCCGCATGTCCGCTCCGGCGCCACCACACGCCGCATCATGCAGGACGTGTGCATCGCCCTGGCCCCGGCGGGCATCGCCTCGGTGATCCTCTTCGGCGGTCACGCCGCCGTGATCATCGCGGTCTGCGTCCTCACCTGCGTGCTGACGGAATATGTGTATCAGCGCCTGATGAACCAGCGCGTCACCGCGGGCGACTGGAGCGCGGTCGTCACCGGCCTGCTCCTGGCGTACAACATCCCCGCCAACGCGCCGATCTGGATCCCGATCGTGGGCAGCGTCTTCGCGATCCTGATCGTCAAGCAGCTCTTCGGCGGCATCGGGTCCAACTTCATGAACCCGGCGCTGACCGCCCGCGCGGTGCTCTTCGTCTCGTGGAGTTCGATCATGACCGCCTACCCGAACACGGTGTTCATGACCGGCGGCGTCGACACCGTTTCCTCCGCGACTCCCCTCGCGGCGCTCGGAAAGGTCTTCACCGGCGCTGAGGGCGCTTCCCTCGCCGATGTCGGCCTCGCCGACCTCTTCCTCGGCAACTGCGCCGGCGTCCTCGGCGAGACCTGCAAGCTCGCCCTGATCCTCGGCGGCATCTACCTCTTCATCCGCAAGGTCATCGACTGGCGGATCCCGGTGTGCATGATCGGCACCGTCGCCGTGATGTACCTCCTCACGAGCGGCTTCAACGCGGAGCTTACGCTGAAGGAACTGCTCTCCGGCGGCCTCATGCTCGGCGCCATCTTCATGGCCACCGACTACGCGACCTCCCCGCAGACCAACCTCGGCCGGATCATCTTCGGCGTCGGCTGCGGCCTGCTCCTCTTCGTGATCCGCGCCTATGCGAGCTATCCCGAGGGATGCTCCTTCGCGATCCTCTTCATGAACGTCTGCTCTCCGCTGATCGACCGCTGGACCGCACCCACGCCCTTTGGGGAGGTGAAGCAGCATGGCTAAGAAAGCCACCGTCGGCAAGACCTTCTTCAACGGCCTTGTCACCGAGAACCCGACCTTCACGCTGATGCTCGGCATGTGTCCGACCCTCGGCGTCACCACCGCGGCCTGGAACGGCATCTACATGGGCCTGGCCACCACCTTTGTTCTGGTCTGCTCCAACCTGTTCATCTCGCTCCTGCGCAAGATCATCCCGGACAAGGTGCGCATCCCCTGCTACATCATCGTGATCGCATCCTTCGTGACCATGGTCGACCTGTTCATGCAGGCCTTCATGCCGGACATGCGCGCGATCCTCGGCTCCTACATCCCCCTGATCGTCGTCAACTGCATCATCTTTGCCCGGGCAGAGTCCTTCGCGGCCAAGAACGGTCCGCACCTGGCTCTGGCCGACGGCCTCGGCATGGGCCTGGGCTTCACCATCTCCATCACCTGCCTCGCCGCGATCCGCGAGATCATCGGCAGCGGCAAGTTCTTCGGCATGGAGATCCTCCCCGGCTATGAGCCCATGGCCATCATGACCAAGGTGCCCGGCGGCTTCATCACCCTCGGCATCATGATGATCCTCGTCAACGCGGCCAAGAAAGCCATCACCAGACGGCGCGCGGCCCGGAAGGAGGCGGCGGCATGAGTACCTTCTTCGTGATCCTCATCGGTCAGATCCTGGTCAACAACTACGTCATGTGCCAGTTTTACGGCATCTGCCCCTTCCTCGGCGTGTCGAAGAAAGTGGACACTGCCACCGGCATGGGCCTGGCCGTGACCTTCGTCATCACGGTGGCCTCATTCGTCACCTGGCTGCTCCAGCAGCTGCTGAACATGGCCGGCCTGCAATACCTGCAGACCATCGTCTTCATCCTGGTCATCGCCGTGCTGGTGCAGGTCGTGGAGACGGCCCTGAAGAAGCTCTCCCCCTCCCTCTACCAGGCGCTGGGCGTCTATCTCCCCCTGATCACCACCAACTGCGTGGTGCTGGCCGTGGCGCAGAAGAATATCGACGTGGGCTACGGCCTGCTGGAGTCCACTCTGTGCGGCTGCTGCTCCGCCCTCGGCTTCACCTTGGCGCTGGTGCTGCTGGCCGGCATCCGTGAGCGCATGGAGGAGAGCGAGATGCCCGCGTGGATGCAGGGCTTCCCCGGCGCGCTGATCATGTCGGGCCTGATGGCAATCGCCTTCATGGGCTTCGGCGGCCTGATTTGAGACAGGAGGAACCACAAGTGAAAAAGAATCGAATCCTCGGTCTTCTGCTTGCGGCGGTCCTGCTGATCGCGCTCTTCGTACCCTGTGCCGTCCTCGCGGAGCCCGCCGAAGCCGCAGGCACGAAGGAAGCCGCGCCCGCTGACAACCGGATCCTCTGGGCCGTTGCGATCGTGGGCGGCTTCGGAGCCCTGTTCGGCATCCTGCTGACCGTCGTGTCGAAGATCTTCGCCGTCCCGTCCAACCCGACGCGCGACGCGGTCCGTGAAGCCCTGCCCGGCGCCAACTGCGGCGGCTGCGGCTATCCCGGATGCGACGGATGCGCCGACGCCATCGCGGCCGGCAAGGCTTCCGTCAGCGCCTGCCCCGTCGGCGGCGCAGAGGTTGCCCAGAAGATCGGTCAGATCATGGGCGTCGCCGTGGATGCCACCGAACGCAAGGTCGCTCACGTGATCTGCCAGGGCGGCACCGACCGCTGCCGCGTGCGCTTCGACTATCACGGCATCATGGACTGCAACGCCGCCGCCATCGTGCAGGACGGCTACAAGGCCTGCCGCTTCGCCTGCCTCGGTCTCGGCAACTGCGAGCGCGTCTGCCCCTTCGACGCCATTCACATCGACAAGGCCAAGATGATCGCCGTCGTGGACGAGAACAAGTGCCAGTCCTGCGGCAAGTGCATCGCCGAGTGCCCGCGCAATGTGCTGGAGCTCCGCCCGGTGAGCCAGCCCGTGGACATGCTCTGCCGCAACGCGGAGATGGGCAAAGTTGTCTCCCAGAAGTGCTCCGCCGGCTGCATCGGCTGCGAGCGCTGCGAGAAGGCATGCAAGTTCGGCGCCATCACCATCGTGGGTCACCTGCCGGTGATCGACGACAGCAAGTGCCGCCACTGCATGGTCTGCGCGGAGGTCTGCCCCTCCGGCGCCATGCGCGCGGAATGGGAGAAGCGCCTCGTGGCCGAGATCGACCAGAGCGTCTGCATCGGCTGCGGCCTGTGCAAGCGCAACTGTCAGTTCGGCGCCATCGAGGGCGAGATGAAGAAACCCCACGTCGTCAATGACGCCTGCACCGGCTGCGGTGTGTGCGCCGAGAAGTGCCCGAAGAAGTGCATCACCCTCAAGGTTCGCGACAAGGCGAGAGATCCCCGCGTCGCCGTGAAGGCCGAGCCCCCGGCTCCCAAGCCTCAGCTGACCCCTGAGCAGCTCGCAAAGATCGAAGCCGCCAAGGTAGCCAAAGCCGCGAAGGAAGCCGCTGAGAAGGCTCAGTGATCCGATCGGTCATCAAAAACCGTCCCTGCACACAAGCGGGGACGGCTTTTTCATCGTATCGGTATTGCTGATATCGATTCACAGACAATCATCAGGTTTTGCGTCTCGGCGCGCCGCACTGCCTGCAGACGTCGGTATCGCCGTCGTTGTAGGACATGCAGCCTTCACAGAACCAGGTACTGCCCGCGTCAGAGACAGCCCCGCGTACGGGCATATATGACTGCGGTAGCTCCCCGCTCTTCGGTTTCCATGCTTTCCATGATTGCGGCGCCGGTTGCCCGGTCATGCCGCCGTTCCGGTCCGGCATGGCCGCCACCATCAGGAAACCGGCCAGCCCCAGCCAGAAGCAGAAGTGAAACCATTTTCTCTCGGTATATCCCTTGTCCCGCGCAATGTCCGCCATGCTCCTGGCCGCATAGTACCAGACGATGATCAGGCCGATCGCGGCGACCCCGATCAGGACCGTGATCCATGCGGTTTGCTGTCCGTTCATAGATGCTTTGCCTCCTGTTCAAGTGCAGTGAAAGATGAGCGGGTCATTCATTAATGAGACCCTTCCCGCAGGAAGGGTCGGAAGGTCCGACAGTCAGAATTACCTGGCCATGTCGTACACCGAGCGGACGCGGATACCCTTGGTGGAGCCGCGCAGCACCTGCACGGTCACGCTCTCGCAGCTCAGGTCGAAGAAGTTGTCGCTGAGCAGCAGGTCCGGGTCGTCGCTCTCGATATAGACCGAGTGCCCGAAGCCCTTCGCCGTGACCGTGACAGTCTTGTCATCGGCCTCGACGGTCAGGCCGGGATCGGTGAACTCGAAGTGCTTCGGCGCGCAGAACAGGGCGCTTGAGCGGCTGATCTCGGCGCCGTCCTTCTCAAGGGTGCAGGTGAAGTAGTGACCCGTCAGGCTCGCCTCGTCAAAGGTCAGCTTGTCCAGCCAGACGCTGGTCAGCGCCGGAACGGTGACGGTCTCGCAGCCCTCGCGCACCGTCGCGCCGTCGGGCGTGCGGAGCTGCCAGCGCACCGTGCCCGAGAACGCTTCGCGGCTCTCGTTGGCCACGCTCACGCGGGCGCTGCGCTCGATGGGCTCCGGGTGGAACTCGTTGATGTGCGGATTTTCGGAGAGTTCTCCCTGCTCCTCCACCGAGATCATCACCGGCGCGAAGAAGCGTTTCGCGGCGTAATGCAGGGCCTTCCAGCGGCCGAGGGAGTCGATGGACGCCCAGGAGGCCACCGGCCAGCAGTCGTTGAGCTGCCAGATGATCGCACCCATGCAGCGGCCGCGGTTGCGGCGCCAGTGCTCCACGCCGTAGCGGATCGCCTCGGCCTGCAGGAGCTGGGACGCGTAGAGCAGGTTGTCGAAGCTGTTCGGATAGCGGAAGGTCTGGCTGAGGTAGTTCAGGATCTTGCCGTTGGCGGACTTGTTGCGCTGATGGCGCTCCATGATCCGGGAGAAGATGTTCCGGTCACCGGGCTCGGTGAAGCTTTCCACCGTGGGCAGCATCGGGAAAGACTGGAAGCCGAACTCCGACACATAGCTGAACTTGTAGTTACGGTAGTCGGTGAAGGGCTTCTCCCCGTGCCAGACATCCCAGTAGTGGACGTCGCCGCGGGTGGGATCCTGGGGCTTGTCAAAGTCACCGCCGGAGGACGGGCTGGACGGCCACCAGAAGGTCTGGGGCGCCTCCTCCCGCGCGATTTCCGGCAGGATGTAGGAGAACATCTTGGTGTAGTCAGCCACGTGCGCGCGGCCGGTGTTGTTCTTGTTGTACCTGGAGAGCGCGGGCATGCCCTGGAAATCGATCTCCAGCAGATGGTTCGCCAGGCCCATGAACTGCTCCATCTCGTTGTTGCCGCAGATCAGGGCGAGAGAGGGGTGGTTCCGCATACGGCGGATGTTCTGCTTTGCCTCCAGGCGGATGGACTTGTCGAACTCCGGCGTGAGTACGTAGAAGGAGCAGGCAAACATCAGGTCCTGCCAGACCATCAGGCCGAGCTCATCGCAGATATCGAAGAAGAAGTCGTCGGGATAGTAGCCGCCGCCCCAGACGCGGATCGCGTTGAAGTTGGCCAGGGCCGCGTCCTCGAGCAGCCGCCGCGTGCGCTCAGGCGTGATGCGCTGATAAATGTTGTCCTCGGGGATATAGTCGCCGCCCATCGCGAACACCTTGACGCCGTTGACGACATGGCAGAACTCCTCGCCGCCCTCGTTCTCTTCGCGGCTGACCGTGAGGGTGCGCAGGCCGATGCGCCCGGACCAGGTGTCCTGCTCCCTGCCGTCCGCCGTCAGCACGGCCTTCACCGTGTAGAGCGGCTGGTCGCCGTAGCCGTGCGGCCACCAGAGCTGCGGATCCTCCACGACGCAGGTCGTACCGTCCCCAAACGGCAGGACCTTGCCGTCCGGGCAGATCAGTTCCGCGGAGAGGGTGCAGGCCGCCGCATCGCCGTCGATGTCGGGATGCAGTTTCAGCGTGACCTTGCCGTCCTCATGGATCTGCTCGACACGGATGCCGTCGATCCGTGCCGCGTCGATGCCCTCGAGACGGATGTCGCGCCAGATGCCCGCGTCGGGCAGGCGGGGACCCCAGTCCCAGCCGAACATCATGTGCGCCTTGCGCAGATAGCCGAAGCCGGGGATCGCATCGGTGGAGCCCCACATCGGGCTCTTCCCGTCGAGGTCGAGGCAGTACTCGATCGGGGAGTCGAAGCGGATGCCGATCGTGTTCTCCCCCGCCCTGAGCAGTTCCTTCACGTCGAATCCCCAGGTGATGTGCATGTTGTCGGTATCGGCGACCTTCTGCCCGTTGATGCAGACATGGCAGAGGGTGTCCAGGCCGAAGCAGCGCAGCACCACGCGATTCATCGCGAGCAGGTCCGCGGGGACGTCGAACGTGCGCTCGTACTCGAAGTCGTTGCGCATGAGTTCGAAGAAGATATGCTCGTTCTCGCGCCAGAAGGGGTCCGGGAGAGTGCCGTCCCGCATGAGGTCGGCATAGACGGAGCCGGGGACCACGGCATCGTGCCAGGTTTCCGTGCCGCACTGGCGCATTTTCCACGCGCCGTTGAGGTTGAGGATCTGCATAGTATGTTCCTTTCTCATAAATCCGGCGGCTGCGGCCGAATGCAACCGCAGCCGCCTTTCTTCTGTGTACGCCTTACGCGTTCATCTGATCCAGCAGGCTCTTGAGGACTTCGTGGTTGATCTTGCCCTGAGAGAAGGAGATCAGGCCGCGCAGGGGCATGTAAGCCATCATGGCCTCCATCATCTCGTCGCCGACGGCCTCACTGGCCGCGTCGGAGGTTTCAGGCTTGTCATCGCCGAAGATCGCGGACAGGCCGCCCTTCAACAGACCGCTGAGGATCGCCATGGCCTTGGGATTCTTCCTGATATCCAGTGTGATGGAGTCCTCGGTAAAGGTTTCGGGGATCTCCACGGTGCTCTCGACGGTCAGCGGAGCACTCAGGATCACGGTGTCGGCATCCTTGCAGATCTGGATGTCGAAGACGCCGGTCTCGACGTGCCAGTCGTGGATCTTCGTGTTCCAGTAGGCGAAGGAGCGCTTGTCGAGCGTGAAGGTCACGGTCCTGGTCTCGCCGGGCTGCAGCTCGATCTTGTCAAAGCCCTTCAGCTCGCGGACCGGGCGGAAGACCTCGCTCTCACGGTCGGAGACGTACAGCTGCACGACCTCCTTGCCCGCGACCTTGCCGGTGTTGGTCACGTCGACGCAGACGGTCACGGTGTCGGTGTCCTTGATCTGACCCGCGCTCAGCCTCAGGTTGTCATAGGCGAAGGTCGTGTAGCTCATGCCGTAGCCGAACGGGAAGAGCACGGGCATTTCCTTCTTGGTGTAGTAGCGGTAGCCGACAAAGATGCCCTCGCTGTAGACGGCCGTGTTGCCCTCGCCGCCGTAGCTCAGGTAGCAGGGGGTATCCTGGAGCTTGACGGGCATGGTCTCGGGCAGGCGGGCGCTCGGGTTGACCTCGCCCCAGAGGACGGCGCGGTTGGCGGTGCCGACGTTCTGGCCGCCCAGGTAGCCCTCGATCAGGCCCTTGGCCAGGCCGAGCCACGGCATCTCGACGGGCGAGCCGTTGTAGAGCAGAACGACGAGGTTCGGGTTCACGGCGGCGACCTTTTCGATCAGGGCGTTCTGGTTCGGCGGGATGCGCATGTGCTTGCGGTCATAGCCCTCGGACTCGTAGTTGTCCGGCAGGCCGGCCACCACGACCACCTTGTCGGCGGCCTTCGCCTTCTCCAGCGCCTCGGCCACCAGGGCGGCGTCCTCGTCGTCGGAATCGATGTGATAGCCCTGGGCGTAGCAGACGCAGGTGCCGGGCTTGTCCTCCACGGCGTTCAGCAGGGAGGTCACCTTGAAGGAGTTGATGTGGGAGGAGCCGCCGCCCTGATACCTGGGCTTGTTGGCGAACTCGCCGATGATGGCGATCTTCTCGCCGTCCTTCAGGGGCAGGATGCCGTCGTCATTCTTCAGCAGCACCATGCAGTCCGCGCCGAGCTTGCCGGCCAGCTCGTGGTCGGCTTCCTTGTCCCAGGGGGTGGAGGGATCGGCGTGCTCAAGGTAGCGGTTGTGGACCTCGATGATGCGCTCGCAGCAGAGATCGACGTACTTCTCGTCCAGGCGGCCCTCGCGGACGGCCTTCACGACCTCGGCGTCATTGACGCCGGCGGAGGAAGGCATCTCCATGTCCAGGCCGGCTTCCACGCCCTTGACGCGGTCAGAGACGGCGCCCCAGTCGCTCATCACGATGCCGTCGAAGCCCCACTCGTTGCGGAGAAGGTCGGTCAGCAGCCACTTGTGCTGGGAAGCGTACTCCCCGTTGAGCTTGTTGTAGGAGCACATGAAGGTCCAGGCCTTGCCCCGCTTCGCGGCGGCTTCGAAGGCCGGCAGATAGATCTCGCGCAGGGTGCGCTCGTCCACGACGGAGTCGGAGGACATGCGGCGGTGCTCCTGGTCGTTGGCGGCGAAGTGCTTCACGGAGACGCCGATGTTCTTGCTCTGGGTGCCCTGGATGATCCCGACGGCCATCTCGCCGGCCAGATAGGGATCCTCGCTCATGTACTCAAAGTTGCGGCCGCACAGCGGGGAGCGCTTGATGTTGATGGCCGGGCCGAGGTTCACGGCGACCTGCTCGTGCTGGCACTCGTTGCCCACGGCCTCGCCGATCTGCCGGACCAGGTTCCTGTCGAAGCTTGCGGTGGAGGCGCAGGCAGCCGGGAAACACACGGCCTTGATGGAGTCGTTGACGCCCAGGTGATCGCCCTGGTCGTCCTGCTTGCGCAGACCGTGCGGGCCGTCGGAATACATGACGCCCTTGATGCCGAGGCGCTCGACGGACTTTGTGTGCCAGAAGTCCAGACCGGAAAGCAGGGAACACTTCTCCTCAAGGGTCATCTGGGCAACCAGTTCGCGGGGTGTGCTCATGGGGGATTCCTCCTCTTTGCGTATCGTGTATAGCTGCCTGTTGCCTGTGACGGCGCGGATGTTGCCGCTCACTTTAGTGATATTATAAGGGGCATCGGAGCAAAAGTCAAACCCCTGGAGGCCGTTTTGAAAAATTTTAGAGACGCGTGTTTCTAATTCTGCGGACAGACGGAGGAATACGGTTTTTCAACGAATTGCGGAAAAACTATAGCGTCCGCGCCCGTCTTTTGCTATAATGATTGACAGAATGGAGGGAGTGCCTTTGGATATCCGGGCCATAGCCTTTGATCTGGACGATACCATGCTTCGGGACGACCGCACGCTCTCGGCGGAGAGCATCCGCGTGATCCGGGAAGCCGCCGCGAAAGGCTGCCGCATCATCCCGGCCAGCGGACGTGCCCGGGACAGCATGCGTTCGTTCGTGGAGGAGTTCGGGTGCGCCGACGCATACATCGCCTGCAACGGCGCAGAGGTGTGGAGCCCGCGGCACGAGCTGCTGATGCGCCTGACCTTCCCGGATGAGACATCGCAGGAGATCCTCTCCTTTGTCCGCGCTCACGGGTCCTATGCCCAGACCTACAGCGGAGACCATTTCTACTATCTGGAAGAAAGCGAGTGGGCGCCCCGTTACGCCGCCTCCTCCATGCTCACCGGCTTTTACACGCCGGATCTGGAATCCTTCATCCGTGAGCATCCCACCAGCAAGATCCTGCTGATGGACAGGGAGGACCGGGTCGCGCGGATGCTGACCGAGGCACGGGAGCGGTTCGCGGGCCGCGCTGCCGTCACCTGCTCCAAGCCGTACTTCCTCGAGTTCAATCCCACGCAGGCCACCAAGGGCAACGCGCTGGCCTTCTGCGCGGAGAACCTCGGCTTCTCCCTCGGAGAGACCATGGCCTTCGGCGACAGCCTCAACGACCTGTCCATGCTCGAGCGTGTCGGCTGCGGGGTCGCGGTGGGCAACGCCCGGGATGACGTGCGCAGCCGCGTTTCCCACGTCTGCGGAACCAATGAAGAAAACGGCCCGGCCCGCTTTATCGCACAGCATGTCCTCGGAGAGGAGACCGCCCGATGATCAACGCCGCCGATTTCGCCCATGAGCTGGGGCTGACCCTGTACTCCCCCTCCACGCGCACCGAGTGGGATATCCCCTCCGCCGACCTGAACCGCCCCGGCATGCAGTTCACCGGGTTCTACCAGTTTTTCGCCTGGGAGCGCCCGCAGGTCATCGGCAAGGTGGAGATGGCCTACCTCGAGTCCCTCACGCCCGATCAGCGGCGGGACATGTGCGCCACCTATTTCTCCTACAATCTCCCCTGCATCATCTGCTGCCGCGGCATGAAGCCGCCGAAGGAGATCGTGGAGGCCGCGAGAGCCCATGATGTGGCCATCTACGTCACGAGGCAGGATACCACGTCCTTCACCTTCAACGCCATCAACTACCTCAACCGATGCCTTGCGCCGCGCGTCATGCGGCACGGCGTGCTGGTGGACGTCTACGGCGTCGGCGTGCTGATCACCGGCGAGAGCGGCGTCGGCAAGAGCGAGACGGCTCTCGAGCTGGTCAAGCGCGGACACCAGCTGGTCGCGGACGACGTGGTGGACATCTGCCGGGTCAACGCGCACCGGCTGACCGGCGAATGCCCCGAGCTGGTCCGCCACTTCATGGAAATCCGCGGCATCGGGATCATCGACGTGCGCGCGATGTACGGCGTCGGCGCGGTCGCGATCCGCAAGTCGATCGATATGGTGATCCACCTGGAGCCCTGGGTCGAGGGCAAGAGCTACGACCGCCTGGGCCTGCAGGAGGACTACGTCACGATCCTCGGCGTCCAGGTGCCCCAGCAGGTGACCCCCGTCCGGCCCGGCCGCAACCTCGCGATCATTATCGAGGTCGCGGCGAGGAACTTCTCCCTCAAGCGGATGGGCTACAGCGCGGCCCATGCCCTGGACCGGCGTCTCAACGAGATGAACACGCACAGCGGCCGCTCCGGCCAGGATGAGGAATACTGAACAATCAAAGCAAACAACGATATATGAAGGAGGAACCTGACATGGTACGCATTGGCATGGATGTTGGCGGCACCGGGATCCAGATGGGCGTCGTCAGCGACAAAGGCGAGATCCTGGAAAAGGGTGCCGTGGTGACCCGCACGGACCTCCCCTTTTCCGAGCAGATCACCCAGATGGCGGAGTGCGCGCTGGACACCCTGAAGCGCAGCGGGCATACGCTCGATGACCTCAGGAGCGTCGGCGCGGGCGTGCCCGGCGTGGCGGATCAGCGCACCGGCGTGATCCCGCTGTGCACCAATCTCGGCTGGCACCACGTTCCCTTCCGCGAGGAGATGGGCAAGCACTTCCCCGGCAAGCCGATCTGCATCGACAACGACGCCACGGTGGCCGGCCTGGCCGAGAGCGTAGCGGGCGTCAGCGCGGGCACCTCCTCCAGCGTCTTCATCACGCTGGGCACCGGCGTCGGCGGCGGCATCGTCATCGGCGGCAAGGTGTGGAGCGGCGCGCACGGCATCGGCAGCGAGATCGGCCACATGACCCTTGAGCTCGACGGCGAGCCCTGCACCTGCGGCAACCGCGGCTGCCTTGAAAGATACTGCAGCGCCACCGCCATCATCCGCATGGCAAGGGAGCGGCTTGACTTTTATCCCGACAGCCTGATCCGGGAGAGCTGCGGCGGCGATGCCTCCAAAATCAACGCGCGCATGGTCTTCGACGCGGCCAGGCAGGGCGACCCCCTCGGTGAGAAGGTCTTCCGCCGCTATGTGATCTATCTCTCCCAGGCCATCAACACGATCACCGCCATCCTGGACCCCGAGATGTTCGTCCTCGGCGGCGGCGTGAGCAAGGCGGGCGACTTCCTGCTTGACGCGGTGCGCGCCGAGGTCCCGAAGTACGCTCTCTTCAAGGATGCCTTCCCCCTGCCCCGCATCGAGCTGGCCCGTCTCGGCACGGACGCCGGCATCATCGGTGCGGCCATGCTCCAGTGATTTCACCGGGATTCACGGCATACGCGGATGCTACGGCACCCGCGTTTTTTTCGTGCGAAAGCCGCTCGTCCGCCCGGATCCGGGCAGAGAAAAAGAAAAAACGCGAGAAAAGAGGATTTTGCGCGCTTTTGTCTAATTGTTCCTTGCAAAGTGAGCGTGGAGGTGCCCATATGACGATCCGCGAGCGTACCGAGGAGCGGGAAGCCGCCTGGCTGTCCGATCGCGCCTGTCTCGCTTCCGCCAGCCGCGGAAGAGCGCGCCGCGAGGAGCCATGCCCTACCCGCACCTGCTTCCAGCGGGACCGGGACCGCATCATTCACTCCAAGGCGTTCCGCCGCCTGCAGGGGAAGACCCAGGTGTACATCGCGCCGGAGGGCGATCACTTCCGGACGCGCCTCACCCACACCCTTGAGGTGGCACAGGTTGCCCGCACGATCGCGCGTTCGCTCTCCCTCAATGAGGATCTCACCGAGGCCATCGCTCTCGGGCACGACCTGGGGCACACGCCCTTCGGGCACATCGGGGAGCAGTCTCTCGACGAGCTCCTCGCGGACGGCTTCCGCCACAACGAACAGAGCCTGCGCGTGGTGGATCTCCTGGAAAACGGCGGTCAGGGCCTGAACCTGACCGAGGAGGTCCGCGACGGCATCGTGCACCACTCCGGCGCGGGCTTCCCGTTCACGCTGGAAGGCCAGTGCGTCCGCCGGGCCGACCGCATCGCCTACCTGAACCACGACCTTGACGACGCCCTGCGCGGCGGGATCCTCCAGCCCTTCGAGCTCCCGGCCGACTGTCTGCGCATCCTCGGCAGGACGCACGCGGAGCGCATCAACACCATGATCTGCGACATCGTGGAGAATTCGCAGGAGGGTGATCTGCTGCAGATGAGTCCCCTGGTCCAGTCCGCGATGGACGGCCTGCGGGAGTTCATGTTCGACAAGGTCTACCGCGACAGCTGGCGGGCCCTGGAGGAGCGGCGCTGCGACCATGTGGTGCACACCCTCTTCGAATACTTCTGCAATCATCCCGGCGAAATGCCCGAGGATTACATGGTCATCAGCTACCGGGAGGGCACCCAGCGCGGCGTCGCCGACTATCTCTCCGGCATGACAGACCGCTATGCCATCCGGCTGTTCCAGCAGCTGTTCATCCCCGCCGGATTCACCGGCGGCTGAGAGGAAAACCATCAAGGAGGTGACGTGTCTTGGCCGGACGCTATCCGGCGGCGTGGCTCGACGAGCTCCGCGCCCGCGCAGACATCGTGCAGACCGTCTCCGCCTATGTCCCGCTCAAGAAGAACGGCCGCAATTACTGGGGTCTGTGCCCATTCCACGGTGAGAAAACCGCCTCCTTCTCCGTCAGCCCCGAAAAGCAGATGTACTACTGCTTCGGCTGCAAGGCCGGCGGCAGCGTGATCCAGTTCATCATGGACATCGAGCGCCTCTCCTACCAGGAAGCCGTCGCCCTCCTGGCCGAGCGCGTGCACATGACGCTGCCCGAGATGCGCGAGGACCCGAACTATGAGCAGCGCCGGGAGCAGCGGAACCGGCTGCTGGCGCTGAACCGCGAGGCCGCCCGCATCTTCCACGAGCAGCTCTTCACCGATGCCGGCGCGCCCATGCTCGAATACCTGCGCAAGCGCGGAGTGTCCGACGCCGCGATCCGCAAATTCGGCCTCGGTGCCGCCACGTCCTCCTGGGACCAGCTGTATCAGACGCTCCGCCTGAAGGACTTCACGGAGGAGGAGCTCCGCCTCGCCGGCCTGTGCGTCGTCGATGAGGCGCACGACGGAAAGCCGCGGCGCGTCCGCGACATGTTCCGCCAGCGCGTCATCTATCCGATCATCGACCAGTACGGGAACGTGCTGGCCTTCGGCGGCCGCTGTATGGACGGGCGTCAGCCCAAGTATCTCAACACCAGCGACACCCCCGTGTTCAACAAGCGCCTCGGGGTCTACGCCGCCAACCTCCTGCGCAAAGAGCGCGGGCTGGAACGCGTGATCCTCGTCGAAGGCTATATGGACGTCGTGGCCCTGACCCAGTTCGGCGTCCGCGGCGTCTGCGCGACCCTCGGCACGGCCCTGACGCCGGAGCAGGCGCGGCTGCTGAAGCGCTTCGCCCCGAAGGTGTATCTGGCCTACGACGGTGACAGCGCCGGCCAGCACGCGATCCTCCGCGGCCTCGACATCCTCGCCGCCGAGAACATCCCGGCCCGGGTCCTCGATTTCCCGGACGGGCTCGACCCGGACGAGTTCATCCGGCGGGACGGGCCCGAGGCCTTCGAGCATCTGCCCGTCCTCCTGCCGGAAGCCTACCGGATCCGCCGCCTCGCCGACAGCTTCGATCTGTCCGCGCAGGACGGACGCATCGAATATGCCAAGGCCTGCGCGCCGATCCTCCGGGACCTGGAACCGGTCGATCTCGAAGCGCAGCTCCAGCGGCTGACCGTGCAGACCGGCTTCAGCCGGGAGGTGCTGCTGGAGCAGATCGGACGCTCCGCACCGGTGCAGAAGCCGACCCTCCCCCAACGCAGCCATCGCTATGAGGAGCGTCAGACGCCTCCTGGGCAGAATCCGGAGCGCGTGCGGGCCGAGGAGACCCTGATCAGCTTATTTTCCACGGGACAATTGCCTAAAGATATCGCGGAAGAAAAGGATTTTGAGGATCCCCTGTTGAATAGTCTCTATGTCGCCCTGAAAGAGGGTGCCAGCGCGCCCGCCCTGATCGAAGCGCAGGAGACCGAAGCCGACCGTGCGAGGGTCTCCCGCCTGCTCCAGCTGCCGGTGGGCCGCGACACCGACGAAATGCTGCTGATGGCCCGGCAGTGCCTGACCCGCCTGCGCAGAAGCCGCATCGAGGAACGCATCGACGCGATCCAGCGGGACATCAACCACCTGGAGGGCGCGGAAAAAGAACGCGCCATGGCCGAATACCTGGCTCTGGGCCAGTCCCTGATCGAATTGAAATGATGACCTGCCAACGCCCCGAAAGGAGAATCCCAGTGACGTATACGCCTGAAACCCTTGACCAGCGCCTGAATGAGCTCGCCGAAATCAGCAAGACCAAAGGCGCGGTCACTTACGGCGAAGTGATGAACCAGCTGATGGATATGGAGATGGAACCCGACCAGCTGGAGACTGTGCTGGATAAGCTCGAGGCCATGGGCGTGCGCGTGGTCAGCGACAGCGAACAGGACGGCGAGGAATCCGGCGACGAGATCAGCGTCGACGATGAGGCGAAGCTCTCCGCCGCCGTGCCCGAGATCAAGATCGCCGCCGCGGCCGAGGAGGTCAACATGTCGGACCCGATCCGCATGTACCTCAAGGAGATCGGCAAGATCCCGCTGCTCACCGCCGAGGAGGAAGTCTCCCTCGCCAAGCGCATCGAGGCCGGCACCATCGCGCAGGAGACCCTCCGCAAGTACAAGGACGGCACCGACAGCGAGCTGGCCGACCGCATCGCGAGGGCCCGCGCGGCCCGCGACCGGCTGAAGGACGAGGAAGCCGCGTCCTCCCTCTCCGAGGAGGAGAAGGAGGAACTCCGCAAGGTCGTGGAGAGCGGTCAGGCGGCCCAGGCCGAGCTGCGCGCCCTGCCCGCCGTGGTGGCCGACGGCGCCGCCGCCAAGGACCAGCTGATCAAGGCCAATCTCCGCCTTGTCGTCTCCATCGCGGGCCACTACAACAACCGCGGCATGCTTTACCTGGATCTGATCCAGGAGGGCAACATGGGCCTGATCAAGGCGGCGGACAAGTTTGACCACACGAAGGGCTTCAAGTTCTCGACCTATGCGACCTGGTGGATCCGCCAGTCCATCACCCGCGCGCTGGCCGACCAGGCCCGGACGATCCGCATCCCCGTGCACATGGTGGAGACCATCAACCGCCTGATCCGCACCAGCCGTCAGCTGATGCAGGAGTACGGCCGCGAGCCCACCACTGCCGAACTGGCCCAGGCCATGCACCTGACCGAGCAGCGTGTCCAGGAGATCATCAAGATCGCCCAGGATCCGGTGAGTCTGGAGACCCCCATCGGTGAGGAGGAGGACAGCCACCTCGGCGACTTCATCCCCGATGAGACCGCCCCGGCCCCGGCCGACGCCGCCTTCTATACCCTCCAGCGCGAGCAGCTGATGGACGTGCTCGATACCCTGACCGAGCGCGAGAAGAAGGTCCTGATCCTGCGCTACGGGCTGGACGGGGGCCGCTCCTATACGCTGGAGGAGGTCGGCGAGAAGTTCCACGTCACCCGCGAACGCATCCGGCAGATCGAGGCGAAAGCCCTGCGCAAGCTGCGCTCCAACCGCCAGATTCGCGCCCTCCACAGCTGATATGCTGGACGAAAGACTGGCCCTGGCGGCATCGCTCTGGTCGCCCTGCAGCCTGGGCGCCGACATCGGCACCGATCACGCCCTGCTCCCCTGCCATCTGCTGGAGCAGGGCGTTTGTGAGCGCATGATCCTGGCCGACATCAGTGAAAAGGCTCTCTCTCGAGCCGCACGGGAGGTGGAAAAGCGTTCCCTTGCCGATCGCGTGTCCCTGCGCTGCGGCGACGGTCTGCAGGTCCTCGACGAGGCCTGCGGCTGCATCTCCGTGACCGGGATGGGCGGGCGGACGATCGCGGGGATCCTCACTTCCGGCCGTGACAGACTTCTCGGCGCCGCGCTGGTGCTCTGCGCACACACCGAGCAGGTAGAAGTCCGGCGCTGCCTGTGCCGCATCGGCTACCGCATTGTCCGGGAGGAACCCTGCCTGTGCAACGGACACGCCTATGTCGTCTGGCGCGCCGAGCCGGGAGCCATGTCCCTGACGCCCTATGAGGAGCTGTGCGGACGGGAACTCTTTGACTCCGCCTCCCCCATGCTGGCGCCCTACATCCGCCACCGTCTCCGGGCGCTGGACCGGCGGCTCGACGGGCTGCGGATGGCCGCCGCGCCGGACCGGGAAGCGATCGTCCAGGTCCTCGGGATGCGGGACTACTATCTGACCATGGCAAAGGGGAAGCTGCATGAAGATCCGTGACGTATACGACATGATCGATCGCCTGGCGCCCTTCGATACCCAGGCGGACTTCGACAATTCCGGCCTCCTCGCGGGCCGCCGCGATCAGGAGGTCACGGGGATCCATTTCGCCCTTGACGTAACGCAGCGGGTCCTCGACGAGGCGGAAGCCGAGGGCGCCAACCTGATCATCGCCCATCACCCGCTGATGTTCCGCGCCCGGAAGAATCTGACCGAGGATGACTACGAGGGCGCGCTGCTGTGCCGGATGATCCGCAGCCGGATCGGCCTGATCGCCGCGCACACGAACTTTGACGCAGCCCCCGGCGGTACCAACGAGACCCTGGCCGTCCTCTGCGGGCTGACCGGCGTGACCGGGGAATCCTGGTGGCGCGTCGGCGACCTGCCCGACGGCATGACAGCCGGCAGGCTGACCGCGTTCCTGGAAAGCACGCTCCGCACATCCGTCCGGGTCTACGGGCAGTTCCCGCAGGATCATCCGCTGCGCAGGCTCGGCATCTGCACCGGCGCCGGCAGCGAATACTGGCAGGACGCCGCCGCGCTCGGCGCGGACGCCTTTCTCACGGGCGAAATGAAGCACCACGACGCCCTGGCGATGGCGGACGCCGGCGTGATCGGTCTGGAAGCCGGGCATTTCGCGACCGAGGAGCCCGGCATCTTTGCCCTTGCCGACGCTTTACAAAAGGCCGCGGATGCGGTACAATGGAAGGTGCGTATCACACGTTCCCGCTGCGGCGGCTACGCATTGCCCCGCGCGCACGAAGGAGGTTATCCGACTGATGGAAGCTATGGAAATGCTCTGGTCCTACATGAAGGAGGACATGAAGGCTGACCGCGTCAACAATGAACTGCGCTCCTCCCCTCTTCGCCAGAAGCTGGAGAAGACCCGCGATTACATTCTTGAACAGCAGAAATCCTATAAACTGATCGAAGAACAGGTTGCGATCCACGCGGACCGCAAGGATGCCATCCAGGACGCCCTCACGCGTGCGAAGGATCAGCTGGATAACCTGCTGAATACGTTTGAGACGAATCCGCCCAAAGACGAGGAGAGCGCCGCGGAACTGCTGGCCGAGGCCGAGCACTGCCGCCGGAACCTCTCCTCCTACGAGCAGGAGCTCCGCCGCATCCAGAAGGATGCCACGGACTTCAGCCAGCGCTCCGCGACCATCCGCAACTCCACGGTGCGCGCCCGCCGCGAGTTCGACCAGATGAAGGAGACCTACACCGCCGAGAGCGAGCAGCGCAAGCAGGAGTATGCCGCCCTGCGCAAGGCCGCGGACGCCAAGGCCGTCGGGATCCCGTATGACCTGATGGCCGTCTACAATTCGGTCAAGCGGCAGATCACGCCGCCGATGGCGCGGCTGGTCAACGGTCAGTGCAGCGGCTGCAACACGAGCCAGCCCAGTGCCGCCCTGCGCAAGATCGACGCCGGAAAAGAGATCGTCGAGTGCGAGACCTGCGGCCGTATCCTGATCAAGTGACCCATGCGAAAAGCCATCCGGATCCGGATGGCCGCAAAATGCCCATGACATCCTGTTCCGCCCGGACAGGGTGTTTTTCATTGTCCGTCCAACTCCGCGCGCCACGGGATCGAGTCCGCCGCGCCCGGCCGGGAGACGCTGATCGCCGCCGCACGGCTCGCCCGGGCCATGCAGTCCTTCAGCGGCAGTCCCTCCATCAGGCCGGCGATAAAGTAGCCGGTGAAGGTATCCCCCGCCGCCGTCGTATCGACGACCGGGACACGGAAGGCGGCCTGCGTCACCTTTTCGGTCCGCGCGCCGTCCGTGCGCCATACGATGCTTCCCCTGCCGCCCAGGGTGAGCAGGAGGGAGAGCCGCGGATGCCTCGCATGGAGCCGCTCCCACACGGTGTCCGGATCGTCGGAGCCCGTGATCTGCTCCGCCTCGATCTCGTTGACCAGGAGCCACGAGAGCAGACCGAAATCCACCTGATCCAGCCGGCTGTCATACGGGGACGGATTCAGCGCGACGGTCATGCCCCGCGCCGCGGCCTTTTCGGTGATGAGGGGCAGGAGGTTGATCTCGTTCTGCAGGAGCAGCCAGTCGCCCCGGCCGAAGCGGCTGAGGGTCCGGTCCGCCTGCTCCTCCGTCACGCAGGTGTTCGAGCCGCTGAAGAGCAGGATGCTGTTCTCGCCGTCCCGGTTCACCTGGATGACCGTGTGGCCCTGGATTTCCGGAACGGGCACGACGTCCGACGTGTCCACACCGTTCTCTTTCAGCAGGGCGGGCAGCTGTTCCCCGCCCCGGCCGACACAGCCCGCGTGCGAGGTTTCCGCACCCGCCCGCGCCAGGGCGACGGACTGGTTCAGGCCCTTCCCTCCGGGCTTCACGCTGCGGGAGCGCGCGGCCAGCGTCTCCCCCGGGCGCACGAAATGCTCTACCTCATAGACATAGTCGAGATTCATCGATCCGAAGACCAGCGCGCGCATCCTCCCTCACCTCCGGACGGTCATTCTTCCCACGGCACGGAGAGCCCGAACTCCTCCGGGCGGAAGCGCGGGCAGACGCTCTCCTTGGTCGAGATGACCGAGATCGCCAGGCGCGTCCCGATCTCGCAGGCCTCCGCGAGGGACTTTCCGTAGGTCAGGCCGATGGTCACGCCCGAGAAGAAGGCGTCGCCGGCGCCCGTCGTGTCGATCACGTCCACCTTCTGCGCGGGGCAGAAGCCGCTCAGGCCGTCGATCTCGGCGTAGACCGCGCCGGCCTCGCCGAGGGTGACGACCATGCGGGGGATCCCGGCCCGGACCAGCCGGTCTACCAGCAGGTGCTGCAGGGACTCGGCCGGGACATCGGAATAGTCCTCGGAGAAGAGCATGCCGGCCTCCTGCGCGTTGCAGACGATGCAGGACGTCTGCTGGAGAAGGTCGCGGCGCTCCATGGCGATGGACATATTGGAGACCACGGCATAGACGTTCTTGTGATGCTTCCCGGCAAGGGCAAAGATCCGCTTGAGCAGCGGCACCTCGATGTCGATCTCGACCACCACGCTGTCGGCCTCGGAGACCAGGCGGTCGCCGTCCCGGTCGAGGACCTCGAGCAGCGCGCCGAGGTCGGGGCGCTTGGAGATGGAGGCGATGACGTCCCCGCCGTTGTCGAATACGGCCAGCCACGTGCCCATCCCGTCCGGGCGCCGGATGATATAGTCGGTGTTGACCTTGTGCCGGCGCAGCTTATCGATCACGTCCGCGCCGGTGCCGCTCTCGTCGACAACGCTGACGAACGTGGGCCTCAGCTCAACGTTGGCGATGTCCTCCGCGACATTGCGGCTCACGCCGCCGTGCGTCTGGATCACGCGGCCGACATTGCGCCCGCCCGGAATGTATTTCGCCAGAGGATACCCCTTGATATCCACAAAGACAGCGCCAAAGATCAGAATGCCCATCCTGCTCTCCCCCCTGACCGGTCGATTCGCCCGTTTTCCGATGCTAACACATGGAATTATAACGGATCGGCGGCAATTGTAAAGGGTTTATCGCATCCGTGTCCGATCCGGATACCATTTTTCACCCCGCGGGGATCATTTGCAGAAATCCGAATCTATGGTATAATCACTTCAGCAGTATATCGAAAGGCGGTGATCCGCTTGACCGGACTGAATCACAGCGTAGAAACCCTGCTGGAGGAGGGCGTCGAGACCTGTTCCTTCCTGCATGTCCACGAGGACGCGGTCGCGCGCGTGAAAGCCCTGCTGCCCGACGAGGCCAGCCTGACGCGCCTGGCGGAGCTGTTCAAGGTCTTCGGCGACGAGACGCGGATCCGCATCCTCTATGTGCTCTTCGAGGAGGAGGTCTGTGTCTGCGACATCGCGACCCTGCTCGGCATGACCCAGTCCGCGGTGTCGCACCAGCTGCGCATTCTCAAGCAGGCCTGCCTGATCCGCAGCCGCAGGATGGGCAAGACCGTGTTCTACTCCCTCGCGGATGAGCATGTGCGCATCCTGCTGCACAATGGCACCGAACACATCAATGAGAACTGAGGCGGGCATTTTCCGCCTGTCGGGGAACAAACCGTTCCGCTGATCCGTCTGTATGGATGTACGAAGTGCCGGCACGCTGCCGACAGAAAGGCTGTGGTCCCATGAAGCGTCCCGTGCGTCTCTTGCTGATCCTGCTGGTCTGCCTGCTCCCATTCCGGGTCCTCGCGATCGACGTCGACGAGGAATGGTCGTGGAGAAGCCAAAGTTATCTCAGTCTCTCATCCGTGGATGTGCCCGAGTTTTCCGGCAGCGCCCCGATCCCCGTGACGTCCGCCCCCTATGACGAAGCATGGCCGGGCATGGATGAGACCCTGGTCTGTTCCTCGCAGCAGCCCTTCACGATCCTCGGGACCCTGCAGGGGCTGAGCCGGGCCATGATCGCCTATACGGCGGCTCCGGGCGTTGAGCGGATCGGATGGATCCGGATCGATCCGGAAGCGACACAGGAATGGAATCTGCGGGATCTTGACATCAACCGCGTCCCGTGCAGGGTCACGCGCGACATACCGGCCACCGACAGTCCTCAGGGCGACCGCCGCATCGTGACGGTGCTGAAGGAGGGCAGCACGGTGATCGCCACGCTCTACCTGAAGGGATGGCTCTGCGTGGAGACACAGGTGGACGGTCTGCCCGCCTGGCTCTTCACGGACCCGGGTGCGCTGGAAGAGATCCCCACGGTGTCCATTGACGGCGACACGCTGCGCTACTCGGAGGGCGTCACCGTCATCGGCGGCATGAGCACCTTTGAGGATATCCTCGATCCGGAGAGCGGAAGCTTTCGTTTCCTGAAAAGAACCTTTGTTCACCCGGGTGACATCGCCGCGACGGGGTTTGATCTGTACGACAGCGCGGAGGAGTGCGGTGTTACGATCCGGCACATCGAACTCCCGGACACGCTGAGGATGCTCGGAACAGAAGCGTTCGTCTTCGGGAGTCTCGATGAGTTCCGCATCCCCGCTTCCCTGGAATCGGCCGACATCGATACTTTCTACAGTACCGACATCGGCCGCATGCTGATCCCGGCGGCCTATACGGGCGATCTTCCGTCCGGCGAGTACTCGACCGTGGGCGCTTACGAGGTGGAGGAGGGCAATCCGCGCTATTCCTCCCGCGACGGCGTCCTGTTCTCCGCCGACGGCAAAACCCTGATCAGCTATCCTTCAGGCTGCAAGGCCCTGCACTACGACGTGCCCGCAGGCGTGGAGGTCATCGCGCGCTACGCCTTCAGCAACGATCTCTCTGATCATCTCCCGCTGAAATCGATCTCCCTCCCCATCGGCCTCAGGCGCATCGAAGACTACGCCTTCACGGGCTGCGGGCGCCTGCAGAGCCTGACCGTCCCCCTGACGGTGACCGAACTGGGCGAAAAAGCCTTCTATTACTGCGTGAGTCTGGAGCGGCTCTCCCTGCCGCCCGGGCTCAGCCCAGGCGAGACACCGGTCGGCCCTTCGGAGCAGGCAGACTTCACCTTCTACAACGGCGACAACGGGTCAACGGCGGATTCCGCCCCGGACCGGAAAACCGGATTCAGCGAGTTCTTCGCCCGTGTTGACGACCCCGCGGGAGAAGGAACGGTCCCGGTGTACAGTGACGCGGCATGCACGCAAGCCGCGACCGAATACCCCGTCGGCACAGAGGTCCTGGTGAAGCGTATCAGCGGCGGAGCATTCCTGATCAGGGACGTTGACAGACCGGAGTCTGCGGAATTCTGGATCCCGGCAGACCGTCTTCTCCAGATGACCGGAGGTTCTCTCTTCCACGTATCCGGCTTCCGTCAGATCTCCACGGGCCGTCTCCTCAATGAATACGATGCGGAGATCACAGGCGGACAGGTCCGGCTGCTCCTCGACTATGCGTGGGACGGCGACGACATTGTATACGTCACGGAAAACTGCCCGCGGGAAGATTTCGTGCTTCTGCGCGCCGGCCATGACAGCCGCACTCTGGCCATGCTCTGCGCGACGGCGGACAGCCCGGCGATCCGCTTCTACGATGCGCCGGACGGGGCGGAAACCGGGCACACCTACGAGCTCGACCAGGCCGTCGTGCTGGAGCGGCGTGACGGCTGGGCGCTGGTGAAGACGCTCCGCCTGCAGGGATGGGTGCGCGAGGAGCATGTCTGGATCGCGCTCCCTGAGGCAGAGGAATGATGCGGAAGGAAGGGGATCCCATGAGAAAGCACTGTCTCCGGCTCTGTCTGCTGGCTGTCCTGTGCCTCCTCCCGGCTGCGGCCTCGGCGATCGATATCACCGATTGGCGCTGGCAGACGGAACTGCGCGATTTCGCCGCCGACCCGGCTTTCCTGTGCGTGGAGGACGGCACCGTGCTTCCCGTCCTGGGTGCTCCGTTTGACGGCGCGTGGCGCGATCCGTTAGCGGAGGTCACCGTGCGGGAAGAAACGCCCGTCACGCTCCGCGGCACATTGCAGAGCCAGCGCTGGGCCATGGTGGAATATACGGCGGATGACGAGGTCCGCTGCGGATGGCTCCGGGTCGATCCGGATCTGTTCGGGATGGACGAGCGCATCGATCTCGACATCCTGCGCATCCTCTGCCGGGTCACCCGGGATACCGGCGCGTCCGTGAGTCCCGGCAGCGGCCGGCCGTCCGTCCGCACGCTCCGGAAGGGCGAGACCGTCATCGCCATGTTCGCCATGTCCGGCTCGATGTATGTGGAGACCGAGGTGGACGGGCAGATCGCCTGGCTGTTCACCGATCCGGACGCCCTGGAGGAGATCCCGGTCATGTTCCGCGAAGGCACGTCGATCCGCTTCGACAGCCGCGTGACCGTTCTCGGGAACTGCATGATGGGCGGCGAGCACTTCATCCCCGGCGACAGCGGCGACGAGGATGACGGCGAATGGTTCTACGTGCAGCATACCGATATCCGTCCGGGCGATGTCTCGGCGCGGAGCATCGATTTCTCGTCCTTCGGCGAAGCGTACGGCACGGTCTGGCAGGTGAGCCTCCCGGACAGGCTGCGCATCATCAATGCCGAGGCGTTCGTCTCGGGAACCGTCACGGAGCTGCGCCTGCCGGCTGCGCTGGAATCCTGTGATAACCCTTTCTATGGCACAGATATCCTGCGCATGGTCTTCACGAAGGACTGCGTGTGCGATTTGCCCGTCGGTGATTATACCACGGTAAACGAGTACGCGGCGGAGGAAGGGAATCCGCGCTATTCCTCGCGCGACGGGGTCCTGTTCTCCGCCGACGGCAAAACCCTGATCAGCTATCCCAACGGGCGGAAGGACACCCACTACGATGTCCCCGCCGGGGTCGAGACGATCCGGCGCGGCGCCTTCAGCGACGACGAAATGAATCTCCCGCTGAAGACGATCTCCCTCCCCATCGGCCTCAGGCGCATCGAAGACTACGCTTTCGACGGCTGCGGACGCCTGCAGAGCCTGACCGTCCCCTTGACTGTGACCGAGCTGGGCGAAAAAGCCTTCTACGACTGCGTCAGTCTGGAACGCCTCTCCCTTCCGCCCGGACTCAGCGCCGCTTTCGGCGGTTATGCCGAGCAGGCGGACTTCACCTTCTACAACGGCGACAACGGCGTATCGGTTGAAACCGTTCCCGATGCGAACCGCGCCGGCTTCCGCTGGTACTATGCCTGGGTGGACAATCCCGCCGGAGAGGGCAGCGAGACGCTCTATACCTCATCCTCCTGTACTCAAGCCAGCCGGGAGCTTCCGGTGGGAACGACCGTCCGCGTGGAGGAGATCCGGGACGGCGCCGCAAATGTGAGTGTCGTCTACGGCTCGGGCTGGAAATCCGGCTGGATCCCCGTCGGCAGCCTGGCTCAGGCCATCGACGCCGCGAAGCTGTTCAACTATTCATCGGCCGTCGTCCGGGAGACAGGCGAGCGGTTCTCCGATGTGCGCGTGTCGGCCGGCCAGGTATCCGTATCCGTCCCTGCCTGCGATGAGGAGAGCGGCTACTGGTATACGGACTGGAAGGATCTCGACCTGAAGGATGTCATCCTCCTGCGCTCCGGCGATGATGCCCGCACGCTGGCGCTCCTGTCGTCCCCGTCCGGAGAGGCCATCCGTTTCCGCGATGCGCCGGACGGAGCGGAAACCGGCCATGTCTACGACGGCGTTCAGGCCATCGTTCTGGAGCGGCGGGACGGCTGGTCGCTGGTGCGTACGATCCGCGGCGACGGCTGGGTCCGAGACGAATCCGTCTGTGTCGTTTATCCCGAAGGGCATACCCCGTAAACCGGTACATCCGGCCCTGATCAGGCCGATGAATCAATAGAAACGGAGGAATCACCATGAAAAAGAACATTCTCTGCGCCCTGCTTGCGCTGACCCTTTGTCTCCCTCTCGGCCTGGCCGGGGCGGAGTCTGCATCCTGGAAGCAGATCAACCAGTCGCTGGAGCGCGGGGAGGACTGGGTCCGCATCGTGGAGGACACGAGCGCGTTCCGTCTGGGCGGCCTCATGCCGCTCGAGCACAGCGAAGGCCTCTATATCGGGCAGTGGGCCACCTACCCATCGATCGACGGCTCCACGGTCTGCGTGCCCATGGCCATGGAGTGGGCGCGCCAGTGGCTGGACCTGGCCGAGGAGGATCTGAACGGCTTCGTCAACTTCTCCACCACGCCCTACGCCTATGACCGTCTGACCCAGGGCAAGCCCAACCCGATGGTCACCATCGCCTCCAGGGGCATCATGATGGACGACACCCACCCCGTCGACCTGGTGGTCGGCACCGCTCCCAACGCCGACGAGCGCAAGGCCGCCGAGGAAGCGGGCGTCAAACTCGTGATGGTCCCGATCTGCTGCGACGCCTTTGTCTTCCTGGTCAACGCCGACAACCCCGTGAACACCCTCACCGCCGACCAGATCCGCGGAATCTACGGTGGCGCGATCCACCTGTGGAGCGAGGTGGGCGGCCCGGAGGGGCTGACCATCGACGCCTACCAGCGTCCCCACGGCTCCGGCAGCCAGACCGCCATGGAAGAGCTGGTGATGGACGGCTTCCAGCTGGTCGCGGCGCAGGAGAACTACATCTCCATGGGCATGGATGACCTGATCCACCAGGTCGGCAACTACGACAACGCGCCCACGGCCCTCGGCTACTCCTACCTGTACTACGTCAACGGCCTGTACCGCTCCGGCAGTGTGAAGGTGCTGGCGGTCGACGGCATCGAGCCGACCGACGAGAACCTGCAGTCCGGCGCCTACCCCTTCACCGTAAACTACTACGCCGTCTACGCCGAGGGCAACGAGACTGCCGCCGCCTTCGCGCAGTGGCTGATCTCCGACGAAGGCCAGGCCACGATCGCCCAGGCCGGCTATGTGCCCCTGAGATAAGACAGCCTTGCATGCAAAAACGGAGTCCGCAAAGGGCTCCGCTTTTCGTATGGCCGGGTTTCAGATCCTGTGCATCGCGTCGAAGATGTCCATCCGCTGCATGTGGATCGTCATCTGCAGTTCGTCGCGCACGGGCTGGAGGGCACGGTCGATCTCCTCAAAGGGCAGATGCGCGCCGTCCAGGTCCACCACCATCATCATCGTGAAGTAGCCGCTGAGGATGGTCTGGGTGATATCGAGGATGTTGATGTTCAGCTCGCTGAGTTTGGTGGCGACGCGGGCGATGATGCCGGTGGCGTCGAGGCCGGTGACGGAAATCAGTGCTTTGGTCATGGGATGCTCCCTCATTTCTGTGGCTTACCCCGCCATGATAGGCGATCGGGAATCAGTTGTCAAGCGTTTTGCTCCGCTTCGAATCGCTCCGCGCAGCGCACGGCCGCCATGGCGTCCCGCCCGTAGCCGTCCGCGTGGATCTCCGCCGCGAAGGCTTCGGTCAGCACGGCGCCGCCGACCATGACCTTGCACCAGGGAGCCTCCCGGTGGATCAGATCGACCGTCTCCGCCATCGCCGGGACCGTGGTGGTCATCAGGGCGCTGAGTCCGCAGATGGGTGCGTGCAGGCGGATCACCGCCTCCAGCACCGTCTCCGGCGGCACGTCGCGGCCCAGGTCCGTCACCTGATAGCCGTAGTTTTCCAGCAGCAGGCGCACGATGTTCTTGCCGATGTCGTGTACGTCGCCCTTGACGGTCGCCAGCACCACGGCACAGCGCTTCATCGCCGATGCGGCGGACGCCCGTGCCTTGACCTCGCGGAAAGCCGCCTCGGCTGCCTCGGCGCTCATCATCAGCTGCGGCAGGAAGAGCGTCTTCGCCTCAAAGCCGCGGCCCACGTCGTCCAGGGCCGGAATGATCTCCTCCTGCACAAGGGCGAGCGCTTCCCGTCCCCGGTCCAGCGCTTCTGAAGCAAAGCGTGCCGCGTCGGCGCACAGGCCCTTCGTCACCGCGTATCGCAGGCCCTTGCCGCCGGGCACCTCCTTCGGCTGTGCGGATGCTGCCGGAGCCGCTGCGGGCTGCGTCTGCGGCAGCGCCGACGCGAAGGCGATGTAATCCGCGCAGTTCGCGTCCATCCCGTTCAGGGTGAGGAAACTCCGGAACGCGCCGAGCATGGCGTCGGACTTCGGGTTCATGATCGCCGCCGACAGCCCGCGCTCCAGGGCCATGGTCAGGAAGGCGCTCCCGATGACCTCCCGCGCCGGCAGGCCGAAGGACACGTTGGACACGCCGAGCACCGTGCCGCAGCCGGTTTTCTCCCGGATCAGCCGCAGGGCCTCCAGCGTTACGCGCGCCGCCCTCCGGTCCGCGCTGACGGTCATCGTCAGGGGGTCGAAGACAAGGTCGCGGCGGCTGATGCCTTCCGCCTCCGCCCGGGCCAGGATCCGCTCCGCGATGGCCAGCCGGCCCTCCGCGGTCTCCGGGATCCCCTTCTCGTTAAGGGTGAGGGCCACGGCGACGCCGCCGTACTTCTTGATCAGCGGGAATACAGCCGCCATGGAGGCCTCGCTGCCGTTGACGGAGTTGATCATCGCCTTGCCGTTGTACACGCGGAGGGCGGCTTCCATGGCCGCAGGGTCCGCCGTGTCCAGCTGGAGCGGCAGATCGGTGACCGCCTGCAGTTCCTCCGTGACGCGGGGCAGCATGGCCTTTTCATCGATGCCGGGCGCGCCGACATTCACATCCAGCGCGTCGGCCCCCCGCTCCTCCTGGGCGATCCCCTCCGCCAGGATGTAGCCCATGTCACTCTCCGCGAGCGCCTGGCGGAAGCGTTTCTTGCCCGTCGGATTGATGCGCTCCCCGATCATGACGGGGCGCTCGCTGAGGGTCAGGGCATGGCTGCGCGAGGCGATGACGGCCGCACGCTTCGGCTCGACGGGTTTCGCCTCCACGTCCCGCGTTGCCCGGGTCAGCGCGGCGATATAATCCGGCGTCGTGCCGCAGCAGCCGCCGAGCACGCGCACGCCGGCCTCGGCCAGCTTCCGCATGGACGCTGCGAAGGAAGCCTCGTCCACGTCATACACTGTCTCCCCCGCCACCACCGCGGGCAGGCCGGCGTTGGGTTTGCAGATGACCGGCACGGAGGCACAGGCCAGGTAACGCAGCACCACGGGCGCCATGGTCTCCGGCCCGTAGGAGCAGTTAATGCCGACGGCATCCGCCCCGAGGCCCTCCATCATCGCCACGACGGCCTCCGGCGTTGAGCCGCTCATCAGCTTGCCGTCGGAACCGTAGGCGTTGCAGACCAGGACGGGCAGATCGCAGTTCTCCTTCACCGCCAGCAGAGCCGCGCGGGTCTCCTGGCTGTCGTTCATCGTCTCGATCGCGACGCAGTCCACGCCCGCCGCGGCGCCGAGGCGCACCGTCTGTGCGAAGGCCGCCACCGCCTCCTCAAAACCCAGCGGTCCGAAGGGCTTGAGCAGCTGCCCCGTCGGACCGAGGTCGAGGGCGACGAACTTCTCCTGCGGCGCGCCGCTCTCACGGCGGGCTTCCTTTGCGTCCTCCACCGCCGTGCGGACCATGAGCTCCAGGGTCTGTGCGTCATAGCGGACCGGGTTCACGCCGAAGGTGTTGGCCATCACGATGTGGCTGCCCGCGTCAAAATACGCCCGGTGGATCGAGCGGATGATGTCCCGGTGGGTCAGTCCCCAGCGCTCCGGCGCCTCTCCGGCCTTCATGCCGCGCTTCTGCAGCAGGGTGCCCATGCCGCCGTCGAGGTAGACGGTGCCGCTCCGCAGCAGCGATCGAACGTCTGTCATATTGCCTGTCCTTTCCGCGGAACACGTCACGGTTCCGTCCACTCCAGCGTCACCGTGTCCGTGCTGACGCAGAGCTGAATGCTGGCGTTGTCGGAGACCATGGTGATGATGATTTGGCCGCAGGCGACGTAGTGGTTGAGATAGGTCAGCTTCTTCCGCGGTTCGGCCAGTTTGAAGAGCTTCTTGTACTTCTTCACCTCGTAGGCGGCGTCGTCGCGGCGGTTCTTCTGCTCCAGGAGCTGGAAGACCGGCCGGTCCCGCGCATCCATATGAAAGCGCATGGTAAGCGCCTTCGCACCGGGACAGATCTTTTCGATCGCCTCATGTCCAGCCAGATCCTTCTCCTCAAAGCGGAAGCAGAGGCAGTCGTCCTCCTCCGAGATCGAGGCGATCACGCAGTCATGCGGGACCGGGATGGAGGGCAGCGTCCCGTTTTCCGTATCCGTCAGGGTATATGTCTCAGTCATCTGTCATTGTCTCCTTTTGCTGAAAGTCCGATGATCGCGGTCACACTTTTCCCCGGCTGCATCAGCAGGGTGTCGGTCAGGGTCAGCCCGAGTTTTCTCCCGCAGTCGAGGGCGGCGAAGACCTCCCGCTGCATCGCGAGGGGTAGATCCCCGTACCCCGGGCTGAAGCGGGGGCGGAGCGCATCGTCCGGATGCTCCTCCGCGAGCCGTGCGCAGAGCCGGTCGCAGGCCTCCTCGATGATCGCCGCGCCGACGGCATGCATGCACAGGCCGTGCAGCGGCGAGATCGCTTTCGCCCGCAGGATCAGACGTTCCATCTCCATCCCCGCGGTCGCGGCAAAGAGGATCGCACGGTCACAGCCGTCCAGGCGGCGGCGCAGGGCCGATGATTCCGTCTCCGCGAAACCGAGGTCGAGCCTGTCCGCTTCCCACGCCAGCGCATCCATGCGCCAGACGGCGCGGCAGGTGATCTTCCCCTCCGCCATCCGGATGCAGGCATCCATCTGCGGGAAGCCGGATCCGTCCGCCGTCCGGGGCTGCATCGCGTAGCGCAGGGCTTCCTCCCGCCGGATCGGCGCGGGCGGCAGAATCACCTCATGCAGGGTGCTCACAGGCTGCTCCCGAGCATCGCCAAGAGGTTGCTTTGGATCGCCCCGGCGACATCCGGCTTGTTCATCGTGTAGACATGCACGTGGCGGATCCCGTTGGCGAACAGGTCGATGATCTGATCCGTCGCGTAGATGATGCCCGCCTGCTTCATCGCCGCCGGGTCTGACCCGAAGCGGTCCACCAGGCTGGTGAAGCGCCGCGGCATGAAACTGCCGGACAGCTTCATCGCCCGCGCCACCTGGCTGGCGGAGGTGATCGGCATGATCCCCGGGATCACCGGCACGGTCACGCCCGCCTCCCGCAGCTTGTATAGAAAGCTGTAGAGCAGGTTATTGTCGAAGAACATCTGCGTGGTGAGGAAGTCCGCCCCGGCTTCCACCTTGTCGCGGAGCCGGCGGATGTCCTCTGCCTGGTTCGCGCTCTCCGGATGGACCTCGGGATAGCAGGCCGCGCCGATGCAGAAGCCTCCGAAGGCCCTGATCTCGCGGATCAGATCCGACGCGTGCGGATAGACGGCCGCATCCATATCCGCTGCCGACATGCCCTGCGGGAGGTCGCCGCGCAGCGCCATCACGTTGTCGATCCCGTTCTCCTTCAGTGCCCGGAGATAGCCGAGAATCGACGCCCTGTCCGCGCCGACGCAGGTCAGGTGCGCAAGGGTCTCCACGCCGGTCGCCCGGTGGATGCTCTCGGCGATCTCGAGGGTCAGGCGGCTCCCCGCTCCCCCGGCGCCGAAGGTCACGCTGACAAAGTCCGGGCTCAGGCGCGCCACCTCGGTCGTCGCCGCACGGACGTCCGCGAGGGACGCGTCGGTTTTGGGCGGAAACACCTCAAAGGAGAGCGAGAAGCGCTCCTGCCGGATCAGGTCTATCAGTTTCATCTGCGATCATCTCCATCAGGCCCGGAGCCGCACCGCGAGCCAGTCCGCTGCCCGGACGGCGTCCGCGAGTCCCCTGCCCATGATTTTCTCCGTGTCGCTGCCGGCCAGGTCCAGCGCCTCCGCCTTCACGGCGAGGAACTCCGGGATCCCGAGCGTCCGCAGCACGTCTTCGATATAGAGGGTGCCCCAGTCGTGGCCCGCCGTGCGGCTCCCGGCCGTCGTCAGATACACGGCGGCCCTGCCGCTGACCAGCCCCACCGGCCGGTCATCCCGGTACACGAAGGTGAGGTTGCGCACCCAGATGTTCTCCACCCACACCTTGAGGACGGAGGGGAACGACAGGTCCCAGTAAGGCGCGGCGATCAGCACGGCGTCCGCTCGCTGAAACTCCCGTCCGGCGCGCAGGCTGCTGTCCTCCCAGGCATGGGCGTCGCAGAGGTTTTCCTTTTCGGCGAGGCGGGCGGCGCTGACGTCCTTCAGACCCATCGACGGCAGATCGTGCACGGTGACGGTGAGGTTCGGAAGCGCCGTCTTCAGGCGGGCCAGCAGGGCTTCCGCGAGCCTGCGCGTCCGGGAAACCTCCCCGCGCGGACAGGCATTGACATACAGCAGTTCCATGGCGGCGCCACTCCCTTCTCCCCTGACTGCGCATCCATAAGAAAGATTATGTTTTTTCTTCGCTTTTCCTGCAAGGCAGGCAGGATTTACCCGGGAAAAAGCGAAAGAAATACAATTGAACATGCGCATTCAACGCAGTCGAACAATGATGGAGGTGCTTCCCGATGAAAAAGCTTCTCGCTCTCCTGCTCCTGTGCGCCCTGCTGGTGCCCGCATCCGCCGCGCTGGCCGATGGGACCCCCTCGATCTGCATCGTCGTCGCCGGCTCCCTGGGCGACCGTTCCTTCTATGACTCCGCCAACGAGGGCATCGAGCGCCTCGCGGCCGACTACGGCACCGTGATCGGCGTCATCGAGTGCAAGGAGGATGCCTCCCTGTACGAGAGCGCCCTCTATGACGCCGCCGAGCGCTATGACATCATCGCCGCCGTCGGCTGGCAGTTCTTCGATTCCCTCTATGATGAGAGCGGCGTCCTGGCTGCCTATCCGGACAAGAAGTTCCTCTTTATCGATAACGCCCTGGACGCCATCCCCTCCAACCTGATGTGCATCACCTACACCCAGAACGAGGGCTCCTTCCTGGCCGGCTTCATCGCCGCGAAGCTGAGCACCTCCGGTGTGGTCGGCGTGGTCGGCGGTGAGGACAGCGACACGATCAACGACTTCATCGTCGGCTATGAAGCCGGCGCAAAGTACGCCAACCCCGACGTCACCGTCCTGAAGCAGTATGCCAACACCTATGAGGATCCGGCGAAGGGCAAGGAATGCGCTCTGGCCCTCTACAGCCGCAAGGCCGACATCGTCTTCGCCGTCGCCGGCAAGACCGGTGAGGGTGTCTTCGTGGCCGCCAAGGAAGTGGACAAGCTGGCCATCGGCGTCGACGGCGACCAGAAGTTCATCGATCCCGACCGCATCGTCTGCTCCATGGTCAAGCAGGTGGGCCAGTCCATCTATGACGTGGTGGCCAATCCCGACACCTATTTCCGCGGCGGCGAGGTCTGGAATGCCAACATGGAGACCGGCTACATCGACGTCGTCTACGGCACCGAGGATATGCCCCAGCAGGTTTCCGACGAGCTGAAGGCTCAGGTCGAGGAGATCAAGCTGGCCATCATCTCCGGTGAGATCGTCGTTCCGAGCGCCTTCGCCGCGGAATGACCGGCTGAATGAGCAGCAGCGCGCCATCGTCCGGCGGCGCGCTGCTGCTGATTTTTTGTGAGAGCGGGTGAAACCATGTCGGAACCGATCGTCTCCTTCCACCACGTATCCATGCAGTTCCCCGATGTTCTGGCCAACGATGACATCAGCCTCGACATCTACCCGGGTGAGGTCTTTGCCCTCATCGGGGAGAACGGCGCGGGCAAGTCCACGCTGATGAACATCCTCTTCGGCATGAACAAGCCCACCGACGGCTCCGTCGTGGTCAAGGGCGAGGAGATCCGCTCCTTCTCGACCCGCGAGGCCATCGCCCGCGGCATCGGCATGGTGCATCAGCACTTCATGCTCGTGCCGTCCTTCACGGTCGCGCAGAACATCGTCCTGGGCTGCGAGCCGCGGGTCAACGGCTTTGCGTACAGCTTCTCCGCCGCCCGGAAGACCGTGCTGGATCTGGTGTCGGAGTACGGCCTGCAGGTGGATCCGGACGCGCAGGTGGAGGACCTCGGCGTCGGCCTGCAGCAGCGCGTAGAGATCCTCAAGACCCTCCACCGCGGCGCGGACATCCTGATCCTCGATGAGCCGACCGCCGTCCTCACGCCCCAGGAGACCGACGAGCTCTTCGCCGTCATCCGCCGCATCGTCCGTGAGAAGAACATGACGGTGATCATCATCACGCACAAGCTCTACGAGGTCATGGCGATCTCGGACCGCGTGGGCGTCATGCGGCAGGGACGCCTCGTCGGCGCGTGCAGGACCTCCGAGGTCAACGAGCACCTGCTCGCCTCCATGATGGTGGGCAAGGAGGTGCTGCTGGAGCCCTTCAGCCGCGAAAAGCCCGCGGATGCCGCGCCCGCCGTCACGGTTTCCGACCTGTTTGTCCGCGATGACCGCGGTCTGATGTCGGTCAACGGGATCTCCTTCACGCTGCGCTACGGCGAGATCCTCGGCGTCGCCGGCGTGGAGGGCAACGGGCAGCGTGAACTGGTCGAGGCCCTGACCGGCCTGCGCAAGCCGGTGCGCGGCGAGATCACCGTGAATGAGCAGCGGGCGACCCGGGCCTCCCCCGGCCGGATCCGCTCCTTCGGCCTGTCCCATGTGCCGGAGGACCGCATGACGACCGGCGTCTCCCGCGACGCCACCATCACCGAAAACCTCGTCGCCGGCAAGGAAGGCCGCAAGCCCTTCTCCTTCCTCGGCCTCCACCTGCGCAAGGGCAAAATGAAGCAGTACGCGCGCTCGGTGTTCGACCTGTTCGACATCCGCGCGGCCGGTGTGAACACCCGCGTCGGGACTCTCTCCGGCGGCAACATGCAAAAGGTCGTCGTGGCGCGCGAGTTCTCCTTCGACACGCCGGTCCTCATCATCTCCCAGCCGACCCGCGGCGTGGACGTGGGCGCGATGGACTTCATCCATCGGCAGATGATGAACAAGCGCGGCGAGGGCTGCGCGATCCTCCTGGTCAGCGCCGACCTCGACGAGCTCTTCCGCCTCTCCGACCGGATGGTCACCATCTACGAGGGCAGGCTTACCGGTGAGTTCGATCCGGCCGTCACCCCGCGCGAGGAGGTCGGGCGCAGCATGATGGGCCTGACCGGCGAGGACCGGACCAGATTCGAGAAAACCGCCGCCGCGGACACGCGGGATACCTGATTCTTCACGAGGAGTGCCAGACAATGAAGAGCAAGGAAAGGATCCAGTATCTCCTGAGCCTGGGCGTCAGCATCCTGATCGCCCTGGCGATCGGCGCCCTGCTGATGCTGGTGTCCGGACACGATCCGGTGCAGGGCTACCGTTCGCTCATCGAGGGCGCCGGCTTCATCGGCCCGAGGAAGGCGCAGGCCATCGGCAATACGCTGTACAAGAGCGCACAGCTCATCATCACCGGCCTGGCGACGGCTGTCGCCTCCTCCGCCGGTGTCTTCAATGTCGGCGGCGAGGGGCAGATGTACCTGGGCGCACTCGGCTCCTGCTATCTCGCCACTCTGCTTGTCGGCGTCAGCCCGTGGATCGCGATGCCGCTGTGCTTTCTGGCGGCTGTGCTCTGCGGCTCCGTCTACGCCTTCATCCCGGCCGTCATGAAGGTCAAGCTGAACATCAACGAGGTCATCAGCACCATCATGCTGAACTCGGTCGCCATCTTCTTCTGCGCCTATATGGCGAAGGGGCCGCTGAAGACCACGGAGCGCGGCATCACCGCCGGTACGCAGCGCATCAGCAGCGTCTTCCAGTTCGACCGCATCATCTTCAGCAACAGCGATGTCCTCAGCGAGCGGCTCCGGATGAAGTCCAACCTGACCACCAGCGTGATCTGGATCGCCCTGATCACCCTCCTGATCTGGTATCTGATGAGCCATACGACCCTCGGCTACCGGATGAATCTCTCCGGCCAGAACAGCCGCTTCGCCCGCTTCATCGGCATCCGCGCCGACTGGCTCGGGATCGTCGGCATGCTGATCTCCGGCGCCATGTGTGGCGCGCTGGGCATGTTTGAGAACTTCGCCCTGCACAGCCGCTTCAACCCGGAGTTCTCCAACGAGATCTACTTCGACGGCATGCTGGTCGCCATGATCATGCGATACCGGCCGCTGGGCATCATCCTGATGAGCTTCTTCTTCGGCGCGCTGAAGACCGGCGCGGTCAGCATGCAGCAGGACATCCCGTCGGAACTGATCCTGATCGTCCAGTCCGTGGTCATCTTCCTCATGGCCGCCCAGGAGGGCATCGTGGCCCGGCTGCGCGTGAAGCACGCGCGGAAGCATCCGAGCATCGCAAAGGAGGTGGGCTGAGATGGCGGGAGATATGTTTCATCTGGTCTTTACCCCGGGCACCTTTCTCAACATGTTCAACTCCGCCACCGTCGTCATCCTGGCAGGTCTCGGCTGCCTGCTGACCGATCAGGCCGGCATGATGAACATCGGCCTGGACGGCATCATGGTATCGGGTGCGTTCACGGCGGCGATCGTCTCGTGGCTCTCCGGCTCCTGGATCGTCGGCCTGCTCTGTGCGGTCTGCGTCGGGATGCTCTTCGGCCTGTTCTACGGCCTGATGGTCATCCGCTGGAAGAGCGATGAGTTCATCATCGGCGTGGCCTTCAACATCTTCGCCGTCGCGCTGACGACGTTCCTGCTCCGCTCGATCGACGGGCAGAAGGGTTCCTTCCACCCGGCCACCGGCTTTGTGGACCGGATCCCCGCCCTGCACCTGGGCGTCATCGGCGACACGCCGATCAACATCTCCATCATGGTGCCGCTGGCGATCGTCCTCGTGATCCTCTGCCAGATCCTGATGTACCGCACGCCTTTCGGCTTCTGGCTGCACGCTTCCGGCGAGCACGCGGACGCCCTGCGCTCCGTCGGCCGCAGCCCGGACATGATGAAGTACCTGGGCTCCCTCGGCTGCGGGCTTTTCTGTGGCCTCTCCGGCGCCTACCTCTCGCTCGGATACCTGTCCACCTTCCAGGAGAACATGACGGACGCGAAGGGCTTCGTCGCGGTCGCCTGCGTGATCTTCGGCCGGTCGAACCCGGTCCTCGTCTTCCTGGCCGCCCTGCTGTTCGGCTTCATCGACGCGGCCGCCACTCGCCTGCAGGACTATCTCAACCCCACGCTGACCGCCACCTTCCCCTACATCGGCACCGTCCTGATGATGCTGGTGATCGCCCTGGCCCGCGTGATCAGAAAGAAAAAGGCGGCCTCCTGACGAAGCCGCCGTGATTCACGGGATCATGTAGGTCACGTCGGGCACCGTCCCGCCGCTTCTGCTCATCATGTAGTAAATGCCCGCCGCGATGAGCGCGAGCGCGATGACCAGGATCGCCACCCGCACGGCGCTGATCGGAGACTCGCCGCCGCACTTCCCGGACTGGCCGTTGACCAGCACATGATAGACCTTGCTCTTGTAGGTGAACGAGGAGAGGTACATCGGCAGCAGGGTCAGCTTGTAGGTGACGTTGCTGTGCTGCGAATCCAGGCCCGTGACCCTCGCCTCGTCCGCGCGGCGCAGGATGTCCCGGCGCGCAAGGTCCCGCATCGTGCCGTCGATCAGCTGCTGCGCGCTGTCCCAGCCCTCGTTCACGTCCACGCCCGCCTTTTCCGCGGAAAAGCCGGACAGGAACTCCGCCCTGTAGCGGCACAGGCCGCTCAGATCATAGGGCCTGACCTTGTTCAGGAGCTTCTCCGGCAGGCGCCTGCTCCCCGCGATCAGGATGTCGTTGAAGTGCTGTGCGACCGTCCCGCGGGTGGGGACCCAGCGCGTGCGGCGCTCCCGGCGCATCTCCCGCACCGTCTTGCCGTTGCGGGTGACCGTCACGGGCACCTCCACATAATAGTAATGGCCTTCCTGGCCCGTGTACATGCTGACCGTGTCGCTGTCATAGGTCCAGTGCGGCAGATAGACGCCGGTGATCTGACCGAGGACAGCCATCTTCTTGGCCTTGCCCGGCGCAAACAGCTTGCCCTTGAGCCAGGAGCGGAAGGAGCTGACCGCCCTGTCCCCGGGCACCTGGAAGGGGATCACGCTCTCGGGAGCGATGCCAGCTGAACTCTGGTCCTCCAGCACATGCGGACTGCCGCAGAAGGCGCAGAAGGTCGCGCTCTCCCCCTCGCCGAGGATGGTCTGTGCGCCGCAGGCCTGGCAGCGGACCATGTGCTTCTCCTCGCCCCAGTTCAGTGCCTGGGCGGTGGGCGCGGTACGGATATCGTATTCCGTGGGCGGGGTACGGTCCATCGTCACCTCAAACTCCGCGCTGCAGTACGGGCACTTCATGCGCATGTCCGACGGGTTCCAGACCGGCCTGCCGCCGCATTTCGGGCAGGAGAATGTCCTGGACATCTCACGGATCGCTTCGCTCATCCGGGATCCTCCTTTCTCTCATCCGATCAAAAAGTCTACGCCGAAAGCGCGGGAATGTCAAGCGTCTGCGGCGGTGTCCGTTCTGAAGGAGATGACTTCGTTGCCAGATTCACAGCAGCAGATGCTGCAGATGTCCGGAGAGTTTCAGCGCATGGTCGACGAGTTTTTCGAGGTCCAGTGCCGCTACCAGGCGGCGATCCGCCAGGTGCGTACCCGGCTGGAGATCCTCGATGACGAGTACCGGTTCCGCCACGAGGCCAACCCGATCCACTCGATCCAGAGCCGGATGAAGACCATCCAGAGCATGATGGACAAGCTACGCCGCCGCGGTCAGCAGCTCAGCGTCCGCTCCGCCGTGGAGAACCTGTACGACATCGCGGGCATGCGGGTCATCTGCTCCTATATCGAGGACATTTACACCGTGGCCGACGCCCTGACCTCCCAGAACGATATCCGGGTCATCCGTGTCCGGGACTATATCAAATCGCCCAAGCCCAACGGCTACCGCAGCCTGCACCTGGTGCTGGAGGTTCCTGTCTTTCTCACCGAAGGCCGCGTGACCGTGCCGGTGGAGGTGCAGATCCGCACGATCGCCATGGATTTCTGGGCTACGCTGGAGCATGATCTGCGCTACAAGGTGCCCGTCGGCGTTCCGCAGGAGATCTCCGACGAGCTGCAGCAGACCGCCCAGGACATCACCCGCCTCGACGAGCGGATGCAGCGCATCCACGACCGGGTCGACGCCCTGATCCGGGCGCAGGAGCACCGCCCGGACTGACCTTGCGCAAAGGAGGAATCGCGTTGCCACACCCCGGCCGGCATATCCCCTCCGCACAGACGTCCGAGCAGGCCGTCTGCAGCTTTCGCGACGCGCTGGCGCAGGCGCTGGAGCCGAATCCGGACTATGACGTGTCGGAATGGCTCTTCGTCCCGAACCGCTATTGCGACTGGCGGTTCGTGCTCGGCACCCGAGGGGAACGTCCGCTCATCTGCTGCGGGATCAACCCCTCCACGGCCCGGCCCGGCGCGCTGGACCCGACGCTGCAGAGCGTGCGGCGCATCGCCCTGCACAATGGGTTTGACAGCTTCCTGATGTTCAATGTCTACGCCCAGCGAGCCACCTCCCCGCAGGACATGGAGGCCGAACGCAACCCGGTCCTCCACCGCGAGAACATGGCGGCCTTTGACTATCTGCTGGGACTGTCGGAGTCCCCGACCGTCTGGGCGGCCTGGGGGAACGTGATCGAGGTGCGCCCGTACCTGCGCGACTGCCTCAGGGATATGCTTGCGATCGCCGCGGCCCACGGCGCACACTGGGTCCGGTGCGGACAGATCTCCAAAAAAGGTCATCCCCACCACCCGCTCTATCTGCGCGCGGATTCCCCGCTGGTGCCCTTTGACCCGTCGGCGGGGCTTTGATCCGGCATTGAAAAAACGGTTGTGACCCGATGAAGATCACAGCCGTTTTCTATTGCCTGCCTGGCGCTGGACGATGAAGCACTCCGGCGCTCCGGGACCCGCGTTGAGGAAGCGCTGATGCAACACATTGTACTCCTGCGGGCGAAGCGCGGAAAACATCTCCGTCAGCATCCTGAGTTCCGCCTCCCCCTCCTCGTGGCCGGGATAGGCACAGAGGGTCAGCACGCCCATCGGCTCCAGCAGGGTCAGGGCACCCGTGACCGCCCGGCGGGTCGTCTCACGGCGGGTGGTGACCGACTTGTCCCCGCCCGGCAGCCAGCCGAGATTGAACACGATCAGCCGCACGGGTTCCCGCACGATCTCCGCGATGTGCTCATGTCCGACCGCGTGCAGTTCACACCTGCCGATCAGCCCGGCCCCGGTCAGCCGCTCGCGGGAACGCTTCACCGCGTCGGGCTGGATGTCGAAGCCGATCAGTCTGCCGGACGGGCCGACCAGTTCCGCCAGCCTGCATGCGTCATGACCGTTGCCGAGGGTGGCGTCGACCGCCGTGTTCCCGGGCCGCAGGACCTGTTCCTGTGCCTGCGCGGCGAGGAAACGGGCGGAGCGCAGCTCGAATCCGTCCATGCTCACAGCTCCTTGAGGCGCCGCACCTCGGCGTCCGTCAGGCGCCGCCACATCCCGCGCGGAAGGTCGCCGAGCTGGATCGGCCCGAAGCCGATGCGCCGCAGCGCCACGACCTGGTGGCCGATGGCCTCGAACATCCTGCGGACCTGGCGGTTGCGGCCCTCGTGGATCGTCACCAGCACCACGGAGGCGAAGGTCTCGTAGCGCACCAGCCGCACTTCGGCCGGAGAGGTCAGCCGCCCTTCGATCATCACGCCCTGGCGCAGGCGGCGGAGTTCCTCCTCCGTCACGCGGTTGGACACCCGGCAGAGATAGCACTTCGGCACCTCATGACTCGGATGGAGGAGATGCTGCATCATCTCGCCGTCGTTGGTGAGCAGCAGCAGGCCTTCGCTGTCGAAATCGAGGCGGCCCACCGGGTACAGGCGAACGGGATAGTCCCGGAACTTGTCCATCACGGTCTCGCGGCCCTCGGGATCGGACACGGTGGTCACCTCGCCGACCGGCTTGTAGTAGGCGAGATAGTGCTTCTCGGTCTCCATGCGGACGGGCGTTCCGTCCACGCAGACCCTGTCCTTCTCCTCGTCGATCTGGACGCCCATCTCCGTGACCGCGGCTCCGTTGACCGTCACATGCCCCTCGGCGATCAGCTTCTCGGCATTGCGCCGGGAGGCGACGCCGCACAGGGCCAGGTATTTCTGCAAGCGCATCATTGCCATTCAGCCTTTCTCATTCAGCAGATAAAAGTAGAGTTCGCAGGCCCTGCGCATCATCGGCTTGACGCGCTCCTCGGGCGTCTGGGCCAGGGCGAGGCGGTCCATGCCCTCCAGTCGGAAGCCGCAGTGCTCGGCAAACTGGCACATAGCCGGGTTCGCGTCGCTGACGGCCATGGTCAGGCCCACCATGCCGCCGCGCTCCGCGAATCTCCTGCAGGCATCCAGCAGGGTGCGGCCCGTTTCCCGGAGGCGGCAGGAGGTATCCACGCGCAGGTCGAGGATCTCACACCATCCGCGTCCGCCGTCCGCCGCGGCCGCGAGCCCGACCAGCCGCTCGTCCCGGTAGGCGCCCAACACGACGGATCCGCGGAGGCAGCCGTCGAACGCGTCGATGGCCCGCGGGCTCGGGTCGAAATTCCGCCACAGGGCGGAGCCGATCGGCGTATAGCTCAGGGAGAGCCCGCTCCGGCCGATGCGGACCGACACGGTGTCCCCGCACAGGGTCCTCGCATCGATCTGCCGAAGCGGCACAGCCCCGGGTTGGATCGGTTGAATCATCAGCATCGGTCCGCCTCCTCCCGCCATGTCACCGTGGAAACACCGGCCTTTGACGCGAGGCGTCCCCCCGCGTTGACCAGCACGGCCCTGTCCGCCATCGCGAGCATCGGCAGGTCGCCGCGGGAGTCTCCGTAGGCTGTGACGATCTCCGCGTCCGGCCACGCCTCGCGAACCCGGCGAACCTTCTCCTCCCCGCGGCAGTTGGACCCGACCTCGCCGGTATACAGGCCCTTCAGGTCTTCTTCGCAGGGTGTCGCCAGCACCGCGTCCACCTTCACGAACTCCGGCAGTACGCGCATATAGACCTCCGGCGAGGCGCTGATGACGGCCACGCGGATGCCCTCGTTCCGGAGCCGGCGGATCTCCCGCAGGCCTTCCGGATGGCAGCGCGGCAGCAGTTCCTCCCGGAAAAAGCGGCGCGCGAGGGCGTCCATCTCCTCCCGGCTCCTTCCCCGGATGAAGGAGAGGGTCATCGCCTTGGCCTTGCTGACCGGGATCAGGCGCAGGCGCTGCAGGATGTATCCCAGGCCTGCCCGCAGCCATTGGGCTTTGGGTGCGAGGCCTTCCCGCACGCAGAGGCGCAGGTAGGGCACGATGGAGTCGCCGGGGCAGAGCGTGCCGTCAAAGTCAAACAGCGCCATCCGCACAGCAGCACCACCTCCGCTCCTTCTTCATACCGATTATAGCAAAACCTCCCCGGGATTGCAATCGGAAGCGCGCAGATCAACACGTTTCGCCGGGTCTGAAAAGCCCCGCCGCATGAAGCGCGGCGGGACCGATGAGGTCCTGTTTTCCTGTCAGGAAGCGTCCTTCTCCGGCTGGATGTTCCTGCGCACCTTGCGCACACGCCCGGAACCTCTTCTGGTGTCCGGCTCCGGCGGCCTTTCGTCCTCCGCCCTGGCCTGCCGGGCCGGGAGCTCCACGTAGAAGCTGGTGCCCTCGCCCACCTTGGAGCGGACGCGGATCCGTCCGCCGTGCGCCAGGACGATGATGCGTCCGATGGAAAGCCCCAGGCCGTGGCCGCCGGTCTCGGAGTGCCGGGCCGCGTCCGCGCGGTAGAAACGGTCGAAGATCTTCGGCAGTTCCTCCGCCGGGATGCCGCTGCCCTGGTCGTGCACGCTCAGCGTGCAGCCGGCGGCCGTTTTCGCGCAGCCGATCGTGACGGTGGAACCCTTGGGCGAATACTTGACCGCGTTGTCCACCAGGATGCGCAGGACCTGCTTGACCATGCCGCGGTCCGCCTCGATGCTGCAGGAGACGGCGGGGTCAAGCACAAAGCTGTCCTCCGGCATCACCATCTGTTCCTCGCGCACGACCTCCTGGGCCACCTCGCAGGGGTCCACATCGGTCATCTCGAGGATCAGCGTCTTCTTGTCATGGCGGGCGAGGAAGAGCAGGCTCTCGACCAGTTCCTTCATCGCCTGCGTCTCCTGGCTGATGGCGGTCAGGCTCTCCTGCAGCACCTCGGGATCGTCCTTCCCCCAGCGCTGCAGCATGTCCGCATAGCCCTGGAGGACCGCGATCGGCGTGCGCAGCTCGTGGGAGACGTCCGAGACGAACTGCTTCTGACTGTTGTAGGAGGCCTCGATCCGGTCGAGCATGGAGTTGATCACGCCGGCGAGGTCCTTCAGCTCTGTCTTCGTTCCCTCCAGGTTGATGCGGTTGGAGAGATTGGCGGCGGAGAGGGTCTCCGCCAGCTGCGTGATCTCATGGATCGGGGCCAGGACCGTCTTGTTGAGCTCGTTGCGCCGTCTGAAGATATAGATCATGCGCAGGAGATCCGCCGCCACGGCGCCGAAAAAGAGCAGGAGGAGCGCGCGCCACCATTCCTTCAGGGGCACGGTGAGCAGGGCGTCCCGCCCGGCCGGCGTCCTGAACGGGAGGACCAGGTGAGCGGGGAAGCGGCTCAGCCCGGTCCGGATCTTCGCACCCAGGTCAGCCACCTGAGCGGGGTCGGTGACTTCCGCCGCCTCCACGCCTTCTTCCTGCAGGATCAGCTGGCTGTAAACCCCGCCCGGGAGGTCCGGCTCCTGCACCCGGATGCGTTTGACCGTCCCGCGAAAGTGCAGGCCGCAGGCGATGCCGAGCATTATGGCCAGGATCGCCATGGCCAGGATCGCCGTGCGCATCAGCTGGGCGCAGTCGTGCATGGCGATACGCACCGTCAGCGAGAGACGCACCCGGCTGGAGACCTGCCGGATGTTGTCGTGCGTGCGGCTGGAGAGCTTGTTGAAATTGCTCTCGCGGTCCGCCTGTTTTGCCTTGTCTTGCTTACTCATAGCTGAACATATAGCCGACGCCGCGGATCGTCTGGATCGTATGGATCCCGAATCGGTCGTCGATCTTGTGGCGCAGGTAGCGGACGTAGACGTCCACCACGTTGGTGTCGCCCGCGTAGTCGTATCCCCAGACATCGGAGAGCAGGGCGTCGCGGGTGGCCGCCTTGTCCCGGTGGAGCATCAGATAGTGCAGCAGGTCGAATTCCTTCTTGGTCAGGGAGATCGCTTCCCCGTCGAATTCCACGGCGTACCGCTCCGGATCAAGGGTCAGCTTCCCGGCCTTCAGCAGGCCTTCCTTCTCCGGTTCGGCATCCGCGGCCGCATTCAGGGTCCTCGGCTTGCGGAGGGCGACGCGGATGCGGGCCAGCAGCTCCTCGATCGCGAAAGGCTTCGTCATATAGTCGTCCGCGCCCATGTCCAGACCCATGACCTTGTCCGAGACGTCATCCTTGGCCGTGAGCATGATGATCGGCACATCGCTCTCATGGCGCAGGCGGCGGCAGACCTCGATGCCGCTGAGTTCCGGCAGCATCAGGTCGAGGATCAGCAGGTCCGGCTGTTCGTCCAGGGCCTTCTGCAGGCCCTCCCGGCCGTCGGCGGCCGTGAGCACCGTATATCCCTCGTGGGTCAGTTCCAATTCGAGGAAGCGGGCGATCTTGCGCTCGTCCTCCACGATCAGGATCTTGCTCATATCATCTCACCTCGCGGCTATCATACCACATCCGCCGGAAAAAGGGAACGGGCTGACCCGTTCCCGCGCAATTCTTCCCTCACTCAACCGTCGCCATGCCGTAGCCGTCGCTGTCCTGCTCATAGCGGACGCTGCCGTCCTGGCTCTCCACGCGGACAGGCACCTGGAGGACAGGCGCGCTGTGACCGGCCATCTCCTCCTCGAGGCTGCGGACGATCTCCTCGGGCGTCTCCCGGATCTCGATCGCGGGCGCTTCGTGCTTCTGCTCCGGCTCCTCTGTCCGTACGGCGGCGGGCTCCTCGGTGACAGTCTCCTTCACGGGCTCCTTCTTCAGCGTGACATGGCCCTTCTGCGCATTCTGGTTGATCTCCCGGGCAAAGCCGGAGACGGTCTGCTTTACGCTGGTGGCGGCGCTGCGGACCATGCGCTCCAGCTTGTCCTTGCTCATGTCCTCATCCTGCGTGCGGATGTTGATCTGATAGCCCAGCACCAGGCAGAGGATCAGCGAGGTGATCACGATCCAGGGGCTGAAGATCAGCACGCCGAGCATGAAGAGCACGGACAGGTTGACGATGGTCTCGCCGTTGTTGTTCACGATGATACGGGTGCGGAAGAAGCTCCTGTCGCCGCCGGCGGCACGGGTCTGCGGCTCGGGGGCGGCCTCAGCCTTCAGCTTGCCGTTGCGCTCCAGATCGATCAGCGCCCGGGTCACATCGCCGTTGTGGTAGTCCAGCAGGGCCACGGCTTCCTGATAGGTGATCCCGCTCTTGCGGCGGATGAGTTCGATATCTTCAATCGTGTAGCTTGCCATTTCCGTTCGCTCCTCTCTCTCCGGCTTTCCCCGCCGGCAGGATCATCATAGCACAGACGGTCCCGCGTTGCTTGAGAGAACGGCTGAAATCCCGTTAGAAAACGATGAGAAAACGCAAAGCTTTTCTCAGCATTCCGTTCATCCCCGCACAGATCGCCATGCGGCCGGCCGCGCACTTGCGCGAAAGGCCGTCTTTGACTATAATGTCCCTGAGATTCCAGCCCGAAGGAGGCTTTTGCATGTCCTGCACCACGATCCTGGCCGGCAGAAAGGCCACGAACGACGGTTCCACCCTGATCGCCCGGACCGACGACGGCTCCTTTGACGTCAAAAAGCTTGTCGTCGTCCCGCCGAAAAAGCAGCCCCGCGTTTATCACAGCGTGATCGCCCACGCGGAGATCCCGCTGCCCGATGACCCCATGCCCTACACCGCCTGTCCCAACGTCGTGCCCGGCGAGGGGCTCTGGGCCGCCACCGGCATCAACGCGGCCAACGTCGGCATGACCGCGACGGAGACGATCACCTCCAACCCGCGCGTCCTCGCCGCCGATCCCCTGGTCCGGTACCGCAAGGCCGAAAAGCGCGGCGGGAAGGACACCCCCGGCGGCATCGGCGAGGAGGACATCGTCGTGCTGGTCCTCCCCTACATCCATACGGCGCGCGAGGGCGTGCTCCGCCTGGCCTCCCTGCTGGAGCAGTACGGCACCTACGAGTCCAACGGCATCGCCTTCAACGATGAGAACGAGGTCTGGTGGCTGGAGACCATCGGCGGCCATCACTGGATCGCCCGCCGCGTGCCCGACGAAGTCTGCGTCATCAACCCGAACCAGTTCGGCATGGACAGCTTTGACCTGGACGACGCGTTCGGCGCGCAGGAAGCTCACCTGTGCTCCGCCGACCTGCGCGAATTCATCGCGGACAATCACCTCGACCTGAACCGCGGCAGCTTTGACCCGCGGTCGGTCTTCGGTTCCCGCACCGACATGGACCATATCTACAACACGCCGAGAGCCTGGTTCATGGGCCGTTATCTCGCCCCGCAGTCCTTCCGCTGGGACGGCCCGGACGCCGACTTCACCCCCGAGAGCGACCACATCCCGTGGGCCGTCATCCCGGACCGGAAGGTCACCGTCGAGGATTTCCAGTACCTGCTCGGCGCGCACTATCAGGGCACACCCTACGATCCCTATATCAACCGCGACACCGGCATGCGCGGGATGTACCGCTCCATCGGCATCAACCGCACCGGCGTGACTTCCATCTGCCAGATCCGCCCCGATGCCCCGGACTGCGCGAAGGGACTGGAGTGGGTCTGCTTCGGCTCCACCACCTTCAGCGCCTTCCTGCCGGTCTATCCGAATGTGCCGGAGCTCCCGGCATACCTGAGCAAGGTGGGCGCCGAGCCCTCCACCGAAAACTTCTACTGGTCCTCCCGCCTCATCGGCGCGCTGGCCGATCCGCACTTCAGCGCCTGCGCACAGCTCATCGACCGCTACCGCAGCGCCGTCGCCGTGCGCGGTCGGGAACTCGTGATCGAGTGCGACCGTGCGCTCCGGGAGGCCGGCGATCCCGGCCGCATGCGGGAGGCCAACGACAAGCTCTGCGCCATGGCGCGCGAGGAAACCGATGCCGCGCTCGGCAAGATCCTTCTCGAGGCCAGCCGTCAGATGAAAAACGGCTACAACCGCGCGGACAACTGATTTTTCTCAAATAATTCCCTGTTTCACGGGAAGAAATCGCAGTTTCCGATCGTTTCATGATTGGACAGGCAGGAGGTGACGCGAGTGACCCTCGCGGAGGAGACGGTCTCCACGGCATCGTTTGACGAGCTGTATGCGCTCTATGCCAACGATGTGCTGCGGGTCAGCTACTTCTATCTCGGCGACCGGCAGCGCGCGGAGGATGTCTGTCAGGATGTGTTTGTCAAGCTGATCACCACATCACCGGCACTTCAGGCCGGCCGGGAAAAGAGCTGGCTGCTCAAGGTGGCGCTGAACCGCTGCAGGGATCTGTGGCGGGCCGGCTGGGTCAAGCGCGTGGTGCTGGGACATCCGGCCTTCGAGCTGATCCCCGGTCCGGACGAGATCGGCGAGATGGAAGAGAAGCAGGCGATCATGGGCGCCGTCAACAGGCTCCCCGCCGACTTCAAGGATGTCGTGCTGCTCCACTATTATCAGGGGTACGGCATCGCAGAGATCGCGCAGATGCTCGGCATCGCGGAGGGCACCGTGTCCTCCAGGCTGAGCCGGGCGCGCATCAAGCTGCAGAGTATGATGAAAGGAGAGGATGTGTCATGAAGCGTCTCGAGCAACTGAAAGAGATCGCCGATGAGAGCATGGCCGGTCTGGAAGCCGGTCCCGCCCTGCGCCAGAGGATCCTGAGCCGGGCAGGCGGGACGCACACCGTCCGCACCGGCCGGTGCTGGATCGCCGTGGCCGCGTGCTGCGCTCTGGTGCTCGCCGTCGGTCTGCCCGTGGGGCTGAACATGATTCATTCCCGCAGCAATTCGACCATGACGGTCGGCAGCCTCGGCAGCGGCTCCGCCGGCCGCGAGCTCGCCACCGTGGACACGGACAAGGCGACCCTGACCGTGACCAGAAAGAACGCGGGCAGCGCGCAGAGTATCCTCGGCGACGGTCTGATCCGCGTCAACGGCCGCTATTACCGGCAGCTGAAGGGGATCCGGATCGACAGTTCCTTCTTCGGTTCATCTCTGGGCAGCGTGCAGGAGAAGTGCAGCGACCTGACGGTCACCACCACACCCATCGCCAGCACCGTCATCTCCGCCGGCACCGAGGTCTACGGCGTCAGCGGGATGAGCGGGACTCTGGTGGCGTGCACCGTTGACGGTCAGGTCCAGCTCTTCCAGCGCGTGACCCACGCGGGCAATGCCCTGGTCGGCGGCGAAGGCCTGGCGGATGTCCTGCAGCTGCGGGGCCACGTCCGCGCGATGTCCCTCTCGGGCGTCGGCATCGTGGAGGGCAGCGAGGCCGAACGACTCTTCGGGCTCCTGCTGAGCAGCGCGAGCTATGACGGCAGCAGCAATCTGAGCGGCAAGCAGGTCCTGATCATCGAGCTGGACAACGGCGCGGCCGTGCAGCTGAACGTCAGCGGCTACCGCATCGGCGGCTGCGGCGTGTGGGAATGCGCCGACTTCATCGACAGCTTCCCGCGGCAATGAACCGAGCGAAAAAGGAGACGTCCTCCCGGTGACGGGCAGGGCGTCTCTTTTTTTGTCTTTCTTCTTCATGAGCCGCGGAGGCAGGATTCCCGTTCCTTCCACATCTCCGCTAGGCCGATGGCGGTCACGGCCTCGATCACCGGGCAGACACGCGGGAGGATGCAGGGGTCGTGCCGGCCGCGGACCGAGATGCCGGTCTCTTCCATGCGCCGGAGAGACACCGTCCGCTGCTCCATGGCGATGGAGGGCGTGGGGCGCACGGCGCAGGTGAACAGGAGCGGCATGCCGTTGGTGATGCCGCCGTTGATGCCGCCGGAGTGATTGGTCGCCGTGACGATCTTCCCCTCCCGCAAACGGAAGGCGTCGTTCATCTCACTCCCGCGCTTCTCCGCAAAAGCGAACCCGTCGCCGAAGCCCACGGCCTTGATCCCCGGCACCGAGAAGAGGAGCTGCGAGAGCACCGACTCCGCGCTGTCGAAGAACGGCGCTCCGAGTCCGGCCGGGAGCCCGTCCACGCGGCAGGTCACCGCGCCGCCGACCGAATCGCCGGCCTTTGCGGCGTCGAGGATCTCTCTCTCCATCTGTTCTTCGAGACCCGCACGGAGGGTCGGGAGCCGCATGCTCTCCAGCCCGGCCAGGGTCTCCGCATCTGCCTGCGCAATATCATCGTCCGTCAGCGGACCGAGGCGGCTGATGTGGGCATGGACGGTCACGCCTTCCGACTCGAGCCACTGCCGGCAGAGCGCGCCCGCCGCCACGACCGGCGCCGTAAGGCGTCCGGAAAAGCTGCCTCCCCCGCGCCAGTCCTCGTGACCGAAGAAGCGCACATGCCCCGTGTAGTCCGCATGCCCGGGGCGGAGAAGATCCACCCCGTCCCCGTAGTCCGACGAATGCTGATTCTCATTGCGGATGATCAGGCTGATGGGCTGACCGGTCGTGACACCGTTCAGGATCCCGGAAAGAAACTCCGGCTCGTCCTTCTCCGAACGGCTCGTAGTCAGGGCGCTCTGTCCGGGCGCGCGGCGGCGCATCATCCGCATCAAGGCTTCCCTGTCGACGGTCATCCCCGCAGGGAACCCGTCCAGGACGGCACCGACGGCCTCCCCGTGACTCTGTCCGAAGACGGTCACCCGAAGGTGGCGTCCGAAGGTGGAGCTCATTCCGCCTTTCCTCCCAGCGCTTTGTATACAGAGAGATAGTCCGGCCAGGATTTGGCCAGGGCTTCCTGATCCCTGACCGTGATCGGCGAGTCTGCCGCGAGGGCCGCCGCGGAAGCCAGCATCACCATGCGGTGATCCCCGGCGGGATCCAGCGTGACGCCTCCCTTGAGCTGTTTGACGCCCTGAATGATGAGACGCTCACCGGATACGCGTGCGTTTCCGCCCATCTGCTTGAGCATCCGCACCGTGATCTTGAGCCGGTCGCTCTCCTTGAGGCGCAGCCGGCTGCAGCCGCCGAGGACACTCTCCCCCTCCGCCATCTGGCAGACGAGGGCCACGATCGGCGCGATGTCGGGGGTCCCGCGCATATCCATCGCCGCACCGCGGAGCTGACCGCCGTGGACACGGACGGAATGCTCATCCTCCTCCACGTTCGCGCCCAGCCGCCGGAGCACGTCCACGATCGCGCGGTCGCCCTGCACGCTGCTGCGGTCGATCCCGGTCACGGTCACGTCCCCGCCGAGGGCGCCCATGCACAGCAGCACGGCCGCCTGGCTCCAGTCGCCGTGGATCTTGCCGCTCTTTGCCTTGTATTCCTGCCGGCCCGGAATACGCCACGATGCGGTGCCGGTCTCCTCAAGGGTCACACCGCTCTCCCGGATCGCCTTCACGGTCATCGTGATATAGCTCGCCGATTCGACCGGCGGCAGCACGCGGAGGGTCGAGTCCTCCTTCAGGAGGGGCAGGGCGAACAGCAGGCCCGAGACGAACTGGCTGGATACATTGCCCGGAAGCACGTAGTCTCCGTTGGGCAGGCTGCCGCGCACGATCAGTTCCGCCGTGCCGTCCGCACCCTCCCGCATGGCCCAGTCGACGCCCTGCGGGACAAAGAGATCCCGATAGATGTCCATCGGCCTGCGGCTCAGCTGGCCGCGCATGCGGAAAATGCCGCCGCCCGTGAGCGCAAGCGACAGCGGGACGAAAAAGCGCAGCGTGGAGCCGCTCTCCCCGCAGTCGTACAGGGGCTGATCCTGCGGTGCGCCGCCGCCCAGGACCGTCAGCCGGTCGCCATCGAGGGAGACTTTGGTGCCGAGGGCCCGGATGCAGCGCGCGGTGGCCTCGGTATCGCCGGATGGCATGAAGCCGGAAATCACCGTTTCGCCCGACGTCAGGCCGGCGCAGATCAGGCGGCGGTGCGCCTCGGACTTGGATGCGGGAGCGGGCACGACGCCGTGCAGCGCCGTGGGGGAAAAGATCGTATCCATGAGCAGGACCTCTTTTGTCAGTACTTCATGCTTATCATAGCATAAGGACCGGCCGATGTCCCGTATTCATTCTGTTCTTTTCACCGGAAAACCAAAGCGCCCCCGTCGCGGAGGCGCCGTGCATCACGGAAAAACCTGGTAGATCCCGCACTTGAGATACTCGGTCTCCGGGGCCGCGGGGAGGATCGGATGATCCCGGCCCTGGGTGCGGAACTCAATCTGCCTCAGCTGCACTCTGGCGTCCAACGCCGCGCTGCGGACGATCTCCCGGAACATGACCGGCAGCACATGCTGGGAGCAGGAGCAGGTCACGAGGATGCCGCCCGGCCGGATCATCTTCATGGCGCGGAGGTTGATCTCCTTGTAGCCCCGCTGGGCGCTCTCCAGGCCGGAGCGGGACTTGGTGAAAGCCGGCGGATCGAGGATGATCACGTCGTACTTCTCCCCCGCGCGGCTCTTCTCCGCGAGGAGATCGAAGCAGTTGGCCGCCTCGAACCGGACCCTGTCCGCAAGGCCGTTGAGCCGGGCGTTCTCCTCCGCGAACTCGCAGGCGTACTCCGAGATATCCACCCCGACGACCTCTGCCGCACCGTAGTGCCCTGCATGAAGGGCGAAGCTGCCGGTGTGCGAGAAGCAGTCCAGCACCCGCTGCCCGCGGACAAACGGGGCGATGGCGGCGCGATTCTCCTTCTGGTCCAGGAAGAAGCCGGTCTTCTGGCCCTGCTTCACGTCGACGAGGAAGCGCACACCGTTCTCCCGCATCTCCACGCGGTCCGGCACCTCGCCGAAGCGCAGGCCGGTGACCAGGTCCAGCCCTTCCCTGCGCCGGACCGGCACGTCGCTGCGCTCCCAGATCCCATCCGGGTGCAGCTCCTCCACCAGCGCATCGGTCACATCCTGCTTGAACCGCTCCATGCCCAGGGCCAGGCACTGCATCACCAGCACCCCGCCGAAGCTGTCCACGATCATCGCCGGCAGACGATCGCTCTCGGCATAGATCATCCGGCAGGAATGCAGATCCGCGAAGGTGCGCCGGTATTCGACGGCCTCGCGGACGCGGCGGAAGATGAAGTCCCGGTCGATCGGCTCGTCCTGCAGGCTCATCACGCGGAGCGTGATCTCCGAGGCCGGGTTGTAGAACGCCCTGGCCAGAAAGCGGCCCTTCGAGGACAGGACCGACACGATGCAGCCGCGCTCCGCCGCGCCCTCCACCCGATCGATATCGCTGCGGAATATCCAGGGATGTCCGCTCCAGACCCGTTTTTCCTTCCCGGGGATCAGGTATGCCTTCGCCATGGGATCGCCTCCTGCGCAAGGTGTTCGCCTTTCATTATCTGCGGAGCACGCGTTCTGTCAAGGGCTGACGCCGAAAATGCGCCGGTCCGATGGCTTTTTCCTCCCCTTCGTGGTATACTGAACGCGGACTTCACGCAGCCGGGGCATCCGTGTCCCGGCGATCACATAGTCACATAGAAGGAAGCGATCCCTTTGCCAGCATCCCCGCAGGAAAACACCAGAGCAGAAGAGCTGCGCCGCACGGATGAGGAGCTTTTCCGGTTGAAAGCGGAATACAAAGCAGCCAGGCAGCGCCTGAAGGTACGGCGGCGCGCCATCCGCAAGGACTGGACGCCGGAGGAGGCGCAGGCCCGGGCCGAGGAGAAGGCTAAGCACAGGGAGCGCCGCGATGCGAGAAGACAGGAGCGCAGGCTCCGCTCCGAGCCGCCGCGCCGCTCCGTTCTCGAGGAGGTCGGCTCCAGCGTGACCCACGGAGCCGGCGCGGCGCTGAGCGTCGTCGCGCTGATCCTCCTGCTGGGCAAGGCGAGCGGAACAGCCGCCGTGTTCTCCGCCTGTGTCTACGGCGGATGCCTGCTCCTGATGTTCCTGATGAGCTGCCTCTACCACGCGTTCCGCGCAGGCAGCACGGTCAAACGGATCTGGCGAAGGTTCGACTACTCCTCCATCTATCTGCTGATCGGCGGAACGATCACGCCGGTCCTCCTGATGTTTGTGGGTGGGACCCTCGGCATCGTGCTCTGCGCGGTCATGTGGGCGCTGATCGCGTTCGGCATCACCTTTGTCGCCGTGTTCGGCCCCATGGTGGCGCGCGGCCTGCATTTCGCCCTCTTCTTCACGATCGGCTGGAGCGCGGTCGTCTTTCTGCCGAAGATGTGGGCCACCTCCCGGACCCTGTGCTGGTATGTGCTGGCCGGCGGCGTCGTCTATACCCTCGGGATGATCCCCTTTGCCAAAAAGGTCCGGGGCTCCCACTTCATCTGGCATTTCTTCGTGCTGGCGGGCGCCCTCCTGCAGTTCCTGGGCATCTGGCAGTACGTGTTCTGAGACACTCTCTCCCGCCGGCGGTCCGTCCGCCGGTTTTTCCTTTCCGGCAAAGCGTACGAAAAAACCCGCCCGGGCTTTCCCGGCGGGCCTTTATGCGGAGCGGGTGGGATTCGAACCCACGTGCCGGGGTTACCGACAAACTGATTTCGAGTCAGTCCCGTTACGACCACTTCGATACCGCTCCAAACGGGTGCATTATAGCATAAGGACGCCTTCATTGCAAGCGTTTGTTTTTTGGCCGTGCCCCCTGTTCTGCTGGGTAGTCAAACATAGGTAACACTGAGAGTGAAAGGGAACCGGGGCAAGATCCGAGCCTGTTTTGCTCCTGAGCCGAGGCAGCGGAACCCGGCAAGCAGCCGCCCGCTTGCGGGTTTACCCTTGACAGGTTGTGT
>JAFRPG010000045.1 GCA_017429265.1 Clostridia bacterium | reverse complement strand
GCGATCGGAAAGCCCTTTGGTGCGCCCGCAGGCGCATACCGTTTTGATTCTTCACAGAATTCTCCTATGTGAAACAAGAGGATTTCGCGGTCTGCGGACCGCGACCAGGGCTTTCCGATCGCCCTGGACCTTCGGGACCGCAACTTGCATGTAAGTTGCTGGGTAAAGTGAAGCGGAAAACAAGAGACTTACGATCTTCCTGAACTATCTTTCATGGGTCGGCCCCGAAGGTTTCCAAAGGGCGATCGGAAAGCCCTTTGGTGCGCCCGCAGGCGCATACCCTGATCTGAGAGGTTGCAGAGGGGAAGGATTCGTTACCCCCTCAGAACGGGATCTTCTCCTCCTCTCTGCCGTCGGTTCCGGCCCCCGCCGCATCGACCAGCCCTTCTCCGACTATGAAGGCGATCACCGCCGCGCCGGCCATGATCAGGGCGGTCACGCGGGAGGCGGTCTCCTCCGGGCCGCGCAGGGCGATCACCAGCATCGCCGTGAACTCCGCCAGGGCCACCCAGAACTTCCTTGAGGTCAACTTTCTCTTCCAATCAATACGGCGCACCTTGCGCACTTCGTTCCTCTCATCCGTCATGACGCTCCACCGTCCTCTCCAGGTCGAGGATCCTGTTGTTCAGGACCTTGATCTTCTCCTCCAGCACCGGGATCCGCTCCGCAAAGCCGCTGTGGCGGTTCACCGCCTCCGTGAGGGAGGAGAGGCGGACCTCCCACACGCCCTTCAGCCGCTCGATCTGGCCCTCCATGCGCACGTCGCTGATCTCGGAGCGCTTCTCGATCTCCGCGAGCGTGCGCGTGCTGGCCTGGCGGGTGAGGATCACCTGGGCGATCACCGCGCAGGCCCCCGTGATCAGGGCCACGGCCACCGCCTCGCTCATGCGCCCGCCTCCCTTCCCGCCAGCTCGCGGAGGATGCCGAGGGCCTTTTCCACATGCTCCGCCGCCGCGAGGAGGGCGTCCTCCTCCGCCTGCAGGTATTCCGCCATCATCCAGCCCTCGCATCCGTTCCATGTGACCGCCCGCCAGCCGTCCTGCTCCGCGCCGGCGCTCACCTCCGCGCCGACCGGCACCTGGGCCAGGACGTCCGCGCCCGCGCTCGGCTTCGCGCGCAGGCGGACGGTCTTCCCGCGCCGGGCGACCACCCTCGCGTTTTTCCGCATCTCAGCCTTCGTCTCCTCTCTTTCTTCATTGAGTATCCTGTCGATCCGCTCCCCGTAGCGGAGGGCTTTCCACAGGCCGACCCGGTTCCAGCCGCCGTTCGGGACGGTCTTTTCGGCGAAGGCGCTCTCGCAGACCGCACCCCGGGACTTGCTGGAGTGGATCGCCCCGCGCTCCGTGCGGATGCCCATGTGCACCGCGTCGCCGAGGCCGTCGCGATACCCGCGGGCGACCTCCCCGCCGCCCTCCTCCACGATGAAGAGGCACGCGCCCGCCGGCACGCAGCCGAACCGCGCGCGGCAGGCCTCGGGCGTTCCGGTCCAGTCCATCCGCCGGTACCAGGCGTTGCTCCCCCGCAGGTTGAGGCGGAGCCCCTCGTCCGCGAGGCAGTTCTCCCACAGCTGCTGGCAGTCCGCCTCCGCGTAGGGTCGGCCGAGGTAACGCTCCGCCCGGCGGCTGACGGCCCCCGCGTCCGTCACGGCGCCGCCCACAGGCAGACCGGCCGCCCGTCCGCGACCGTCAGGCGCAGGGTGTAGGTCCCGTCCGCCGCGGGGATGTCGGGCAGGCGGACGGGAAGGCCTGCGTCGAGATCCTCCAGCATGACCTCGAGCCCGAGACCCTCAAAGGTGGGACGGTTGCCGCTGGTGCGCCGGATGATCAGCCCGATGTATACCCCGTTCGGGAAGGCCGCGTCGGTGTAGGTGAAGTCGGCGTGCGAGGAGCGGCCGTCCGCCTCGAAGACGCGCCCGTCGGGGTTCACGGTCTCCAGGTCGCCCTGGCGGTAGACGGCGGCGATGACCGGGAAGGGGATCGTCGCGCTGGTCCAGCCGCTGTAGGTCCCGGCCGTGACGCAGCAGCGGAGGCGGTAGCGGCCGCCGTCCCGGAGCGTGAGTCCCGCGTCCTGGAGGGTCACGCCCGTGCCCTTGTTGATGACCTTCGGCGTGCCGTTGAGCTTGAAGAAGAGGTTGACCATCCCCGAAGCCACGAGGCCGTCCGCGGTGACATGGGTGCCGCTGCGGGTGAAGACCGCCGAGCCGTTGCTGCCCTCCCAGGAGCCGGCGTAGCCGTAGTCCACCAGGCCGTGCAGGGCGTTGAGGCGCCCGTCCGCGCTGTCCGCCGCGGCCTCGGCCCTGGCCGCCGCCGTGCCGCAGGAGGAGGCCGCCTGCTCCATCAGCAGGACCTTGCCGAGGATGCCGTCCCAGGCGGGGATGACCTCCTCCGGGTCGACGGCCGTGTCGGTATCCGTGCGGCGCACCGTGGCGGAGACGGCGAACAGGACGGTTTTCTCGTCCCCGTCGTGGAGGCGGAGGGCGGCGGTGATGCGCCCGGGCACGGCGAAGGCGGCCTCGGGCAGGTCGATCCAGGCGCGGTCGGCCTCCTCGCCCTCGCCGAGGCTGCCCCCGAAGGTGAAGGAGGTCCCGTCCGGGCGGATCACGAGGCCGAAGACCGCGCCGGAGAGGGTCACGCTCTCCCCGCCGCGGGTGACGATGGCCCCGATGCGCACGGGACGGCTGTCGCCGGTGAACACCGGCATCCCGATGTCCGTCACAAGCCCCGGCAGCCGCAAAAGGTCCACCGGGATCCATTTCTCAAAGTGCATGATGATTGACCTCCAGTCTGATACAGGATTATGTGATGCCGGGGATCCGCGCTCTGCGGAGCGCGCCAGGGGCTTTCCGATCGCCCCTGGACTCTTCGGGGTCGCATCTTTGAGCATATTGATCTGCAAAGCCTGCATGGGGAACCTCTCCACCGCTGCGGTGGTCCCCCTCCCCTTTCAGGGGAGGTCTGGGTAACTAACTACCCTGTCTCCCCTGAAAGGGGAGATGTCGCCGCAGCGACAGAGAGGTTCCAACGCCTATGTTTCCCAAAGCCTATCATGAACGGGTCGGCCCCGAAGGAGTCCAGAGGGCGATCGGAAAGCCCTCTGGTGCGCCCGCAGGCGCATTC
>JAFRPG010000044.1 GCA_017429265.1 Clostridia bacterium | reverse complement strand
TCAAAACCTTTCTTTTACGGCTCGGCCCCGAAGGAGTCCAGAGGATTCGGAGCGCCCGGAAAACTGTCCGGGGGACAGTTTTCAGCGGAGAATGGGCGGCAGCCCCGGATCGATCGGAAAGCCCTCTGGTGCGCCCGCAGGCGCATACCCTTCATCAACGGCCTTCTCCCTGACATCATGTGAAGAACCAATCATCCAGGAAACAGAAAAACCAAGGCAGGGCAGCCCCGAAAGGCCGTCCTGCCTTGGTTGGTTTTCCATTTTTCGGATTTACCCGTCCAGCCTTGCGACAGCGCTCTTCAGCAGATCGATGATGGGCAGGTGCTGGGGACAGACGCCCTCGCACTGGCCGCAGGCGATGCAGTCCGAGGCCCGGCCGTGGCCCTGAGCGATCAGTCCGTTATAGAAATTCTTCGGCCGGAACTCCTCGTGATACAGATCCATCGTGTTGACCGCCCGGAACACATCCGGGATCGCGATATGCATCGGGCAGCCGTCGGTGCAGTAGCGGCAGGCCGTGCAGCCGATCTGCGGCACGTTGAGCATGATCCTGCGGACCTCGTCCACGAGGGCCTGCTCGCTCCCGGAGAGGGGCTCGAAGTGCGTGAAGGTGCGGATGTTGTCGAGCATCTGCTCCTCGGCGCTCATGCCGGAGAGGATCGTCATGACGCCCGGCAGCGAGCCCACGAAGCGCAGCGCCCACGAGGCCACGGAGCTGTCCGGCCGCGCGGCCCTGTACTTCGCCTCCAGCTCGGGGGTCAGCTTCGCCAGCGTGCCGCCCTTCACCGGCTCCATGATCACCATCGGGATCCCGCGGTGATGGAGGATCTCATACAGCCTGCCGGACTGCACCACCGGGTTCTCCCAGTCGGCGTAATTCAGCTGGATCTGCACAAACTCCACCTCGGGGTGAGCGTCGAGGAGGCGCTCCAGATACGCCGGGCTCCCGTGGAAGGAGAAGCCGAAGTGGCGGATCTTCCCCTCCGCCTTCTTCCGCAGGCCCCAGGAGTAGCAGTCAAGCTTTTCGTAGGTGTCGCCGTTGCTGCCGTCCTCCACCGAGTGGAGAAGGTAGAAGTCGAAGTAGTCCAGGCCGCAGCGCGCCAGCTGCTCGTTGAAGATGCGGTCGCGGTCGGCCTCCGTCCGCAGACACCAGGCGGGAAGCTTGGTCGCCACCATGAAGCTCTCCCGCGGCCAGCGCTTCGCGAGGGCCTCTTTCACGGCCTCCTCGGAGTGTCCGCCGTGATAGACGTAGGCGGTGTCAAAGTAATTCATCCCCGCCTGCATGTACATGTCCGCCATCCGGCAGACCCGGTCGATGTCGATGGCGCCGTCCTTCTGAGGAAGGCGCATCAGCCCGAAGCCCAGCTTCGGCATTTTGCTCAGATCGATGCTCACGGTGTACCTCCTGATTTGTGAGGTTGACAGATTCTTTCTTCATTATACCCGAAAGCGCCGCGGCGCGCAAGCGGTCGATGCGCCGTTGCGGAATCGGCACCGGTGTGGTAGAATGTGAAAGTGAGAGCGCTCCGGAAACGGTGCGCTCTCATCGGGCAAGCATCAAAACCGTCCCCCGGAGCAAAGGATATGGAGACATGATGAGAAAGAAAAGGAAAATCAGCGTGGTCAGCATGCTGCACTATATCCGCCTGGTTTACCGGTCCGGACTGTTCCTGTTCCTGCTGATCACCTACATCCGCTACCGGCTCAACCGGGGCGAGGCGATCACCGTCAGCTTTGAGCGGATGCCGGTCATCCTTTATGTGATTTGGGTCGTTTTCACCGTCGAGATGATCATGCGGTTCTTCCCCTCCGGATACGAGAGTCCCGGCTGCCAGAAGCAGTTCGCGCGGAATTACATCAAGTCCGGGCACACCGAGATCACGATCCCGGACAACAACGCGACGGTGCTCGTGGCGCTGGTGTGGATCGTGTTCAACGGGATCTTCGGCGCCCTGCACATGGAGGGGATCCTGGACGACGGGATCATGCTGCTGCTGTGCAGCGCGTACTCCGTGTGCGACATCATCTGCATCCTGTTCTTCTGCCCCTTCCAGACCTGGTTCATGAAGAACAAGTGCTGCAGCGTCTGCCGGATCTACAACTGGGATTACGCCATGATGTTCACGCCGCTGTTCTTTGTGCGCAAGAGCTACTCATGGAGCCTGCTGGCGCTCTCGGTGGCGCTGCTGATCCGCTGGGAGATCACGTTCTACCTGCACCCGGAGCGCTTCTCCGAGGCGACGAACGACTATCTGCAGTGCAAAAACTGCACGGAAAAACTCTGCGCCCACAAAAAGCAGCTGCAGTCCCTGTGGAAGCAGATCGAGGAATACTCCACGGAGAGGATCCGTCGGCTGAGGAAATAACGGAAGTCCGGTTTTCAGGCGCTTCTCCCGGGAAATCCGGGAGGATCTCCGCAAAACGGCCTCACCCGTCCCCGCGAAAAGCAGAGGCGGATGGGGCCGTTTTCCGCTGCGGTCCGGGAAGCGGATCACTCAAACTGCGCCGCGTAGAGCTTCCAGTAGAAGCCTTTCTTCGCCATCAGGGTCTCGTGGGTGCCCTGCTCGACGACATCGCCGCGGTCGAGGACGAGGATGCTGTCGGCGCTGCGGATCGTGGACAGGCGGTGTGCGATCACGAAGCAGGTCTTGTCGTGCATCAGGGCGCGCATGGCCTCCTGGATGCGGCGCTCGGTGCCGGTATCGACATTGGACGTCGCCTCGTCGAGGATCAGCATCCGGGCGTCGTAGAGCATGGCGCGCGCGATGGTCAGCAGCTGCTTCTGCCCCTTGGAAATGTTGCCGCCGTCCTCGCTGATCACGGTCTGATACCCCTCGGGCAGGCGCATGATGAAGGCGTGGATGTGGGCGGCCTTCGCGGCGGCGACGACCTCGTCCATGGTGGCATTGGGGCGGCCGTAGGCGATGTTGTCGAAGATCGTGCCGCGGAAGAGCCAGGTGTCCTGGAGGACCATGGCCCAGGCCCCGCGGACCGAGCGCCGTGTCGCGTCGCGCAGGTCGACGCCGTCCAAGAGGATGCGGCCCTCGTTGACATCGTAGAAGCGCATCAGCAGGTTGATGATCGTGGTCTTGCCCGCGCCGGTGGGGCCGACGATGGCGAAGAGCTTGCCGGGCTCGGCGTGGAGGGAGAGGCTGTGCAGGATGCGCTTCCCCTCCTCATAGCCGAAGGAGACGTCCTCCATCGCCACGTCGCCGCGCACGAGATCGTGGACGAAGGCGTTCTCCCTGTCGGGGGTCTCCTCCTCCTCGTCGAGCAGGCCGAACACGCGCTCCGCCGCGGCCAGGGCCGAGAAGAGCTCGTTGATGATGTTCGCGATCTCGTTGATCGGGCCGGAGAACTTGCGCGAGTAGAGCACGAAGGAGGAGATGTCGCCCAGGCTGATCATCGGGACGGGCTGCATGTAGAGCACGCTGCCGAGCAGGGCGATCAGGCCGAGGGTCACGTTGTTGATCATGCCCATGGTGGGGCCGATGGTCACACCGTAGCGGTCGGCCTCCCAGTAGCCCTCGGCGGCGGCGGTGTTCACCCCGTCGAAGCGCTCCTCCGCCGTCCCCTCATAAGCGTAGGCCTGGATGGTCTTCTGGCCGGAGAGCATCTCCTCCACAAAGCCGTTCATCTCGCCGTAGCGCTTCGAGCGTGCCTTGAAGCGGGGCTGGGTGAGCTTGCGCATGCGGGAGGTGTAGAGGATGGCCGCGGGCACGCTGAACAGGGTGACCAGGGAGAGCAGCGGGGAGATCGTCAGCATCATGACGAGGGAGCCCGCCACGGTGACCACGCTGGTGAGGATCGAGACCACGTCCGTGGCCATGCAGGTGGCGATGACGTCGATATCGTAGGAGACGCGGGAGATGACGTCGCCGGCCTGATTGCGGTCGAAGAAGCCGACCGGCAGGCGCATCAGCTTGTCGAAGACCCGCTGGCGCATCTGTCCGGCGAAGCGGCGGGAGATGTTGACCATCAGGGTGTGGATGACGAAGGAGAGGAGGGAGGCGGTGAGATAGCAGGCCAGCATCCGTCCCGCGAGGGCGGAGACGAGGCCGAGGTCGACCAGGCCCTTCCCGGCCGCGGCGGCCTCGATGGCCTCGCCCGCGAGGCGCGGCCCCCACAGGGAGAGCAGGTTGGACACGACGCACAGGACCGCCACGCCCGCGATCATCCAGCGGAAGGGGCCGAGCATGCGCGTCAGGCGGAGGAAGGCCCCGCGGCTGTCCTTCGGCTTGTGCATGATGGAATCGCGCCGGGCCATTCAGCTCACCTCCCCCATCTGCGTCTCGTAGATGTCCCGGTAGGTGGGGCAGGTCTCCAGCAGCTCCGCGTGGGTGCCCTTGCCGATGATCCGCCCTTCCTCGAGGACGAGGATCTGATCGAGGTTCATCACCGAGGAGCAGCGCTGGGCCACGATGACCGCGGTCGTCTCTGCGTGGTGCTCGCGGATCGCCCGGCGCAGGGCCGCGTCGGTGCGGTAGTCCAGGGCGGAGGAGGCGTCGTCGAGGATCAGGATGTCGGGCGAGGCCGCGAGGGCGCGGGCGACCATCAGCCGCTGCTTCTGCCCGCCGGAGAAATTCGCCCCGGCGATCACGGCCCGGTGGTCGTACCCGTCCTCATAGGCCTCGATGAAGCCGCCCGCCATCGCGTCGGAGGCCGCGGCGCGCAGGGCTTCGTCGTTCACGTCCCGGGCGAGGACGATGTTCTCGCGGATCGTGTCGGCGAAGATCACGTCGGTCTGCAGGGCCACGCCGAAGCGGCGGCGGAGCGCGGCGCGGTCCCATGCGCGCACGTCCTTCCCGTCCACGTATACATGGCCCGCCTGGGGGTCGTAGAAGCGCATCAGCAGGTTGATGATCGTGGTCTTGCCGCTGCCGGTCGCGCCGATGATGCCGAGGGACCCGCCCTCCGGCACGGCAAAGCTGACGTCCTCCAGGCTCTTCTGCCGCTGCTGGCCCGCGAACTTGCTCGCGTCGCGGTCGCCGCCGCCCTCGTCGGGGAGGTAGCTGAAGGACACATGGTCAAAGACCAGCATGCCCTTCTCCGGCGCGGGCGTCGTCTCCGCCTCGTCGAGGCGCGGCAGGTCGTCCGGGAGGTCGGTGACCGCCTGGATGCGCCGGACCGAGGCGTTGGCCTTGCTCATCATCATGAAGATGCGGTTCAGGCCCATCACGCCCATCAGGATCATGTTGAAATAGGTGAGGAAGGCGAGGATCGTGCCGGGCTCGGTGGCGCCCGCGTTGACCCGCCGCGCGCCGATCAGGACGACGAGGGTCAGGCCCACGTTGAGGAAGAGGGAGACGATCGGTCCGGGCAGGGCCATGGTCACGCCGGCGCGGATGTCCCGGCGGGCGGTCTCCCGGTTGACGCCGGAAAAGCGGCCGCGCTCGTGCTCCTCCCGCGAGAGGGCCTTCACCACGCGGATGCCGGTGATGTTCTCGCGCATCACGCGGACGATGTCGTCCATCCCGCGCTGCACCATGTCGTAGAGGGGGATGCCCTTCAGCGAGACGAACACGACCAGGGCGATCATGATCGGCGCCATCACGCAGAGGATGACCGCGAGGCCTGCGTCCATGATCAGGGTGATCCCGATGCCGCCCAGGAGCATGATCGGCGCGCGGATGCCGATGGTCTGCGCCGACTGGGTGAAGGACTGGACGTTGTAGGAGTCGGAGGTCATGCGGGAGATCAGGGAGGGGAGGCCGACGCGGTCGGTCTGCGCGCCGGAGAGCCGGATCGCCGCGTGGAAAAGATCCCGGCGCAGGGCGTAGGCCGCGTTCCGGGCCGTGCGGACGCTCATCCGGTTGGCGCGGACGTTGATCATGCGCACGCTCACGGCGAGGAGGAGCATCACCGCGCCCCAGGCGACGGCGAGCAGGAGGTTTTTCGTCGGCACCACCCGGTCGATCAGGTGCTTCATCACATAAGGGATCAGCAGTTCGAGCGAGGTGGCGAGGAGCTTGACGCACATCACTCCCGCCATCCGCCACTTATAAGGCTGCAGGTATCGCCAAAGGGATTTCATGGGGATCCTCCGTCTGTGTTTGCTTCAGGGCTATGGTAACACGTTTTGGCGGAATCCGCCGCCGGTCCCCGGGCGGAAGAACAAAAAAGGAACAACGGGGAGGGATTCCGCGCTCTGCGGAGCGCGCCAGGGGCTTTCCGATCGATCCGAGGCTGCCGCCCATTCTCCGCTGATAACTGTCCCCCGGACAGTTTTCCGGGCGCTCCGAATCCCTGGACCCTTCGGGGCCATCTCGTTAAGCATGGTCATTGGGTAAAGCTCGCGTAGGGAACCTCTCCACCGCTGCGGCGGTCCCCCTCCCCTTTCAGGGGAGGTTTGGGTAACTTTCAACCCCTTTCTCCCCTGAAAGGGGAGATGTCACCGCAGTGACAGAGAGGTTTCTGAGCCTGCATTTCCCAAAGCCTACCATTCACGGGACGGCCCCGAAGGAGTCCAGAGGGCGATCGGAAAGCCCTCTGGTGCGCCCGCAGGCGCATACCCTTATCAAAGGAGATCTACAAAACAGAGAACGGAAAGGGTTCCGCGCTCTGCGGAGCGCGCCAGGGGCTTTCCTTCTCGCCCCTGGACCCTTCGGGATCGCCCCGTTGAGTATCATGGCATGGTATGTGTGAGACACAGATCAGGGCGCAGCAAGCGGCGCCCCTACACGAATTGTCGGTTATCCCTTGCTTGCCTGCTCCCGCGTTTTTGTAGGGGCGCCGCTTGCCGCGCCCTGCATCCCTCTGGTGCGCCCGCAGGCGCATACCCCCTCATTCCCCCGACAAAACGTGAAAAAACCGCCTCCCTCCCTGTCCGGTCCCCGAAAGGGGATTCCGGAAAGAGGAGAGAAGCGGGGTTTTCCTGTCTGTCACTCCGCGTAGTCCTTCAGGCTCACCGAGACCATCTTCGACACGCCCTGTTCCTCCATCGAGACGCCGTAGAGGCTGTTGCAGCGCTCCATGGTGCCCTTGCGGTGGGTGATGACGATGAACTGCGTGTCGGCGGAATACTCGCGGAGGTAGTCCGCGTAGTAGCCGATGTTCGCGTCGTCGAGGGCGGCCTCGATCTCGTCGAGGATGCAGAACGGCGTGGGCTTGAGCTTGAGCATCGCGAAGAGGATCGCGATGGCCGTCAGCGCGCGCTCGCCGCCGGAGAGGAGGGAGAGCAGCTGGAGCTTTTTGCCCGGAGGCTGGGCGTTGACCTCGATGCCGCAGTTCAGCGGGTCATCAGGGTCGGTCAGCACGATCTCCGCCTTGCCGCCGCCGAAGAGGCGGGTGAAGGTCTCGGAGAAATACCCCTGCAGGAGGGAGAAGTTGGAGGTAAAGGTCGTGCGCATCTCGCGCAGGAGGCTGTCGATCAACTCGCGCAGATCCTTCTCGGCCTTGCGCAGGTCGTTCTGCTGGGCCGAGAGGTCGTCAAAGCGGGCCTTCGTCTCGGCGTACTGCTCCACGGCGGCCAGGTTCACGCTGCCGAGACTCTTCATCTCGGCGGAGAGCTCCTTCGCGCGCTTCTCGGCGACCTTCTCCTGGAAGCCCTCGGTGATGCGGAAGGGTTCGGCGCCGGCGTAGGTCAGCTCCCAGGTGTCCCAGATGCGGTCCTGGAGGCTGCGCAGGTCGTTCTGCACGCGGGAGAGGGCGATCTCGGCGCGGTGCTGGCGGTCGCTGTCGCGCTCGCGGTCCGCATGGATGCCTTCGATGCCGCGGAGGAGGTCGGCGAGGGCGGTCTGCTCCCCGGTCCGGGTGTCCTCTTTGGCGGCGATGTCCTTCTCCATCTGCGCCTGCAGGGCCTTCTCATGGGCTTCGGCGACCACAAGGTCGGCGTCGGCGGCGATGTCGGCGTCCTCCTCCGCGCGGAGGGCGGCGATGCGCTGCGTGCGGGCTTCCTGCTCGCCCTGCAGCTGCTCGCGGTCGCGGCGGCTGCGCTCGAGGTCCCGGCGCGCCACGTCGAGGGCGTGGAGGAGGTCGGAGCGCATGATCGTCAGGCTGACCACGTCTTCCGAGGCCTGCTCGTGGGCGGCCCGGGCGCGGACGGCGATCGTCTGGAGGCGCTCGGTCTCCCGGGAGGCGGCCTCCTCGTCGAAGCGCTCGGCCCCGTCGGCGCTCAGCTCCTCAAGCTGGCGGTCGATCTCGGCAAGCTGCTCCCGGAGCTGCTCCTCCGCCTGGCGGAAGGCGTCGAGGCGGGCCTCGCCGGCCTCGAGGGCCCGGCGGGCGGAGGCGGTGTGCTCGGTCTCGCGGGCGACGGCGATCTCCTGCTGGTGGACGGCCTCGAGGGCGGCGTTGACCTCCTCGCGGCGCTTGTTCTTTTCGGCCTGGGTCTCCTCCACCAGGGCCTTCATCTCGTCCAGCCTGAGCCTGTTCTGGCGGAGGCGGGCGGTGAGCTCCTTCAGCTCGCGCTGGCGGCCGAGGAGGTTGACCATCTTCGACTGGGCGGAGCCGCCGGTCATCGAGCCGCCCGTGTGCATCACGTCGCCGGCGAGGGTGACGAGGCGGAAGGCGTGGCCGCCCGCGTTCATGATCGGGATGCCGTGGTCGAGGGAGTCGGCGATCACCGTGCGGCCGAGGAGGTTCTCCACGATGCCGCGGTACTCCGGCGCGCACTGCACCAGCTCCGAGGCCACGCCGACGCAGCCCGGCATGGACAGCACGCGGCGCTCGCGGTCGCTGAGGACCTTCGACTTCACGGCCTCGATCGGCAGGAAGGTCGCGCGCCCGAGGCGGCCCGCGCGCAGGTAGTCGATCAGCTCCTTGGCGGTCTCCTGGGTGTCGGTGACGATGTTCTGCTGGGCGGCGCCCAGAGCCATGTCGATGGCGGTCTCGATCTCGCCGGGCACGCTGATCAGCTGGGCGAGGACGCCCTTGACACCCTGCTGCCTGCGCTCTCGGGCGTACTGGACGGCGCGGCGGACGGACTGGCTGTAGCCCTCCATCTCCCGGGTCATCTCGTCGAGCAGACGCCAGCGGGTCTGGTCGCTCTGCTGGGCGGCGGTGAGCTTCTCGGCCTCATTGCGCAGGCGGATCAGGTCGGCGTCGGCCTCGTCGAAGCGGCGGACACAGGCCCGGTGGTCGGCGGAGAGGGTCTCCTGGCGCTCCTCCTCGGCGCGCAGGGCGGCCTCCCGGCTGTGCAGGGCGGTCTCAAGTCTCTCGCGCTCGGCGTCAGCCTCCGCCAGCTCCTTCTCCAGCTCGCCCAGGCGCAGGGTCATCTGGCCGCGGACGGTGGTGAGGCGGGTCTGGTCATTGAGGAGGGTGGAGGAGCGGTTCATCGCGCGGATGACCTCCTCCTTGTAGGCCTCGAGCTCATCCTCGGCCTTGCGGCGGGCCTCGGCGGCGGCGGCTTCCCGCTGCTGGGCCCCGGCGAGGGCGGCTTCCGCCTGGTCGGCCTCGGCCTGACGGTCCTTCTCGGCGTCCCCGCCGGCGGCGCTGGCCTCGTCGAGGACGCGCAGGCGGGCGGCGGCGTTCTCCTGCTCGGCGAGCAGCTGGCGCATCTGGCCCGCGCGGGCCTCGCGGCGGGCGGCCAGGGCGGCGCGCTCGTTCTGCTTCTCATGCACGCGGCCGCTCTGGGCCAGCAGGCTGTCGCGGGCCTCGCGGATCTCGCGGTCGAGGGCGGCGATGCGCTCCTGGCAGGCGTCGCGCTCCAGCCCCTTCTGGGCGAGCACGGCCTCATGGCGCTCGAGGATCTCCTTCAGCCCGTCGAGCTCCTGACGGAGCTCCTCCAGCCGGGCATTCATCCGGTCGGAGCGGATCAGGAAGAGGGTCAGGTCGAGGCCCTTCAGCTCGCCGGAGAGCTCGATCCACCGCCGGGCGGCGCGGCTCTGCTCCTCCAGGGGGCCCAGCTGGCGCGAGAGCTCCTCGAGGATGTCGTCCACGCGGGCGGCGTTGTCCAGCGTGCGCTGGAGCTTGCGGTCTGCCTCGTCCTTGCGCGCGCGGTACTTGACGATGCCCGCGGCCTCCTCAAAGACCTGGCGCCTGTCCTCCGACTTGCGGGAGAGGATCTCGTCGATCCGCCCCTGGCCGATGATCGAGTAGCCTTCCTTGCCGATGCCGGTGTCGCGGAAGAGGTCGATGACGTCCTTCAGGCGGCAGGACGCGCCGTTGAGGAAGTAGTTGCTCTCCCCGCTGCGCCACACGCGCCGCGTCACGACGGTCTCCGCGTAGTCCGAGGCGAGGGCCCGGTCCTCGTTGTCGAAGATCAGGGAGACCTCGCAGTAGCTCATCGGCTTGCGCTTCTGCGTGCCGTTAAAGATGACGTCGGACATGCTGGCGCCGCGCAGGGTCTTCGCGCTCTGCTCGCCCAGCACCCAGCGCACCGCGTCGCCGATGTTGCTCTTGCCGGAGCCGTTGGGCCCCACGATGCCGGTGATCCCGTCCCCGAAGACGATCTCGGTCTTCGTCGGGAACGACTTAAATCCCGCCAGCTCCAGCTTCTTCAGCCGCATCCGTCCCCCTCCTTTCCGATGAATTCGCATAACGACCACCAGTATACCACCAATCGCCGCCCTGCGCAAATGGTTTGGGAAATGTTTGGGAGGGAGCGAAAGCAGACGAAAAAACCGATCCTGCGAATATGCTGTCCGCAAAATCGGTTTTCTCCCCTCACCTCTTCGGCAGTGGCTGGTCGAAGGGGACCCAGGTCTTGTTCTTGAAGCACCAGAGGTAGTGCTTGATGCGCTCGTGCTTGCGCCAGTCGTTGGCGGTATCGTGGGAGCGGGTGAAGGAGGTCAGCACGTTCGGCTGAGCGGCGATGAAGCGGGCCTTCTCCTCCTCGCTGAGGCCGAACATCCGGTTGCCCCACATCCGCTCGAGCTTCGGCAGGGCGTCCAGGGGGCTGAGGTCGGTGACCTTGTCGTTGGAGGAGAGGTTGAGGTCCAGCAGGTCCGTGCAGTTCGCCAGCGGGCTGAGGTCGGTGATCTTGTAGTTCATGAAGAGCTCGAGGTACTGCAGGCGGGTCAGGTTCCCGATCAGGGTGAGGTCCTCCACCAGGTTGTCGGAGAGGATCAGGCACTCCAGGTCGGGGCAGTACTTCAGCCAGTCGAGGGTGGTGATCTTGTTGTGGCCCAGGTCGAGGGCCCGCAGGTCCGGGACGTAGCGGAGGAGCTCCAGGTCCGCGGAGCGCAGCTTGTAGTCGGAGAGCGGCTCGTTGAAGGTGGAGTAGGCCGTCGCGTCGGTGGGGAGGACGTGCGTGCGGTTGAGCGTGAGCAGCCACACGAAGCGGATGTCCGGGTACTTCTCCGTCAGCGGGATCATGATCTTGTTGGAGAGGTTGCGGTGGGCGGAGAAGCGGATCCACTCCAGATCCGGGCAGAGCGAAATGAGGGCCTCCACATCGGCCTCGGTGACGCTGTTCCTGCTGCCGTTGAGGTCGATGCGCGTGTCGAGGTCGGTGATCGTGGTCCCGCACCAGGCGGTGGAGAAGTGCAGCACGCCGCCTTCGGCCATGTTGTCCCTGATGTTCTTCAGTTCCCTCGGCTTGAAGCGGACGCTCCCGAGGTCGAGCTCGGCCGGGTGATTCTTCTTCACCCAGGACAGGGCCTTCTGGTAGGTGTTGAGCTTCGGCGCGCCTTCGGCGAGGACCGCGGGGGCGCAGGCGAGGAGGAGCAGGATCATCGCCGCGAGGAGGGCGATGCGGGAAAGCAAACGTTTGCGCATGGATGGGTCTCCTTTCCGCCGCTGTTGCGGGGGTTCACCCTATTATTGAGGAAACGGGCGGTTTCGTCAAGTGGGGAGGCTGCCGCCGCCCGCCGCCTTTGCAGTTTTTTACAGCCTTGACCCGCGCATCGCTTGTCATCCGGGGCGCGATATGGTATACTGGATCCATCAAACAACAAAAGAGGGGGTCCCCGCACATGAAAAAGCTCGTTTTCGCGCTCATCCTGGCGCTCGCGGCGGCGCTGTGCTTCGCCGCCCTGGCGGACGATGAGACATTCACCAGCGGCCTGTACACCTATCACGTCCTCGACGACGGCACGGCGGAGCTCCTGACCTACAGCGGCTCCGAATCGACGGTCACCCTCCCGGCCTACATCGGCGGGTACCCCGTGACCTCGCTTGCCATGGGCGTGATCAACAACAACTCCGGCGTCCTCTCGATCGTCATCCCGGAGGGCGTGACCTCCGTCCAGGACGGCGCCTTCTACGCCAACTACAAGCTCACGAGCGTCATCTTCCCCTCCACGATCACCTACGTCGGCGGGAACCCGTTCCGCTTCTGCACGGCGCTGGAGAAGTTCACCGTGCAGCCGGACCACGCCTACCTCGCCACGATCGACAACGTCCTCTTCAGCAAGCCGGACCGCCGCCTGATCTGCTATCCGAAGAGCCTGAGCGCCACGTCCTATGAGATCCCGCGCGGGATCCGCATCATCGGGATGTACGCCTTCGCCGAGTGCAGCCAGCTGACGAACATCACGATCCCGGATACCGTGACCACCCTGGAGGGCAACGCGTTCTACTCCTGCTCCGGCCTGAGCCGCATTGACCTGCCCGACAGCATCATCTCCGTGACCGGCAACGCCTTCCGCAGCTGCTCGGGCCTGCCGCCCTTCGACATCCCGGCCTCGCACCCGGGCCTGCGGAGCGTGGACGGCGTGCTGTTCTGCACCGCCACCAACGCCCTCGTCTCCTATCCCGTCAGCCTCTCCTATACCTCCTACACCGTCCCCGCGGGCACGGAGATCATCGCGGACTTCGCCTTCTACGGCAACCGCAGCCTGAACCGCGTGACGATCCCCGCGGGCGTGCACACGATCGACCATGACGCCTTCGCCTTCTGCAGCGAGATGACCGCCATCGACATCCCCGCCGGCGTGCAGGTGATCGGCGCCAGCGCCTTCGCCAACTGCAGGAGCCTGAAGAGCGTCGCGATCCCCGAGGGCGTGACCGAGCTCGGCTACCGCGTCTTTGCCGAGGCGGGCGGTCTGGAGAGCGTCTCCCTCCCGGAGAGCCTGCTCACGATCGGCCGTCGCTGCTTCTACAATTGCTCCGCCCTGACCTCCGTCACGATCCCCGGCAGCGTGACGGTCCTCGGCGAGGAAGCCTTCTACAACTGCTCCAAGCTCGAATCCGTCACGATCCCGGAGAGCGTTACCGGTTTTGGCCGCGACCTCTTCACGAAGTGCTCGGACAACCTTGTCCTGACCGTGTGGAATGACAGCGCGGCCGAGACCTTCGCCCGGGACAACAACCTGTCGGTCGCCTATCAGGTCAAGGCGGAGGCGCCCGCGCCGGCCGACGAGAAGCCGGAGGAGCCGGAGCGCAGCCGCACCTTCGTCTCCAGCGGCGAGTATGACTACTGGCTCTACGACGACGGAACGATCGAGCTCGCCTCCTACAAGGGCAGCGCCCGCGACGTGACCTTCCCGTCCGTGATCGACGGCCACCGCGTCACCGCCGTCGGCGAGGGCGTGATCAACAACAGCAGCGTGACTTCCATCACGATCCCCGAGGGCGTGACGACGATCGCCGAGGCCGCCTTCTACGCCAACACCGCCCTTGCCCGCGTGACCCTCCCCGACTCCGTCACCTACGTCGGCAAGAACCCCTTCCGCTTCTGCGACAAGCTGGACACCTTCGTGGTCTCCCAGTCCCACGCCTACCTCGCCACGATCGACGGCGTCCTCTTCAGCAAGCCGGACCGCCGCCTGATCTGCTTCCCGAAGAACAAGAGCGCTTCCTCCTATGAGATCCCGCAGGGCATCCGCATCGTCGGCAGCTATGCCTTCGCCGAGTGCTCGCAGCTCCAGAGCATCCGCATCCCCGACAGCGTGACCGTCCTGGAGGACAACGCCTTCTTCGCCTGCACGAGCCTGACCTCCGTCGACATCCCCTACAGCGTCACCGACATCACGGGCAACGCCTTCCGCCGCTGCATGGGCCTGCCGGCCTTCAACATCCCCGGCGACCACCCGTACCTCGCCTCCATCGACGGCGTGCTCTTCGTCAAGGCGGACCGGAAGCTCGTCTCCTATCCCACCGCCCTCACCGCTGCGGAGTACACGGTCCCCTACGGCATCCGCACGATCGCGGACTTCGCCTTCTACGACAATGAGAGCCTCCGCAGCGTGACGATCCCCGAGACCGTGACCTATATCGGCGTGGACGCCTTCTACAGCTGCAACAGCCTCTCGTCCGTCACGATCCCCGAGGGCGTCACCGAGATCATGGACTACGCCTTCTCCTCGACCGCGCTGACCGAGGTCGTCCTTCCCGAGACCCTGACGACCATCGGCGCCCACGCCTTCGCCTACGACTCGCTGAAGAGCATCAATATCCCCGACAGCGTGACCTTCATCGGCGACTACGCCTTCGACGGCAACGGCAGCCTGACCGTCACCGTGAACCGCGATTCCTACGCGCACAAGTACTGCCAGCAGCACAACATCAACTGCACCGTCAACGGCGGCGGCAGCCTGGACTGGCTGCTCGACTGACGCCGGACAGACCTTCGCAGAACCCGGCCCGGACCGAAAAGGTCCGGGCGTTTCCGTCGGAAGAGGAGGAGAACGACCGTGAAAAAAACCATCTGCGCCCTGCTCTGCGCGGCACTGATCCTCGCCCTGTGCGCGCCCGCCCTGGCCGATGACGCGGCCCTGCGGGACGCCGTCGCCTCCGGGAAGAAGCTGGTCCTGACGAAGGTGGAACTGCCGGTCCCAGAGGGCACGCCCGACGGGGTCCCCGTCAGCCTCTCCCCGGACGGGCAGACCGTCCTATGGCGCTCCTTCGATGCCCTGTACCTGCTCCGGGACGGGCAGGCCGTCCGGGTGACCGCCGCACCGAAACGCCACGCCCGGGATCCCTACGGCAGGCTGGAGGCGGAACTCAGGGCGCTCTCGACGGCCCCGGGCTTCCCCGACCGGGAGGGCGTGTCCTGGTCGCCCGACGGCCGGTATCTCCTGCTGACTTGCAGGTACCTGTCCTATCAGCTCATGCCGCCGCTGGACCTGATCGCGGTCGATGCGCAGACCGGGGAGGCCTGCCTGCTCAAGGCCTTTGACGCGGCGCAAAGGGGAAGCGCCGATTTTGACGTGAAACTCCGGAACCCGGGCTTCGGCTTCGTGCTTGAGGCGTGCTTTGACTCGTCGGGACAGTATGTCTACATGATCGCCCGGATCAACAGTTTCTCCGATCAGGATTTCGGCTTCTTCCGCTATGGCCTGACCTCCCGCGTGACCGAACTCCTGATGGGCGGCATCGGCGTCCGCGGCAACGGGCGGAGCATCCACGAGGCCGGAGACGGAAGCTGGCTGCTGATGCTCGCCACCGACAACAGCGGGTCCAGGGACATGCGCGACCTGTTCGTCCGCTTCCGGCCCGAGGGGGAGGGCTCCTGGATCGCCTCGTTCCTCGGCGGGGGCGGGAGCGGCGTGGCGCAGAAGGTCGAGCGCTGCTTTCCGTCAAGGATCGTCCAGACCCTGCGGACCGACTATTCCGCCGCATCCGAATACGGCCTGGTCATCTCCGGCGGAACATCGGCCGCGTCATCCGCTCAGCTTATGCAAAGCGCGGCGGACGCTTTGGTGAAAAACCCCGTATATCCCGCCCTGTTCACCCGCACGCGGCTGAGCCGGATCACCCCGGCGGGGATCGAGCGCGGGCGCTATTGGGAGCTCACGGGCGATCCGGAGGATCCCGCCTCGATGACCCTGACGGAGGTGGACCCGGAACTGCTCGGCATCATGATCAGGTACTGCGGCAATGAGCTCATGACGGAGGAGGAGCGGGCCCTCCTGGGCGATCTGTCGATGGCCCTGATGCGGGAGCCCCCCGTGACCGTCTCCTGCGTGTGCATGTCCCCCGGCGGGCACTATGCCCTGCTCAGCGCGCGCACCTACCGGGGAGACTCCGCCCTTTTCTGGCTGGTGGATGTGGAGACGATGACCCTCACCCCTGTCGAAGCCCCGGAGGGCATGAAGTCGGACTACTTCGGCACCCCGATCGGCGGTGACTACCGCCCGGGCATGGAGTGGAACCGCGACGATACCCTGCTGATCCTGAGCGGTCGAGTGGGGGTTTACCGGATCGGGGTGGAGGAATAAGGGAAAGAAAGGACAGCGCAAAGCAGTCGGCCCCGGCGATGATCCGGTGACCGGCTGCTTTTTTGGGTTCTTCGCGGAAAGGTCGGGGGATCTGATGACACTGCTCCCAACCGAAACGAGAGGATCCGCGCTCTGCGGAGCGCGCCAGGGGCTTTCCGATCGCCCCTGGACCCTTCGGGGCCGCAGCTTCCTTGTAAGTTGCCGGGTAAAGTAAAGTGGAAATAAAGAAACTTACGATCTTCCTGAACTATCTTTCTCGGGGATGTACTTCCTGAACTATCTTTCACGGGTCGGCCCCGAAGTAGTCCAGAGGGCGATCGGAAAGCCCTCTGGTGCGCCCGCAGGCGCATATCCTTTTCTGACATAACGAAAACGTCTATCCGATCGCTTTCCGGGACTGCAAGATGATAAAGGAAACATCGTTCATACAGGGGGCGCAGCAAGCAGCGCCCCTACAGAATCGCCGCATAAGGAGGATATCAGTCGGTAATTCGTGTAGGGGCGCCGCTTGCCGCGCCCCGTTTCGCGCTCTGCGGAGCGCGCCAGGGGCTTTCCGATCGCCCCTGGACCCTTCGGGATCGCATCTTCCTGTTGGTTTTCGGGCAAGGCTGAGAATAGAACCCATCAATCCCCAAAATCCTGACAATCCTCAAGAACTATCCTTTACGGGTCGGCCCCGAAGGAGTCCAGAGGATTCGGAGCGCCCGGAAAACTGTCCGGGGGACAGTTTTCAGCGGAGAATGGGCGGCAGCCCCGGACCGATCGGAAAGCCCTCTGGTGTGCCCGCAGGCGCATTCTCTTTCCCGGACAAAAACGTGAAGAATCACTCTTATGGGGAGGAAAGGCCTCGCCTGCAGCGACCGGGAGGTCAGATCCCCCCTGCCTTCAGTTCCCTGATCTCCGCCGCGAGGCGCAGGTATTCGGCCTGCAGGTCCTCGGGGCGGTCGCCCTTTTTGGGGGCGGAGAGGCGGGCCGAGAGGATGGCGAGGCGCATCTCGAGGCGGCTCAGGGCAAGGCGGCGGTCCTCCTCGGCGCGGGCCGGGGCGGCGGGGCGGGTCATCTCCTCCCATCCGCCCTCGAAAACACCGAACCCGCCTTCACCCTCCTCCGGGAAGCGCACGATCCGCGTCGCGGTCTTGCGGATGAACTCCTCGTCGTGGCTGACGAAGAGCAGCGTGCCGCCGTATCCGGCCAGCAGGCGCTCGAGCTCCTCCATCGTGAACAGGTCGAGATGGTTGGTCGGCTCGTCGAGGAGGAGGGTGTTGCAGTCCGTGAGCAGGAGGCGGCCGAGGGCCGTTTTCGCCCGCTCGCCGCCCGAGAGCAGGCCGACCGGCTTGAACACGTCGTCCCCGGCGATCCCGAGGCAGGCCATCACGGTCCGGGCGAAGTGCACCGGATGCGGGGAGTCCCGCAGGACGTTCTCCAGCACGGTCCGCTCCATGTCAAGGGTGCCCTCGTGGTGCTGGTCGAACCAGCCGATGCGCGCGGCGGGGTTGAAGCGCACCTTCCCGCGCAGTCGTACACCCTCGCCCGCCTGGCCGGTCAGGACCCGCAGGAGGGTCGTCTTGCCGCAGCCGTTGGGGCCGATCAGGGCCGTCCGGCTCCCGGTGGGCAGGGTGAAGGACGCGCCGCGCAGGAGGGTCCTGTCCCCGGCCTGCAGGGTATCGCAGCGGAATTCAAGGACGGTCTTTGCCTCCACCGGGCAGGCGACGCCGAGCTTCATCCGGATCTCCGGCAGGGCGCGCGGCTTTTCCTTGACCTCCAGGCGCTCCAGGCGGTTCTGGATCGTCCGCTTGGCGTGGCTGAGCTGAAGGACCGAGTCCGTCCACTCCCGCTTGTGCAGGCGCGCCTCGCTGTTGCCCATGCGCGACGGGGCCTTCCGCACCTGGCTCGCCCGCTCCGCCATCTGCTGGACGGACTCCTTCAGGCGCTTCTTCTCCTCCCGGTACTGCTCGTACTCGAAGGCCGCCCGCTCCCGCTGCCGTTCACGCTCGGCCGTGAAGGCGTCGTAGCCGCCGGGGAAGTCGGTGATTTTCCCGTCCTCGAGGTACCAGATCCGCGTGCACAGCCGGCGCAGGAGGGCGCGGTCGTGGGAGACCAGCAGGATCGCGCCGGAAAATGCCTCGAGCTGCCTGCGCAGGACGGCGAGGCCTTCGCGGTCGAGGTCCGTGGTCGGCTCGTCCGCCATCAGCAGTTCCGGGTTCGACGAGAGCGCGCCCGCGATCCGGTTCCGCGTCATCTCCCCGCCGGAGAGGCCTTCGCGGCTCTCCTGCGCGCGGAAGAGGGCCTCCACCGCCGGGTCTCCGCCCGTGTCCGCCGTCCCCTGCTGGTGGATCATCGCCGCCGGGGCCATGCGGCGCACGGTGCCCTCGTCCGGGGCCAGCTCCCCGGCGAGGATCCGCAGGAGGGTCGTCTTGCCCGCCCCGTTCTCTCCGATCAGGCCGATGCGCTCGCCCGCGTACACCGCGAGCCGCCCGACGTCGAGCAATAAGCGCTGTCCGCGGTTCAGGCGCAGGCCCACGGCCTCCAGTAACAGCTTCGCCATCAAAAAACCTCCCTCGCGCCGCGGAGGCACGGGGAGCGCGTCAAAAAACCGTCCGGTCATCGCTGCCCGCAACCTCCAAACGGCGACACAAACTCCGCTCCCCGGCGTACCCGCCCGGGAGATGTGCTGCTGCCGTCTGTCAGTTGCGGATCCTCATCAGTCTGCGTGACCTTCCTTTCCTGTGATGGATGCAGTATAGCCGGGATCGGCGCTTCTGTCAAGCCCGGGAGGGTGTTCTTCACGTTTTGACAGGGAAGGAGAATGCGCCTGCGGGCGCACCAGAGGGCTTTCCGATCGGTCCGGGGCTGCCGCCCATTCTCCGCTGAAAACTGTCCCCCGGACAGTTTTCCGGGCGCTCCGAATCCTCTGGACTCCTTCGGGGCCGTCCCGTTTAATGATAGACTTTGGGCAATGCAGGCGCAAAAACCTCTCTGTCACTGCGGTGACATCTCCCCTTTCAGGGGAGACAGGGGTAGTTAGTTGCCCAAACCTCCCCTGAAAGGGGAGGGGGACCGCCGCAGCGGTGGAGAGGTTCCCCGTGTAGGCTGTACCGATCATCATACTAAATGATGCGGCCCCGAAGGGTCCAGGGGCGATCGGAAAGCCCCTGGCGCGCTCCGCGAAGCGCGGAACCTCTTCCCAAATACTTCTCCCGAACTATCCGTAAAGCACCGAAAGCGCTCAGCCCCAGAGGATGGCCAGGGCCGGGACGACCTGCTTCTTCCGCGAGACAACGCCCTGGAGGAAGACGCGGCCGCCCTCGATCCGGTTGCCGGCGAAGGCCTGGCGGATGATCTCCTCCTCCCCCACATAGAGCAGCTCGGTGCCCTCCTTGAGCACATCGGTGATCATCAGCAGGATCAGGTCATACCCCCGGTCGCGGCGGATCTTCTGCATGACCTCGCGGAACTCGTCCTCGCGCCGGGCCATCGCGTCGGAGTCCATGGTCGTGATCTGGCTGATGCAGACCCGGTGGTCGCCCATGTGGAACTCCTTCATGTCCGTGCGGATCAGGGCCTCCGCGCTCTTGTCGGAGGACTGGCTGGCGGAGAAGACCTCGCGGCCGAGGGCCTCGGTCTCCAGGCCGGCGATGTGGGCCAGTCGCTCGGCGATGCGGCGGTCCAGCGGGGTGGCCGTGGGCGACTTGAACATCACGGTGTCGGAGAGGATGGCGGCGCAGAGGAGGCCGGCCAGCTTCTCCTCCGGCTGGAGGCCGTGCTCCTGGAACATCGTGGCGATGATCGTGGCGGTGGAGCCCACGGGCTCGTTGCGCATGAAGACCGGATAGCCGGTCTCCACGTCGCCGAGGCGGTGGTGGTCGATGATGCCGATCAGCTCGGCCTGCTCCAGCCCCTGGACGGCCTGCCCGACCTCGTTGTGGTCCACGAGCACGAGGCGCTTGCGCTTGGGGCGCAGCAGGTGATAGCGGCTGAGGGTGCCCACGACGCGGTCCTGAGCGTCGAGGACGGGGTAGGCGCGGTAGCGGCTCTGGAGGACGGTGTCGTTCACGTCGTCGAGGAAGTCGTCAAGGTGGAAGGAGACGATCTCCTCCTGGTGCGCGATGCGGCTGACCGGGATGGCCTGGTAGATCATCCGCGCGGCCTGATAGGCGTCGCACGGGGTGACAAGGAGGCAGGTATCCGAGTGCATGCCGCGGTAGCGCTCCGCCAGCGCACCCTCGCAGAGGATCAGGCAGCTGACGCCGAGGGCGAGGGCGGCCTCGGCCACCTCGGGCTGCTCGCCGCACAGGACGATGCTCCCGGGCTTCACGCCCCGCAGGACGTCCCCCTTGCGCGGCAGGGCGATCACCACGTCGCCGGAGAGGGTCTCGAAGACGTCGTCCTCGTTGTTGATGATCCGCCCCTCGAGCGCGGCGAGGAGGTTGACCACGGGCACGTCCTTCACCGACGGATGCCGGATCGAGGCCATGTCACCCTCGGCGATGCTGCCCGCGGTGAGCATGCCGAAGAGCGTGCCGTCGGCGTTGGTCACCGGGATGGCGGACAGGCCGTTGCTCTCCTGCAGCTTCTCCCAGGCGTGGTGCACTGGGACCTGCTTGTTGAGCAGGGGCGGCCGGTCGAAGTCGATGTCCCTGATCTGGGTCCGGACGGTGGGCAGATATACCGGCGGCTCAAAGCCGAAGCGCTTCAGCAGGAAGCTGCTCTCGTCGTTGAGGTGCCCGGCCCGCGCCGCCACATAGTTGTTGTCGCCGAGGGCATTGCGCAGCGCGGCGTAGGCGATGGCGGAGACGATCGAGTCGGTGTCGGGGTTGCGGTGGCCGCAGACAAAGGTGATGTCCATCCTGTGTTCATCCTCCGGCGTCATATTCGTGAGGAACCTGATCTTATTGTAGCACACACGGCGTGTTTTTCAAAGGACGGGAGGGAAGAAAGTTTGGTTCTTCACGTTTAGTTAGGGAAATTCCGTTGGTGAGGGAATGCGCCTGCGGGCGCACCAGAGGGCTTTCCGATCGCCCTCTGGACTCCTTCGGGGCCGTCCCGTTAAATAATTCTTGGGAATTGTCAGGTTTTTGATGGAATGCCAGGCTATGCTCTCAGCCTTACC
>JAFRPG010000043.1 GCA_017429265.1 Clostridia bacterium | reverse complement strand
GGTGACGGTGATCGGGGTATCGTTGGGCGTCACGGTGAGTGTTCCTGCGACGGTCGTGACGTTCGGGAAGCGATCGGTCACGTCGTTGCCGCCGGCATCCAGAATCGTGTAGGCTGTGACGGTGTTCTCGCTGCTGCCCACCGCTGTCCGGCTGCCGGATGCGGTACCGGTGCAGGTGTAGCCGGACGGCAGGCCCGCGGCGGTCACGCCGGCGGCGGTCAGCGGCGTGCCGTCATAGAGCTTGGAGGCCGAGTCGGCTGTGACGGTGACCGTTCCGCTGAAGGAAATGGTATAGCTGCTGTTGTTTCCGAAGTAGACGAAGTGGAAGTTGTCGGGGTTGCCCGACACAATGCTGCCGGATGTCGTGACGGTGTGGGACCCGATGCCGTTTTCCGCCCATCCACTGGAAGTCACGATGACCTCGTCCCCCGAGAACAGCGTGAAATGTGCCGTGATGACCCCGTCCGCATAGCTGAAGTCATCCGGGGTGATATACTCGCCGCCTTTGAGGCTGTTCTGATACTGCAGCCTGAGATCATTCTGCGTCGGCGTCACCGGCGCGGCGCTGAGGTCCCTGCTCATACGGTTGGCCGCCGGATAGACGTGGAGGCTCATTCGAGCGACGGTAAAGGTAACGGTGTCTCTGGTCCAGGTGATGCTGTAGTTGGCGGCATTGGTCGAACCCACGCCCGTGACCGCGCTGTGGGAGATCGTGTAGGTCCCGACGTCGCGGCAGCCGTCAAGAACGATGGCCAGGCTGTCGCCCCAGCCCCAGTCGATATGCCAGTGACAGTGCGGATCCGTGGTTGACTGAGGCTCACGAATGAGCTCGAAGTCCGGATTCGGGCTGGTGACGTTCACGGCGACGCCCTGGAATTCTCCGTAATAAGGATACGAGCCGTTTTCCATGCTGAGTGTCACCGGCAGGGGATCCACGGTCAGGGTGCCGAGCTCCTCGGTCACGGAGTAGTTGTCGGGGTTCCAACCGTTCCAGTCGCTGATGACATAGGTGTTGTCGGTGCTGCCCGCGTCGGTGATCGTGCCGGTGGCCGAGATTACGATGGATTCGCTTCCCGGGAAGCCGGTGACAGTCACCTCGTCGCAGGTCAGCGGCGTGCCGTCGAAGACCTTTGTCGCCGAGCCGGTGGTGATGGTGATCGGAGCGGGATGCACGGTCAGTGTTCCGCCGCTCACAGTGAGATCGAAGTTGTTCGGATTACCGTAGGTAAACCCGTAGCTTACGAAGGACAGTTCCGTGATGCACGCGTCCTTGCTCTTGGCGGTCACTCTGAACACCATTGACAGCCGCGCTCCCGGCAGATTCACCGCATACATGCTGTCGCCGAGGAACTCCGCGGTGAAGTCCGCGTCGCAGGTGACGCTCACGTCCACGAAATGGTATGCGTTATCGAAGGTATACTCGGTGTCGAGAATGTCGACAGATATGGCGATGGGGCTTACGGTCAGCGTGCCGAGCTTCTCGGTGAGCGTGTAGTTGGTGCTCTTGACTGTGCCCCAGTCGATGGAGTAGGCGTTGCTCACCGTGCCCGCGTCGGTGATCGTGCCGGTGGCGGTGACGGTGACTTTGTCTTCATCCGCGGGGACCAGGCCGGTCACGGTGACCGGGGCGGTCAGGGCCGTGCCGTCGTAGGCCTTTTCGGCCGAAGCGGTGGTGATCGTCAGCGGAGCGGGCTTCACGGTCAGGGTGCCGTCCACATAGGTGATATTGGTGAAATAGGAGGTGGGGTCTCCCGCCGCTTCGGGATCCAGGACCTCGAAGTACGGATGGAGAGCCTTTGTCACGGCGTCGGAGGCATAGAATTCGCAGTCCGCCATGTATTCGATGCCCTCGGGCAGACCTTCCACGGTGACACCGACCCAGCCGCCGATCTCCTCGCCGTCATATACCTTGGTGTAGTCTCCGGCGGTGACGGTGATCGGTGTGCTGTTCGCGGTCACGGTCAGCGTGCCGTTCACGGCGGTGATGTCGGTGAAGAAGGCGGTGACATCGGTGCCCTTTCCGTCGCGGATGGTGATGTCGCCGATCATGTTGTCGGTGCTGCCAGGGTCATGCTGCGCACCGCTGACGGCGGCCTCGCAGGTGAAGCCCGCCGGCAGGCCTTCCACGGTGAAGCTGCTGTCGGAGAGGGTTTTTCCGTCGTAGGGCCTGGAGACGGAGGCGGCGGTGACGGTGACCGGCGTGTCGTTGGCGGTGACCTCCAGGGTGCCGGTCGTGGCCGTGACGGCGTAATTGCCGCTCTTCACCTCGCCCCAGTCGATGGTGTAGGTGTTCTCCGTCTTGCCCACCTCAGTGACGGTGCCGATGGGCGTGACGGTGATCACGTCGCCGTCCGCCGCGCCGGTCACGGTGACCTCGCCGCAGGTCAGCGGCGTGCCGTCATAGGGCTTGGCGGCCGAACCGGTGACGATGGTCAGCACGGCAGGCTCAACGGTCAGCGCAGCGCCGCTGAAGGACATGTCGAAATCGGCGATGTTCCCGGAGGACGTGCTCACGGTGCCCGTGAGGGTGTAGCTGCCCACGTCCGTTCCCATGCCGGAGATCGTGATCTCCACGGTGTCGCCCGTGAAGAGCGTGAAGCCGAACCGGGCGGACTGCACATTCGCGAGCGGCACGGGATCCGTGCCGGCCAGGAGGAGACGGTTCTGCCTGCTGAGGCGGACGCCGGTGACGGCTTCTCCCGCATGGCTGCCGTTCTGATAGGTGACCGTGGGGGAGGGGATCTGGACGGCGCCGTTGTAGGTCACACTGGCGCCGCCGAAATTGACGGCCAGGGACAGGGCTTCCACCCTGAGAGTGCCGAGGGTCTCGGATGTCACCGTGTAGTTTTCGGCCTTCGCGGTGCCCCATTCGATGGCATAGGTATTGTCGCTTTCACCCGCGCCGGTCTGCGAACCTGTGGCGCTGATCCCGGCGGTCTCATCGGCGATCAAGCCGGTGAGCGTGGCCTCCTCGGCGGTCAGGGGCGTGCCGTCGTAGACCTTCTCCGCGGAACCGGTAGTGACGGTGAGCGGGGCCGGGCTGACGGTCAGCGTGCCGGATTCCACACGCACGCGCGGGAACTGGGCGGTGACATCCGTGCCCTCCGCGTCATAGATCGTGTAGGAGGTCACCTTGTTCTCGCCTTCGCCGGCGTCGGTCTGGCTGCCCGCGACGGTCGTCATCATGGTGAAGCCCGCCGGGAGTCCCACGGCCTGCACGGAGAAATTCGTCAGGGGCGTGCCGTCATAGACCTTCTCCGCGGAGCCGGCGGTCAGGGTCACCCAGCCCTCGTAGAGGGGGAGGACCTTCAGGGTGCCCAGGTCTTCCTTGAGGATATAGTTGTCGGGGTTCGTGCCGCCCCAGTCGATCTCGTAGGTGTTGTCACTCTCGCCGGGCTCGGTCTGACTGCCGGTGGCGGTGATCACGACGGAGGACGGGATGCGCACCGGGGTGAAGTGCGCCTCATCGCTGCCGAGGGCGCGGCCGGTGTAGTTCGTGATGCCGGAGTCGATGGTGATGCGCACGTTCGTGCTGTCGATCATCAGGGCATCTTCGTCCTGCGCGGGGATCATCAGGCCGCTCTGTTCCACCAGCTCGGTCCCGCCTTCGATCTCGGGCAGGGCCGCGATCCGCTCCGCGAGCAGCTCGGGATCCCAGCCCGTGTCCTCGCAGGCCTGGGCCATCAGTTCCGGGTTGGCCGCGTAAAGGCGGAGGATCTCGTCGGGGAGCTCCTCCACGGTCATCGTCTCGACCTGGAATTCGATGCTCTCCCGGCTGTCCTCGTTGTTCAGGCGGACGGTCAGGCGCTGGCCGGCGAAGAGCTCGATCTCCTGCGTCTCGCCGGTGATGGGGTTGGAGCCGTGCACCCAGAGCACGCCGCTGGCGGCGTACATGGTCTCACTGCCGATGGAGGTGGTCGTGATGATGGAGGTGTTGCGCCAGGTGGGCTCGCCGCTCACATAGCCGGGCACGGTGCGGATCTCCGCCTCCGGGCAGGTCAGCGGTTCGCCGTCGTAGATCTTCTCGGCGCTGCCGGTCCATATGGTCAGCGGCGCGGGGTCCACGGTGAGCACGCCGTCCACGGTCTCGATGCTCGGGAAGTGGGAGGTGACGTTCTCGCCCTCGGCGTTGAAGATGCTGTATCCGGCGATCGAGTTGGTGCTGCTGCCCGCGTCGGTCTGGGAGCCCTTCGCGGCCACGTGGATGCTGAAGGCCGAGGGCAGGCCGTAGACCAGGACGTCGGATGAACGTGTCAGCGGCGATGCATCGTAGAGCTTGCTCGCGCTCTGGGCGACCAGGGTGACCGTGCCGGTCCAGCTCCAGTCGCCGTCCGCGGGGAAGGACATCTCATTGCCGACCGTCGGCGGCTGATCTTCCGGGGGCTGGGCCTCACCGGTGGAGGCTTCCTCCCCGAGAAGCGTCTCGTCGAGGAAGTCCGTGGCGGTCGTGATGCGGTCAATCAGGACGGGACTGGCTGCGACCTGCTCGAGGACGAAGCCCTCCACGTCGGCCGGGGTCATAACCGTGACGACGGGGGTGCTGTCGGCCGCGCTCTGCGGCTGCGCCGGGATCACGGCCTTCTGTCCGGCCGGGAGATCCATCAGACGGTGCGCTTCGGAACTGTCGGTGTAGCTGAGGTGGGCGACGCCCTCCAGCACGCCGAAGACCGCGGCGGGCTTGTCCGACGCGTCGGGCGTGAACTGCGCGAACACGACGGTGCCGCGGATGCCGGCGGTCATGGTGGAGACCTCGATGTCGAGCGACTCGTTCTCCGTCAGCTTCTGCTGCACGTCGAGCATCAGGGTGCCCTGCCGGAGGGTCAGCCTGGTGTGGCCGCCCTCCTTGAAGAACTCCACGCGCGTATCGGCGCCGAGAATGACGGTCCGACCGTCGTCCAGGCCGACCGTGGCGGAGCTGTCCGCGCCGGTCGACATGGCCTCACCGCTGTTGAAACGTGCGTTCTCCAGCACAAAGCGCGCGTTCCCGGCGGCATCGGTGATTTCCACGGTGCCTTCGTACGCGAGCAGGCGCATGGTGGCGGCGGTGTACTCCTCCGCCGACACGGACGCGCAGACCGACAGCCCGACGATCAGCGCGAGCAGGACGGTCAGGTGTCTCAGAAAGGTGCTTTTTGCTTTCATATTCGATCTTCCTCCGTTGCGGTCCGGCGTTTGATCTTGATTTCCATATGCGGACAGGCCGTATTGCGACAGACTCAAAACGGTGATCTGACGATCCGCCATGCGCACCCGCGCGCGGGGCGGAGCATCATTTCCTTACATTATATGATACGTGATTCAACGGCATCCGTCAATGAATTTCAACTGTTTTTTTGATTTCTTCACGGAAAGTTAGGGAAAGCATATGGGGGTTTCGCGCTCTGCGGAGCGCGCCAGGGGCTTTCCGATCGCCCCTGGACCCTTCGGGGCCGTCTCTTTCTTGTTAGTTGTCGGGTAAGGCTGAGAGCATAGCCTGTCATTCCATCAAAAACCTGACAATTCCCCAAGAATTATGTAACGGGACGGCCCCGAAGGAGTCCAGAGGATTCGGAGCGCCCGGAAAACTGTCCGGGGGACAGTTTTCAGCGGAGAATGGGCGGCAGCCCCGGACCGATCGGAAAGCCCTCTGGTGCGCCCGCAGGCGCATTCCCTCACCAACGGAGTTTCCCTAACGAAACGTGAAGAACCAAAAAAAATACGGAAAGGACCGATGCGGATGATCCGGCTTGAGAACATCGTGGTGCGCTTTGACAAATTTGAGGCGCTGCACAAGATCAACGTGCACGTGAAGGAGGGCGAGTTCTTCACGTTCCTGGGCCCGTCCGGCTGCGGCAAGACCACCACCCTGCGCACGATCACCGGCTTTATCGAGCCCGCGGAGGGCAAGGTTTTCATGCAGGGCAACGACATCACAAAGGTGCCGATCGAGAAGCGCAACATCGGCATCGTCTTCCAGTCCTACGCCCTCTTCCCGACGATGACCGTGCGGAAGAACATCGCCTACGGCCTGCAGGTCAAGCATGTGAAGAAGGACGAGATCGCCCGCCGCGTCAAGGACATTGCCGCGCAGGTGAACCTGACCGACGAGCAGCTGGACAAGGCGGTCTCCCAGCTCTCCGGCGGCCAGCAGCAGCGCGTCGCCATCGCCCGCGCCCTGGTGACCAACCCGGCCATCATCTGCATGGACGAGCCCCTGTCCAACCTGGACGCCAAGCTGCGCGTGAGCCTGCGCAACGAGCTCAAGCGCATGCAGCGCGAGTTCGGCATCACGACGATCTACGTCACCCACGACCAGGAGGAGGCCCTGACCCTCTCCGACCGCATCGCCGTGTTCAACCAGGGCAACATCGAGCAGATCGGCAACCCGAACGAGGTCTACAACCACTCCGCCACGGAGTTCGTGGCCAACTTCATCGGCGACATCAACCCGCTGGGGCCGAAGATCACCGCCGCCCTGAACCTTCCGCCGGAGAAGAAGCACTACGTCCGCCTCGAGCGGATCGGCGTGCGGACGGAGCCCGGCACGGCCGACGGGGCCGCCGTGGTCCCCGGCGTCATCGAGATGCAGGAGTACTACGGCCTCTACATCAAGTACTATGTCCGCACCGAGGACCAGACCCTGAAGGTGATCGAGAAGAACAACGGCATCAACATCTATGAGCCCGGGAAGCAGGTCAGCCTGGTCATCCGCGGCGAAGATGTGATGAGCTACTGAGCGAGGTGAGCAGCATGCAGACAGCCGCGCCGCGCAAACCGAAATACGGGCTGGGGAAACTGTGGGGCATCTTCGGAGGCGTTTTGTTCCTCTACCTGTTCCTCGGCTTCATGATCTTCCCGTGCTGGGACACGATCAAGTCGGTCTTCACGGCCAAGGAGGGCGATCCCTTCGCGGTGATCAACTACTTCCTGGCCGGCAACATGTCCCACTTTATCTGGGGCTCCCTCAAGCTGGGCATCTGCCTGGTGATCACGGTGAACATCGTCGGCATCTCGATCGTCCTGCTGACGGAGTACTTTGACATCAAGGGCGCGAAGATCCTGCGCCTGGGCTACATGACCTCCATGATCTACTCGGGCGTCGCGCTGGTCACGGGCTTTATGTTCCTGTACGACAAGGACGGCCTGATCACCAAGATGCTCATCCACTACAAGCTGATCCCCGAGACGGACAAGAACTGGTTCGCGGGCTTCTATGCGGTGCTGTTCACGATGACCTTCGCCTGCACGTCGAACCACGCGCTCTTCCTGCGCAACGCGATCCGCGGCATCGACTACAACACGGTGGAGGCCGCGCGCAACATGGGCTCCAACTCCTTCGGCGTGCTGTTCAAGGTGGTCATGCCCACCCTGCTGCCCACCCTGTTCTCGCTGACGGTCATGACCTTCATCACCGGCCTGTGCGCCATGTCCGCCCCGACCCTCCTGCACTACGACTCGATCAACCCGACGATCGTCGAGCTGGCCGGCCGCGCGGGCCTGAAGGAGAGTAACGCCCCGCCCCCCGAGGCCCAGGCCGCCCTGCTCTCCATCATCCTGGCCTGCTTCACGGTGGTCCTGCTGCTGACCCTCAATCACTTTGAGCGCAAGGGCCACTATCTCTCCGTCAGCAAGACGAAGGCCAAGCTGGTCAAGCAGAAGATCCAGAATCCCGTGGCCAACGTGCTGGCCCACATCTACGCCTACATCCTCTTCATCATCTACATGACCCCGGTGGTCATGATCATCCTGTTCTCCTTCCAGAACTGGCGGAACGTGGACGGCAAGATCCTCGACTTCGGCTCCATGACCCTCTCCAACTATGTGGGCGTGGAGGACGCGCTGATCCCCAAGAGCGGCGCGAAGAACGTCGGCAAGTTCCGCACGGTGAAGAACGGCGTGGTCGGCCTCTTCTCCTACGACAAGACCAAGGACAGCGTGATCCTGAGCTTTATCCTCTCGGCCATCGCGGCCGCCCTGGTCTGCGTCATCGTCGTGCTGGCGGTCAACTATATGTTCAAGCACAAGAAGGCCCGCTCCTCCAGGCTGGTCGAGGCGGGGCTCCTCTTCCCCTGGCTGCTGCCGACGATCCTGATCTGCTACTCCTTCCGCATCTACTTCAAGCAGGAGCTGTGGTACACCTTCGGACAGGCGCTGTACACGCCGGATCGAATACGCCTCCTGCTGGTGATCGCCTATGTGGTGGTGAAGCTGCCCTTCACCCTCCGCATGATCAAGGCCTCGTTCTACGCGATCGACGATGAGCTGGAGGAGGCCGCGCGGAACCTCGGCTCCGGGCCGGTGCGGTCGTTCATGCGGATCAAGCTGCCGATCGTGCTGCCCAGCGTGCTGGCGGTGTTCGCGCTGAACTTCAACGCCCTGTTCTCGGAGTACGACATGGGCGCGACCTTCGCCAACGGCAGGGCCACCACCCTGGCCATGGTGGTCAAGTCCCTCACGGAGACGGGCAACAACAGCACGCAGTTCAACCAGACCGGCTGCCGCTGCGCCGCGACGGTGCTGATCATGATCGTCTCCGGCATCATCCTCTACCTGGTCTACGGTGTCGGTGCCCGCGACCTGGCCGAGCGCCTGGACCGCAGGCGGAAACGCCGGGACCGCTTCGCCAGGATCACCGGGGTTTTCCGGAAGAAACCGAAAGAGTTCGGGTCCTGACCCGAAAGAATGAAAAGGCCCCTGCCGTCTGCTGCGGACGGCGGGGGTTTTTGACGCTTCATGCTTTTGTCAGGGGCAATGGCCTGGGATGAGGAATTCCGCGCTCTGCAGAGCGCGCCAGGGGCTTTCCGATCGCCCCTGGACCCTTCGGGGCCGCATCTTTCTTGTAAGTTGTTGGGCAAAGTAATGTTGATTAAAGAATCTGACAATTCCAAAGTCAATCATTAACGGGTCGGCCCCGAAGGTTTCCAAAGGGCGATCGGAAAGCCCTTTGGTGCGCCCGCAGGCGCAATCCCTTTTGTTTCTTCACAGAATTCTCTTATGTGAAACAAAAGGATTTCGCGGTCTGCGGACCGCGACCAGGGCTTTCCGATCGCCCTGGACCTTCGGGACCGCAACTTGCATGTAAGTTGCCGGGTAAAGTGAAGCGGAAAACAAGAGACTTACGATCTTCCTGAACTATCTTTCACGTGTCGGCCCCGAAGGTTTCCAAAGGGCGATCGGAAAGCCCTTTGGTGCGCCCGCAGGCGCATACCTTTTTGATTCTTCACAGAATTCTCCTATGTGAAACAAGAGGATTTCGCGGTCTGCGGACCGCGACCAGGGCTTTCCGATCGCCCTGGACCTTCGGGGTCGGCTCTTTCTTGTTTGGCATTTTGCAAAGCAGAGTTGATATTCGAACCTTACATTGCCAAAGCCTTTCTT
>JAFRPG010000042.1 GCA_017429265.1 Clostridia bacterium | reverse complement strand
CAACTAACAAGAAAGAGACGGCCCCGAAGGGTCCAGGGATTCGGAGCGCCCGGAAAACTGTCCGGGGGACAGTTTTCAGCGGAGAATGGGCGGCAGCCCCGGATCGATCGGAAAGCCCCTGGCGCGCTCCGCAGAGCGCGAAGCCCCCATATGCTTTCCCTAACTTTCCGTGAAGACCTCCTTTTTTCCGGCCGGCCCGTCCAGTGTATCACAACGGGCGGAACAGTGCAAGACACGCCTTGCCGGGCGCGGCGGTTTGTGCTATCCTTTACGTCGGACTCTGTATACAGAAAGGAAGAAAACCCTTGATCTGCAGCAATATACTGGAAGCGGTCGGAAACACGCCCGTCGTCCGGCTCAACCGGATGCGGGAGGCCGGAAGCGCGGAGATCCTCGTGAAGGTCGAGTCCCTCAATGTCGGCGGATCGATCAAGACCCGCACCGCGCTCAACATGATCGAGCAGGCGGAGCGGGAAGGCCTGATCGGCGAGGATACGATCATCGTGGAGCCCACCAGCGGCAACCAGGGCATCGGCCTGGCGCTGGTCGGCGCGGTGCGCGGGTACCGGACGATCATCATCATGCCGGACTCGGTCAGCGAGGAGAGGCGGAAGCTGGTCCGCCACTACGGCGCGGAGGTCAAGCTGATCCACGACGCCGGGGACATCGGCAAGTGCATGGAGGAGTGCCTGAACGCCGCCCTCAGCATGAAGAAGAAGAACCCGAAGGTCTTCGTCCCCCAGCAGTTCGAGAACCCGAACAACACCCTCGCGCACAAGAAGCACACGGCCCTGGAGATCATGGCCCAGGTGGCCGGGCCGATCCACGGCTTCTGCAGCGGCATCGGCACGGGCGGCACCCTGACCGGCATCGGCGAGGTGCTGAAGGCGCAGTATCCAGACATCGAGATCTGGGCCGTGGAGCCCGAGAACGCCGCGATCCTCGCCGGCGGCACGATCGGCACGCACCTGCAGATGGGCATCGGCGACGGGATCATCCCGGACATCCTCAACCGCGAGATCTACGACGACATCTACGTGGTCACCGATCAGGAGGCGATCAGCACCGCCCGCCGCCTCGCCCGCGAGGAAGGCCTGGCCTGCGGCATCTCCGGCGGGACCAACGTGGCCGCGGCCCTCAGGCTCGCCCGCAAGCTCGGCCCGGGTAAGACCGTCGTCACCGTCCTCCCCGACACCGCGGAGCGGTACTATTCGACGGCACTGTTCGGGGAGTAACGCCGCGGATCGCGCATGCATGATCGGGGGAGCGCGAAACCCCCTGTCTCCCGAAAACCGAAACCCCGGAGGTGACCCGCCCCCATGCGTCTCGAAACCCTCCCATACGACCTGACCGTCTGCAAGGTCGCCTCGGTGACCGATATCGACCTCGGCGCGGAGATCTGCTTCGTCGGGAAGACCGACGAGGAGCTCTCCCTCGTCTGCCGGACGGAGGACGCGCCGGCCCATACCCTCGCCCGGGAGGACGGCTGGCGCGCCTTCCGCGTCGCGGGCGTGCTCGACTTCTCCCTCACCGGCATCCTGGCGCGGCTCTCCGCCGTCCTCGCCGCGGAGAAGATCGGCATCTTTGCCGTCTCCACCTACAACACGGACTACATCCTCGTCAAGCGGGAGGACTTCGCCCGGGCGACGGACGCGCTGGCCCGCAGCGGCTGTGAGATCCCCTCCGCAGGAAAGGAAAACCCATGATCCAGGCCAATTTCCACACCCACACCGTCCTGTGCGACGGAAAGAACACGCCCCGCGAGATGGCGGAGCGCGCGGTTTCGCTCGGCTTTGAGCAGCTGGGGTTTTCGGGGCACATGGATCCGGACATCCACATGGATTTCGCGGCCTATGTCCGGGAGATCGCTGCGCTGCGGGCGGAGTTCGCGCCCCGGCTCGACATCCTCTGCGGGGTGGAGCTCGACCGGCGCTGGGCCGGGGAGAGCACGGACGCGGCGGAGTACACGATCGGCTCCACGCACTTTCTCCCCGGGGCGGACGGGGCCCTCGTCGCCCTCGACCACACGTTCGAGAAGCAGGAGACCCTCTGCCGCACCCTGTACGGCGGGGACTGGTACCGCCTCTGCGCGGCGTATTTTGAGGAGGAGGCCGCGGTCGCGGAGAAGACCCGCTGCGACATCGTCGGGCACTTCGACCTGATCGCCCGGTTCAACCATCAGTATCCGCGCTTCGACGAGACCGATCCGCGGTATCTGGGGCCCGCCCTCGCGGCGCTGGAGCATCTGGCTGCGTCGGGTGCCGCCTTTGAGCTCAACGCCGGGGCCCTGAACCGCGGCCGCCGGGCGGACTTCTACCCGATCCGCCCCCTGCTGACCCGCTTGTGCGAGCTGCGCGCCCCGCTCTTCCTCTCCACCGACGCCCACAGCGCCGATCTCCTCGACGCCGGCCTCGCCGACGCGGCGCGGATGGCCGCCGCCTGCGGATACCGGACGTACTGCATCCTCCGCCACGATGAAAGCGGACGCGTGGTCCGGGAGGAGAAGGAGATCGGGTGAGGGGAATGCGCCTGCGGGCGCACCAGAGGGCTTTCCGATCGCCCTCTGGACTCCTTCGGCGCCGACCCATTAATGATAGGCTTTGGTATTGTAAGGTTCTTCTATCTACATTACTTTGGCCCAACATCTAACAAGGAAGGTGCGATCCCGAAGGGTCCAGGGGCGATCGGAAAGCCCCTGGCGCGCTCCGCAGAGCGCGGAACCCCTTCTTTTTTTGTGGCAACTCTGTAGATGAAGGTATGCGCCTGCGGGCGCACCAGAGGGCTTTCCGATCGCCCTCTGGACTCCTTCGGGGCCGTCCCGTTGTAGATAATTCTGGGAGATTGTCAGTTTCAATATTTCGTCTTCACTTTGCCCGGAAACGAACAAGGAAGAGGTGATCCCGAAGGGTCCAGGGGCGATCGGAAAGCCCCTGGTCATGCCCGCAGGCATGAATCCTCTCCCCTTATGCTTTTCCCGATCTTTCCGCGCAGAACCAAAAATTTTCGTCAGCATGCAACAAAACGCCGGTCTCGTTCGTCCATATGTGTGAGGAAGGGAGAAACAGCGACCCTGACTTTGCCGGAAAACGAGGTGATTATATGGCAAACATGCTGATTCTGGAACCGGACCGCGCCCAGTGCAGGGCGATGACCCAGGCGCTCAAGGCCGCCGGACACCACCCCCGCGCGGTGCACACCGTCCGCGAGGCCGAGAAGATCCTGCGCCGGGAGCGCATGATGACGATCCTCAACGCCCAGATCTCCTTCACCCAGAGCTACGAATTCGTGCGCGCCATGGCCGAGCGCGGACTGCCGGTGATCTTCGTCACCGCCGACCCCGCCAACGCCGCCCACCTGCGCGCCATGTATCACGGGGACTGCGACGTGTTATTGAGGCCCTTCGACGCGGAGGAGCTGACCGCGATGGCAGAGCGCCTGCTTGCCCAGGCCGAGCGCACCCTGAGCGTCGGCAGCCTGCGGCTGGATGTGGAAGCCCGTCAGGCCACGAAGGACGGCGAGCCGATCACGCTGACCGCCCAGGAGTTTGCCCTGCTCGAGGCCCTGATGCGTTCCCCCGACGAGGCGGTCTCGAGGGAGGATCTGCTGCGCAGCGCCTGGGGCTACCAGGGCATCGGGATCACCCGCACGGTGGATGTCCATGTCCAGCGCCTGCGCCGCAAGCTCGGCCGCGACGCGATCGAAACGGTGTACAAGACCGGATACCGCCTGCGCCTCGCCTGAGGCACAGAGTAAAGAAGCGCGGGCTTCCGTCCTTTCCGGGACCGGAGGCCCGCGCTTTTGCGTGGGAAAATATTGCTTTTGTGGGTTTTTCACGGAAAGCCCGGGAAAGCATTCAGGAAGGGGATCCGCGCTCTGCGGAGCGCGCCAGGGGCTTTCCGATCGCCCCTGGACCCTTCGGGATCGCATCTTTGATCATCATGATCGGCAAAGCCTGCATAGAGAACCTCTCCACCGCTGCGGCGGTCCCCCTCCTCTTTCAGGGGAGGTTTGGGCACTTAAATACCCTGTCTCCCCTGAAAGGGGAGATGTCACCGCAGTGACAGAGAGGTTTCTGCGGTTGCGTCTTCCCATAATCCAACTTCAACGTGACGGCCCCGAAGGAGTCCAGAGGGCGAT
>JAFRPG010000041.1 GCA_017429265.1 Clostridia bacterium | reverse complement strand
GGAGCGCGCCAGGGGCTTTCCGATCGCCCCTGGACCCTTCGGGATCGCCTCTTCCTTGTTAGTTACCGGGTAAGGATGAAAACAGAACCTGACAATCCATCAAAAATCTGACAATCCTCAAGGATTATTTTTAACGAGTCGGCCCCGAAGGAGTCCAGAGGGCGTTCGGAAAGCCCTCTGGTGCGCCCGCAGGCGCATACCCGTTTTCAGCGGAATGATCTGTCAAGTGAACGGAAAGGGATCCGCGCTCTGCGGAGCGCGCCAGGGGCTTTCCGATCGCCCCTGGACCCTTCGGGATCGCCTCTTCCTAGTTATTCACCGGGCAAGGCTGAAAACAGAACCTGACAATCCCTCAAAAACCTGACAATCTTCAAGAACTATCTTCAACGAGTCGGCCCCGAAGGAGTCCAGAGGGCGATCGGAAAGCCCTCTGGTGCGCCCGCAGGCGCATCCCCCCGCTCACTTTCTCCTCATCGCCCGGATCAGGCTTGCGGCGCTGTCCGGGGCATCATCGTGCTCCGCCGACTCCGTGTACCCGAGGATCTGCTCCAGCCACTCCGGGTCGGTCCCGCGCAGGAGGCGCACGGTCGGCCAGGCCTCGCGCAGCCAGGTCGCGATCTTGAGATGCTTGTTCATCCGCTCGGTGTACGGATGCACGGCGAGCCCCTTTTCCCGCAGCAGGCGGGCGAGATACCCCTTGTCCCCGTTGACCTCCAGCCACAGCGGTTCACACCGCAGCCGGCGGCACTCGGCGAGGATCTCTTCCAATACATTGTCCACATGACAGCGCCAGAGCCGCCCGTAGAGGACCGGCCCCTCCGCCGTCCGCGCGCCGAGCGTCAGGGCGGTGGCGTCGCTGCCCCCGTATGAGGCGTCCAGGTGGGCCAGCCCGTCCGCGAGCAGGCCGGGGTCCGCGACGAAGGCCGGGACCGTCCGGAAGAGATTCCCCACGGAGGGGATGTGCCGCAGCTCGTAGTTCGCCGCGAAGAGCGACGGCTCCATTGATCGCCGCAGGGCTTCGATCTGCTCCTCCGTCAGCAGACCGCTCTGATGGCAGTCGCACCGCAGCGGGGCGGGCATCAGGCTGACCGCGTCCTCCGGGTGCCAGGGCGTGCCGGTGGAGAGGATGCGCCCGCCTGGATTGCGCACGTTCTGCAGCTCCATCCACACCTGCCGGGTGCGAAAACGCTCCGCCGCGCTGAGCCTGTCCTTCAGGTTGACGATGTCGTCGGTGAAGATCAAGTCCGCGTGCCGGCCGGTCAGGCTCCCGCCGATCCCTTGCCCGTGGAGCTGGACGGCCCCGCGCGGGGTGAAGCGGCAGTCGCAGTCGAGGTCGTGCGCCGTGGCGCGCAGGACGCGGACGGGGTCTCCGCCGTAGAGCTCCGCGGTGACGGCCTGCATCGCCCCGCTGACGAGGATCCGGTGCACCTGCCGCAGGACCTCCTCGACGTCGCGGTCCGTCTTGCGGAGGAAGAGCAGGTTCCGGCTCGGCCGGGTGCAGAGGGTGATCGCGAGGGCGAGGGAGAGGCAGGTCGTCTTGCAGCTGCCGCGGTGGGCGAGGAGGGTGAAGTCTCCCCGCCCGAGGAGCATGGCGCGCAGCCAGGCCCCGTGCGGCTCCTCCCGCAGCAGCGTGAACCCGCACTGCTTCCCGATCGACACCGCGTGGAGGGTGAGGAAGCGGAACAGATCGCGCCGGGAGACGCTCACGCCTTTTCCTCCTCCTCCGCGCCGAGCAGGGCCGCCATCTCCGCCTCGATTTCCTCGGCCATCCGGCGGCGCGCCCCGGCGTCCGGCCCGGCCTTCTCCGGCGGCTGCAGGAGGCCGTAGTGCCGCGCGAGCAGCTCCGCCGCCCGGAAGCGGTCCGCCAGCCGGGGCATGTCGCCGTCCTCGTCCGGGAACTCCCCGCGCATGATGGCCGTGAGCATGGACAGGACCTCCTCCGCCTCCGCGATCCGCCTGCCCGCGCTCAGGAGCCCACCCCCCGCGCGAGCCAGTCCCGGCGGAGGCGGCTGACCCGGCGCGCGGACAGCCAGAGGCGCTCGGCGGCCTGCTCGTCGGAATGACCGTCGGCGTAGTAGAGGCGGAGGACGGCGCGGGTGTCCGGGTCGTCGACGCGGCCGAGGGCGGCTTCCAGGGCCGGGCGCTCCGCCTTGATCGCCTCCTCGCAGCGGCGCAGGGAGTCGGAGGCCTCGCGGAGCCGGCTGTCCAGGGCCGCCTCGCGCCGGCGGCGTCCGCGGCGATCGACCGCCAGCCGCTGCCTGTCCCGCAGCGCCGTGATCCGCTCCGCCAGCCGCGCCCGCTCCCGGACCGCCTGCCGGAAGCGTTCAAGAATTGCTGGATCGTTCAAGTGATCTCCTCCTTGTTCGCGAGAGAATAAGAACAAATGTTCCCCTGCACCGCGATGATATCACAACTTTTCGGAATATTCAAGTGAAATGATTGCAAAAAGTGAAGCAAACGGTTATATTGTGAGGGAGGAGGTGCGTCGGATGAGCAAGGCATTCGGGGAACAACTGCGGGCGCTGCGCAGGCGCAAGGGGATGACCCAGGCGGAGCTCGCGGCGTGGGCCGGGGTCAGCCAGGCGGCGGAAAACAAGTGGGAGCACGGCGTGTCCGAGCCCTCGGTGGAGACGCTGAAACGGATGGCGGCCTTCTTCGGCGTGTCGATGGACAGGCTCTGCGGCTATTCAATGGAAGAAACGCCGGAGCCCGACGACAGCATGGCCGTGATGACGCGGGCCTTCCGCCAGATGACGCCCGAGGAGCGGGAGAAGCTGATCGCGGTCGGGAAGGCCATCTTCGCCCACGCCTTCGAGCCGGATCACCAGCCGTGACGCCGGAGGAGCTGGCGGCCCGCTGCCTGGTCGCCGCAGGCGTGCGGAGCCTGCCGGTCGATGTGCTCCGGATCCTGCGCCTGATCCCGGGCACCTTTCTGTTCACGCCGGACCGGGCCCGCGCGATGGGCGCCCCGCCGGCTGCCTTGGCGGCCCTGAGCCCGGAGGTGCCCGCCGTGACCTTCGCCGTGACCGCGGACGGCACGCGCCGGCGGATCGTCTGCTGCCTGCCGGGGGCCGGCGCGGCCCGCCTCCGGATGACCCTGGCACACGAGCTGGGGCACATCGTGTGCAGGCACCGCGGAACGGGCGGAAGGGAGGAGCGGGAGGCCGACGCATTCGCGCGGGCCCTGCTCGCTCCGCCCTGTTTGCTGGAGCGGCTGCGGGAGGAGATCGGGAGCGTCCGCGCCCTGGCCTGGGCCTTCGGGCTGACGGCGGCGGAGGCCGAGCGCGCGTTCGTGCGCCGGATCCGGGGCGGGGAGAGGGCGAAGATCCCGCCGGATCTGGCCGACACCGTGGCGGAAAACCTGCTCGTCCCCGCCCGGGAGCGTCTGCATGCCGGACACAAACACGAACAAAAAACGTAAAATGGCAAATATCGTTCGGAAATAGACGGAACGGTTCCGTGAGAAAATCGTGATATGTTCGCAATTCCCGAACGATCGAAGAAATTTACGAAAAACACCCAAAAAACGCTTGACATTCCGGCCGACCTGTGCTATTCTGAAAAAGCTGACCGCAAGGACAGCACCTGAGGACCTTGAAAACGATACAGGAAGACAGAAAGAACGCAAGGAAAGAGACAGTGTAATTCCGAGAGTTGAAAGGATTGAACGGAAGAGTTTGATCCTGGCTCAGGACGAACGCTGGCGGCGTGCCTAACACATGCAAGTCGAGCGGACTTTTTATGAAAGCTTGCTGGATTAAAGAGTT
>JAFRPG010000040.1 GCA_017429265.1 Clostridia bacterium | reverse complement strand
CCCCTGGACCCTTCGGGGCCGTCTCTTTCTTGTTAGTTGTCGGGTAAGGCTGAGAGCATAGCCTGGCATTCCATCAAAAACCTGACAATTCCCCAAGAGTTATTTAACGGGACGGCCCCGAAGGAGTCCAGAGGGCGATCGGAAAGCCCTCTGGTGCGCCCGCAGGCGCATTCCCTCACCAACGGAATTTCCCTAACTAAACGTGAAGAACCAAGAAAAGAGACGTCCCATTTGCCGGAACGTCTCTTTTCCTGCTCCCGTGTGGAGCGTGAATGCTTGCTTACACCAGCGTCTCCAGCGCCGTGTATTCCCAGCCGTGGGCCGCGGCGACATTGGCGTTGGTCAGCTTGCCGAGATAGCAGTTGACACCGGAGGCGATGACCTTGCTCCTGCGGCTGGCCTCCTCCAGGCCTTCCGCTGCGATCTGCAGGCCGTACTTCAGCGTCGCGTTGGTCAGGGCGATCGTGCTGGTCCGCGGAACGGCACCGGGCATGTTGCCCACGCAGTAGTGCACCACGCCGTCCCGGATGTACACCGGATCGTCGTGCGTCGTCACATGGCTGGACTCGCCGCAGCCGCCCTGGTCGATGGCCACGTCCACGAACACCGCGCCGTCCTTCATCTCCGGCAGATACTTCGCCTTGAAGAGCTTGGGGGTCGCGCCGCCGGGGATCAGCACCGAGCCGATCACCAGATCCGCGTCCTTCAGCACGCGCTCGACGTTCGAGTCGTTGGACAGCAAGGTCTGGATATGCGCGCCGAACATGTTGTCCAGCTCCTCCAGCCGCTTCAGGTTCACGTCGAGGATCGTGACGTTCGCGCCCATGCCGACGGCGATCTTGCAGGCGTTCATGCCCACGGTGCCGCCGCCGAGGATGACCACGTTGGCCTTCGGGGTGCCGGGGACGCCCGCGAGCAGGATGCCCTCGCCGCCGAACTTCTTCTCCAGGTACTTCGCTCCCTCCTGGATCGAGAGGCGGCCCGCGATCTGGCTCATCGGGGCCAGGCAGGGCAGGGAGCGGTCGGTCTCCTGGATCGTCTCATAGGCCACGGCCTTCACCTTGCCCTTCAGCAGGGCCTCGGTCTGCTCGGGGTCGGCGGCGAGGTGGAGATAGGTGTAGAGGATCAGGCCCTCGTGGAAGAGGGGGTACTCCTCCGGCAGGGGCTCCTTGACCTTCACCATCATGTCCACGAGGTGCCACACGTCCGCCGCGTTGTCGATCAGGGAAGCGCCCGCGTCCACATACTCGTTGTCGGTGAAGCCGGAGCCGAGGCCGGCGCCCTTCTCCATGTACACATGATGCCCCGCGGCGATATAAGCCTTCACGTTGTCCGGCGTCAGGCCGACGCGGAACTCATTGTTCTTGATCTCCTTGACACAGCCGATCTTCATCAGTCGTGGCCTCCCTGTCTGTTCTTTTGCCGCAAAAACCGTACGCGGGAATGATACACGACCCGCGCGGAACCTGTCAAGAGCAGGGACAGAGGAAGAACAATCGGGGCCCGGGCCTTGCGCCCGGACCCCGTATTCCATGCTCTGAGAAAAGCCGTCACGCGTTCCTGCGCGCCTCCAGGCGGGCCAGGAGCAGCTTCACCGCCGTGACGATGGCGAGGCCGCCGACGATCATGCCGCCGAGGGCGAGGAGCTGGGGCTTTTCCAGCGGCACGAGGCTGAAGAACTTCCCGAAGAGCAGCACGGCCCCGGTGAAGGCGCCCGCCATCGCCGCGATCACCGCGATGCGCAGGCGGTTGAGCGGGATGCAGGTGACCAGCAGCATCGCAAGGCCCGCCGCGCCGGCCGCGAGGGTCGCCAGGGTCTGGCAGACCTCCACGGGCCAGGCCCAGTGCAGCATCGCCGCCACCGCCGCGCAGGCCGCCACCGCGATGCCGCCGGGCATGGCGCGCATCAGGACGTTGCGCAGGAAGTTGCCGCGGATGCGCTCCCGGTTCGGCTCCAGGGTCAGCACGAAGGACGGCGCGCCGATGGTCAGCGTGGAGATCAGGGTCAGCTGGATCGGCTCGAAGGGATAGGCCGCCGGCAGGAAGATCATCAGCAGGCCGAGCACGAAGGAGCAGATCGTCTTGACCAGGAAGAGGGAGGCCGAGCGGGAGATGTTGTTGATGACCCGCCGGCCCTCGGCGACGACGTCGGGCAGGGCCGTGAAGTCGCTGTCGAGCAGGACGAGCTGGGCCGCGTGGCGCGCGGCGTCGGCGCCGGCCGCCATCGCGATGGAGCAGTCCGCCGTCTTCATCGCGGGGATATCGTTGACGCCGTCGCCCGTCATGGCGACGCTGTGGCCGCGCTTCTGCATGGCCTTCACCAGCAGCTGCTTGCGCTCGGGCGTCACCCGGCCGAAGACGCTGCAGGTCTCGGCGGCCTCCTCGAGCTCCTCCGCGCTGAGCAGGGAGACGTCGACCGCCTTCGCGCCCTCGCCGATCCCGGCCTGCTCGGCCAGGGCGGACACGGTGCGCGGGTCGTCGCCGGAGATGATCTTCAGCGTCACGCCCTGCTCGCGGAAGTAGCCGAGGCAGGCCGGGGCTTCGGCGCGCAGCTCGTCGCTGATGCACACGAGGCCCAGGACCCGCGTCAACGGCGGCAGGGTCTTCTCGCCGTCCGCGGACTGGGTGATCGCGCCGTCGGCCTCGGCGAGAGTCAGGACGCGCAGGCCGCGTCCGGCGCGGTCGGCCGTCTGAGCGGCGATGTCCGCGCGCAGGTCCTTCCCGAGCACGAAGGTCGGGGCGCCGAGGATCAGGGTCTTCCCGTCGGCGAAGGACGCGGCGCTCTTCTTGATCGCGGAGGAGAAGGGCAGAACGGCGGCGGGCTCCTCCCGCACGGGCGTCACCGCGCGGCCGAGGGCGTCGAGGGTCGAGCCGCCGCTGTCCCACACGCCGAGGAAGCGGGCCATCTCCCGCCGGAGGGACGCCTCATCCGCGTCGACGGGGATCATCTCGGTCACGGCCATGCGGCCCGTGGTCAGGGTGCCGGTCTTGTCCAGGCACAGAGTGTCCACGCGGGCCAGGGTCTCGATGCCGTAGAGCTCCTGCACGATGGTCCGGCGGCGGCCGAGCTTGACCACGCCCACGGCGAGGGCCACGCTGGTCAGCAGCATCAGGCCCTCCGGGATCATGCCGAGCACGGCGGCCACGGTCTTCGGGACCGCGTCGCCGATCGGGAGCTTCTGCAGGAAGAACTGCTTGCAGAACAGGAGGATGCCGATCGGGAAGAGGGCTGCGCTGACCCAGCGGATCAGGCGCTGGAGGTCCTCCATCAGGGCGGAGTGCGGGGTGCTGATCTTCTTCGCGGCCCGGTTCAGGCGGCGGATGTAGCTGTCCTCGCCCACCAGGGCCAGCTGGGCCGTGCACGAGCCCGCGCTGAGGAAACTGCCGGAGTAGAGCCAGTCGCCGGGCTTCTTCACCACGGCGTCCTGCTCGCCGGTCAGCAGGGCCTCGCCCGCCGCGCAGTCGCCCTCGCGGAGGATCGCGTCGGCCGGGATCTGGTCGCCGGCCCGCAGGCGGATCAGGTCGCCCCGGACGCACTCCGCCTGGGGGATCTCCCGCTCCGTCCCGCCGCGCAGCACGCGCACGGGGCTCTCGTTCATCAGGCGCAGCTGCTGGAGGGTCTTCTTCGCGCGCAGCTCCTGCACCGTGGCGATCACCGTGTTGCTGACCACCACGCCGAGGAAGAGCATCTGCTTCAGCGGCGCGCCCGCGAGGATCAGGGCCGCGCCGAGGCCGAGGTTGAGGAAGTTGAAGAAGGTGAACAGGTTCCCGGCGAGGATCTGCCAGACGCTCTTGCCGGTGTCGCGGGGGGCGGTGTTCGCCTGTCCGGCGGCGGCGCGCGCGGCGGCCTCCGCGTCGGTCAGGCCCTCCGGCGCGGTGGGGGCATAGTCCTCCGGCAGGGCGTCGGGCAGGCGGAGGGTCGTCTCCGGCTCCCGCCCGGCGGCCTGCTCCTTCTTCTCTTCGCTCAGCAGGTCCGCCACGCGGGGGATGCGGATCTGCTTTCCGCTCCGCTCAGCCGCCGCGGGTCTCCTGTTCTTCCCTTTTTTCTGCTGCTTCATGGTCCGGTTCCTTCTCTTCTGTGATAGCTTTGGAGAACTGGGTCTCGTAGAGTTCCTGGTAGGTGCCGCCGGCGTGAACGAGGTCGCGGTGCTGTCCGCGCTCGACGATCTCGCCGTCCCGCACGACGAGGATCTCGTCCGCCGCGAGGATCGTGGAAAGGCGGTGGGCGATCAGGATCGAGGTGCGCTCGTCGATCAGCGGGTCGATGGCCTCCTGGATCGCGGCCTCGGAGATCGAGTCGAGGGCGGAGGTCGCCTCGTCGAAGATCAGCAGGGCCGGGTCCTTGAGCAGGACGCGGGCGATGGAGATCCGCTGCTTCTCGCCGCCGGAGAGCTTCAGGCCGCGGTTGCCGACCTCGGTGTCGAGGCCCGCGGGCTGCCGCGCGATGAAGTCCCAGATGTTGGCCTTTTTGCAGGCGGTGATCATGTCCTCCTCGGTCGCGTCGGCGCGGGCGTAGCGGAGGTTGTCGCGGATCGAGCCGTTGAAGAGGTAGGTCTCCTGGGTCACCACGCCGACCGCCCCGCGCAGGAAGCCGAGATCGAGGTCGCGCACGTCCGTGCCGTCGAAGCGCACCGCGCCGCTGCCCACGTCCCACAGGCGCGGGATCAGGTTGACGATCGTCGACTTGCCGGAGCCCGAGGGCCCGACGATGGCGATGGACTTCCCGCTCTCCAGCGTGAAGGAGACATCCCGGAGGATCTGCCGCTCCCCGTCGTAGGAGAAGCCCACATGCTCGAAGACGACCTCGCCCCTTGCGCTCTTCGGCACGACGGCGCCGGGCTTGTTCTCGATCTCCACAGGCATGTCGAAATACTCGAAGATGCGGGTGAACATGGCCATGGAGCGGATCCAGTCCACCTGGATGTTCAGCAGGCTGTTCACCGGCCCGTACATGCGCCCGAGCAGGGCGACGAGCACCGTGATGTCGCCGACGGTGATCCGGTAGCCGTGGTTCATCATCAGGATGCCGCCCACGAGGTAGAGCAGCATCGGCCCGATGGAGGAGAAGGTCGACAGCACCACGAAGAACCAGCGGCCCGCCATGCGCTCGCGGATGTTGAGCTTCACCATGCGCCCGTTGGCCTCCTCGTAGCGGGCGTACTCATCCTTCTCGCGGCCGAAGAGCTTCACCAGCAACTGGCCGGAGACGGAGAGGGTCTCGTTGAGGATGCCGTTGACCCGGTCGTTACACTCCTGCGCCTGCTGGGCCAGCTTCCAGCGCGTGCGGCCCGCCATGCGCGTGGGCAGGGTGAACAGCGGCACCACCGCGATGCCCACCAGGGCGAGGATCCAGTTCTTCCGGAACATCGCCGCCAGCGCCACCACGAGGGTGATCAGGTTGGAAAGGATCGAGGTGAAGGTGCCCGACACCACGCTCTCTACCCCGGAGATGTCCGAGGTCATGCGCGTGATGACGTCGCCCTGGCTCACCGAGGTGAAGAACCGCTGCGACATCTTCTGCAGATGGCGGAACATCTGGTTGCGCATGTCGTACGAGATGTGCTGGGCGATCCAGCTGTTCAGATAGCTCTCCGCGACGCCGATCAGGTTGGACACCAGGAGCAGGCCGAGGGAGAGCAGGATCAGCCGGACCAGCGCCGGGATCCCCGTGCCGATCCACGCGGGGAGGTTCTCCGTCTTGTCGGCCAGCACGTCGACGATGCTGCCGGTGAGGATCGAGGGAAAGATCGAGCAAACCGTGCTGACCACGATGCACAGGAGCACCAGGATCAGCTGCTTCCGGTAAGGGAGGATGTAGGAGAAGACGCGCTTCAGCAGGGCACCGGTCACCTTCGGCCGGTTGGCCTTCTCCTCCTCCGAGAGGAACTTTCCGCCGCGCGGGCCGCCGCCGGGTGGGGGCATGGAATTCACACTCCTTCGCATCGTGCGCCCCTCATCGGGAACTATCCGTGAGGAGGGGAAAAGGTGACACTCTTCTGAAAAAAATCGGTTTCCGCGGATGATCCGGGATCAGGGCATGCCGGAGCATTCCCGCTCGGCCGGGATGTCCCCCACCGCCAGCAGATTGTCCTTCCCCATCCCGCAGACGGACGGGTCGGAATCGAACCGGTAGCAGAAGTCGAGGAAGTCCCGGCGCTGCCCCGGATCCTTCATGATCTTCACCAGGATCTCGCGGGGGATCGTCCGCCCGCAGGCGCCGGGGCCGGAGAGCCGGACGTTCCGCACGCCGTCGGCGGTCAGGATCCCCTTCAGCTCCTCCGGCAGGAAGGTGTAGGTGATGCACCAGGGCGCGCCGCCTCTCTCGTATTCGGCGATCTCGTCCTCGCCGCCCATCAGGCCGTCCGCCCACAGTTTCTCCGCCCGTTCCCTGTCGAAGCGGAAGCCTTCGATCATCGCGTCCCGGTTCTCCGCACACCAGCGGACGAACGGATCGTCCGCCTCCTCGTCGAGGAAGAACTGGTTCTTCTGGATCGGATTGGCCAGGTACGGGAGGGTGCCCAGGCGGCTTGAGACGCTGAGCATGATCTTCCTCCGCGCGATGCGCACGAGCTCCGCGATCACCCGCTCCTGGTTCGGCCAGGTGTAGGAGACCGGCGCGTCGAAGGAGATCACGAGGTCAAAGGAGCGGTCGGCGAAGGCGTTCAGGTCCTCCAGCGCCCCTTTGACAAAGGTGATCCGGTCGAGGACGCCCGCTTCTTCTGCCAGCTCCCTCGCCTTGTCGATCATCGGCTGCGAGATGTCGAAGTGCGTCACGCGGCAGCCCCGCTTCGCCAGCAGGATCGAGAAGCGTCCGCACCCGGCCCCGCCGTCGAACACGGTCTCCACGCCGTCCAGGTTCTCCAGGAGCCTGCGCTGCAGGTGGTCCTTCTGTATGATGTCGTCGATATAGGTGGCCTCCCGGCGGCTCTCCAGCTCGCCCTTGCCGGGGAGGTTCCACTGCCGTTCGGAGATCTTCCGGCTGTAGTCCATGGGATCCCTCATTTCGTTCGTTCCGGATTCCGCCATCTCATCAGGCGGTATTCGGAGGTGCTGTCGGTGAATCCGACGGCCCTGTACAGGGGAACCCCCTCGTCCGTCGCCTTCAGTTCCACGGTGCAGAGCCCCATCTCCGCGGCCTCCGCCAGCAGCTTCTCCATGACGGCCCGGCCGCAGCCGCGCCGGCGGCAGTCGGGGCGGGTGTAGACGTTCAGCACCGTGCCGGTCTTCCCGTTGAGGAAGCGCGGGCTCATCGGCTTTTCGGTCACGAGCAGCAGGGCGCAGGCCGCGAGGCGCCCGCCGTCCCGCACGACATACGCGAACAGGTCCCGGTCCAGGTGCGCGCAGAAGTATCTCGGCAGCGCCTCCCGGATCGCGGCGGCATCCGCTTCCGCGATCTCCCCGAGATCCTCGGCAAGATAGAAAAGACGCAGCGCGGTCAGCTCCGGGATGTCGGAGAGGACGGCCCGCTCCGCACGCACGGGTTCCATGCTCATTTCCACGGCCTCGCCTTTCCCAGCCATCCGCTGTTCCTCCAGTGCTCCACGTCCGGCGGGTTCCAGCCGTGCTTCTGCACCATGCGCATGATGCCGAACATCGCCTTCGTCTTCAGCGCGGGCGTGACGCGGCCGGCGCAGAACTTCAGCCGGGCCGCGATGGCGGAGGTCTTCTTCTCCAGCTTCGCCTTCTTCTTCGCGCTGATGCCGTCCCAGTCCGTCGCGGCGACGCCCATGCCGAGCTTCTCGATCCGCCCGACGCCCCAGTAGAAGAGGCTGTGTTCCATGTCCTTCAGGGTGGACTTCACGCCCGCTCCGGCGGCGGTGGCGACGCACACGCCCTGCTTGCGGAACATGCGGGCGTCCGGGCGGTGGGCCATCCAGCGCCAGCCGTAGTGGTCGAGGAGGTTCTTCATCGCGCCGGTGGCGTGGAAGACATAGACCGGGCTGGCCAGGATGATGATGTCCGCCGCATCGATCGCTTCGGTGATCGGCCGCAGGGCCGCGTGGTGCGGGCATTTCTCCTCGCCTTTGGTGAAGCACAGGGCGCAGCCTGCGCAGAACCTGTCGAAATCCCTCGGCAGGAAGAACTCCGTCGTCTCCCCGTCGACCTTCTCCGCGATCATGCGGGCGATGCGGCAGGTGGAGCCCTCGTGGCTCTGTCCGTGGATGATGACGGTCCGGATGGTATCAGGCATGGGGTTCGGCTCCTTTTGATCTGTTTCTATGCTCCGCGCACGGCTGCGGAGGAGGGCGGGCACCGGAAGTGAGCCGGTCGCCCGGCTCATCCGCTTCTCAGCCCTCCCCCTCCAGCAGGTCCCTGATCGTGTCGGCCAGGGACACCGCGGTCCAGTGGCCCTCCAGGCAGGTGGCCGCGCCGGTGTTTTCGATCGCCTCCGCGAGCTTCCGCGCCTGCGCCGGGTCCTTCCTCCACTCCGGGAAGCTCCCGCAGGCCGCGTCGCCCACGAAGAGCACGTCCTCGCCGGGGATGTGGATCAGCGTCGAGTCGTCCGTGTGCGGGGCCTCCGCTCGAATGACCCGGATCGGGCAGTTCCCGGCGTCGAGGGTCATCCCGCCGTCAAAGACGAGATCCGGCAGGGTCACGGTGACCTTCTGCCCGTCCGCGTACTCCCGGCGGATGCTTTCCTCCAGCGAGAAGAGGGCCTCCTCGCCCTCCGCCGCGATGCGGTCCCGGAGCGCCCGCAGGTGCTCCGCCGTCCGCGCGCAGGCGAGGGTCAGGCCGTGCGCGGCGTGCATGGCGAGGGTGTGGTCCCAGTGCCAGTGGGTGAGCACGGTCAGCGACGGCAGGGGCAGGCCCTCCCGCTCCAGCGCGGTGTAGAATTCGCCCACATGCGCCGCGGAGTGCCCCGCGTCCACGGCAAGGCTCCAGTTGTCCCCGCGGATATACCCGAGGTTCGGCCGGTCGCGCTCCTCCTCATAGGGGAAGACCCAGATGCGGTCGGTCAGTCGGTACAGGCTGCCTCCGGTGTGTTTCATCGCCATGCTCCTTTTCGTCAGCTGATCGTTACCCGGAAGCTCACCGGCATGACGCCCTCGCCCCGCTCCGTGCGGATGGTCAGGCCGTCCTCGCCGCGCGTCCAGGTGCAGGGCTTGCCGTCGAGGCGCTCCGCGTTCAGCACCAGGCCGTGGAAGACGCCGCGGCCGTCCGGGTGGGCCGCCAGGGCCGGGGCGCGGTAGACGCCGTCGGGGCTCGGGGCGAGGAAGGTCGCGTAGAGGCAGTCGCCCCTGCGCGTGTAGCGGACGTCCTCGTGGGTGAAGCCCTTGCGCTCACCGTCGGAGAAGTGGCCCTCCTTGATCTTCGTCGGCCCCTCGCCGAAGATCTTCCACGGGCGGGTGTCATAGATCGCCTCGCCGCCGACGCGCATCCAGTCGCCGATGGCCGTGAGGACAGCCGTGTCCTCGTCGGAAATCGTGCCGTCGGGCTTCGGACCCACGTTGAGCAGGAAGGTGCCGTTCTTGCTGACCACGTCGATCAGATCGCGGACGAGGTCCTCCGCCGGTTTGAAGGCATTGCCCTCGGTCCAGCACCAGGAGTTGTACGCGATGGCGGTGTCCGTCTGCCAGAAGTAGGGCTTGAGCTCCGCAAACTGGCCGCGCTCCACGTCCGGGACCGCACAGCCGAAGGGGAAGGCGTCGTGCTTGTAGTTGATGACGGCCTGCGTGCCGCGCTCCGCCGCGCGGTTGTAGTAGTAGGCCGCGATCTTCGCGAGGTACGGCCGGGCGGCCTTCTGCTGGATCCACCAGTCGAAGTAGAGCATGGCGGGCTGGCAGCGGTCGATCAGCTCGCAGGTGCGCAGCATCCAGTCCTGCAGGTACTCCTCCGTCGGGACGAGCTGGTCGAGGGCGTTCATGTTGAAGTCCTCCGGCTCAGTGACGCTGGGCCAGTAGAGGTCGCCGTACTGAGGGTCTTTGATGTCGCTGTCGAAGGTGCGGCCCTTGCCCTGGAACCAGAAGTGCTCGATGCGGTGGGTGGAGGCGCCGGACTGAAGGCCCCTGGCGCGGCAGGCGGCGGAGAGTTCGCCGACGACATCGCGGTGCGGGCCCATCTCACAGGCATTCCAGTGGGAGAGCTCCGAGCGGTACATCTGGAAGCCGTCGTGGTGCTCGGCCACGGGGATCACATAGCGCGCGCCGGCCTGCGCGAAGAGGTCCGCCCAGGCCTCTGGGCTGAACTTCTCCGCCTTGAAGAGGGGGATGAAGTCCTTGTAGCCGAACTTCGCGTGAGGGCCCCAGGTCTTCACATGGTGCTCGAACTCCGGGGTCCCGGGGCAGTACATGTTGCGGGAGTACCACTCGTTGGCGAAGGCGGGGACGGAGTAGACGCCCCAGTGGATAAAGATGCCGAATTTGAGGTTCATGTACCATTCGGGCACGCGGTACCGGGAGAGGGATTCCCAGCTGTCGGTGTAGGGTCCCCGGGCGATCACCCGTTCGATGGCGTCGAGACGCTGCCGCAGGAATTCGTTCTGCATTTGGTCTGCCTCCTGTTTTTCGGTTTTTTACGTTTTGTCAGGAAACTTTCATTGATGAGAAGAAGGAGGATGCGCCTGCGGGCGCACCAGAGGGCTTTCCGATCGCCCTCTGGACTCCTTCGGCGCAGTCCCATAAAAGATAGTTCTTGAGGATTGTCAGGTTTCATGGATTGTGAGGTCTGTTCTCAGTCTTGCCCGACAACTAACAAGGAAGAGGCGATCCCGAAGGGTCCAGGGGCGATCGGAAAGCCCCTGGCGCGCTCCGCAGAGCGCGGATTCCTTTCCGTTTGTGGGAAACTCTGTTGATGAGGGGATGCGCCTGCGGGCGCACCAGAGGGCTTTCCGATCGCCCTCTGGACTCCTTCAGCGCCGTCCCGGAAAAGATAGTTCTTGGGAATTGTCAGGCTTAAAGGATTGTCAGGTTTTATTTTCAGCCTTGCCCGACAACCGACAAGGAAGACATGCTCCCGAAGGGTCCAGGGGCGATCGGAAAGCCCCTGGCGCGCTCCGCAGAGCGCGGAACCCTTTGTTTCCTCAGGACAGATGAAACCGTGCTCAGGTTCATCCCTCAAAAACAGCCTCATCCGGCACCGGGCGGATGAGGCCGCTGTCATTCTTCCGCTCCGCCTCAGCTGTCCAGGCCGGGGACCTTCTTCCGCCAGGCGCCCCAGCGGTAGATGCACACGGTAATCACCATGCTGATCAGCCAGGAGGCGAGGAGGGAGGCGAGGATCGCGTCCGGGCTGCCGTTGGGCCAGCCGGGGGTGCGCGTGATGGCCGCCAGCGCATAGGCCAGCGGCAGGCGGATGATGATCGTGGTGAAGATCGAGATCCACATCGGGATCTTCGTCTCGCCCATGCCGCGCATCGAGCCCTGGAGGGAGTTCGTCACGGCGAAGGCGATATACCCGAGCGACAGCCAGCGCAGGCCGCGCACGCCGAGCTCCCGCGTCACGGGCGTCTCGGTGAACAGACCGATCAGGTTGTCGCCGAAGAGGAGGATGGCCGCCACGAGGATCACCGCCGTGGTCACCGCGAGGCGCAGCAGGGCGTTGACGCCGGGCCGGATGCGGTCGAGCCTCCCCGCGCCGATGTTCTGCCCCACATAGGTGGTGCCGGAGGTGCCGAAGGTGAAGTTCGGCATCATCGCGAAGCCGTCCACGCGCATGATGGCCACATTGGCGGCGATCATCGCCCCGCCGATCGCGTTGGTCAGGCTCTGCACCACCATGGCGGACATGGAGAACAGGCCCTGGGTGATGCCGGAGGGCAGGCCGAGGGCGGCAAGCTTCCGGGTCAGCATGCGGTCGGGCTTCAGGGTCTGGCGGGTGACGGTGAAGAGATGCTTCATCCGCAGCAGGCGGATCAGGCAGAGGGTGCCGGAGACGAACTGCGCGATGATCGTCGCCCAGGCCACGGCGGTCACACTGTGCATCGCCTTGATCATCACGATGTCGAGGATGACGTTGAGGACGCTGGCGATGACGAGGTAGAACAGCGGGTTCACGCTGTCGCCGATGCCGCGCAGGACGCCGGAGAAGATGTTGTACATGCCGCCGCCGAGGATGCCGAGGAAGATGATCTGCAGGTAGGCGACGGCGTCGGGGGCGATCTTCTCGCGGAAGAGGACGGCGCTCTCGCCCGCGTCCGCCGCCGGGCTCATCAGCCCGATCAGCGCCGGTGTGGCGAAGTATCCCGCCACCATGATCACCAGGCTGCTGACGAAGGTCAGGGTGATCGTCGTGCCGACCACCTTGCCGAGGGTCTCCCTGTCCTTCGCGCCGAAATACTGGGCCGCGAGGATGCTCGCGCCCGTGGCGATGCCCATGAAGAGCACGAGCATCAGGTTGATGATGGGCATCGAGGTGCCGACGGCGGAGAGGGCGTTGTCGCCGAGCTCCCGGCCGACGACGATGGAGTCCACCGTGTTGTACATCTGCTGGGCAAAGTTGCCGATCAGCAGGGGCACGGAGAACTGCGCCAGCTTGCGCATCGGGCTCCCCTCGGTCATGTCCTGGACGCCGAAATAGGCTTTGATCTTCTCCATCCGTGTCATCGGTCAGGCTCCTTCCCCGGTCGCGGAGGTGACGTTTCTTTCCTTTTCTATCATATCATTCATCGGAAGGGAAAGCAAGAGACGAACGGGCATCTTCGCAGGCACGCGCCTCCTTGACAAATCCCCGGCGCACCCCTATACTCGTGGCAGAAAACCCCTCATGGGAAAGGAGCGGCATCCATGTACAACAACATCGGCGGCAAAATCAAGTCCCTCGCAACCGTCCTGTGCATCCTCGGCTTCATCGGCTCGGCCATCGGCGGCATCTCCTTCTTCGTGCAGGCCGGCAAAATCTCGCGATACGACTCCGGGGCGGGCGGGGCCATGGTCCTGTACGGCATCCTGGTGATCGTGGTCGGCTGTCTCCTCTCCTGGATCCTGGGCTTCTTTGCCTACGGCTTCGGTCAGCTGATCGAGAACACCGACGAGATCGCCGCCAACACCCGGCGCGGCGGCGGCACGGAGACATCGGGGAGCGGGAGCAAATCCGACAGCGTGACCTACTACGACACCTGGAAGTGCCTCAAGTGCGGCACCCTCAACCCCAAGTCCAGGATCGAATGCAAGAACTGCGGCACGCTCCGATAACGTGAGAAAGGACGACCGTCCATGAAAACCGTCACTGTCACCGTCCGGCCCGGCGACCGCGCCGAATTCCACAATCACGCCGACTTCTGCGTGGGCACCGGGCGGATGGGCCTCGCCCTGCAGCGGGAGTACCAGGATCAGCTCCGCATGGTGCAGCGGGAGGCCGGGTTCCGCCACATCCGCGGCCACGGGCTCTTCTCCGACGACATGGCCATCTACCAGGCCTGGCCGGGCGCGGACGGGACGGAGCGCGTCTCGTACAACTTCACCTACCTCGACCGCGTCATGGACGATTACCTCGCCCAGGGCATCCGGCCCTTCCTCGAGCTCGGCTTCATGCCCGGGAAGCTCGCGAGCGGGACGCAGACCGTCTTCTACTGGAAGGGCAACACCACCCCGCCCAGGGACGAGGGGGCCTGGTGCGCCCTCGTGAAGGCGACCCTGCGCCACCTGGCGGAGCGCTACGGCGAGGAGGAGGTCTCCGCCTGGCCCTGCGAGGTCTGGAACGAGCCCAACCTGCGCGGCTTCTGGGAGAACGCGGACTGCGCGAAGTACCTGCGCCTGTATGAGATCACCTCCCGCGCCGTGAAGGAGGCCCTCCCCGCCATGAAGGTCGGCGGCCCCGCCGTCTGCGGCGGCAGCGGCTGCGAGGACTGGATCCGCGATTTCCTGGCCTTCTGCAGCGAAAAGAAGCTCCCCCTCGACTTCGTCACCCGCCACGCCTATTTCGGGGAGAAGCCGGAGATGCGCGGGCGCTACCTCTACCACACCATGCGCACCGTGGAGGACGTGTACGGGGAGATGCGGCGCACGCGGGAGATCATCGACAGCTTCCCGGAGTACAGGGGCATGGATCTGCACATCACGGAGTTCAACACCTCCTACAACCCCTTCTGCCCCATCCACGACACGAACCTCAACGCGGCCTATGTCGCCGGGGTGCTCGCGTGCTTCGGGGACGTGGCGGCGTCCTATTCCTACTGGACCTTCGGCGATGTGTTCGAGGAGCACGGCGTGCCCCCGCGGCCCTTCCACGGCGGCTTCGGCATGGTCGCCGACCGGTGCATTCCCAAGCCGACGCTGTGGACCTTCGCGTTCTTCAACCGGCTGAAGGGCGAGCCCGTATACCGCGACGGCCGCGTCGTGGTCCTCCGCCGGGAGGACGGCGCATACGAGGGCGTCGCGTGGAACCTCTGCCGCGAAGAGCGCGGACCGCTGGAGATCGATCTGGATCTCCCGCTGGAGGGCGGCGCCTGCGTCCTGACCGAGACCGTGGATGAGGCGTGCTGCAATCCCCTGCGCGCCTGGCATGACATGTGGGAGCCGGCCTCCCTGACCCCGGCGCAGCTGGACTTCCTCCGCAAGGCCGGACAGCCCCTGTGCCGCTCCGCCCGCACGGAGGCGGAGAACGGCCGCACCCGCGTCCCCCTGGTCCTCAGCGAGAACGCCGTTGTCCGCTTTGAGATCACCCCGCCGTCCGCCGTTCCCTCCGACGAGGGGTACGACTATGGCTGGTACTGCCCGCAGGGGTGAGTGAGAAAAACGGCTCTTCACGGAAAGTTAGGGAAAACCATAAGGGAGAGGTTCGCGCTCTGCGGAGCGCGCCAGGGGCTTTCCGATCGCCCCTGGACCCTTCGGGATCGCCTCTTCCTTGTTTGTGATCGGGCAAGGCTGAGAACAGACCTGACAAACCCTCAAAAACCTGACAATTCCCAAGAACTATCTTTTCCGGGACGGCGCCGAAGGAGTCCAGAGGATTCGGAGCGCCCGGAAAACTGTCCGGGGGACAGTTTTCAGCGGAGAATGGGCGGCAGCCCCGGACCGATCGGAAAGCCCTCTGGTGCGCCCGCAGGCGCATTCCCTCATCAGCGAAGTTTCCCTGACGAAACGCGAAAAGCCGAAAAAGCGCCCGGACAGGTTCCGCTCCGCAAATGAGCCGCCTGTCCGGGCGTTTTGTATTGGCCTCAGAGTTTTCCGCTTTTCTTCATCTCATCCAGGGTTTCCGCGTCGATCAGGCAGCGGCGGATCCCGTCGTCATCCGGGGCCGAGACGACCCCGAGGGCCTCCAGGCGGTCCAGCAGGGCGGCGGAGCGGAAATACCCGAGGCGCAGGCTCCGCTGGAGCGAGGCCGCGGAGATCTGCCCGTTCTCCAGCGCGAGGTCCGCCGCCCGGGCCGGGCCGGGCCGGTCGTCGGGCTCTTCCGGCTGCCTCTGCGGACGATATCCGGCCCAGTACGCGATCAGCGCCCGCGTTTTCTCCTCCGGGACCGGCACGAAAGACCGCTTCCGGGTCTCCCCGTTCACCGCCAGGATACCGCTCCCGAGGGGCAGCGCCGCGCAGTCCGCACAGCCGGTCAGGGCCTCGCTGTCCTCCGCGCTGTCCGTGCGCAGACCCAGGCGCGCGGGGAACAGGCCGTCCAGGCCGCGGCGCTCCCGGTTCATCGGGAAGCTGAGATCGGTCGCGATCACATGGACACGGGCCGGCCATCCGGTCTGCAGCACCGTGCGCAGCAGCTGCCAAAGCTCCCGGTCGTCCTCGGGGGCCATGTCGCAGAGCCCGTCGATCACGAGCCAAAGGTCGGGGCCCCCGAAGACCTTCTGCCCGCCTGCCGCCATCCCGTCGAAGCGTTCCCGGATCATGCTGACCAGCGCGCGCAGGGCGATGACGGCCTCCCCCGGGCCGGCGGGGCACGCGATCACATGCGGCAGGCTGCCGTAGCGGACGAGGTCGTTCCCCTTTGCGTCGATCAGGATCAGCCGGGTGTCGATCGGGCTGTGGTGTGTCAGCAATGACCCAAGGATCCCGTGCAGGACGGCTGTCCTCCCGCTCCCCGGCGCTCCGCCGATGAGCAGGCTCTGCCGCTCCGCCAATTCCGCATAGAACCTGTCAAAGACCCCGTCCGGCAGACGCATATCGCTCATCCGGGTTCCCTCCTCTGTTCTGCATATTGTTCGTTCCGCGATGATGAAGGGGATGCGCCTGCGGGCGCACCAGAGGGCTTTCCGATCGGTCCGGGGCTGCCGCCCATTCTCCGCTGAAAACTGTCCACCGGACAGTTTTCCGGGCGCTCCGAATCCTCTGGACTCCTTCGGGGCCGTCCCGTATAGTTTGATTATGGGAAGACGCAAACGCAAAAACCTCTCTGTCACTGCGGTGACATCTCCCCTTTCAGGGGAGACAGGGGCGAAAAGTTACCCGAACCTCCCCTGAAATGGGAGAGGGACCGCCGCAGCAGTGGAGAGGTTCCCCACACAGGCTTTGCCGATCACTTTGCCCAACGAGGCGATCCCGAAGGGTCCAGGGGCGATCGGAAAGCCCCTGGCACGCTCCGCAGAGCGTGAAACTCCCTTTCCGTTCGTTTTGTCTGGGGGACGATGGTATGCGCCTGCGGGCGCACCAAAGGGCTTTCCGATCGCCCTTTGGAAACCTTCGGGGCCGGCCCGTAAAAGACAGGCTTTGGGCAGCGCAGGCGCAGAAACCTCTCTGTCACTGCGGTGGCATCTCCCCTTTCAGGGGAGAAAAGGGCAGTAAATTACCTAAACATCCCCTGAAAGGGGCGGGGGACCGCCGCAGCGGTGGAGAGGTTCCCTCGTGCAAGCTGCACCGATCACTTTGCCCAACGAGGTGATCCCGAAGGGTCCAGGGGCGATCGGAAAGCCCCTGGCACGCTCCGCAGAGCGTGAAAACCCTCCCTTATGGTTTCCCGAACTTTCGTGAATAGCCATATTGTTTTCCCGTCACAGGCATTCCGCGTTCAGGTCGATCCGGATGACCGGGCGGACGGTGACGTTGTCGCGGTCCACGGAGTGGCTGGACCATTCGCCGTGGTAGTCCACATAGACAGCGTCATACCCGATGCTGCCGGGCGAGCGCAGCCACCACCAGCCCGCGGGGCGGCCGTTGACGCTGTTCGTCGCGCTGACCCAGGCGCCTGCCGCGACGGCGGCCTCCGTCGGCGCGCAGACGCGGGTGCTCTTCACGGGGAACCGGGCCATCATCTCCGCATAGCTGAGGAGGAAGACCCTGTCCTTCGTGTCCGCGCCGCTCTCGATGCGGAAGAAGCCCTGCGCCAGGCTGTTGTCCACCTCGGTGAGGAGGACGGCCCGCCGCTCCTCCTCAGTGAAGGCCCCGAGAAAGAAGTCCCCGTTCAGCCACTTTCGGAGCGTGCACCGCTCCCAGGTGATATAGTCATGCTCCTCGTGATAGGGCCGGGCGTCGAGGCCGCGCAGGGCCATCAGGAGGGCTTTGCCGTCCTCCGCCTCCAGCACGGTCCACTCGATCGCCTCGGGGCCGTTCTCCGCGTTCCCGTCCTGCTCGAACCGGCCGAATGTCACCGTGGACCCGACCCGCCGGAAGGGCGCGACGCGGGCCTCCCGGGCCGCAGCGGCCTCCGCGAGACGGGTTTGCTCCTTCAGCAGGCTGTCCGTGTCCCGGTAGCCCTGAATGCCGCTGAGGGCACCGACTGCTCCGCGGCTGTCGCCCCCGGCGATCAGCGCCATGGCCTTGCGGTACCTGGCCTCCTTCGCCTGCGTCGCGGCATCGCGGTAATCGCCCAGCGCGGCAAAGGCCTCCTCGGCCTCCGTGTAGTGCCCGCCGTCCCGCAGGCCCGCCGCCGCCCGGTACCGGAAGTCCGGGATGACCACCCGGAAAAGAAACACCAACGCCGCCGCCGCGAGGATCACCGCCGCGGTTCGGCCGAGGATGCGCTTCCACAGCACGGCCAGCCACGTCAGCCACACCTTGAACCGATACATCCGCATCCCTCCTGTCGCTTTTCCGCCTTTCTTCGATGGGATTATACCACGCTTCCCTGCCGGAGGGAAGAGGCAGCCGATCGGCCGGAAAGCCCCCGGATCCCGCCTCCCCTTTACAAGGCGCGCGTCTTGCCGTACAATAGACCCGCGCGGCCGGAAGCGCCGGCGCAAAGGGGAAGAGACAGCAAATGGTGCATCAGTTCAAGCTCAACGGGTATTGCATCGCGGTGGACAGCGCCTCCGGAGCGATCCACGTTCTCGACGACGTCGCCTATGACATCGTCGCCATGTACAAGACCTCCACGGAGGAGGAGATCGTCGCCGCCGTCATGCAGCGCTACGGCAGCCGCCCGGACGTGACGGAGGAGGAGATCCGCGCCTGCATCGCGGACGTGAAGTCCCTCGAGCAGGCCGGCAAGCTCTGGGCGGAGGACGTCTTCGCGCCGATGGCGGGCGTGCTCAAGGAGCGCTCCGGCGACATCGTGAAGGCCCTCTGCCTCCACGTGGCCCACACCTGCAACCTCAACTGCAGCTACTGCTTCGCCAGCCAGGGCCGCTTCCACGGCGAGCGCGCGCTGATGTCCTTCGAGACTGGCAAGCGGGCGCTGGACTTTCTGGTGGAGCACTCCGGCGCGCGGAGGAACCTCGAGGTGGACTTCTTCGGCGGCGAGCCGCTGATGAACTGGGAGGTCGTCAAGCAGCTGGTGGCCTACGCCCGCTCCATCGAGCGGGAGAAGAGGAAGAACTTCCGCTTCACCCTCACCACCAACGGCATGCTGATCAACGACGAGGTCATCGACTTCTGCAACCGCGAGATGAGCAACGTGGTCCTCTCCCTCGACGGGCGGAAGGAGACTCACGACCGCCTGCGCGTGGATTACGCCGGGAACGGCAGCTATGACCGCATCGTGCCGCTGTTTCAAAAGCTGGTCGCGGCCCGCGGCGGAAAGAACTACTACATGCGCGGCACCTTCACCCACGCCAACCCCGATTTCACCGAGGACCTCTTCCACATGGCGGACCTCGGCTTCACCGAGCTTTCGATGGAACCCGTGGTCTGCGCCCCGGACGACCCCGCCGCCCTCACCCCCGAGGACATCGAGACCGTCAAGGCGCAGTATGAGCTCCTCGCGCGCGACATGCTCCGCCGCCGCCGGGAGGGACATCCGATCACCTTTTACCACTACATGCTCGACCTGAGCGGAGGCCCCTGCATCTACAAGCGGATCTCGGGCTGCGGCTCCGGCACCGAGTACATGGCCGTCACGCCCTGGGGCGACCTCTATCCCTGCCATCAGTTTGTCGGCGAGGAGAAGTGGAAGCTCGGCGACATCTGGCAGGGGGTCACGAACACGGCCCTGCGGGAGGAATTCCGCGCCTGCAACGCCTACGCCCGCCCCGAGTGCGCCGACTGCTGGGCGCGCCTGTGGTGCTCCGGCGGCTGCGCGGCCAACGCCATGCACGCCACGGGCAGCATCCGCGGCGTCTACGCCCCCGGCTGCGAGCTGTTCAAAAAGCGCATCGAATGCGCCATCATGATGAAGGCCGCCGAGGAGGCGGAGTGAACCGACAGCAAAGGAGGTCCCCCATGCGCAGACTGCTCCCCCTTCTCCTGATTCTGGTACTCGTCCTGGCCTGCATTCCGGCCGGGGCCGAAACCGTTTTCCCCTGGGGCACGCCCGAGGAGGCCGCCGCGGCTGCCCGGGATCAGCTGCTGGAGGCCTGGAAGGATGTGTATGCCACCCTCGCGGTCGAAAGCGACGGCTATCTGGAGATCCGCAGCACACGGGTCTTCACGATCGCGGAGCATCCGGAGGCTTTTCACTCCGACGGCACCCCGATCGAGCGGGCTTCCATGTTCGACGGGATGGGCTACGTGGTGGAGTTCACGCTCCTGACCGATTTCTACAACTCGGCGCCCTATTACATCAACGCGGGCTACCTCGATCACGTGATCCTGTACCGCGGCCTGTTTGGGAAGAGCGAGGCGGTCGCTACCAGCCCGTTCCGGAAGTATTCGGGCGTCACCTATTCATGGGATTTCTCCGGCATCATCACCGAGATCACCGACCTCGGGACGCAGCTCAACGCGGTGTATCACCTCACGGCGGAGTGAGCCGCGGGACAATCGGGCGAAAGGATGCGGCCTTGCATGAGTCTTCCCTTCATCGAAGCCGACTGGAGACTGTTCCGCAAGCGCCTGCCGGACTGGCAGGAGGCGTACATGGAGCGGCTGGTCAGAGCATACATCGCGAAACTCACCGGCCCCGGAAAAGCGTCGGAAAAGTTCTGGTGGCTTGAAAAGCGGATCCGGCAGGACCGGCGGAACACGGGCGTCGTGGCCGAGATGCGGCGCTCCGTGATGGAGACGAACATCATAAGCCTGCTCAGGGAAAAAGTCATCACGCTCGACGACCTCGAGGGCTTCAGCCCGGAACTGCGGGAGCGGATGGCCCGGATGATGTCCTGGCTGTATCCGGAGGATGACCCGGACGAGGACGGGCCGGAACAAGACGAGCCTGAAGAAGACGGCCCGGACGAAGACGAGTCGGACGAGGATGCGTGGAGCAACAATATCCGGAGGATCGAAGATCTGCTCAATCAGCTCCTGGAAGCATGCGGCGCGGATCCCGGGGGTTCGGAAGAAGACAGGTCTGACGGGGTTTCGGAGGAAGAATGATCAAGCGGGGAGCCTTTCCGCCGCACAGGCGGAGGCCCCCCGCTTTTTCGGTTCTTCACGGAAAGTCAGGGAAAGCATATGGGAGGTTCGCGCTCTGCGGAGCGCGCCAGAGGCTTTCCGATCGCCCCTGGACCCTTCGGGGCCGTCTCTTTCTTGGTAGTTATCGGGTAAGGCTGAGAGCATAGCCTGCCATTCCATCAAAGACCTGACAATTCCCCAAGAATGGTTTAACGGAACGGCCCCGAAGGAGTCCAGAGGGCGATCGGAAAGCCCTCTGGTGCGCCCGCAGGCGCATTCCCTCACCAACGGAATTTCCCTAACTAAACGTGAAGAACCGCTTTTTTTCGTTTTTGCGCCGGGATCCGTCACTCTCCCGGCATTGCCGGGGCCTCTCCGAATGTCATGACATCCGCGAGTCTTCCCGGAAAGTCCCTTATCTGCTCCCCACCTTCGTCAGCGGCGGGGCACTGTACTTCCGCACGCGGTCGTCGTCGATCACGCCGGCATAGTTCATGCCGTAGGCGAAATCGTAGCGGTGGCCCTCGGTGTCGGTGTAGCAGGCCAGGTCGCGCGGGACGTCCTCCAGGTGCTTCTCCACCGCGTCCATGTCCTTCGGCATCTGCATCGGCAGCAGGCCGGAAGGCTCGTCCAGGCCGGCGGCGATGCGGCACAGGGCCTCCGCGGAGCCGGAGAAGTTCACCAGGATCGCGTCCACCTCGGCCTCGAACTCATGGAAGCACAGGGGCTTGCCGGTGATCATGGCCACGGCGGACGGGATGCCGAGCTCCCTGGCCAGCGCAGCCGCCTCCAGGATCTGGTCCAGCTGGGCCTCGTTGGAGCAGTAGGCGCTCTGCCCGAAATAGCTGCGGTTCTGCTTCGTCCCGTCCTCCAGGATATCGCCCGCGATGGAGACCCGGCGGACGTTCGGGCCGTCGGCGGTGTACGGGCGGTACTGGCGGGTCAGCGGGATGAAGCGGCCCTCCTTGTTGATCGCGTCCTGCGGCGCGCCGTTCTGCGGCTCCTCCGCCATGATCAGCACGAGATCGCACTTCGCGACCTCCTCCCGCGGCGCGCGGGTGATCTTCGCGCCCTCGACCGTGTCGGTGACCACGTCGAAGTACCGGCGGGCGATCTCCGGGTCGATCAGGTATTCCGCCGTCTCCGGAAAGTCCACGATGCCGCCCATGAAGACCGTGGTCCAGTGGGCCTGCTTATAGGTCGCGGGGATATAGACGCGGAGACGCCTGTCGCGCGGACGGAGGACGCCGCCGCGGTTCTTCAGCATCACCACGCTCTTCACCTGCGCGCGCAGGGCCGCGGCCTGCTTGTCCCCGCTGTTGATGTCGGCGGCGGCCTGCTTCTCGTCGATGTAGGGGTTCTCGAACAGGCCGGTGAGGAAGTAGTTCGTCAGCAGGCGTCTCGCGGAGCGCGCAAAGGCCTGATCCATCACGTCCTTGCCGACCTGAGCGCAACCGTAGTCGTAGGCGTCCAGCAGGACCTGCGGATTGGAGCAGCCGCCCATCTGGTCCGCGCCGGCCATGATCGCCCAGAAGGCGCGCATGCCGGGCGTGGCGTTGTCGTCCTCGATCTTCTTGCCCCAGCCGCACTTGCGCGGGCCCTCGTTGAGCACCATCCAGTCGGTGCAGACCGGGCCCGTGAAGCCGAAGCGCTTCCGGAGGAGCTGATTCAGCTTGTAGTCGGAGAAGCCCGAGCCGACGACCTCGCCGAGGGAGCCGTCGTCCGACCAGGCCGCGGTGTAGCTCGACATCACGGAGGCCGCGCAGCCGGTCTTCCCCTCAAGGCGGAACGCGCCGTCCACGAAGGGGATCATCAGGGCCTCGAAATTGCCGCCGGGATAGACCGCGTACTTGCCGCCCTCGGTGTGGGCCTCGCGGCCGCCCTCGCCGGCGCCCTCGCCGGTCCAGTGCTTGACCATCGCGGTCACGCTGTCCGCGCCCCAGCCCAGGTCCTCCCCGCCCGCGCCGTAGGTGCTCTGCAGCCCGTCGCAGAAGGCCCGCGTCATGTCGCGCGAGAGGGCGGGATCCTCGCCGAAGGTCCCGCTGTCGCGCCACCAGCGCGGGTCGCAGGCGACATCCACCTGCGGAGCCAGGAAGCAGGTGATGCCCAGGTCGCGCAGTTCGCGGGAGATGCACCGCGCGGCCTCTCCGGCGAGGGCCGGGTCAAAGGTCGCGGCGAGGCCGAGGTTGCCGGGCCAGTCGGCGGTGCCGTGCCCGTTGCGCGGGTCGGAGGCAAAGTAGCACGGGATGCCGAAGTCCCTGCCCTCGACGTAACGCTGCATCGCGTTCGCCCACGCGATCTGCAGGCGGTTGTCGGTGTGGGCGCCGGGGGTCTCGCGGTCGAAGGCAAAATTCAGGACGCTGCGCAGATGCTGGTTCAGGAAACTCTTCTGCTCCTCGTTCACCTCCTCGCCCACCGTGCGCTGGTGGGCGCTGAAGCACATCAGCCCGGCGATCTGCCGCACGGACAGCCGCTTCGCCAGGTCCTCCGCCCGCTCTTCGGGCGGCAGCCGCCAGTCCTCATAGGGCAGGAGCTCGCCCGTCCGGGCCAGGTCCTTGAAGGCAAACCCGTCCTTCTCGATGATGCGGACCCCGGACGCGGGACTGTACGCCAGCGTCTTTCCACCCTCGTTCTCCACCAGGGTGTAGTTGTACGGCGTGCTCTTTTCCTTCCACATACCCATGCCTCGCTTTCTCCTGTCTTCATTTCAGGGGACGGCAAAATCACCCTTGCCGGTTCTTCTGCCTCCATTATACCCTACCGGCCGGAAAAAAGCCATAGGAAAACAGTTCTTCCCGTTTAGTTAGGGAAATTCCGTTGGTGAGGGAATGCGCCTGCGGGCGCACCAGAGGGCTTTCCGATCGCCCTCTGGACTCCTTCGGGGCCGTCCCGTTAAATAATTCTTGGGGAATTGTCAGGTTTTTGTTGGAATGCCAGGCTTTGCTCTCAGCCCTACCCGACA